>VGHJ01000005.1 GCA_016868295.1 Betaproteobacteria bacterium | reverse complement strand
TTCGACGACGAGGATCTCCTCCAGCCCCTCGGCGAAGTGGCGCACGCCGTCGGCCTCGAGCGGCCAGGGCATGCCGACCTTGTAGAGACGCAGGCCGATGTCGGCGGCGACGTTGGCATCGATGCCGAGGTCGTCGAGCGCCTGACGCACATCGAGGTAGGCCTTGCCGCAGGCGATGATGCCCAGCCGCGGCCGCGGGCTGTCGTAGACCAGGTAGTTGAGCTTGTTGGCGCGGGCGTAGGCGAGGGCCGCATACACCTTCGACTCGTGCATGCGGTGCTCCTGCACCAGCTGCGGGTCGGGCCAGCGGATGTTGACGCCGTCGGGCGGCAGCGTGAAATCCTCCGGCAGTCGGATGACAACGCGCTGCGGATCGACCTCGACGGTGGCCGAGCTCTCGACGGTGTCGGAGGTGGTCTTCATCGCCACCCAGCAGCCGGAGTAGCGCGACATGGCCCAGCCGTGCAGGCCGAGGTCGAGGTAGTCCTGCAGGCCGGCCGGCGCCAGCACCGGGATGCCGCAGGCCGAGAACATGTGCTCGCTCTGGTGGGCGACGGCGGAGGAGCGCGCCGAGTGGTCGTCGCCGGCGATCAGCAGCACGCCGCCGTGCTTCGCCGTGCCGGCGTAGTTGGCGTGCTTGAAGACGTCGCCGCAGCGGTCGACGCCGGGTCCCTTGCCGTACCACATGGCGAAGATGCCGTCGACCTGGGGTTTGGGAAAGAGATGAAGCTGCTGCGTGCCCCAGACGGCGGTGGCGGCGAGGTCCTCGTTCACGCCCGGCTGGAACTTGATGTTGTGCTGCGCGAGGAAGGCGCGCGCATCGTGCAGTGCGGTGTCGAGGCCGCCGAGCGGCGAACCGCGGTAGCCGGAGACGTAGCCGGCGGTGTTGAGCCCCGCGGCGCGGTCGCGCGCCTGCTGCAGCATGGGCAGGCGGGCCAGGGCCTGCACGCCGGTGAGGAACACCCGGCCATGGTCGAGCCTGTACTTGTCCTCGAGTGTCACCGGCGCCAGCGTCATGGGCGGTTTCCTTTGCGTACAGTATACAAATCATTCTAGCCCAAGCCCGCCCGCAGGCAAGTCCGGACCAGCTTGGTTATTTGACGAACTGCGTCAGGTACAGCGTGATCCCCGGAAAGGCGACCAGGATGCCGAGGCGCACGATGTCGGCGACGATGAAGGGCATGACGCCGCGGAACACGGTTCGCGTCGGCACGTCCGGCAGCACGCTGCGCAGCACGAAGACGTTGAGGCCGACCGGCGGCGTGATCATGCTGATCTCGGTGACGACGACGACGATGATGCCGAACCAGATCAGGTCGTAGCCGAGGTGGGCCACCAGCGGGTAGAACATCGGCACCGTGAGCAATATCATCGACATGCTTTCCAGCACGCAGCCGAGCAGGAAGTAGATCACCAGGATGGCGATGATGACCAGGATCGGCGTCTCGCGGAAATGTTCGGCGTACTGCGTCAGTTCCTGCGGCATGCCGGTCATATTGATGAAGTTGGCGAAGATCAGGGCGCCGATCAGGATGGTGAAGATCATGCCGGTGGTGATGGCGCTCTCCACCAGGATGACGCGCAGCATGCGCCAGTCGAAGCCCTGGCGCGCCAGCAGGAAAACCAGCCCGCCGCCGGCGCCGATGCCGGCCGCCTCGGTCGGCGTGAAGATGCCGCCGTAGATGCCGCCGATGACGACGAGGAAGAGGATCAGCACGCCCCAGACGTCGCCGATGGCGGCGAGACGCTCGTGCCAGGACACTCGCTCGCCGCGCGGTCCGGCCTTGGCATCGACGCGCACCGTCACCGCCACCGCGGCAATGTAGCAGGCGATGGCGACCAGCCCGGGCAGGATGCCGGCGATGAACAGCTTGCCGATGTTGGTCTCGGTGAGGATGCCGTAGATCACCATCACCACGCTGGGCGGGATGAGGATGCCCAGCGTGCCGCCGGCGGCGATCGAGCCGGCCGCCAGGGCGTCCGAATAGCCGTACTGGCGCATCGAGGGCATGGCCACCTTGGCCATGGTGGCGGCGGTGGCGAGGCTCGAACCGCAGACGGAGCCGAAGCCGCCGCAGGCGAGGATGGTGGCCATCGCCAGGCCGCCGCGGCGGTGGCCGAGAAAGGCGTAGGAGACGCGATAGAGTTCGGCCGAGAGGCCGGCCTTGGTCACCAGATTGCCCATCAGGATGAATAGCGGCACGATCGAAAGCGTATAGGACATGCCGGTCTCGAAGGCCACCGAGCCGACCATGGAGAACGCCGCATTGATGTTCACCAAGTAGGTGAAACCGAGGAAGCCGACCAGCGCCATGGAAAAGGCGATGGGCAGACGCAGGAACGTCAGCCCCAGCATGACGGCGAAGGCGATGAGTGCTTCTTGCATTTTTGTTTACCTAGACTTCGCCGGAGCCGCCCGCGGCGTCCTTCTGACGGATCATGAGAAAAAGAATCAGCGCGGTCGCGGTCGCCAGCGTGCTCATGAAATAGACCAGCGGCCAGACCTTCAGTTGCAGCACCGCCGTCGTGTCGCCCTGCTGGATCATCTGGCCGGCCTTGACCCACAGGCGCCAGGAGATCACCGCCATGCAGAGCCCGCTGGCAATCTGAATGACCGCTTGCAGCGCGGGCCTGACGAACCCCGGGATGAGGTGCGCGAACAGATCGATGGTGACCTGCTGGTTGCGCAGGGTCACCAGGGGCAGCGAGGCGAAGATCAGCGCGCCCATCATGATCTCGGTGACTTCCAGCGCCCCCGGCACCGGTTCGTTGAACACATAGCGGCCGGCGACATCCACGCAAGTGAGCAGCATGATGCAGGCCAGGATCAGCGCCATGGCCGATCCCAGCAGCATCTCGAAGGGTTTCTCCCAGCGGCCCAGGATCGGGCCGCCGGGACTCGTGGACAGATCTGACACCGCTTACTTCTTGGAAAGCTTCTGAATCTCGGCGCGGAACTCGGCCATCACCGCGGCGCCGTCGATGCCCTTGGCCTTGGCCTCGTCGTACCAGGCCTTCTCCAGCGGATCGGTCTTGGACTTGATCTCGGCGACGAATTCGGGGCTGGCGTTGCGGATGATGATCTTCTCGCCCTGCATCGCCTTCAGGCCCGCATCGTCCTCGCGGTCCCAGACCTTGCCGGCCATGCGCGCGTAGTTCTCGCCCGAGACCTTCAGGATGGCGTCCTGGTCAGCCTTGGGCAGCGCCTTGAACTTGGCCTCGTTCATGCCGAGGAAGAAGCTGACGTTGTACAAACCGCCGGGAATCACCGTCATGTGGTTGACCAGGGGTACCAGTTTGAAGGCCGGCACGGAATCCTTCGGGAAGAAGATGCCGTCGGCGATGCCGCTCTTGAGGATCTCGAAGGTTTCCGAGGCGGGCTTGAGCAGCGGCACGGCGCCCATCGCCTTGGTGATGTCCACCACCACGCCGCCGCCGACGCGGATCTTCTGGTTGGCGATCTCGGACAGGGATGTGACCTTCTGCTTGGTCATGTAGATCTGGCCGGGGCCGTGGGTCATCAGGCCGAGCATGACGATGCCCTTGTGCTCGTCGAGCTTGGCCATGTGCTTCATGTAGGTGCGGTAGTAGGCCACCGAGATGGCCTCGGCGGAATCGCCGAGGAAGGGGAACTCGGCCATCTTCGTCATCGGGAAGCGGCCGGGGGTGTAGCCGTGCACGGAGATCGACACGTCGGCGAGGCCGTCGCGGATGGCGTCGAAGGTGCCGGGCGGACTGGCCACGGCCTTCGGCAGCAGGCGGAACTTGACGCGACCCTGGGTGGCGGTCTCGACTTCCTTGGCCCAGCCCATGAGCATGTCCTTGGTGATGATGTGGCTGGGCGGCAGCCAAGACGAGATGGTCAGGGTGGTCTGTGCCTGGGCGGGCGCCCAGGCGATGACGCCGGCCAGCAGGGCGGCGGCGAGCGATGCAAGCTTCTTCATTTCGATCCTCCTTTGGTTAGAACGGACAACTTGTTTAAGTGTTACGTTTTTCGTGATCCGTTGGCTATATTGTGTAACAGATTAAATCCATGTCAAGGGTACGGCATCAAGCGGTGCGGCTGAAATCCGGTTTACGGCCCTCCTGGAAGGCGCCGATGCCCTCGCGCGCTGCAGCTGTGCAGGCGCTGGCGCCGAAGGCACGATAACCGATCTCCAGAGCTTGCGCCAGCGACAGGGCGGATGCGGCGTCGCGCACGGCCTTCTCCAGGATGCCCATGATCTCCTGCGACAGCGGTGGGCCTCCGGCGGCGATCGCCTCGATCTTCTCCATGGGTGCCAGAGCCACGGCTCCCCGGGCGATCGGCGAGGGCTGGCCGGCCAGCGCCTGCACGCGCGCCACCGCGGCCCGGATCAGGCCGGGCAGGTCGTCGGCGAGGGCGTCCACCACGCCCAGCTTGTGGGCCTCGACGGCCTTGAGCTTCTCGGCGCGGCGCAGCATGCCGTGGAAGGTGGCGGCGGCCTGCGGCCAGCGGCGGTAGGGCACGACCATGGCGCCGATGCCCGGCACGATGCCGAGCGTGATCTCCGGCAGCTGCATCCAGGCGTCCTTAACGGCGACGATGCCGTGGCAGCGCATCGCCAGTTCCAGGCCGCCGCCGAGCGCCATGCCGTTGAGCGCCGCCACCACCGGCTTCTGCATGGCGTCGAGGTGCACCAGCAGTCGCGAGCAGTCGCGCGCGTACTGCGTCGCAGCCCTGGCGTCGCCGAGCATGGAGGGGAAGCGGCCGATGTCGGCGCCGGCGCAGAAGGCGCGCGCGCCGTAGCCGGTGAGGACGAAGCCCTTGACCTTCGGGTCGGCTTCGAACTTGCGGATGACGGCGAGCACCTCGTCGGTGAGTTCGTCGTGCAGGGCGTTCATCGCCTCGGGCCGGCGCAGGGTGATGACCTTGACGCACTCGATGTCGTCGACCAGCACGTGGCGCCAGAAATCCTGGTAGGCGGCATAGGGCCGCTTCGGCCAGGGCATGCCGGGGCGCTCTCTGGCCAGGCGCTGCAGGATGCGGCCGGCCTCCGGCTCGCCGAGGTCGCGCAGCAGTTCGAGCGGGCCCTTTTTGAAGCCGAGCGCCGTGCGGCAGCCGAGGTCGAGGTCGGCCGGCTCTCCGATGGAGCGGTCGAGGATGTCCACCGACTGCGAGAAGAGGATGCCGAGCAGGCGGTCGCGGATCGCCGCCTTCGTCTCGGGCGCGACGTCGACCTTCCTGCCGGGCGGCACGGTGACCCAGGTGTCGACCGAGCGGAAGATCGGCGCCGGCGTGTAGTGCGTGCCTTCCTCCTCGGCCTGCAGGGTGTTGGTTTCGGTGATGATCGGGTTGCCGCGGGCGAGGTTGAGCACGAAGAAGGGGCCGGCGTGCACGAATTCAGACGCCACGCTGTCGATCTCGGCGGCGGTGGCGCGGTCGAGCAGCAGCGCCGCCTCGTTGCACCAGTTGTCGAAGATGCGGTCGAGCATGAAACAGACGGCGTCCGAGGTGACCAGCGGCACCTTGCCGGTGGCGCAGAACAGCCAGCGCAGCCAGTCGACCACCGCCGGGTCGGTCTTCTCCCAGGCGATGACTTCCACCGCCGGGTTGCGCCAGGCCGGCGCGAAGAAGTGGGTGACCGTGGCGCGGCCCTTGTGCTTCAGTTCCGAGAATATGCGCGCCGCCGGCAGCGAGCTGGTGTTGGAGGTGATCAGCGCATCCGGCCTCACGACGGCCTCCACCTGGGCGAAGATGCGGCGCTTCAGCGGCAGGTTCTCGGTCGCCGCCTCGATGACCCAGTCGCAGTCGGCGAGCCGGGCGTAGTCCGTCGTGCCCTCGATGTCGGCGACGACGGCAGCGGCCTGCGCCTCGCCCATCTTGCCGCGGGCGACGGCCTTTTTCGCGTAGTCCTGGCAGCGCTGCAGCGCCTTGTCGATGGCGGCCTGATTCACGTCGACCAGGGTCAGGCGGATCTGCGGCAGGGCGCTCTTCAGGTAGTAGCCGATGTCGGGGCCGATGGTGCCGGCGCCGATGATGGCGACGTGCTTGGGCAGCGGGCGGGCGGGTGTGTGCAGGAGCGGGTTCTGTGTCGTCATGGTCAGGCGATGATGCGATCTTGTTCGAGCTTGGCGATTTCTTCCGGCTTGCAGCCGGCTTCCTTCAGCACGGCGCGGGTGTGCTCGCCGTACTTCGGCGGAAAAGTCAGTTCCTGCGACGCACCGAAGGAAGTCCCCTTGGGGGACACGGCGGGGAGATCCACTGCCATCGGCTGCATGTGCACTTCCTTGCCGCCGGGCATGCGCGTCAAAGTCAGCTTGCGCGACACGGCGTCCAGCTTGCGCACGGCCGGGATGTCGTGGATCGGCGCGTGCGGGATGGTGGCCTGGCGGAAGTCGGCGGCGATCTCGGCCGTCGCGTACTTGCGCGTCTCCGCCGCCATGTCGCGGTGGATGGCCTCGCGCTCCTGGTGGCGCCCCTCGTTGGTGGCGCGCGCCGGCGAGCCGACGGCGGCGAACTTGGGAATCTCGGTCAGGCGCTTCCACTGCACGTCGCTGCCGATGGCCATGTAGATGAAGCCGTCCGAGGTCGGATAGACGTTGGTCGGGATGAACTTGCGGTGCTCGTTGCCGCAGCGCGTGATCTCGTTGGGCTGGCAGTCGAAGTCGAGCAGGGGCAGGGTGGTGATCAGCCAGGAAGCGGCCGCCTGCAGCATGGAGACGTCGATGCGCATGCCGCGGCCGGTCTCGGCGCGCTCGGCCAGCGCCAGCATGACGTTGGCGTACACCTCGTCGCCGGCCTTGAGGTCGACGATCGGCACGCCGGAGAGCGTCGGCGGGCCGTCGGCCGGGCCGGTCAGCTCCATGTAGCCGGCCATGGCCTGGATCACCGGATCGTAGCCGGGGGCATCGGGATAGTCCGGCCCCATGGCCGAGATGCCGGCCCAGATGAGATCCGGCTTGGCGGCGGCGAGCGTCTCGTAGTCGATGCCGAGCTGCCGGTAGCGGCGCGGCACGGTGTTGCAGCAGAAGACGTCGACGTCGAGTTCCACGAGCAGCTTGCGCAGCAGCGCCTGACCCTGCGGCTCCTTCAGGTTCAGCGCGATGGCTTCCTTGCCGACGTTGGGCGCGATGAAGTAGCTGCGGCGGTCGTCGTCCGCCACCTTGCCGCCGATGTAGCGGTTGGGATCGCCCGGCAGGCCGTCGCCGGCCGGCGTCGACTCGATGCGGATGACGCGCCAGCCGAGCTGGGCGAAACGCAGCGTGGCATAGGGCAGTGACAGCGCCTGCTCCATCGAGAGGACGGTGCGGCGTTTCATACGACGCCCCCCTCCCCACAGCGGGGGGAGGGGTTGGGGGAGAGGGGGAAAGGCCGCGTCATCACGCGGCTTCCTTTCGCGCCGCATGCAGCGCCCGATACACCTTTTCCGGAGTGAAGGGCAGGGCCATGATCCTCACGCCGGTGGCGTTGTGGATGGCGTTGGCGGTGGCCGCGGCGATGCAGATCGCCGGCGCCTCGCCGACGCCCTTGGCGCCCTGCGGGCCCTCGCCGTCCATGGTTTCGATGAAGCGCACGTCCATCTCGGGGATTTCCGGCGCGGTGACCAGCTTGTAGTCGCGGAAGCCGGGGTTGCGCACGACGCCGTTCTCGACCATCAGCTCCTCGGTCAGCGCGTAGCCCTGGCCCATGACGATGCCGCCCTCGATCTGGCCCTCGAGGCCGAGGCGGTTGAGGATGCGGCCGACGTCGTGGGCGCCGGTGACCTTGAGCAGGCGCACGATGCCGGTGTCGGTGTCCACCTCGACTTCGACCACCTGCGTCGCCCAGGCGTAGGCGGCGGAGACGTCGCCCTTGAAGTGCTTGTCCTGGTGTTTCGACGGCGGCTCGTAGTAGAAGGAGGTCATCACCAGCTCGGCCTTGTCGCTGAAATGCAGCTGGCGCAGCAGCTTGGCCAGGGTCATCACCACCGTGCCGCTCTTCGCCTCGACGATGTGGCCGGCGCGCAGGTCGAGGTCGGCGGCGTCGAGGCCGGCCATCTTCGCCGCGGCGTCGAGGATCTTGCCGCGCGCCTTCTTCGCCGCGCCGATCGCCGAGTTGCCGGCGATGAAGGTGGTGCGCGAGGCGTGCACGCCGACGTCCCAGGGCGTGATCTCGGTGTCGTTGTTGATGACGCGCACGGCGGAGAGCGGCACGCCGAGCTCCTCGCAGACGAGCTGGGCCAGCACCGTCTCCGAGCCCTGGCCGATCTCGGAGGCGCCGGTGATCAGCGTCACCGAGCCGAAGTCGTCCATCTTTAAGATGGTGCCGCAGCCGTCGGACGGGTAGATCTTGGCGCCGCCGCCGACGTGCAGCATGGAGGCCATGCCGACGCCGCGCTTGAAGCGGCCGGGTTTGGCCTTGTCGGCTTCGTTGGCCTTGAACTTGGCCTGGAAGCCGCTCGCCTCGGCGGCGGTGGTCAGGCACTCCTTGAAGCCGCAGCTCTTGAAGTGCATGCCCTGCGGCGTCACTTCGCCGGGGTCCTGGGCGTTCTTCAGGCGGAAGGCGAGCGGATCCATGCCGATCGCCGCGGCCATCATATCCATGTGCTGCTCGACGGCGAAGGTGGCCTGCAGGTTGCCGTAGCCGCGGAAGGAGCCGGCGTAGGGGTTGTTCGTGTACACCGCCTTGGTGTGGTAGAGGCAGTGCGGCACGCGATAGAGCGAGGAGATGGTCTGCATCATGACGAAGGGCGTCGTCGCGCCCCACGAGGTGTACGCGCCGTTGTCGTGCAGGGTGCTCACCGTGCGGAAGGTCAGCGTGCCGTCCTTCCTGCAGCCGGAGCGCAGGGTGAGGATCACCGGCTGGCGCGTCGGCGAGGCGAGGAATTCCTCCTCGCGTGTGAAGACTAGCTTGACCGGGCGGCCGGTGGCCTTGGCGAGGAACACCGTGATCGGCTCGAAGGGATAGATGTCGAGCTTCGAGCCGAAGCCGCCGCCGATCGGCGGCTGGATGATGCGGATGCGCGCCGGGTCCATGTTGAGGATCTCGGCGAACTCGCGCTTGTGCAGGAAGGGCACCTGGGTGTTGGAGTTCATCAGCAGGTTACCCGAGGAGTCGAACTCGGCGATGATGCCGGACACCCCCATGCAGCAGTGCGTGACGTAGTGAAGGTGGAAGGTGTGCTCGAGCACCACGTCGGATTCGCGCTCGCCCTGGGCGACGTCGCCCTGCTGGTAGTCGAAGACCATGGCGATGTTGTCGGGCTTGCCGAGGTAGGCAATGCCCTGCGCCTGCTTGAGGTGGTCGTGCTTGGCGGTGGCGCCGTGCGGCTCGGGGTGGATCAGCGGCGCGCCCGGCTTGAGCGAGTCGTTCGGGTCGGAGAGGACCGGCAGGTCCTCGTACTCGACCTTGATCAGCTTCAGCGCCGCTTCGGCGATGGCCTCGGTCTCGGCCGCCACGGCGGCGATCTCGTCGCGCAGGCTGCGCACGCGGTCGGTCTTGAGTGGGAAGTGGTCCTTGGCGACGCCGATCGGGCGCTGGTAGGGCACGTCGGCGGCGGTGATCACGGCATGCACGCCGGGCAGCGCCTTCGCCGCCGCGGTGTCGATGCGCTTGATCAGGGCGTGGATGCGCGTCGAGCGCAGGATCTTGCCGTGGAGCTGGCCGGGCAGGTCGATGTCGTGGATGTAGCGCGTCTTGCCGCCGGCCTTCTCGGGCGCGTCGAGCTTGGTGATGCGCTTGCCGATGAGGGAGTCTTTCTGGATGGCTTCGGGCATTTGATTACTCCTTGTTCAACCCGGAGCGAAGCGAACGACCGTCACCCCCTTCCCCGGGAAGGGGGGCGGGGGGAAGGCTGTCCTTGCTCGCCGCCTCTATTGCATCGATGATTTTCACGTAGCCGGTGCAGCGGCAAAGATTGCCCTCGATGCCGCGCTGGATCTCCTCGCGGCTCGGCCGCGGGTTTGTCGCCAGCAGCTGACGCGCCTGCACCACCATGCCCGGCGTGCAGAAGCCGCATTGCACGGCGCCGGCCTCGACGAAGGCCTTCTCGATTTTCTGGCCGAGCGCATCGCCCGCCAGGCCTTCGACCGTGGTCACCTGGCGGCCATCGCACTCGACGGCGAAGAGCAGGCAGGAATTCAGCGAGACGCCGTCCAGCTGGATGGTGCAGGCGCCGCACTCGCCCTCGCCGCAGCCGTACTTGGTGCCGGTGAGTCCGGCGACATTGCGGATCATCTCGAGGGCGCTCATTTGCACCGGCACCGTGACGCGGGTCGGCACGCCGTTGAGGGTGAACTTAATGGTTTGCTGAGACATCTTCGAGGATCCTCTTCGTCATGTTGTGGATCATCTCCTTGCGGTACCAGGCGCTGGCGCGCACGTCGGAGATGGGATGCACTTCGTCGCGCGCCGCGGCGGCCGCGGCGGCGATGGTGGCGGCGTCGAGCCTTTTGCCTTCCAGCACTTCCTGGGCGGCGCAGCCGCACACGGGCGTTGGCGCCACTGCGCCGAAGGCCACGCGCACGTCGGTGAACACGCCGTTCTTGAGCACGCCGCCGACGCCGATCGAGATGGCCGAGATGTCGAGCGCAGGACGCGTGCCGAACTTGTGGAAGCGGGCGACGAAGCCCTTTGGCGGGATCGGCACGCGCACGGCGGTGAGCAGCTCGGCCGGGGCGAGGCGCGTCTTGCCCGGGCCGACGAAGAACTCCGGCAGCGGCATGCTGCGGCGGAACAGCGTGTCGTCGGGCTTGGAGGCCAGCTCGACATGGGCGCCGAGCACCATCAGCGGCACCAGGGTGTCGCCGGCGGGCGAGGCGTTGCAGATGTTGCCGCCGACCGTGCCGGCGTTGCGGATCTGCGCGCTGGCGAAATGGTCGCCGGCCTCCACCAGCAGCGGCAGGTGCTCGCGCACCAGCGGGTGCTCCATCAACTCGGTGATGGTCGTCAGCGCGCCGATGCGGATCTCGTCGCCCTCGCGGACGATGCCGTGCAGCTCGGGAATGCGGCGGATGTTCATCAGCGTGCGCTTGAACTTCACGCGCCCGGCGTGCGATTGCGGCATCAGGTCGGTGCCGCCGGCGAGGATGGTCACCTCGCCGAGTTCCTGCAGCTGCACCACGGCCTGCTCCAGGCTGGTGGGCGCCACGTAATTGTCGAGTGCGGTCATGCCTTTTCCTTCTAGAAGCGAATGGGTTCCTGGTAGCGGTCGAAGATCTTGACGAGTTCGTTGGTCATCTCGCCGACGGTGGCGTAGGCCTTGACGGCCTCGACCAGCGCCGGCATGACGTTCCGGCCGGCGGAAGCGTCGGCGGAGAGTCGCGCCAGCGCTTGCGAGACTTTGGCCGGGTCGCGCTCGGCGCGCACCTTGTTCAGGCCGGCGATCTGCACCCGCGTGTCCTCCTCGTTATAGGGGTGGAACTCGACGGGATGCTCTTCCTCCTGCTCGTTGCGGTAGCAATTGACGCCGACCTTGCGGAACCTGCCGGACTCGATGTCGCGCTGCATCTTGTAGGCCTGGGCCGAGACCTTGGACTGGATGGCGCCCTCGGAGACCAGCTTGACGATGCCGCCCTGGGCATCGACCTCGGCCATGATCTCCTCCATCTTCTGCCGCATCTGGTTGGTCAGCGTCTCGACGTAGAACGAGCCGCCGAGCGGGTCGACCGTCTCGGTGAGGCCCATCTCCTCGATCAGTAGCTGCATGGTGCGCAGCGAGATGCGCGCCGAGTACTCGGTGGGGATGGTGTAGGCCTCGTCGTACGAGCAAAGCGCCATGGTCTGCGTGCCGGAGAGCGCCGAGATCAGCGCGTAGTAGGCGCCGCGCACGATGTTCACCTCGGGCTGTTCGAAAGTCAGTCCGCCGCCGCCGCCGGCGGCGATCATGCGCAGCCACATCGAGCCGGGCTTCTCGGCGCCGTACTGCTCCTTCATGATCTTCGCCCAGAGGCCGCGGCCGGCGCGGAACTTGGCCACCTGCTCGAAGAGGTTGCCGAAGATGTTGAAGTTGTACGACAGCCGCCCGGCGAACTCGTCGACGTGCAGGCCGCGCTTGATGACGTCGTCGGCGTAGGCCTTGGCGATGCAGAAGGCGTAGGCCATTTCCTGCGCCGGGTTGGCGCCGGATTCGCGGATGTGGTAGCCGCAGACCGAGACCGGGCTGTACTTCGGCGCGTGCTCGGCGCAGTACTCGATGGTGTCGCCGACCAGGCGGATCGAGGGCTCGACCGGGAAGATCCAGGTGCCGCGGCCGATGAACTCCTTGAGGATGTCGTTCTGCGCCGTGCCGCGCAGCTGCTTGACGTCGTAGCCGCGCTTCTCGGCCATCGCCAGGTACATGGCGATGAGGATGGCCGCCGCGCCGTTGATGGTGAGCGAGACGGTGATCTTGTTGAGGTCGATGCCGTCGAAGGCCACCTCGAAGTCGCGCAGGGTGTCGACCGACATGCCGACGCGGCCGATCTCGCCGGCGGCCAGGGGATCGTCGGAGTCGAGGCCGATCTGCGTCGGCAGGTCGAAGGCGACGTTCAGCCCGGTCTGGCCGTTGGCGATGAGGTATTTGAAGCGCTTGTTTGTGTCGGCCGGGTTGCCGAAGCCGGCGTACTGGCGCATGGTCCACGGCTGCTTGCGGTACATCAGGCGGTGGATGCCGCGCGTGAAGGGGTATTCGCCCGGCTGGCCGACCATGGCCATGCCCCCGCTCGCCTCGACGTCGGCCGCGGTGTACAGCGGCTTGACCTCGATGCCGGACTCGTTGGCGATCGGCTTCAGTTCGTCTTTGGCTCTATCGTTCATTTGACGTGTTCCCGAATGTAATCGACGATCGCGTCGAGCTTGGCTCCCGTCGGGAAAATTCCTGAAAAGCCGAGCCGGCGCAGGGCGTCGTGGTCCTGCGCCGGCAGGTTGCCGCCGATCACCCACAGCTTGTCCTGCAGGTGGTTGGCTTCCAGCAGCGGCTTCAACTTGCTGCAGAAGGGGACGTGCGAGCCGGCCAGGCTGGAGAGGGCGACGACGTCGACGTCCTCGTCGAGCGCCATGCGCGCGACCGCCTCCGGCGTCTGCCGCAGGCCGGTGTAGATGACCTCCATGCCGGCGTCCATGAGGGCGCGCACGACGACCTTGGCGCCCTGGTCGTGGCCGTCGAGGCCGGGCTTGGCCAGCAGCACTTTGATTCGCCGTTGGGTCATGAGCCTTCCCCCCGTCCCCCTTCCCGCGGAAGGGGGTGACGATTGTTCGCCGCTACGCGGCTCCATGTGGTTGGCAGCGCCGCACTTGGGGCGGCCCGGCGTGCGGCGGAGACTGACTTTTGCGCCATCATGACGACACTTCCTTGGCAATGATGAGTTTCAGAATCTCGCTCGTGCCGCCGCCGATCAGCGTGAAGCGCACGTCGCGGAGATACCGCTGCACCGGGTATTCCATGGCGTAGCCGTAGGAGGCGAGCACGCGGGCGGCCTGGTCGCAGATGCGCGCGGCCGCCTCGGTGGCGTTCAACTTGGCCATGGCGGCTTCCTTGTGGTGCGGCCGGCCGGCGTCGCGCAGCCAGGCGGCGTAGTACACCAGGTGCTTCGCCGCCTCGAGGTCGGTGGCCATCTCGGCCAGCTTGAACTGGATGGCCTGGTAGCGGTTGATCGGCTTGCCGAACTGCTTGCGCTCGGCGGCGTAGCGCACCGCCTCGTCGAGCGCGGCCTGCGCCACGCCCAGGCCCATGGCGCCGGTGATGATGCGGATTTCGGCCAGCGTCTTCCTCAGGTGGCCCTCGCCGTCGCCTTCCGCCTGCGAGAGGCGGTGGCTGTCGGGCACGAAGCATTCGTCGAAGGCGACTTCCGAAGTGGGCAGGGCCCAGACGCCCATCTTGTGGATCTCGCGGCCGACGATGAGGCCCTTGAAAGAGCGCTCGACCAGGAAGATGGTCAGCTTCTTCTCCTCGCCGGCCTTGGCGAAGACGGTGAAGAAGTCGGCCAGCGGCGCCGAGGTGATCCAGGTCTTCTGGCCGCTGATGACATAGCCGCCGTCGACCTTCTTCGCCGTGGTGGCGATGGAATCGAGGTCGGAACCGGCGTTCGGCTCGGTCATGCAGATGGCGCCGATCTTCTCGCCGCGCAGCGCCGGCTTGAACAGGCGCTCGAGGATGTCGGCGTTGCCGAGCATGTGCAGGAATTTGGTGCCCATCAGCGACTGCATGGCCACCGCGCCGGCGAGCGACATCGAGCCGCGCGCGATCTCGGCCAGTGCCAGGGCGAACTCCGTGAGGGCCAGGCCGGAGCCGCCGACGTCCTCGGGGTAGCGCATGCCGAAGAAGCCGAGATCGGCCAGCTCCTGGAAGAGGGCGCGCGGAAAGGCGCGCGCCTCGTCCAGCGCCGCCGCCTGCGGCGCAATGCGCTCGTCGCAGAAACGCGCGAAGGTGTCGCGGATTTGGCGTTGTTCGTCGGTCAGGTCGAAGTTCATCTTAGTTTCCCTGAGGGTGTCGCGTGCCCGGGTTGCCGGGTGTCCGATTCCCTCCATGTCCCCCGGGCCGATAAAGCGCTGGCCCGCCCACGGCTTGCCCTGCATGGCAAGCCGGCTCCGGCAGCGCGGAGCAGTGCTCCGCGAAACCCTGCCTACGCCCTCCTTTACTTCCGGGAATCGGACACCCGACACCCCGGGCCGGATACGCCGGCGCCTTGGAACCGAAAACCGGCGCCGCGTGTCCGGATCGTGACGGTAGGGTGCCCTGCGCAGCGAAGTAAAGGAGGAGGCGGCGGCCGCAGGCCGCCGACTGGGGACATGAGCGGAGCAGGGCCCCCTGGCGGCACGATCTAGCGCTGGACGCTGCAAAAGAGTGTTTCATTCCGCCTACTCGCTGTAGCCGTAATCCCGCAGCGCCGCCTCTTTCGAGATGACGCCGTTCCTCACCTCTTCTGCGAGCACCTTGCGGTCTCGCTTCTTCGGATCCCCGTAGCCGCCGCCCCCGCTGGCAACCTGGTGGTAGACGGTGCCCTTCGGCACGCCGGTGATGAGGTCCTTGTTCTTCGGCACTACGGTGCTGCCGTCCGGGTAGTGCAGGCGGATGAAGTTGAGGCCGGCGTCCTTGCCGCCGAAGAGGCCGAAGGCCGGCTCGAAGTCGCCGTCGCCGAAGGTGACGAGCTGGGTGTCCTCGGAGCCGATCTCGAAAATCGTTTCCACGCCGAGGCCGCCGCGCCATTCGCCGGCGCCGGCCGAGTCGGTGAGCAGCTCGTGCTTCACCAGGCGGTGCGGCGTCTGCTGCTCGAACATCTCGTAGTCCTGGTCGAGCACGCCGCCGGAGGCGTCGATCATGCCGATATGGTCGTATCCGTCCATGCCCAGCATGGCGCCTGAGCCGCCCTTCAGGCCCATGAAGCCGATGTCGACGTACTGCTCGTTCTTTTCCGGGTCGGTGCCGGTGGTGAGAGAGCAGAGCAGATTGTTCCAGCCGGCGGTGACGCGGTCGGGCATCACGGCGCTGAGCGCGCGCTGGATGGCGTCGGCGTTGGGCGGGCAGAGGTGGTTGCCGAAGGTGGTGGCCTTCGGGTAGGCGGCGTTGAGCACCGTGCCCTCGGGGATGACGATCTCGATCGGCTGCACCATGCCCTCGTTGTGCGGGATGTCCGGGTTCACCATCTGCAGCAGGGTGAGGATAGTGGCCGAGGCGCTCGAGGTGAAGGTGCCGTTCACGAAGCCGTTGGTCTGGGCGTCGGTGCGGGAATAGTCGAACTTGATGTGCTTGTCCTTCACCTCGATGTCGACGCGGATGGTGAACTTGCTGCCCTCGTGGCGACCGTCGTAGTAGATGTAGCCTTCGCCGCTGTATTTCCCGTTCGGGATCTTGGCGATCTCGGCTTCCATCATCTTGCGCGTGGCCTCGAAGAGGGCCTGCTTGTGCGCCTCGTAGCTCTCCAGGCCGTACTTGTCGAGCAGTTCCAGCAGGCGGCGCTCGCCGACGGTGCAGGCGCCCATCTCGGCCTTCATGTCGTGCTGCACGATGTCGAGGCGGATGTTGGCGAAGATCAGGTTCCAGACGTCCTTGCGCAGCTTTCCCTTCTCGACCACCTTGACCGGCGGGATGCGCAGCGCTTCCTGCCAGACCTCGACGGCGTTCGGGTTGTAGCCGCCGCGCACGTTGCCGCCGATGTCGGCCTGGTGGCCCTTGACGGCGGTCCACGCCACCAGCTTGCCGCCGTGGAAGATCGGCTTGTACACGGCGACGTCGTTGTTCTGGTTGCCAAGGCTGAAGACGTCGTTGTGGAAGATGACGTCGCCCGGATGCAGGTCGTCGCCGAAGTAGTCCTTGATGTACTTGCACACCGGCGCCAGCGAGAAGGCGAGGATCGGCAGGTTCTCGGTCTGCTCGAGCATGTTGCCGTCGCCGTCGTAGAGGCCGGTGACGTAATCCTTGGCCTCGCACAGGATGGGCGAGCGGGTGGTCTGCTCCATCGAGATGCTCATCTCGTCGGTGATGGACTTGAAGGTCCGCGCGTACACCGACAGCAGAATGGGATCGATTTTCATAGCCTTCCCCCCATGCCCCCTTCCCGAGGAAGGGGGTGACGGTTGTTCGCCGCTGCGCGGCTCCATGTGTTGTTGGCGCTCATGCGGTCTCCTTTTCCTTGTTGAGGCAGGATTTGACGAGGTCTTCGCGGCCCTTGCGGAAGAGGGCGAAGGAGCCGAGGGCGTCCACCACGCAGTCGAAAGCATCGCTGACGAAGATGGCGGTGGTCTCCTGCTCGATCATGGCCGGCCCCTCGATGCGGTTGCCGAAGCGCATCCGGTGGCCGTCGTAGACCGGCACCTCGCGGAAGGTTTTCGTTTCCGGGATGTACACGCTGCGGCGGCCCTTGACCGCCTTTGCGGCGTCGGCGCCGGCCCAGGCCTCCTCGCGGTAGGACGGCTTGTCGGTGATGCCGACCGACTGCACGCGCACGTTGATGATCTCGATCGGCGCGTTTTCCTGCTCGAGCGAGTAGCCGTAGAGGCGGTTGTGTTCGTCGTGGAAGAGGCGGGCGATGCCGGCCGCGTCGCGCTTGTCGACCAACGCGCGCGGCACGAGGAAGGACACCTCGTGGTACTGCTTGATGTAGCGGCAGTCGAACTTGATGTCGTGGCGGCGCCGGCTCTCGGGGATGCGCTCCTCGGTGAGCTGGCGGGCGCCCTCGGCCGACATCTCGTCGATGATCGCGGTCAGCCTCGTCCAGTCGATGGCCTCCAGGCGCGAGACGAAGGTGCGCACGAAGTCGTGCTTCAGCTCGCTCATCAGCATGCCGAAAGCGCACAGCACGGAAGACTCGCGCGGCACGATCTGGAAGGGGATTTCCAGTTCCTCGCAGATCAGGCAGGAGTGGATCGGGCCGGCGCCGCCGGCCGGGATGAAGGGGAACTCGCGCGGGTCGAAGCCGCGCTTGATGGTCACCTCGCGCACGCCCTGCGCCATGTTGTTGCAGGCGACGCGGTACATGCCAGCGGCGGCCTCCTCGATGCCGAGGCCCATCGGTTTGGCGATGTGCGTCTCGATCGCCTTGCGCGCGGCGGCGACATCGAGCTTCATCCTGCCGCCGGCGAAGTAGTTCGGATCGAGGTAGCCCAGCACGACATTGGCGTCGGTGGTGGCGGGCAGCGTGCCGCCCTTGCCGTAGCAGGCCGGGCCGGGGTCGGCGCCGGCGCTCTGCGGGCCCATGCGCAGGAGGCCGCCCTCGTCGAGCCAGCCGATCGAGCCGCCGCCGGCGCCGATGGTGTGGATGTCGAGCATCGGCAGGGCGATCTTGTGGCGGGCGATCTCGCCGTCGTTCTTGATCATCGGGCTGCCCACCGCCACCGAGGCCTCGAAGCTGGTGCCGCCCATGTCGGTGGTGATGCACTTGTCCTGGCCGTGCGGGCGCACGTAGAAGAGGCCGGCGCCGGGGCCGCCGGCCGGGCCGGAGAGCAGGGTCAGCGCCGCCTTCTCGCGCGCCAGCTGCGGCGAGATGACGCCGCCGTTGGATTGCATGATGAGCAGCAGGCCCTTGAAGCCGATGCCCTTGAGGCGGCCGACGAGCTGGTCGAGGTAATGGTTGAGCTTGGGGCCGACGTAGGAATTCAGCGCCGTGGTGCTGATGCGCTCGTAGAAGCGGATCGAGGGCAGCAGGTCGGTCGACACCGAGAGGTAGGCGCCGGGCATCTCCTTCTTCACGATCTCGGCCGCGGCCTGCTCGTGGGCCGGGTTGGCGAAGGAATTCATGAAGCAGACCGACACCGCTTGCACGCCTTCCTGCTTGAAGAGGGCGATGGCTTCGCGCACCTGGTCGAGGTCGAGCGGCGCCACCTCGCGGCCGGCGCGGTCGAGGCGGCCCTTGATGCCGGCGCGCAGATAACGCGGCACCAGCGGCTTGACGTTGGCGTAGCGATTGTTGTACTGCTCCTCGCGGATGCCGCGGCGCATTTCCAGCGCGTCGCGCACGCCTTCGGTGGTGAGCAGGCCGCATTTCGCGCCGGTGCTGGTGAGGGTGGCGTTGGTCGTCACGGTGGTGCCGTGCACGATGGTATCGATGTGGGGTGCGAAGGCCTCCAGCGTCATCGGCGGATTCTGCGCCGCGGCGATGTCGGTGAGGCCGTTCACCACGGCGATGGAGGGATCGGACGGGGTGGACAGCGACTTGAAGATCGCCGGCTCGGCGCCGTCGCGGGTGACGACGAAGTCGGTGAAGGTGCCGCCGACGTCGATTCCGATTTTAAGTGCCATGTGTGCTCCTGTTTTATGCGACTGGCGCGTGCTGGATCAGCTGGCGCAGTTCTTCCTTGCGGATCTTGCCGAGGGCGGTCTTCGGCAGCGCTGTGACGAAGACCACGTCCTTGGGGTGCTTGTAGCGGGCGAGGCGCCCGTCGAACAGTTTCAGGATGTGCTCGGCGGTCGGCCGGCGGCCTTCCTTCGGCACGATCACGGCGACGGCGATTTCGCCCCAGCGCGCATCGCTGCGGCCGACCACCGCCGCCTCGAGCACGTCGTCGCACTGGATCAGCACGTTCTCGAGTTCGGCCGGGTAGATGTTCTCGCCGCCGGAGATGATCATTTCCTTCTTGCGGCCGACGACGGTGAGGAAGCCTTCGTTGTCGAGCCAGCCCATGTCGCCGCTGCGGTACCAGCCGTCGACAAAGGCGGCGGCGGTCGCCTCGGGGTTGCGCCAGTAGCCGGAAAACAGGTTGCGGCCCTTGACGAGGATCTCGCCGGCCTGGCCGGCGGGCAGTTCGGCGTCGTCTTGGCCGACGATGCGCAGCCGGCAGTGCCGGGCGGCACGGCCGGTCGAACCGACCTTGCGCAGGGCCTCGTCGCGCTTCAGGTAGGCGGCGATCGGGCAGGTTTCGGTGGCGCCGTAGACCTGGGTCATCGGCACGCCGCGCGCATGCACCGCCTCGATGATGCGGATCGGCACGATCGAGGAGCCGATGCTCATCATGCGCAGGCCGGACAGGTCGGTGCGTGCCCAGTGCGGACTGGCCATCATCATGTCCGCCACGGCGGGCACGACGAGGGTCAGGGTGATGCGCTCGCGCTCGATGGCCTCCAGCGCCGCCTCCGGCTCGAAGCGCGGGTGCAGCACCAGCGTGCAGCCGCTGCGCAGCGCCGGCGTGGTCTGGATGTTGAGGCCGCCGACGTGGAACATCGGCAGCACGGTGAGCACGCGGTCGTCGGCGGTCATGGCGTGCATGTCGATGCTGTTGTCGGCGTTGCAGGCGAGGGCGTCCTGGGTGAGCACGACGCCTTTCGGCTTGCCGGTCGCGCCGGAGGTGTAGCAGATGAGCAGCGGCGAGTTTGGGTCAACAGCGGGACCGACGGCGGGGTCGTCCGTCACGGCGCCGCCGGCGGCGAGGAAGTCGTTCCAGTCCTGCCAGCCCGCCGCGCTGCTGCCGAGTGCGACGAGCTTCATGGCGCCGAGTTCGCTGCGCAGGGCGTCGGTCTGCTCGAGGAAGGGCGCCTCCACCAACAGCACGCCGGGCGGGCAGTCGTCGAGCATCTGCTTGTGCTCGGGGGCGGCGAGGCGCCAGTTGAGCGGCATGAAGAGGGCGCCGAGGCGGGCGCAGGCGAAGAACAGCGCCAGCATCTCCGGGCTGTTGCAGCCCAGATAGGCGGCGCAGCCGCCGCGGCGCACGCCGGCCGCGGCCAGCGCGCCGGCGGAGCGCTCGATCAGTTCCGCGAATTCCGCATAGCTCAGGTCGCGGCCGCCATAGCGGATCGCCGTCTTGCCGGGCGTCGCCCGGACATGATGGTCGATCCACTGGGCGATCGGCAGCATTTCAGGCGTCGCCGACTTCCAGCACCACCGCCATCGCCGTGTCGCCGGCGGCGCAGCCGGTGAACAGGCCCCAGCCGCCGCCGCGCAGGGCCAGTTCCTCGATCAGTTCGATGATGGCCCGCGTGCCCATCGGCGCCTGCGGGTGGCCCCAGACCAGCGAGCAGCCGAAGTTGTTCATGCTCTTCAGGTCGGCGCCGGTCTGGCGCGCGAAGAGCAGGTCGTTCACCGCGAAGGGGTTGTGCGTCTTGATCGCCGCCAGGTCCTTGATGGACTTGCCGGCCTGGTCGAGGGCCTGCTGCGCCGCCGGCACGGTGGCCTCGGGCATGTGGGCGAGCGCGGCGCGCGCCAGGCCGAAGCCGTGCAGGCGCACGGCGATCTTCGGGTCGCGCGACAGCTCGCGCGCCTTCGCCGCGGTGGTGACGACGAGGCCGGCGTTGCCGTCGGCCGGGTGAGTCTGTCCGCCGAAGGTGACCGTGCCGCCGTCCACGACGGGTTTGAGCTTGGCCAGGCCTTCCGGCGTCGAGTGGTTGATGCCCTCGTCGCCTTCAAGGGTGCCGACAATTTTTCTGAAGTTCGGCGCCGGCACGTCGAAGGGCAGGGTCATGAAGCGCTTGAGAAAGGCCGAGTTGTCGGCGAGCGCCTCGCGGTACTGCGCCTCGCGCCGCAGCACCACCTCGTGCTGTTCGGCGGTCGTGATGCCGTGCTTCTTCGCCACGTTCTCCGCCGTCTGCAGCATGGAGTGGCGGCCGAGCGGGTCGCAGCCGAAATTCTCCATCACCCAGTCTTCGGCGACGCCGGTGCCGCCCGGGCCCTTCGGGTTCGGGTAGTAGAGGTGCGGGCCGTTCGAGGTGCGGTCGCAGTTGATGACCAGCGCCGTGTTGCAGAGACTGACTTCTATTTCCTGCGCGGCTGCGAGCAGCGTGCGCACGCCGGTGGCGCAGGCCTGCATCAGGGTCGGGCCGCCGGCCTGGCCGGCGCCCATCAGGCCGGTGAGCCAGGGCAGGCCGTAGAAGGAGTGCTTCTGCGGCACGGAGAAGCCGAGGGCGCCATAGTCGAACACCTTCGGGTCGATGTTGCGCTTCGCCAACTCGTTCTTCGCGACATGGGCGGCGAATTCGATGCTGTGCAGGTTGGCGAAGCTGCCCTGCCAGCGCGCGAAGGGCGTGCTCCAGTAGGCGCCATAGGGGATTTCCGCCTTGCAGGTCATCGGGGTTCCTTGTCGAGTCCGGTGGCGACGATGAAAGCGCGCTTGGCTTCGCCCAGGTGATCGCGCATGGCGGACGCGGCGGCGTCGCCATCGCCGGCCTCCAGCGCGGCGGCGATGCGCCGCAGCCCCTTGATGACGATGGTGCGCAATTTCTGGTCGCCCAGGGTCAGGGCGCGGATGCGCATCATGTGATCGGCGTACTGCTCGATGGCGCGCACCATGCGCTGGTTCGGAACCAGGTCTTTCCAGGCGTTGCGGAAGCGGATGTTGGCGTCGCGGAAGGCGTCTGCGTCCCTGGACTTGTAGGCAGCTTCGGCGTCGGCGAGCGCCTCGTCGATCGGCGTGCGCATGGCCGGATCGGTCGTCATCTCGGCGACGCGGCGCAACGCGGCCGGCTCGAGCAGGAAGCGCACCTCGTAGATGTCGTCCACGTCCTGCAGGGACAGCGCCGGGACGACGAAGCTGCGCCCGTCGGAGGCGAGCAGGCCTTCGCTGGCGAGACGCGTCAGCGCCTCGCGCACCGGCGTTCGCGAGACGCCGAGCTTTTCGGCCAGCTGCACTTCCTGCAGCGGCTGGCCGGAGACGATGGTGCCGTCGCGCAGATGGGCGCGGAGCGTCTGGTAGACCTGGTCGCCGAGAGCGAGGGGACGTTGCAGCGGCTTGATGGACGTGACCACGGATGGCCCTCCGCTAAAAATGTACTGCGGATACTGTATACATGCATTTTGGGCGTGTAAAGATGAAACAAAGTGCCGTTTCCGCAGCACGCCCTAGATCCGGCAGCCGAGCCGGTAGCCTTCCTGGATGGCCTGGTCGAGGCCGCGCGGCACCGTGGCATCGCCGCCGCCGTGCACTTCGTCGACCATCCACTGGAACTCGTGGAACAGGTCGTGGTTGGCCTTGCGCGGGCTGGAGACGATGACGCTGTCGGCCGGGATGAACTTCTCCTCGCCCTTGGCCGTCTTCACCGTCGCGCCTTCCTTCGTCACCTTGACGAGCTGCGCCGAGGTGACCGACTGGATGCCCAGTTCGTCCACCCAGGCCGTGTGGCGCCACTTGAAGGTCGGCATGATATCGCCGCCGATGCGCTTGTCCTTCTCGACGACGGTGACCTCGTGCCCGGCCTTGGCGAGGAACTCGGAGATGGTCAGGCCGATCATGCCGCCGCCGATCATCACCACGCGCTTGCCGGGCTTGAAGCGGCCGTGGGCGACTTCCAGCGCGTCGACCAGCAGTTCGGCGCCTTCGAGGTACTGGAACACCGCCATGTCGGTGCGCGCACCGGCGGCGACGATGCAGACGTCGAAGTCGTGCAGCACGCTGCGCATGAACTTGGCGTCGGCCACGGTGTTCAGGCGCACCTCGACGCCGAGCTTCTTCGCCATCACGCCGTAGTAGTCGATGACGCTCTGCAGGTCGGCGGGGCGGGCGAGGTCGTTGGCGGCGTAGGCGGCGAGGTTGCCGCCGATCTTGCCGGCCTTTTCGATCACCGTGACCGAGTGGCCGCGCTGGCGCGCGGTGATGGCCGCCTCCATGCCGGCGGGGCCGGCGCCGACGACCATGATGCGCTTCGGCTCGGCGGCCTTCGTGATGTGGTATTCCGGCTCGAATTCGTGTCCGAGCATCGGGTTCATGGTGCAGGTGTAGGGCAGGTCGCGGAACAGGCGGGACAAGCAGTTCAGGGAACCGATGCAGGGGCGCACTTCCTCCATGCGGTCCTCGGCGGCCTTGTGGATCAGCTCCGGGTCGGCCAGCAGCGGGCGGCAGACCTCCCAGTAGTCGAAGACGCCGTCGCGGATGCACTCGTCGGCCATGGCCGGGTCGGGCAGGCGGTTGCCGAAGGCGACCAGCACGTTGGGGAACATCTTCTTGGCCTTCGCCGAGAGGTAGTTCCAGTAGCCGGGCGGCACGTCGCGGCCGAAGGAGGATTCC
This sequence comes from Betaproteobacteria bacterium, assembly GCA_016868295.1. GTDB lineage: Bacteria > Pseudomonadota > Gammaproteobacteria > Burkholderiales > Rhodocyclaceae > Desulfobacillus. Next base: position 63,027 of record VGHJ01000005.1, on the reverse strand, counting down.
GGCGCCTCCTGCCAGCCGACGGTGACGGAGATCATCTCGACGCCGCAGTCGACCGCCTGCTGCATCAGCTCGAAGGACTCGTCCTCGGTGTTGCCGCCCCAGCGGTCCATCAGCTCGGCGCCGTTCAGGCGCACGGAGAGCGGGTGGTCGGGCGTGGCCTGCTTGATGGCGTCGATCAGCTCGCGCATGAAGCGGCCGCGGTTCTGCACCGAGCCGCCGTACTCGTCGCTGCGCTGGTTGGTGAAGGGCGAGTTGAAGTTGGCCAGCAGGTAGCCCATGAAGCTGGTGATCTCGGTGGCGTCGAAGCCGGCGCGGATGGCGCGCTTCGCCGCATCCGCATGCTGCTGCACGACGGCCCTGATCTCGTCCTTGCTCAGTTCGCGCGGCGGGCGGAAGTGGGGCAGGGTCTGCGGCACCACCGAGGGCTGCACGCAGTAGCCGAGGTCGATGCCGCCGTAGCGGCCGGCGTGGAGGATCTGCTGCATGGCCATCGCGCCGGCGTCGTGGATGTAGCGGGCGATGGTCTCGAACTGCGGCAGGAACTTGTCGTCGTGGATGGCGACCTGGCGGAAGTAGGCCTTGCCTTCGCCGAGCGGGTCCGGGTAGGCGCCCTGGTTGGTGATCAGGCCGCAGCCCGTCCCGGCAATGACGCGCACCCGCGCCAGCTCGCGCGGCGTGATGGCGCCGTCGCGGCCGTTGTAGTTGGAAACGCAGCAGGCGCCGTACTTGATCAGGTTCTTGGTCTTGAACCTGCCGATTCTCCCGGGCTGGAAGAGGTGCTTGAGCTTGAGTTCGCCGGGGCGGGTCATGCCGGATCCTCCTTTATGGATACTGTATACATTACATCCGGACGCGTCAATGTCCGGATGCGGTCAAATGAAAACAATGGGCCCGCCGCAGCGTGCCCATTGAGCGATCAGCCCTTCGGCTTGGCCAGCACCTGCTCGGCCCACTTCTCGTCGAAGAGGGCGCCCTCGGCGACGAGCTGGCGGTACTTGATGAAGTCGATGAGGTCCTTGCCGGTGATCTTCTTGGCGTCGAAGGCGTTGAAGCCGAGCCAGGCCTCGTGGTTCATGTTGGCGGCCAGCCAGTGGCGGTTGGCGAGCTTCATCTGGTCCCAGAAGAACTTCTTCTTGGCGCGGATGCCGTCGATGGATTTCATCAGACAGAGGGGGAAGAGGTTGGCGAACTTCCACACCAGGCGGTTCACTTCGGCATCGAGCAGTTCGAAGTCGGTCTTGCACTCGCCCATCAGCGCCTTGGCGGCGGCGAGCTTGTCGGCGGCGACGGGCTCGCCGTAGACGATCTCGCCGTCGTCGACGTAGGTGTCGGTGCGGACGAGGGGGTTGCGCACCCACTTGCCGTCCTTCTTCAGCACCGGCACGACCTTGGTGACCAGGTTCTTCGCCTTCATCTTGTAGGCGCTCCAGGTCTCGCAGGAGATGCAGTTGTACATGGCGTCTTCCATGTTCAGCATCCAGGGCAGGAAGTCGGTCGAGCCGCCGTCGGGCGCCGAGCCGTGCTTCGGGCCGGCCTGGCCGAACACGGCGAGGTCGGAGGTGACGGTCAGGTCGGTGGCCATGCCGATCTCCTGGCCGCCGGCGACGCGCATGCCGTTCACACGGCAGATCACCGGCTTCTTGCAGTTGAGGATGGCGTCGACCATGGCGTTGAAAAGGTCCATGTACTCGCCGTACTCGTTCGGGCGCCTGGAATAGTAGGCCGAGTACTCGGCGGTGTTGCCGCCGGTGCAGAAGGCCTTGTCGCCGACGGCGGCGAACACCGCGGCGACGATCTTGCGGTCGCTCGATGCGCGCTGGAAGCCGGCAATGACGCCCTTCACCATCTCGGTGGTGTAGGAGTTGTACTGCGACGGGTTATTGAGCCAGATCCAGGCCGCGTAGAGGCCGTCGGCCTTGGCGCCCTTGTCGTCGACCACCGGGCGCTCCTCGTAGATCACCGTCGGCGCGTCCTGGCCGAAGTGGGAGTTGTCGAAGAGCTGGTGGTCCTTCAGCTCGTTGTCGCGGCGCAGCCATTCGAGTGCCATGTTGTTCTCCAGTCGTTGGTTCGTTCAGAAATCGGGGGTGAGCACGACGCGCTTCTTCAGCTTGCCGTGGTGGGCCTCGTCGAAGACCTGCTCGATCCGGCTCATCGGCCGCGTCTCGACGAAGGGGCCGAGGGCGATGCGGCCGTCGACGCACATGTCGAGGACGTTGGGGTAATACTGCGGCAGGCAGCCCCAGGTGCCGATCAGCTCGGCGTCGAAGGCCATCAGCTTCGACAGCATGTAGGAGGTCTCGTCCGTGCCGTAGCCGACGATGACCAGCATGCCGACGAAGGAGAGCAGGGACAGCGCCAGCTCCTGGCCGGGCTTGGTGCCGGTTACCTCGAAGATCTTCCAGCCGTAGTTGGCGGGGACGCCCTTCTCCTTGCAGATCGCCTTGAACAGCTCCTTCACTTCCTTGGCGCTCTTGCCCTTCGGGTTGATGACGGCGTCGGCGCCGTAGCCCTTCATGAACGCCAGCTTCTCGTCGTTGATGTCGATGCCGATCACCACCCTGGCGCCGAAGCCCTTGGCGGTCTGCGTCATGAAGCTGCCGACGCCGCCGGCCGCGCCGATGACGATGACGAGGTCGCCGGACTGGAGCCTGGCCCGCTTGGCCGCCTGGTAGGGCGTCGTGACGGCGTCGGCCACCACCGAGAGATGCTCGATCGGGATGTTGCCGCGACCGTGGACCACACAGAGGTCTTTCGAGGGCACCGGGATGTGGCTCGAGTAGCCGCCATAGATGCCCATCGAGTTCCCCGGCATCTTCTGGGCGAGGCAGCGGTTGCCGCGGCCGGATTTGCAGATCTCGCAGGTGTTGCAGGGGAGCACGGCCGGCACGATGACTTCCTGGCCGACCATGAGCGGTTCGTCGCTGGCGACGACGACGCCGGAAATCTCGTGGCCGAGGGAGAGCGGCGGCTTCTGCACCGTCGGCACGCCCATATAGAAATAGGACAGGTCGGTGTGGCAGACGCCGCAGCCGCGGATCTCGACCAGCGCCTCGCCGGGGCCGAGCGCCGGCATCGGGATCTCCGTGCGCACGAGCTTGCCCGGCTCGGCCATCTGCCAGGTCTGGATGGTTTTCGGGATCATTGTTCCTCCAGTGGTTTTACTTGTTCTGCCACACCGGCTTGCGTTTCTCCATGAAGGAGTTCAGTCCTTCGACGGCGTCGGCGGTGGCCATCAGGTCCTTCAGATAGATCTGCTCGACGGTGAACAGCGCCTCGAAGAACGGCTTGCCGGCCGCCTCGCGCACCGCCTTTTTGGTGTACATCAGCGCCACGCGCGAGAGGCCGAGGAACGGATCGAGAAAGGCGCGCGTGTCCTGGGCGAAGCTGGCGCGCGGGAAGACGCGGTTGAGCAGGCCGAGCTGGAGCGCTTCCCGGGCGCTGATCAGTCCGCCGCCGAGCAGCAGCTCCATTACCTTCGGCAGCGGCATGATGCGCGGCATGAGGATGGCGGCGATGGGCGGAAAGACGCCGAGCTTGATCTCCGGCTGGCCGATGCGGGTGTCCTCGGTGGCGACCGCCATGTCGCAGGCGAGGGCCAGCTCGCAGCCGCCGCCCATGGCCGAGCCGTTCAGCGCCGCCACCGTCGGCAGCGGGAACACCATCAGCCGCTTCAAGATGCCGTGGAAGACGTCGATCATCTGCACGACCTTGTCCGGCGTGTGATCCATGACGTCGACGCCGGCGGAGAACACTTTTTCGCCAGCCGCGGTGATCATCAGCATCTTGGCCGATTCCTCGCGCGCGGCGATGTCCAGCGCGCGGTTGAGTTCTTCCATCAGCGCGATGTCGAGGACGTTGTGCGGCGGCCGGTTGATGGTGATGGTCGCCAGCGCGTCGGCGACCGTGTAGTTCAGGAATTTGAATTGTTCCATTTGATCCCCTGTTTCAGAACAGATCGTCGAGCTCGTCGGCGCCGACGCCCTTGGGCATCGATCCGTATTGCTCCATGTAGGCCTGCACCAGCTGGTTCTCGCGCTGGCTGAAGAAGGGCGCCTCCTCGAAGACGAAGTACTTCGCCTCGTCGGACTTGCCGATCATGCCCTGCAGGCCCTCGCGCAGGTTCTCCACGCCCTTGATGGCCAGCACCTTCTTGTCGGCGTCGAGCAGCTGGTAGACGCCGGACTCGGTGGTGACGCCGGCGACATTGGCTTCGTTCAGCTCGAGCCAGGATTCCGGCGGCAGCACCATGTCCTCGATCCTGGCCGCCAGGTTGCACTTCAGGCAGCGGGCGGCCTCGGCGCGCGCCGTGGCGTCGTCGAAGCCCTTTTCCACTTCGTCCCAGTTGTTACGCAGATCCGCCGCCAGCATGATCGGGTGGTATTTGCGCGTCCTGTTGAATCCTTCCTCGCGGCCGATGCGCGGATTCGTCTCCCAGCCGTCCTGCAGCAGTTTTTCCTCGATGTCGCCGTCTCCGCCGAGCTGACTATCCATGGCGGCGGCAGCGATGCGGCCCTGGGCGATGGACTCGATCAAGGTAGAGGGGCCGAGCACGCAGTCGCCGCCGGCATACACGCCGGGCCGGCTGGTGAGCATCGAATCCGCGCGTACCGTGATGCGGCCCTTCTTGTCGACCTGGACGCCAAAGCCGTCGAAGGTTTTCGGATGCTGGCCGACCGCCGCGATGACGAGATCGACGCCCTCGGTGAGCTCCTCGCCGGTGTCGACCGGGCGGCGCCGGCCGGAGGCGTCCGGTTCGCCCAGCGCCATGCGGGCGTAGGTGATGGCGAGGCGGTGGCCTTTGTGGCCGGTCTCGATCTTCTTCGGCGCGAGCAGGTAGCGGATGTTGACGCTTTCCTCGACGCAGCCGTCGAACTCTTCCTCGCGCGCCGGCATTTCCTCTTTGGTGCGGCGGTAGACCATGTCGACCTCGGCACCGAAGCGCCGCGAGGAGCGGGCGTTGTCCGTGGCGACGTTGCCGCCGCCGATGACGGCGACCTTCGTCCCGGTCTGGATGCCGTCCGGCGTGTTGACCAGCCCCATGGTCGCCGCCTTGAGGTAGGTCGGACTGTCGACCACGCCGGGCAGGTCGTCGCCGGGCACGCCGAGCCTGTCGCCGCCCTGGCAGCCGATGCCGATGAAAACCGCCTCGTAGCCCTGACTGAACAGCTCGTCGGCGTTCTCGACGCGCGTGTTGTAGCGGAATTCGACGCCGAGCTTGCTGACTTCCGCGACCTCGTTGTCGATGACGTCGAGCGGCACGCGGTAGGAGGGGATGCCGTAGCGCGCCATGCCGCCGGCGGCGGGCTGGGCGTCGAAGAGGGTGACGCCGTGGCCCTTCTTGGCCAGGTAGTAGGCGACGGTGAGGCCGGCGGGTCCCGCCCCGATGACGGCCGCCTTCTTGCCGGTGGACGGCAGCTGCTTCGAATATTGGCGCCAGAGTCCGGTGTCGTTGTCGGCGGCGATGCGCTTCAAGGATCGGATGGAGAGTGGATCGTCGAGCTTGTTGCGCCGGCAGGCCGACTCGCACATGGCGAAGCAGGCACGGCCGACGATGCCGGGGAAGGGCAGCTTCTCGCGCACCACGGCGATCGCCTCGCCGTACTTGCCCTCGGCGGCGAGCTGGACGTAGCGCGGCACGTCGATGCCGGCGGGGCAGGCGGCCTGGCAGGGCACCATGCTCGCCTCGCGCCGGGCCGGGTCGAGCGTGCGGTCGGTCAGTGCGCCGGTCGGGCAGACGGTGACGCAGGCCGAGCAGAACTTGCAGCCGGACTCGATCAGCGTCGGCGCGATGGTGCCGACCCATTTGCGGCCTTCGGTCTCCTTCACCTCGAGGCAGCCGACGCCGCGCACCTCGTTGCAGGCCACCAGGCAGCGGCGGCAATCGATGCACAGGTTGTAGTCGCGGTCGTAGAAGGGCTCGTCCTTGATGACGGGAAGCTGGATGGGCTTGTAGTTCGGCGTCGTCGCCGGGATGCCGATGTAGTCCGAGACCTTGCGCAGTTCGCAGGTGTGGAAGATCGAGCAGCAGCGCTGCTCGACCGGATTGCCGAAGGAGCAGGTGGTGCGGCTGCAGCCCTCGCGCTGCGGGCAGGTGAGGCAGTTGTGCGGATGATTGCCGAGGATTTTCGCGATGCGCTCCTGGCGCAGCTTCTGAATCGCGGGCGACGTGGTGCGCACCGCCATGCCCTCTTCCACGGCGACGGCGCACGAAGTGCGCATGCCGCTGGTGCCTTCGATCTCGACGACGCAGAGATTGCAGCCGCTGTCGCCGGCACCGCGCTGGCAGGAGGGCGGAAGATCGGGGTGCGCGCAGAGGGAGGGGATGTACACTCCCGCCGCGGTGGCGGCGGACAGCAACGAGGCGCCGACGGGCGCCTCGACCTTCTTGCCGTCCAGTGAAATCGTCACCGTCTTCGCTGTCTCGGCCAGCGGAGCGGCCGCGGGCTTCCACCACTTCACGGTTTGTGCGCTTGTGCTCATGCCGGCGTCTCCTGAAACCCTGCTATCGAACATGCAAAATAACACATAACGATAAATAGCAAGGTATTAGAATGCATTGCCCGGATTCTATGAGAGGTGGCTTGAGTGGATATTTGATCTGCGTCAAGACGAGACGCAAAAAACCATTTCTGCAACCAGGGACCTGATCCGGTCATGCATTAACAACATACAGAATATAAAGATAAAAATGCGTTAGAGGGGATTGCTTGGCGATAACCGCCCGTCTTGCCAGGCAGAGTCTGGCAGGGTGTGTTTGCTTCACAGGATACGGCAGGGGTAGAGGTTCGATTGACAACGCGGAGTATTCGGAAATACTTATTTAGTCAGTAGGTTCGAGCTTGGTTTTGGCATTCAGAATGCTGTTTTCTTGATGCAGGTCAAACCTCGGGATCAAAATGGTTTCTAGAATCGCTGCAAATGCTATATCGTGCATCGTAGTAAATATAAAAGCATGATAATGCATGTTTGTGGATAACGGCGCTTGGGCATGTGCCCGTCGCCATAAACCAGGGGATCGATGATGAGCGGATTGTTTGACCAGTTCAAGGAGTGGTACGAAAAGCGCCACGACTATGCCCGTGCCTGGAAGGCGCGCACGGGCGGCCAGGTCGTGGCGACCATGTGCACCTACACGCCCGAGGAAATCCTCATCGCCGCCGGCATGCTGCCGGTGCGCGTGCTGGGCGCCCACGAGCCGCAGAACGTGACCGAGCCGCACATCTTCGGCATGTTCTGCCCGTTCTGCCGGGATTCGCTGGCGCAGGGGCTGCTCGGCCGCTTCGACTACTGCGAGGGCGTGACGCTGACCCAGTCCTGCATCCAGTACCGCCAGGCCTTCAACTCCTGGCGCATGCACGTGCCGACCGTGAAGTGGGACTACTACCTGCCGATGCCCAACGAGGTGCAGTCGCGCTTCGCCCGCGTCCAGCACTATTCGGAGATCAAGAAGTTCCGCGAGTTCATGGAAGGCGTCATCGGCAAGAAGCTCTCCGACGCCGACCTCAAGCGCGGCGTCGAGATCGTCAACGAGAACCGCCGCCTGCTGCGCGAGCTGTTCGAGTACCGCAAGGCGACCAACCCGCGCGTCACCGGCGTCGAGGCGCTCTATGCCTCGCTCACCGCCCAGTTCGTGGACAAGGAGGAGCACAACAAGGAGCTGAAGCGCGTGCTCGCCGAGCTGCCCAAGCGCCCGCAGGATCGCGAGGAGGGCATCCGCTTCATGACCATCGGCTCGGAGAACGACGACATCGCCTTCATGGCCATGGTCGAATCCGTCGGCTCGACCATCGTCATCGACGACCAGTGCTCGGGCACCCGCTACTTCTGGAACGAAGCGCGCGTGCAGGACGACCCAATCGCCACCATCGCCGACCGCTACTGCGAGCGGCCGGCCTGCCCGACCAAGGACTACCCGGCGCACACCCGCTTCGACCACGTGCTCAAGCTGGCCAAGGACTACAACGCGCGCGCCGCCATCTTCCTGCAGCAGAAGTTCTGCGATCCGCACGAGGGCGATTACCCGGACCTGAAGCGCCACCTGGAGGCCAACGGCGTGCCGACGCTGTTCCTCGAGTTCGACATCACCAACCCGCTCGGACCCTTCCGCATCCGCGTCGAGGCCTTCCTCGAGACGCTGCGCGAAGAAGAACTGTTCTAGGAGTCAAAAGACATGACCTACCCGACCGAACCGCTGAAGTGCTGGAAGAAGGCCAAGGAGCTGCGCGAGCAGTACTACATCAATTTCGCCAAGGCCAAGGAGAAGGGCGGCATCCGCTGGTCCGGCTCGGCCTGGGCGCTCGACGCGATCCCCGCCGGCCTCGGCAATGACGTCTATTCGCTCACCGGCGAGCCCTACGGCGCCGCCATCGCCATCGACAAGAAGTTCAACAAGGAATGCCAGGACGCGGCCGAGTCCTACGGCTTCGCCCGCGACCTGTGCGCCTACATGCGCACCTACTGGGGCTCGATCATCCTGAACAAGTACCCGTTCGGCGGCGAGTTCCCCAAGCCCGACTTCAACTTCCAGACGCAGATCTGCTGCTCGCACGCCAAGTGGTACCAGGCGGCTTCCACGCTGGAGCACAACACGCCGACCTTCTTCATCGACGTCTCGGTCGGCGCCTACAACACGCTCTCCAAGGAAGGCCTCGACTACGTCACCAACCAGGGCCTGGAGGCCGTCGAGTGGCTGGAAAAGACCACCGGGCGCAAGTTCAACGACGAGCTGTTCATCGAGGCGGTGAAGAACGAGATGCGCTCCACCTCGCTGTGGGCCGCCATCTGCTGCGAGAACAAGGCCAAGCCGGCGCCGCTCGACGAGAAGACCATGTACTCGCTCTACGTGCTGGCGACGCTGTCGAAGTCCTCGAAGTGGTGCGCCGACTTCTACGAGGAGTGCCTCGACGAGGTGAAGGACCGCGTCAAGCGCGGCATCGCCGCGGTGCCTTCCGAGCGCTGCCGCGTCATGAGCGACACGCAGCCGCCCTGGGGCTTCCTCAAGGTGTTCCGCTACCTCGAGGAGTACGGCGCCGTCTCCATCGGCTCGCTCTACACCTTCGGCCTCGAAGGCATCTGGGAAACCAAGCCCGACGGCAGCTGGGGCCCGCGCACCCTGCCCTGGGAGAAGGGCATCGAGATGCACACGCGCGAGGAGGCCATGCGCCTCTATTGCGACTGGAACCTGTCGAAGCCGCAGTGGCAGCACTTCTACGACCCGCGCCTGAAGACCGAGATGATGAAGACCATCGTCAAGGAGTGGGGGGTGGATGGCGTCATGCTGCACCTGAACCGCGGCTGCGAGGGCCTCTCGCTCGGCATCATGGAGAACCGCCTCGGCCTGGCCGCCGCCGGCATCCCGGTGATGACCTTCGAGGGCAACATGGGCGACGAGCGCGAATTCGACCTGGTGCGCACGCAGAACCGCGTCGATTCGTTCATGGAAACCCTGGACCTGAAGCGCGAATTCGCGCACGCCTGAGATTATTAGGAGGACAGAAAGCATGTATTCAGCTGGCATCGACATGGGCTCCCGCACCGTCAAGGTGGTGTTCCTCGAGGAGCTCAAGGTGGACGGCGCGCCGCAACTGAAGTGGGGCGTCAAGGGCAAGCACATCATGTTCCCGGAGGACCTCGACGCCGACCAAGCCGCCGAGAAGGCCTTCGACGAAGCCCTGCAGGCCGCCGGCATCGCGCGCGACAAGGTAACGCGCGTCGTCGCCACGGGGGCGGGGCGCAAGCAGGTGAAATTCGCCACGGCGGACGTCACCGAGGTCTCCGCCGGCGCCAAGGGCGCGGTGTTCATGTGCCCGACGGCGCGCACGGTGATCGACGTCGGCGCCGAGGAAGGCCGCGGCATCAAGGCCGACGGCGACGGCAAGGTGGTGGATTTCGCCGGCAACGAGAAGTGCGCCGCCGGCGCCGGGGCCTTCGCCGAGTCGATGTCGCGCGCGCTGCAGCTCTCGCTGAAGGACTTCGGCCAGGCCAGCCTGCGCTCCGACAAGACCATCCCGATGAACGCGCAGTGCACGGTGTTCGCCGAGTCCGAGGTGGTGTCCCTGATCCACTCCTCGACGCCGAAGGAGGACATCGCCAAGGCGGTGCTCGACGCCGTCGCCAGCCGCGTCACGGCGATGGCGCGCCGCGTCGGCATCGAGGGCGAGGTGGCCCTCATCGGCGGCATGGTGCACAACGTCGGTTTCGTGCAGTCCCTCAAGACCGCCCTCGGCGTCGACCAGGTGCTGCTGCCCGAGATGCCCGAATACGTTTCCGCCCTCGGCGCCGCGCTGCTGGCGGCCGAGAACAAGTAACCCAAGGAGAGCGCAATGGCTGATACCGCAGGGGAAAAGAAGGAATACTGGCGCTGGCAGGAGAACTGCTGGATCGACGAGTCGAAGGATTGGCGTTCCGCCAAGATCATCACGGCCGGCATCGACGTCGGTTCGGTGAGCTCCCAGGCCGTCATCTGCGTCGACGGCGAGCTGTACGGCTTCAACAGCATGCGCACGGGCAACAACAGCCCGGACTCGGCGAAGAACGCCATCGGCGGCGTGCTGGAGAAGTCCGGCATGAAGCTGGAGGACGTGCACTACGTCGTCGGCACCGGCTACGGCCGCGTCAACGTGCCCTTCGCGCACAAGGCGATCACCGAGATCGCCTGCCACGCGCGCGGCGCCAACTACATGGGCGGCAACGGCATCCGCACCATCCTCGACATGGGCGGCCAGGACTGCAAGGCCATCCACTGCGACGAGAAGGGCAAGGTCACCAACTTCCTCATGAACGACAAGTGCGCCGCCGGCACCGGCCGCGGCATGGAGGTGATCTCCGACCTGATGCAGATCCCCATCGCCGAGCTGGGCGCGCGCTCCTTCGACGTGGACGAGGAGCCGAACGCCGTCTCGTCGGTGTGCGTGGTGTTCGCCAAGTCCGAGGCACTGGGGCTGCTCAAGGCCGGCTACTCGAAGAACAAGGTGGTCGCCGCCTACTGCCAGGCCATGGCCGAGCGTGTCGTCTCGCTGCTCGAGCGCATCGGCGTCGAGAAGGATTTCTTCATCACCGGCGGCATCGCCAAGAACCCGGGCGTGGTGAAGCGCATCGAGAAGCTGCTCGGCATCCAGGCGGTGCAGACCAAGTACGACAGCCAGATCGCCGGCGCGCTGGGCGCCGCGCTGTTCGGCTACACGCTGATGCAGAAGCAGGGCGCACCGGCCAAGGCTGCCTGAACCGACGGGCAGCCTGAACGATCCCGACGCTCCGGCCCGCAAAGTACCCCTCTCCCACTGAGCGGGCCGGAGCCGAGGGATTCACGACGACGGAAGGGGAATCGACATGATCGCGAACTACGGCTACAAGGACGGTTCGGGCGAGTACTACATCAGCATCGACACCGACAAGTGCATCTCGTGCCCGGCCGGCCGTGCCTGCCTGACGGCGTGTCCCAAGGGCATGTTCGAGATCATCACCGACGATTACGACGACGAGGTGGCGGCGGTGAAGCAGTCCTTCCGCCGTTCGCTGGCCTTCGATTGCACCGGCTGCAAGCCGGCCGGCGGCTACTCCAGCCTGCCGTGCATGACGGGATGCACCCCCGGGGCGATCAAGCATTCCTGGTAGGGCGCTGACGTGGTGAGGATACCGCTGAAGGTGATTCGCGGCGGCAGGGAGGCCGACCTGCTGGCGGAAGGCTGGATCAAGCAGACGACCATCGGCGAGCCGCGGCTTACCGAGATCGTCGAGAACTACCGCGGCCTCGGCTACGAGGTGCATGTGGTCGAGCACCGCGAGGAGTCCGACGGCGGCGGTTGCAACACCTGTTTTACGGCGGGGGCGGAAATGGGTCAGGTGTTCGGCGACGTGTATATCCGCAAGGGCAAGGGCGGCAAGCCAGCCGCCGACGAAGAGCTATTTTGATCTGAGGAGAATGCGATGGCGGTGCAGGTGAATGTGCGGATGATCCGCAAGAACGATCTCGACGGCGTGGTGGCGATCGACAAGCTCATCACGGGCCAGGAGCGGCGCGAGTACTACCAGCGCAAGCTGGGCCAGGCCCTCGACAATGACGTCAATGCCTCGGTCGTGGCCGAGGTGGACGGCAGGCTGGTCGGCTTCATGATGGGCGACATCTATTTCGGCGAATACGGCATCCCCGACGCCACGGCGACCATCGACACGCTCGGCGTGCACCCCGATTTCCAGAAGCACGGCGTGGCTTCGGAGCTGATGGACCAGTTCCTCATGAACATGAAGGCCGCCAACGTGAAGAAGATCTACACGCTGGTGAACTGGAACGACTTCGCGCTGGAGAGTTTCTTCTCGCGCCACAAGTTCCAGCCTTCCAAGCGCATCAGCCTGGAACTGCAACTGCCCTGAGCTTCAGTTGCCGGTTGCCGGTTGCCCGTTGTCAGAAGGGGTCGCAACCGCCTACTGGCAACCGGCAACCGGCATCTGAAATGTGGATCGACTGCCACTGCCACACCAAGCATTCCTACGACAACTGGCTCGAGCCGCGCGATCTGATCCGCCGGGCGAAGGCGATCGGGCTGGACGGCGTGGTGATCACCGAGCACCATTCCTACGAAGCCTCCGCGCCGGTCGAGGCGATCGGCCGCGAGGAAGGGCTGCTGGTCTTGCGCGGCGTGGAAATCACCACCGACCGCGGCCACCTGCTGGCCTACGGCGTCGAGGACGATTCCTGGAACGTCTGGGGGCGCGACACCTGGCTGCCGCTGGACGACGTCATCGCGCTCATCAACGCGCTGGGCGGCATCTGCGTGCCGGCGCATCCCTACCGGGAGTTCGGTGTCTGCAGCCTGCTCGACGGCCTGCTCGAGTTGCAGGGCATCGTCGCGGTGGAGACGCACAACGGCGGCAACGTCGATTCGGACAACGCTCTTGCCGTCACCGCGACGCGGCATCTGGCGCTGCCGGCGCTCGGAGGCAGCGACTGCCACAAGGTGGCGGCGGTGGGGCGCTGCGCGACCGAATTCACGCAACCGGTGACGGACATGGCGAGCTTCATTGCCGCGGTGCGCGCCGGCGCGTGCGCGGCGCATTACTTCGACGGCTGGCGGAAAGAGCCGTCGCCGTGTCACGACGACTGACTTTTCCTGCGGGGGTCAGGCTAACGCGGCTTCGACCGGCTCGTTGAGCACCAGCCAGTAGAGGCCGAGCTGGCCGACGGCCTGGATGAACTTCTCGAAATCGACCGGCTTGCGGATATAGCTGTTGGCGCCGAGGCTGTAGCCTTCGTAGATGTCCTGCTGCTCCTTCGAGGTGGTGAGGATGACCACCGGCAGGAGGCTGGTGCGCTCGTTGGCGCGGATGCGGCGCAGCACCTCGAGCCCATCGATGCGGGGAAGCTTCAAGTCGAGCAGCACGACCGCAGGAATGACCGACAGGTCGCGGCCGGCGTGATGGCCGTTGCCGAACAGGTATTCGAGCGCCTCGACGCCGTCGCGCGCAACGACGACCGGGTTGCCCATGCGGTTCTTGTTGAAGGCGCGCAGGGTGAGCGCCTCGTCGTCGGGGTTGTCTTCCACCAGCAGTATCGGTCGATCGCTCGACATGATCAATTCCTGTTAATGCAGTGTCTTATCAGGTCTGACCCGTTTCCGCCCACAGGGGCCGGACAGAAAATACACTGGTTTGCCTCTCCTGTGCAATACAGCGTCAAAATGGACAGTAAGTCCATCCATCCAAGCAAAACGGCGCGTCCGGTCATCAGGTCAGCTGATCGCGCAGAAGCACAAACACATCGCCTTCGCTGCCGGCAGACTCGATCCAGGAAAAAGCCAACCGCGGGAATGCTCTTTCCACGATTTCACGGTTTCCACCCACTTCAACGGCAAGAATACCCTTCGACTTGAGGTGCCCTGCGGCCCCGGCAAGGATGCGGCGCACGATGTCGAGGCCGTCCTCGCCGGCCGCCAGCGCCATTTCCGGCTCGTGGCGGTATTCCGCCGGCAGCGCGCGCATGGCTTCGCCGGTGACATAGGGCGGGTTCGAGATGATGAGGTCGTACTGCCGTTCCCCGAGTCCGGCGAACACGTCGGAGCGGAGCAGGCGGATGCGGTCATCCAGGCCATAGTCGGCCACATTGCGTACGGCGACGGCAAGCGCGTCCGCCGAAAGGTCGGCGGCGTCGATCCTGGCCACCGGAAAAGTCAGTCCCAGCAACACGGCGAGACAACCCGAGCCGGTGCATAGGTCGAGGGCGTCGCCGACCGATGCGGGATCGCCGAACCAGGGCTCGAGCGTGCCGTCGAGCAGCAGTTCGGCAATGTGCGAGCGCGGCACGATGACGCGCTCGTCGACGTAGAAGCGGTAGTCGCCCAGCCAGGCTTCGTGCGTCAGGTAGGCCGCCGGAATGCGTTCGTCGATGCGGCGCGCCAGCAGCGTCCCCAGCGTCTCCAGTTCGGCGGAGGTCAGGCGGGCATCGAGGAAGGGCTCGAGCCGGTCGAGCGGCAGGCGGAGGGTGTGCAGCAGCAGGTAGACCGCCTCGTCGTAGGCCGACTGCGTGCCGTGTCCGAAGGACAGTCCCTCCTCGCCGAAGCGGCTGACGGTCCAGCGCAGGACGTCGCGCAGCGTGACGAGTTCGGCGGGAATCATTGCAGCAGGAGCTCGAGGCTGCGCTCGTAGATGCGCGAGAGGGGCTCGATGTCGGCCACGGGGATACACTCGTCGATCTTGTGAAGGGTGGCGTTGAGCGGGCCGAGCTCGATGATTTCCGGGCAGATGTCGGCGATGAAGCGGCCGTCCGACGTGCCGCCGCTGGTGGACAGTTCCGTTTCGATGCCGGCGATCTCCCGTATGGCCGCCGAGACCACCTCGACCAGCCGTCCGCGCGGGGTGAGGTAGGGCTTGCCGGACAGCGTCCAGTCGAGTCGATACTCGACGCCGTGGCGGTCGAGGATCTCATGCACGCGCGCCTTGAGGCCGTCGGGCGTGCTGGCGGTGGAAAAGCGGAAGTTGAAGAGGATCTCCGCCGTGCCCGGCACGACGTTGTCGGCGCCGGTGCCGGCACGAAAGTTCGACACCTGCCAGGAGGTGGGCGGAAAGTATTCGTTGCCCGTGTCCCACACCGTGGCGGCCAACTCGGCAAGGGCGGGCGCGATCATGTGCACCGGATTCTTCACCAGGTGCGGGTAGGCGATGTGGCCCTGCACGCCCTGCACCAGCAGGCGGCCGGAGAGCGAGCCGCGGCGGCCGTTCTTGATGGTGTCGGCCAGCCGGCTCGCGGAGGTCGGTTCGCCGACGATGCAGAAGTCGATTTTCTCGCCGCGCGCCTTCAGTTCCTCCACCACCCGCACCGTGCCGTTGACCGCCGGCCCTTCCTCGTCGGAGGTCAGCAGCAGGGCGATGGCACCGGAGTGCTGCGGCCGGCGCGCGACGAAGCGCTCGGCCGCCGTGACGAAGGCGGCGATGGAGGTTTTCATGTCCGCCGCGCCGCGGCCGTAGAGATGGCCGTCGCGGACCTCGGGCGTGAAGGGGTCGGAGCGCCATTGCTCGAGCGGGCCGGTCGGCACCACGTCGGTATGGCCGGCGAAGCAGACCACGGGCCCGGCGCCGCCGCGGCGCGCCCACAGGTTGGACACGCCGCCGCGATCCAGGCGCTCGAGCCGGAAGCCGAGCGCCGCGAGCCGCGCCGCGACGAGTTCGAGGCAGCCGCCGTCCTCGGGGGTGACGGAACGGCGCGCGATCAGGGCGCAGGCCAGTTCGAGCGTATCGGACATCAGCCGGCGTCGTCGACGTTGAGGGTGAACTCGGTGAAGGAGGCGCTGTTCGGGTTGGTCTTCTCGAAGTCCAGCGCCGCAGCCGTGGCGACGGATTTCTGTTCTCCCGGCGTCGGCGTGCCCAGCTGGGAGTTGTTGATCAGCCAGGACAGGTTGGTCGGCGAATCGGAATTGACCAGCGCTTCGTCGAGCGTGATGACGTTTTCCTTGTAGAGGCGGAACAGGTCCTGCTCGAAGGTCTGCGATCCCGGCGCCAGGCTCTGCTCCATGGCCTCCTTGATGCCGTTGATCTCGCCCCTCTCGATCAGTTCCTGGATGTGGCGGGTGTTGAGCAGGATCTCCACCGCCGGGATGCGCTTGCCGTCCGGCTTCTTCACCAGGCGCTGCGAGACGATGCCCTTCAGGCTGACCGAGAGGTCGAGGTAGAGGGCGGGACGGTTCTCCAGGGCGTAGAAGTTGATGATGCGGTTCAGCGCGTGGTAGCTGTTGCTGGCGTGCAGGGTGGCCAGGCAGAGGTGGCCGGTCTGGGCGTAGGCCAGCGCCGCCGCCATCGTCTCGCGGTCGCGGATCTCGCCGATGAGGATGCAGTCGGGCGCCTGGCGCATGGCGTTCTTCAGCGCGTTTTCCCAGACCTTGGTGTCGAGGCCGATCTCGCGCTGGTTGACCACCGATTTCTTGTGCTTGAAGAGGTATTCGATCGGGTCCTCGACCGTCAGGATGTGGCCGGAGCGGTTGCTGTTGCGGTGGTCGATCATCGCCGCCAGGGTGGTCGACTTGCCCGAGCCGGTCGAGCCGACCACCAGCACCAGGCCGCGCTTTTCCATGATGACCTCGGCCAGCACGTTGGGCAGGCCGAGCTCGTCCAGGTTGGGGATCTCGCCCTGGATGAAGCGCACGACGATGGCGATGGTGCCGCGCTGCCAGAACATGTTGACGCGGAAGTTGCCGACGTCGCGGATGCCGAAGGAGACGTTGATCTCCTTTTCCTCCTCGAAATGACGGATCTGCTCCGGCTTCAGCATCTCGTAGGCCATCTTCTGGATGGTGGCCGGGTCCATGTTCTGCTGGTTGATCGGGACCGTGGTGCCCTGGATCTTGATGTGGATCGGGGCGCCGGCGGAGACGAAGATGTCGGAGGCCTTCTTCTCGGCCATCAGCTGGAACAGCTTGTCGAAGATCATGTCCCCTCCTGGAAGAGTCAGTCGCTGTCAGACGCCGCGCAAGAGTTCGTTGATGCCGACCTTGGCGCGCGTCTTGGCATCCACCCGCTTGACGATGACGGCGCAGTACAGGCTGTACTTGCCGTCGGCCGAGGGCAGGCTGCCGGAGACGACGACCGATCCGGCCGGCACGCGGCCGTAGCCGATCTCGCCCGTCTCGCGGTTGTAGATGCGCGTGCTCTGGCCGATGAAGACGCCCATCGAGATGACGCAGTCGTCCTCGAGGATGACACCCTCGACGACCTCGGAGCGCGCGCCGACGAAGCAGTTGTCGCCGATGATGGTCGGGTTGGCCTGCAGCGGCTCCAGCACGCCGCCGATGCCGACGCCGCCGGACAGGTGCACGTTCTTGCCGATCTGGGCGCAGGAGCCGACCGTCGCCCAAGTGTCTACCATGGTGCCCTCGTCGACATAGGCGCCGATGTTGACGAAGGAGGGCATCAGCACTGCGTTGCGGCCGATGAAGGAGCCGCGGCGCACCACGGCGCCGGGGACGACGCGATAGCCGCCGCGCTCGAACTGCTCCTGGTCGTATTTCTGGAACTTGGTCGGCACCTTGTCCCAATAGCGCAGGGCGCCGCCGTCCATGATGCGGTTGTCCTCGAGGCGGAAGGAGAGCAGCACCGCCTTCTTGATCCACTGGTGCGTCGTCCATTCGCCGCCGACCTTCTCGGCCACGCGCAGCTTGCCCTGGTCGAGCTGGGCGAGGACGTGCTCCACCGCCTCGCCGACCTTGGCCGGGGCCTTGCCGGGCTGGATGCCGGCGCGCTCTTCCCAGGCCTGCTCGATGATCTGCTGATAATCCTGCATGGAATTTCCCTTCAAAGTTTGCCGCAAAAAGCCTCGATGCGCCGCGCCGCCTCGATACATTCGTCGAGGGACGCGACCAGCGCGATGCGCACGAACCGCTCGCCCGGGTTGATCCCGCCCGCCTCGCGCGCGAGATAGCTGCCCGGCAGCACGGTCACATTATATTCACGCTGCAGGCCGAGGGCGAACTCGGTGTCGTGTATCGGCGTGCGCGCCCACAGGTAGAAGCCGGCGTCCGGCCGCGCCGTCTTCAGATGAGCGCCGATCAGCGGCGTCACGGCGTCGAATTTGGCACGGTAGAGACGGCGGTTCTCGCGCACGTGCGCCTCGTCGGACCAGGCCACCGCGCTGGCGTGCTGCACCGGCGGGCTCATGGCGCAGCCCTGGTAGGTGCGGTAGAGCCAGAATCGCTTCAGGATGCCGGCGTCGCCGGCGACGAAGCCGGAGCGCAGCCCCGGCACGTTGCTGCGCTTGGACAGGCTGGAGAACATGACGATGCCGCGGTAGTCGTCGCGGCCGAGGGCGCGCGCCGCGGCGAGCACGCCCAGCGGCGGCGCGTCCTCGTCGAAATAGATCTCCGAATAGCATTCGTCGCTGGCGATGACGAAGCCGTGGCGGTCGGCCAGTTCGAACAGCCTTTTCCATTCCTCAAGCGTGAGCACCTTGCCGGTCGGGTTGCCGGGCGAGCAGACGTAGGCGAGCCGGATGCGGCGCCAGCTCGCTTCGGGAATGGCGTCGAAATCCGAGGCGAAGCCGTTCTCCGGCAGATGGTTGAGGAAGACCGGCTGCGCGCCGGCAAGCAGGGCCGCGCCCTCGTAGATCTGGTAGAAGGGATTCGGACTCAGCACCAGGGCGTCGCCGCGCGCGGCGTCGACGACGCATTGCGCGATGGCGAACAGCGCCTCGCGCGAGCCGTTCACCGGCAGCACCTGATTCACGGCATCGGGCGCGGGAATGCCGTAGCGGCGCGCGAGCCAGGCGGCGATGGCCTCGCGCAAGGCGTCGCTGCCCGAGGTCGTGGGATAATTCGCCAGCCCCTTGAGGCTGGCGCCGAGCGCGTCCTGGATGAATGCCGGGGTGGCGTGCTGAGGCTCGCCGATGGAGAGACGGATCTCGCGCAGGCCCTGGGGCGGCGTGATGCCCTGGAACAGCAGGCGCAGCTTCTCGAAGGGGTAGGGGTGGAGCTTGTCGAGGTTGGGGTTCACGGTGTCTGCGCGGCTTCGGCTGCTGCGGCGCCGCTTGTCTGAGATATGCAGATTATAAGTGTGTCGGCGAAGAAAAACACCGTAGCCATCGTCTCGCTGCTCGCCGGCGCCACCGTCTGGGGGCTCATCTGGCATCCCTACCGCGTGCTCGAGGGCATGGCCGTCTCGGCCGCGCTCGGCGCCACGCTGACCTATCTCGTGGCGTTTGCCCTCGGCTTTCCGCTGCTGCGATCCCGCCTGGCCTCCTCCCGGCCGGCCGGCATGCTGATCCTGATCGGGCTCGTTTCGGGCGGCTGCAACCTCGGCTACGTCCTCGCCACGGTGCATGGGGAGGTGATGCGGGTGCTGCTGCTGTTCTACCTGGCGCCGCTGTGGACCGTCCTGCTTGCCCGCCTGCTGCTCGGTGAAAAAGTCAGTCTCGCCGGCACGGCGGTGATCGTGCTGTCGCTCTCGGGCGCCGTCGTCATGCTGTGGCAGCCGCGGCTGGGCCTGCCGCTGCCGCAGAGCGGGGCGGAATGGCTCGGCCTGGCGGCGGGCTTCCTCTTCGCCCTGGCCAACGTGCTCATCCGCAAGGCGCATGAACTGCCCATCGAGCTGAAGTCGATGGCCGTCTTCGCCGGCGTCGTCATCGTCGGAGGGCTGGTCCTGCCGTTCGAACCGGCGCCCATGGCTTTCCCGCCGGCGGAGGGCTGGCTGCTGGTCGGCCTGCTCGGCCTCGTGCTGCTGGCGACGAATCTCTTCGTGCAGTACGGCCTGACCCACACCCCGGCCAACCGCGCCATCGTCATCTTTCTCTTCGAGCTGGTGGTGGCCGCGCTCTCGGCCTGGCTGCTGGCGG
Source organism: Betaproteobacteria bacterium (assembly GCA_016868295.1). Lineage (GTDB taxonomy): Bacteria > Pseudomonadota > Gammaproteobacteria > Burkholderiales > Rhodocyclaceae > Desulfobacillus. The sequence continues at coordinate 43,223 of VGHJ01000005.1, read as the reverse complement.
GGGAGACGATGACCCCGCAGGAATGGGTCGGCGGGGCGATGATCGTCGCTGCCAGCCTGTTCTCCGGCCGGATCGAGGAGCGACCGGCGGACGCCGCTTGATAGAATCCCGTTTCAGCACCGCGATTGTCCGACGTGTCGATCACCTTTCCCGACAGCCCATTCGTCCTGCACCAGCCCTTCGAGCCGGCCGGCGACCAGCCCGAGGCCATTGCCCATCTGGCCGAGGGCATCCGCGACGGCCTGATGTACCAGACGCTGCTCGGCGTCACCGGCTCGGGCAAGACCTACACCATGGCCAACGTCATCGCCCGACTGGGACGGCCGGCCATGGTGCTGGCGCCGAACAAGACGCTGGCGGCGCAGCTCTACTCTGAGTTCCGCGAGTTCTTCCCGGAAAACGCGGTCGAGTATTTCGTCTCCTACTACGACTACTACCAGCCCGAGGCTTACGTGCCCTCGCGCGACCTCTACATCGAGAAGGATTCCTCGATCAACGAGCACATCGAGCAGATGCGCCTGTCGGCGACGAAATCCCTGCTCGAGCGGCGCGACGTGGTCATCGTCGGCACCGTCTCGGCCATCTACGGCATCGGCGATCCGGTGGACTACCACGGCATGATCCTGCATCTGCGCGAGGGCGAGCGCATCGGCCAGCGCGACGTCATCAGGCGCCTCGCCGAGATGCAGTACGAGCGCAACGAGGTGGACTTCCATCGCGGCACCTTCCGCGTGCGCGGCGACGTCATCGACATCTTCCCGGCGGAGAACGCCGAGCATGCCCTGCGCCTGTCTCTCTTCGATGACGTGATCGAGTCGCTCCAGCTGTTCGACCCGCTCACCGGCCATCTGCGCCAGAAGCTGGGGCGCTTCACGGTGTATCCCTCCAGCCACTACGTCACGCCGCGCGAGACGGTGCTGCGCGCCATCGAGGCGATCAAGCTCGAACTGCGCGAACGGATCGAGACATTCCAGGCGGCGCAGAAGCTGGTCGAGGCCCAGCGCATCGAGCAGCGCACCCGCTTCGATCTGGAGATGCTCTCGGAGCTCGGCTTCTGCAAGGGCATCGAGAACTACTCGCGCCACCTGTCGGGCCGAAAACCGGGCGAGCCGCCGCCGACCCTGATCGACTACCTGCCGCCGGACGCGCTGATGTTCATCGACGAGTCGCACGTCACCGTGCCGCAGCTGGGCGGCATGTACAAGGGCGACCGCTCGCGCAAGGAGAACCTGGTCGAGTACGGCTTCCGCCTGCCCTCCGCCCTCGACAACCGGCCGCTGCGCTTCGACGAATTCGAGCGGCTGATGCCGCAGACCGTCTTCGTCTCGGCCACGCCGGCGGACTACGAACGGGCGCACCAGTCCCAGGTGGTCGAGCAGGTGGTGAGGCCGACCGGCCTGATCGACCCGCTGGTGATCGTGCGGCCGGCCAGCACCCAGGTCGACGACCTGCTGGGGGAAATCAAGCTGCGCACGGCGCAGAACGAGCGCGTGCTGGTCACCACCCTGACCAAGCGCCTGGCCGAGGATCTGACCGACTACCTCGGCGAGAACGGCATCAAGGTGCGCTACCTGCATTCCGACGTCGAGACGGTGGAGCGGGTGGAGATCATCCGCGACCTGCGCCTGGGGGAGTTCGACGTGCTGGTCGGCATCAACCTGCTGCGCGAGGGCCTCGACATACCGGAAGTGTCGCTGGTGGCCATCCTCGACGCCGACAAGGAGGGCTTCCTGCGCTCGGAGCGTTCCCTCATTCAGACCATCGGACGCGCCGCGCGCCACCTGCACGGCACGGCGATCCTCTACGCCGACGCCCTGACCGACTCGATGCGCCGCGCCATCGCCGAGACCGAGCGCCGCCGCGCCAAGCAGATGGGCTTCAACGAGGCCAACGGCATCACGCCGAAGAGCGTCACCAAGCGCATCAAGGACATCATCGACGGCATCTACGACCACGAGATCGCCGCCGAGGCCATCGAGGTGGCGGAGGAGCGGGCCCGCTACGAGGCCATGGACGAGAAGGCCCTGGCGCGGGAAATCCGGCGCATCGAGAAACGGATGCAGGAGCACGCCCGGAATCTCGAGTTCGAGGAGGCCGCAGCCGCCCGCGATCAGTTGTTCAGGCTCCGCGAGAGGGTCTTCGGCGCGTCCGGGTCCGATGCCGCCGATGCTGGAAGGCCGATTGCATGAAACGCATCCTGTTCGTCTGCATGGGCAATATCTGCAGATCACCCACGGCTGAAGGCGTTGCAAGAAATATATTAATTAACAATGGATTATATGATTTAATTAAAGTGGATTCTGCTGGAACGCACGACTATCACGTGGGCGAGCCACCGGATCCGCGCACCTGTCTGGCGGCCATGAAAAGGGGGGTCGATCTTTCCCGATTGCGTGCCCGTCAGGTCTGCCCGGAGGATTTCGAGCGCTTCGACCTGTTGCTGGCCATGGACCGCGCCAATCTGGTCCATCTGAAGCGCGGCTCCCGTCCCGAATACCATTCGAAGCTGGGCCTGTTCCTGGAATACGCCGAGGCCTTTGAAGAGTACGAGATGCCGGATCCCTATTACGGCGGCGCCAGCGGCTTCGAGCAGGTGCTCGACATGGCCGAGGATGCCGCCCGTGGCCTGATCGGTGTCCTCACGCAGACAAAAAAATAGCCGGGACGGTCTCCCGCCCCGGCTACATCATTGTTTTATTTGCGTGTTTCAACCTGAACCATCGGCTCCTGCGGGATCACGGGTGCCGCCTTGGGCTTGCGGCCAAGCCGGATTTCGCTTTCTGGCGCAGCCGGCACGGCGGATGCCTTTTCGCGGCTGGTTTCGACCAGGATCAGGCCCGAGGCTTCGAGTGCGACCTGGATGTCCGCCTTGGGCGGCACCGCGACGGCGGGAGCCGGTTCTTCCGGAGCCGCCTCGGCGACTGCCGGCGACACCACTATGGCTTCCTGCTCAACGGGGAGTTCCGCATGGATCACGGGAACGGGTGCAGGTGCGGGTTCGCCGGCCAGCACCGGTTCGGCTGACGGCGCCTGGGGTTCGGCCGGCAGAGGAACCGGCGCCGGGGCGACCTCGACGACCGGCGCGGAAACTGCACCGACCTCGATGGCAGGTTGCGCCTGCTCCTCGTCATGCGTCTGCAGGGCGGCTGGCACGGCATGTTCGGCTCCCGTGTCACCGGTTTGCGCCTCGCCGCGACGTTCGCCACGGTCCCGGCCACGACCACGCCGGCCGCGCCGGCCTCGGCGCTGCTCATCCTGGCCTTCGCCACTGCCCGGCGGCGGCGTTTCCAGGGCGCTGTGCGGTCCGGCTTGCGTTTCCGGTGCGGGGGCAGGGGTTGGACGCTGTTCCTGTTGCGGACGCTGCTGCTTCGGCGGACGCTGCTCCTGCTGTTGCGGCCGTTCGCTGCGTTCGGACCGCGAACGGCGGTCGCCGCGCGCCTCTTGCTCCGGCCGCTGCTGGCCGCGCTGGCGCTCGCGCGGCTCTTGCTTCCCACGCTCGCCGCGCCCGCGGCCGCGCTCGCCGCGCCCCTCGCGGGACGGCTCGCGCTCACGCCGTGCCGGGGCGACTGACTTTTCCGCCGGCGTCGGTTCGGCCTTGCGGTTGCCCCGGAACCAGCCGAAGATTTTCGAGATGATGCCATGCTCGGCCGCTGCGGGCTGCGGTGCGGCCGCCTTGGGCTCCACCACGGGCGCCGGCTGGGCCGGCGTGATGCCCCTGACGGCGGCCTCGGGGCGGGCCGGCCGGGTCTCGGTCTGCGCCGAGGGCGGCTGGTAGGCCTCGGTGGGCGGCGCCTCGGCCATGCGGTAACTCGGCGGCACCTGCTCTTCCTGATTGAGCTGGTCGTGGCGCAGGCGCACGATCTCGTGCGCCGGCGTCTCCAGGTGCGTGTTCGGGATGAGCACGATGTTGACCTTGTGGCGCAACTCGATGGTGCGGATGTCGTCGCGCTTCTCGTTGAGCAGGAAGGTGGCGACGTCGACCGGCACCTGGGCGTGCACGGCGCCGGTGTTCTCCTTCATCGCCTCCTCCTCGAGGATGCGCAGGATGTGCAGGGCGGCCGATTCGGTGCTGCGGATGTGGCCCGTGCCGGTGCAGCGCGGGCAGGGGATGTAGGTCATCTCGGCCAGTGCCGGGCGCAGGCGCTGGCGCGACAGTTCGAGCAGGCCGAAGCGCGAGATCTTGCCCGTCTGCACGCGGGCGCGGTCGAAGTGCAGGGCGTCGCGCAGGCGGTTTTCCACTTCGCGCTGGGCGCGCGGGCTTTCCATGTCGATGAAGTCGATGACGATGAGGCCGCCCAGGTCGCGCAGGCGCAGCTGGCGCGCGACTTCGTCCGCCGCCTCGAGGTTGGTGCGCAGCGCGGTCTCCTCGATGTCGGCGCCGCGCGTGGCACGGCCGGAGTTGACGTCGATCGCCACCAGCGCCTCGGTGTGGTCCACCACGATGGCGCCGCCCGAGGGCAGGGTGACCTGGCGGCCGAAGGCGGTCTCGATCTGGTGCTCGATCTGAAAGCGCGAGAAGAGCGGCACGTCGTCGCGGTAGCGCTTGACGCGCGCCACGTTGCCCGGCATGACGTGGCTCATGAACTGCTGCGCCTGCTCGAAGATGTCATCGGTATCGATGAGGATCTCGCCGATGTCCGGCTGGAAGTAGTCGCGGATGGCGCGGATGACCAGGCTGCCTTCCTGGTAGATGAGGAAAGCGCCCTTCTGGCTGTTGGCGGCACCCTCGATGGCGCGCCACAGCTGCATCAGGTAGTTGAGGTCCCACTGCAGTTCCTCTGCGGTGCGGCCGATGCCGGCGGTGCGCGCGATCAGGCTCATGCCCTGCGGCACGTCGAGCTGGTCCATGGCCTCGCGCAGTTCGTTGCGGTCCTCGCCCTCGATGCGGCGCGAGACGCCGCCGCCGCGGGGGTTGTTCGGCATCAGCACGAGGTAGCGGCCGGCCAGCGAGATGAAGGTGGTCAGCGCGGCGCCCTTGTTGCCGCGCTCGTCCTTGTCCACCTGGACGATGAGTTCCTGGCCTTCCTTGAGCGCTTCCTTGATGGTGGCGCGGTTCGGCTCGACGCCTTCCCTGAAATAGGCGCGCGAGACTTCCTTGAAGGGGAGGAAACCGTGGCGTTCGGCGCCGTAATCGACGAAGGCCGCTTCGAGGCTGGGCTCGATGCGGGTGATGACGGCCTTGTAGATGTTGCTCTTGCGTTGTTCCTTGGCGGCCGATTCGATGTCGAGGTCGATCAGTTTCTGGCCATCGACGATCGCGACGCGGAGTTCCTCGGCCTGCGTCGCATTGAACAGCATGCGTTTCATGGTGTTGTTCTCCCGCGCGCAAACACGGGAAGACAAACCGCATCCGGTTCAGGCGGATTATTAGTTTGGCTGGTTTGAAATCATCAAGAGTGTCAGGGGCAAACTAATTTCGGGTTTGTCGTTGCGTCCTGAAGTAATGTCAGGACAGTGTGTTCCGCGTGTGCTAAGTGCGCGCAATTCAAGTAGTATCGCTGCTTCTGGTGAGCGAATTAACCTTTCGCGGTTCGCGGGTGTCGATGAATCGACAGCATTCCGGCGTGCCGACCGATGCCGCTTCGGGTCATGGGGCGCGCATCCGAAACCAGCCTGAATTTTTCTTCGTGGCCGGTCCCCGAAATGGGCAAACCAGCCGGCAGTATATTCAAAATGAAGGAGTTAAGCAAAGCTTCCGTCAGCCACCGTCGTATTGGCGAGGAAGCCGAGGGGCAGCGCATCGACAACTACCTCCTTGCCGTTTGCAAGGGGGTGCCGAAAAGCCACGTCTATCGCATCCTCAGAAGCGGCGAGGTGCGCGTGAACAGCCGGCGCGTCGGACCCGATTACCGTCTGCAGGCGGGCGACGAGGTGCGCATTCCGCCCGTGGCGGTTCGCGCCGGGACGGATAAGGCGATCCCCGCCGGACGCGCCTATCGCATCCTTCACGAGGACGACTGGCTGCTGGCGATCGACAAGCCGGCTGGCATGGCCGTCCATGGCGGCAGCGGGGTGAGCTTCGGCGTCATCGAGCAATTGCGGCGGCAGCGCCCTCAGGCGCGCTTTCTCGAACTGGCCCACCGTCTCGACCGCGAAACCTCCGGGCTGCTGCTCGTCGCGAAGAAGCGCGCCGCCCTGACGGCGCTGCACGACCTGTTCCGCGAGGGGCGCATCGAGAAGCGCTACCTGGCGCTGGTCAAGGGCCGCTGGCGGGAACCGCTGCGGCACGTGCGGCTGGCCCTCCACAAATACCTCACGGAGGAGGGCGAGCGCCGCGTCAGCGTGTCGCGCGAAGGCAAGGAGGCGCACAGCATCGTGCGCCTGGTTGCCCGCTGGCAGAACTTCAGCCTGGTCGAGGTGGAGTTGAAGACCGGCCGTACGCACCAGATTCGCGTTCATCTCGCCCACCTCGGCCATCCGCTGTGCGGCGACGACAAGTACGGCGATTTCCCCCTCAACAAGCTCTTGCATAAGCAGGGGCTGGGCCGCATGTTCCTGCATGCCGCCCACCTGAGCCTCGCACATCCGGCGACCCATGAGCGGCTGGAACTCGCGTCGCCGCTGCCAGCGGAGCTGACGCGATTCCTCGAACGGCTGGATCGGAACGAACAGAGAGACCATGGAACGGAACTACCGCCTGGTGGTATTTGACTGGGACGGCACCCTGATGGATTCGGCGGGCGCCATCGTCGCCTGCATGCAGGCCGCCGCCCGGGATCTCGGCCTGGAGCCGCCGGACGACACCACGGCACGCCAGGTGATCGGTCTCGGTCTGCGCGACGCCCTTTCGCGGGCGCTGCCGGGCGCCCCGGCAAGCGAGCACAATCGCATCGCGGAACGCTACCGCCATCACTATCTGTCGCAGGACCATGAACTGTCCCTGTTTGCCGGCGCCTACGAGCTGGTGGCCGAACTGCGGGAGGTCGGCTTCCTGCTCGGCGTGGCCACGGGAAAAAGCCGCCTCGGATTGAACCGGGCGCTCGACTCGACCGGCCTGGCGGATTTCTTCCATGCCACGCGCTGTGCCGATGAATGCAATTCCAAGCCGGCCCCTGACATGCTGTTCGAGCTCATGTATGAGCTGGATGCGGAGCCGGAACGCACCTTGATGATTGGCGACACGACGCACGATCTGCAGATGGCCAGAAACGCCGGCGTCAGGTCGCTCGGCGTCGGCTTCGGCGCCCATTCCCGCGAAGAGCTTGCCCGCGAGGATCCGTTGGCTCTGTTCGACCGGCTCTCGGATTTGAGGGAATGGCTGAGACAACACGGCTGATCTGCGCCAGTGATACGCTGGCCGAAAAAGGCTGCGGCGTGCGCTTCGAGCTTCCGCTCGAGGGCGGCGCCATGGCAAGCGCCTTTGTCGTCCGTTATGGCGGCAAGGCCTATGCGTACCTGAACCGCTGCGCCCACGTCGGTATCGAGATCGACTGGAACGCCGGGGAATTCTTCGATGATTCCGGGCTATACTTGATTTGCTCCACGCACGGCGCGATATACCGTCCTGACAGCGGCGAATGCATGGGCGGACCCTGCCGCGGCCGCCGCCTCCAGCAACTGGATATCGAAGAGCGCGACGGAAGCGTCTTTCTCAAATAGCGAAGGGAACATGGCTGAAACCCCGAACAACGATCCCGCATGGGAGCGCAAGGCCATCGAAAAGCTGGCGCTCGAATCGCTCGCCGAGCAGAAGCGCCGCCGCCGCTGGGGCATATTCTTCAAGCTGCTCGGCTTCGTCTATCTGACCTTCATCATTCTGGCGTTGGGCGACTGGGGAGACGCGACGGAGAAGCTCGGCGACGGCAGGAAGCACACGGCACTGATCCAGTTGAACGGCGTCATCAAGCCGACCGGGGAAGCCAGCGCGGAGAAGGTCAACGCTGCCCTGCAGGCCGCCTTCAAGGACCGCGGCACGCAGGGCGTGATCCTGCGCATCAACAGCCCGGGCGGCAGCCCTGTCCAGTCGGGGATCATCAACGACGAGATCCGGCGGCTGCGCACGAAGCACCCGGACATTCCGCTCTATGCCGTGGTCGAGGACGTCTGCGCCTCCGGCGGCTATTACGTCGCCGCGGCGGCCGACAGGATCTATGTGGACAAGGCGAGCATCGTCGGATCGATCGGCGTTCTGATGGACGGATTCGGCTTCACCGGCACGATGGACAAGCTCGGTGTCGAACGCCGGCTCCTCACGGCCGGCGAGAACAAGGGCTTCCTGGACCCGTTTTCCCCGCAGGACGTGCAGCACAAACAACATGCGCAGTTGCTGCTCGACGACATCCACAGGCAGTTCATCGAAGTCGTGCGCAAGGGGCGCGGCAAGCGACTCAAGGATTCGCCGGAATTGTTCAGCGGCCTGATGTGGTCGGGCGCCAAGAGCGTCGAGCTCGGTCTGGCAGACGGCCTCGGCAGCATCGAGTCGGTTGCCCGCAACGTCATCAAGGCCGAGGACATCCGCGACTACACCCTGCGCGCCAGTCTGGGCGAGCGGTTCGCCCGTCAGTTCGGCGCGGACATGGCCGAAGGCATCATGAATACTCTCGGCCGGATCGGCCTGCGCTAGCCACGGGCTATTCCACCAGCAGCAGAAACACGGCCGGCCGTTTCTCCAGATCCGGCGCACCTCCGACGCGCCAGGCGGCGATGCTGCGCGTCGCGATCCTTTCGTGCGCGGAGGTCAGATCCGCGGCGACGCACAATCGCGTATCCGGCTGGCAGGCATCGAGCAGCGCCTGGAAGAGCTGGGTACCGCGATAGGGCGTTTCGATGAATATCTGGGTTGCCTGGTCGCGCCGCGATTGCTTTTCCAGCTCGGCGATGCGCCTGTGCCGTTCCTGAGCCTTGATCGGAAGATAGCCGTGAAAGGCGAACCGTTGTCCATCCAGCCCCGAGGCCATCAGCGCCAGCAGGATGCTCGACGGCCCGACCAGCGGAATGACGCGAATCCCCTTGTCGTGGGCCGCGCGCACCAGGCACGCGCCCGGGTCGGCCACGGCCGGCACGCCCGCTTCGGACATCAGGCCGCCCGGGGCGCCGGCCAGGAGCGGGGCGAGCAGCGCATCCAGATCGGCGGGTCCGGGTTCCAGCGGCAGCTCGCGGATGTCGAGGTTCCGCATCGGCAGCGGATGCCCCATGCGCTTCAATTCGCCGCGCGCAGTCCTGGCATTTTCAACGATGAAATAAACCAGGCTGCGTGCGACGCCCTGGACGTCCTCCGGCAGGACCGCCTCGGTCCTGCCGTCGGCCAGCGAAACGGGAATCAGGTACAGCGGACCCGGGGGCATCAGGGGATGTGCAGCCCTTCAATGCGCAGCATGCCGCACAGGGCGATCAGGGGCAATCCGATGAGGGCGTTCGGGTCGTCGCCGCGCATGCTCGACAGCAGGGCGATGCCCAGCCCCTCGGACTTGGCGCTGCCCGCGCAGTGATAGGGCTGCTCCTTGTCCAGATAGCGTTCGATTTCCGCCTCGCCGAGCTGGCGAAACGTGACTTCCGTCGGTATGCCCGTCACCTGTCTCCGGCCGGTGGCGCTGTTGAAGAGACAAAGGCCGGTATGGAAAACCACCGTTTTGCCACGCATGAGACGCAGTTGCTCGATGGCCCTCTCGCGGGTCAGCGGCTTGCCGAAACGCTGGTCGCCCAGGTAGGCCACCTGGTCGCTGCCGATGATCAGGCTGCCGGGAAAGCGAGCGGAAACCGCCTCGGCCTTGGCCACGGACAGTCTTTCGGCCGTCTGCGCCGGACTCTCTCCCGCCAATGGCGATTCATCGGTGTCCGGGCTGGCGACTTCAAATGGGATCTGCAGCCGGCTCAGCAACTCGCGGCGGTAGGCCGAGGTGGAGGCAAGTATCAGGCGAGGCATCGATGGCGAATACGGATGTTATTCTTTTGACAGGAAAAGTCTCGAAATGATATCATTCCACGCTTATGTCGCAACGGGGCATGGTCATCGACGGCCTTGAGTTTGCACGGCGGCAGGGCTGTCTCGCCGGCCAACTGCGGCTTGGGGCGTTGCAGCGACTGAACGACGTGCTGTTCGATGCCGACGGCCATCTGGATTACGAGATTGCCGGGGAAATGGCAGGCAACAACGCCTTTCTCAAGCTGCGCATCGAAGGGCCGCTCAGGCTGACATGCCAGCGCTGCCTGGGGCCCATGGAGTTCGCCCTGGACGTGAGCAGCCGGGTCATGCTGGTCGAATCCGGGGCGCCGTGGCCCGAGGATGGCCAGCTTGGCGGGCTCGAGGACGAGACATGCGATGCCATCGAGGCATCCCGGGAATTGAATCTCCTGCCCCTGCTGGAGGAGGAAATCCTCCTGGCATTGCCGATTGCGCCGAGGCATGAGGCCTGCCAGCCGCCGGTAGTGGCCGATTTGTCCGGAAGCGTTTCGCCCTTTGCGCAACTGGCAAGGCTCAAGCGGCAGTAATTTATTTGAATACGTTTTAAGGAGCACAACATGGCTGTTCAACAGAACAAGAAGTCGCCCTCGAAGCGCGGCATGCACCGCGCCCACGACTTCCTGACCAATCCGCCGCTTGCGGTCGAGCCGACCACCGGCGAAACCCACCTGCGCCATCACATCAGCCCGAGCGGGTATTACCGCGGCAAGAAGGTCGTCAAGGCCAAGGGCGAATAAAATTCCGCGCCGGCCCTCTCTTACCCAGGGACTGGGCCGCCGGTGACCATATCACGGGAATCTGACGCGCGTCGATGGACGTGACCATCGCGATCGACTGCATGGGCGGCGACTTCGGCCCATCCGTCACGCTTCCCGCCGTCAGTCGCTTCCTGCAGAACGACGAGCGAGCCGGCGCGATTCTCGTCGGCCTGCCGGCCGAAGTGGAGCCGGCCGTATCGGCGGCGAAATCCCGTTTCGGCGGCCGGCTGCAGTTCCAGCCGGCGAGCGAAGTGGTCAACATGGATGACCCGCTCGCCACGGCTCTCAGGGTCAAGAAGGATTCCTCGATGCGCGTAGCCATCGACCTGGTCAAGGAAGGTCGGGCGCAGGCGGCGGTTTCCGCCGGCAACACCGGCGCGCTGATGGCCATCGCCCGCTTCGTGCTGAAAACCCTTCCCGGCATCGACCGTCCCGCCATCGCCACGATCCTGCCCACCTTGCGCGGCCACACCTATGTGCTCGATCTCGGTGCCAACGTGGACTGCGAGCCCCAGCACCTGCTTCAGTTCGGCATCATGGCCGACATGCTCGTGTCGGCGGTTGAACACAAGGAGCGCCCGTCCGTCGGCCTGCTCAACATCGGCGAGGAGGATATCAAGGGCAACGAGGTGGTGAAGCAGGCGGGCGAACTGCTCAGGCAGAGCGGGCTCAATTTCTACGGCAACGTCGAAGGGGACGACATCTACAAGGGCACGACCGACATCGTCGTGTGCGACGGATTTGTCGGCAACGTGCTGCTGAAGACCTCGGAGGGGCTGGCCCGCATGCTGGCGACGTTCCTGCGCGAGGAGTTCAGCCGCAACCCGTTCAGGAAGCTGGCGGGGCTGATTGCCCTGCCTGCGCTGAACGCCTTCCGCAACCGGGTTGATCCCCGTCGCTACAACGGCGCCAGCCTGCTCGGCCTGCGCGGCATTGTCGTCAAGAGCCACGGCTCGGCCGACCAGTTGGCCTTTGCCCAGGCCATCGAGCGCGCGGCGGAGGAGGCACGCAACCGCCTCGTCGAGCGCATCACTGAACGCATGGCACGAAACGTGGCACAGACAGCCCTCCAATGAGTTACGCACGCATAACCGGAACGGGCAGCTATCTGCCGCCGACGGCGCTGACCAACGACGACCTCGTGGCGCGCGGCGTCGATACCTCAGACGAATGGATCGTCGAGCGCACCGGCATTCGCAGCCGACACCTGGCCGATGCAGGGCAAATGGCCAGCGACCTGGCGCTGGAGGCCAGCCGCAAGGCCATGGCCGCCGCCGGGATTTCCGCCGGAAAGATCGATTTGATCGTCCTCGCCACGTCGACGCCGGATTACATCTTTCCCAGCACGGCCTGTCTGCTGCAATCGAAGCTGGGGGTCAGCGGTGCCGCCGCGTTCGACGTACAGGCGGTTTGCAGCGGTTTTGCATACGCCCTGACCGTCGCGGAGAAGTTCATCCGCTCCGGCAGCCACCGCTGCGCGCTTGTCGTGGGTGCCGAAGTGTTTTCGCGCATTCTCGACTGGAACGACCGCGGCACCTGTGTCCTGTTTGGCGATGGAGCCGGTGCGGTCGTTCTCGAAGCGAGCGAGGAGCCGGGCATTCTGGCCAGCGCCCTGCATGCGGACGGCGCGCACCACGCCATCCTGGAAGTGCCGGGGCAAGTCTGCGGCGGCAAGGTGGTGGGCCAACCCTTCGTCAAGATGGACGGCCCGGCCGTCTTCAAGTTCGCCGTCAGGGTGCTGGCCGAAGTCGCTCATGAAACCCTCGACCTGGCCGGTCTGGACGCAACGGCCATCGACTGGCTGATTCCGCACCAGGCAAACATCCGCATCATTCAATCAACCGCCAGGAAGCTCGGCCTTCCCATGGACAAGGTGGTGACGACCGTCGAGCGCCATGGCAACACCTCGGCAGCGTCGATCCCGCTAGCGCTGGATGCCGCAGTAAGGGAAGGGCGCATCAAGCGCGGTGACACGCTGATGCTGGAAGGCGTGGGGGGCGGCTTTACCTGGGGTGCGGTTTTACTCAAGTTCTGATGATGGGTGTCGACATGAAATTCGCTCTCGTATTCCCCGGACAGGGTTCCCAGTCGCTGGGCATGATGGCTGCGTACGGCGACAGCGCCGTCGTGCGCGCCACATTCGATGAGGCTTCCGCTGCGCTGGGCCGCGATCTCTGGGAACTCGTGTCCGAAGGACCTGCCGAGGCGCTCAACCAGACGGTGAATACCCAGCCGCTGATGCTGACGGCCGGCATGGCCGTCTATCGACTCTGGCTGGAAAAAGGGGGCAAGACGCCTGACATGGTCGCCGGCCACAGCCTTGGTGAATATTCCGCGCTGGTGGCGGCCGGTGTGCTGCGCTTCGCCGATGCCGTGCCGCTCGTCGAGTTGCGCGCCAAGGCCATGCAGGAGGCTGTGCCGTCCGGCGAGGGTGCGATGGCGGCTGTTCTCGGAATCGACACTGCGGCGGTGAAAATCGCCTGCGAGGAAAGTGCGCAAGGCCAGGTCGTCGAGGCCGTCAATTTCAACACTCCCGAGCAGACCGTCATCGCAGGCCATGTCGCCGCCGTACAGCGTGCAGCGGAGGCCGCCAAGGCCAGGGGCGCCAAGCGGGCGGTCATGCTGCCGGTATCGGCGCCCTTCCATTGTTCCCTGATGAAACCGGCGGCGGAACGTCTGCGCCAGAGGCTTGCCGATCTCCCCCTGTCGGTGCCGCGGTTCCCGATCGTGAATAATGCCGACGTGGCGTGCCTTGATGATCCGGAACGGATCAAGGATGCCTTGGTCAGGCAGGCCGCCTCCCCGGTGCGCTGGGTGGAGACGATGCAGGCGATGGCGGCGCAAGGTGTGACCCATGTCTATGAATGCGGTCCCGGCAAAGTGCTCGCCGGCCTGGTCAAGCGCTGTGCGGAAGGCCTGGCGGGCGGCGCCATGGCCGATCTCGCCGGGCTGGAAGCCGCTTTGGCGGCGACATACGCATAGGGGATGAACATGCTGAATGGGCAGATAGCACTCGTGACCGGCGCGTCGCGCGGCATCGGCAGGGCCATTGCGCTGGAACTGGGCAGGCAAGGGGCCGTCGTGGTCGGAACGGCCACTACGGAAGCCGGCGCGGCGGATATCCAGAAGGCGCTGGATGCCGCCTCGATTCAGGGATGGGGCGCGGTGCTCAACGTCACGGATGCCGCCGCCTGCGAAAGGATCGTCGGCGAGATCGAGAAACGCTATGGTGCCGTGTCGGTGCTGGTGAACAACGCGGGCATCACGCGAGACAACCTGGCCATGCGCATGAAGGACGAGGAGTGGGATGCGGTGATGGAGACCAACCTCAAGGCGGTCTTCCGGCTTTCGAAGGCGGTCATGCGGGGCATGATGAAGGCGCGCCATGGCCGCATCATCAACATCACCTCCGTGGTGGGCAGTTCGGGCAATCCCGGCCAGGCCAACTACGCCGCAGCCAAGGCCGGTGTCGCCGGCATGAGCCGGGCGTTGGCGCGCGAACTGGGAAGCCGCAACATCACCGTCAATTGCGTGGCGCCCGGCTTCATCGATACGGACATGACCAAGGCGCTGCCGGACGTTCAGCGGGATGCCCTGCTCGGACAGATCCCGCTCGGCCGGCTGGGCCACGCTGACGAGGTGGCCGCAGCGGCGGCCTTTCTCGCCTCGCCCCGTGCCGGCTATATCACCGGTACCACCATGCATGTGAACGGCGGCATGTACATGAATTAGGACGGCATTTTGTTGGGGACCGCCTTTCTGATAGAATGCCGCGGTTTTTTCTCGTCATACCCGAAAACAGGGAAGGAGCAGCACACATGGAGAACATCGAACAACGCGTCAAGAAAATCGTTGCCGAGCAGCTGGGCGTCAATGAGTCGGAGATCAAGAACGAGTCCTCCTTCGTCGACGACCTGGGTGCGGATTCCCTCGACACGGTCGAACTGGTGATGGCCCTCGAAGAGGAATTCGAGTGCGAGATTCCGGACGAGGAAGCCGAGAAGATCACGACGGTCCAGCAGGCGATCGACTACGTCAACGCCCACCTCAAGAAGTAATCCCATTCTTTCCCGCAGGAGCTAAGCGAAGTGGCTGGCCGCAGGGTAGTCGTCACTGGCTTGGGCATCGTGTCTCCCGTCGGCAACACCGTCCAGGAAGCATGGGACGGCATCGTTGCCGGCAAGAGCGGGATCGGCCCCATCACGCGTTTCGACGCCACGGCGTTCAAGTCACGCATTGCGGGAGAGGTAAAGGGGTTCGACGCATCGGCCTATCTGCCTCCCAAGGAGGCGCGCCGGATGGATGTTTTCATCCATTTCGGCATGGCTGCGGGCATCCAGGCCATTCGCGATTCCGGCCTGACGGTCACGCCCGACAATGCGGACCGCATCGGGGTCAACATCGGTTCAGGCATCGGCGGCCTGCCGATGATCGAGGATACCCACAACGATTTCCTCGCCGGCGGACCGCGCAAGATATCGCCGTTCTTCATCCCCGGCACGATCATCAACATGATTTCGGGAAATCTCTCGATCATGTTCGGCATGAAGGGCCCCAACATGGCCGTCGTCACGGCGTGCACGACGGGCCTGCACGCGATCGGCACCAGTTTTCGCATGATCCAGTACGGCGATGCCGATGCCATGGTCTGTGGCGGTGCGGAGTCCACGGTGACGCCGCTTGCCATCGGCGGCTTTGCCTCCGCGCAGGCGCTGTCTGCGCGCAACGACGATCCCGCCAGCGCCAGTCGTCCCTGGGACAAGGGACGAGACGGCTTTGTCCTGGGGGAGGGGGCCGGCGTGCTCGTGCTTGAGGAGTACGAGCATGCTCGGAAGCGCGGCGCCAGGATTTATGCCGAGATTGCCGGATTCGGCATGAGCGGCGATGCCTACCACATGACCGCACCCGATACGGACGGCCCGCGCCGGAGCATGGCCAATGCGCTGCGGGATGCCGGAATCAATCCCGACCAGGTCCAGTATCTGAATGCTCATGGCACTTCCACGCCGCTGGGCGACAAAAACGAAACCGACGCGATCAAGCTCGCCTTCGGCAACGTTGCGCGCAATCTGGTCGTCAATTCGACCAAGTCCATGACCGGGCACCTGCTCGGAGGCGCCGGCGGGCTGGAAACGGCACTCACCGTACTGGCCGTCCATCATCAGATTTCCCCGCCCACGATCAACCTGTCCGATCCGGATCCCGAGTGCGATCTGGATTACTGCGCCAATACGGCCCGCAGGATGAAGATCGATTATGCCCTGAAGAACAACTTCGGCTTCGGCGGCACCAACGGAACGCTGGCGATCAAGCGCTTCTGATCGCTTGCTGACGACGCTCCGCCTAGAACTCCGGCCATCCAGGCAGCTCACGATTCTGCTTGCCGGGCTTTATTTGACCGCTGCTGCCGGTGTGTCTTTTTTGCCCGTCCCTTTCCTCTTCAAGCTGACCGGCATCCTCTCCATCGCATGGGTAGCGATCGTCTCCATCAGGCAACATGCCTTGCTTGCAAGCCCCAAGTCCATCCGCACCCTGGTGCTGCTGTCGGATGGAGGCGTTGAGGCGCTCAGCGCAGAGGGCGAATGCCTGGAAGCGGAAGTGTCGCGGCGATCGACCCTGTTTCCGTGGTTGATCGTCCTTCTGCTCGATCCGCAATCGGGCCGATCCCCCCGGGTGGTTCTGGTATTGGCTGACAGCCTGTCCGCCGAGGGACAGCGTGGATTGAAAAGCTGGCTGCGCCTCAGGGCCGGCTGAGCCGGTTGCGCAACAGGGTGTTGCGTGCCGTAGGCAGGACGGAGGGATAGTCGCGGCTGCTATGCAGGCCACGGCTTTCCCGCCTGCGCTGGGCGCAGCGCACGATGAGATCGGCCGTCAGTACGAGGTTGCGCAATTCGATCAGGTCGTTGCTGATCCTGAAGTTGGCGTAGTACTCGTCGATTTCTCGCTCCAGCAGGCGGATCCGATGTCGCGCGCGCTCGAGCCGCTTGTTGGTGCGAACGATGCCGACGTAGTCCCACATGAAACGGCGGAGTTCGTCCCAGTTGTGCGAAATGACGATCTCCTCGTCGGCGTCGGTCACGCGGCTTTCATCCCATTGCGGCAGCACTTTTGCACGGCGGCGGCCCGAGAGGAGAATGTCCTCTGCCGCCGCCGTGGCGAAGACCAGGCATTCAAGGAGGGAATTACTGGCGAGGCGATTGGCGCCATGCAGCCCGGTGAATGCGGTTTCCCCCACGGCATAGAGGCCGGGAAGCGAGGTACGGGCGGAGAGATCCGTGATGATGCCACCGCAGGTGTAATGCGCGGCCGGGACCACCGGAATGGGTTGACGGGTGATGTCGATGCCCAGCTCCAGGCAGCGAGCATGGATGTTCGGGAAGTGCTCGATCAGAAAATCCGCAGATTTGTGCGTCACGTCTAGATAGACGCAGTCCAGTCCCCGCTTCTTCATTTCGAAGTCGATGGCGCGGGCAACGATGTCGCGCGGGGCAAGTTCCGCGCGCGAGTCGTGATCTGGCATGAAGCGCTCACCGTCGGGCAGGCGCAGGATGCCGCCTTCCCCGCGCATGGCTTCCGTGATCAGGAACGATTTGGCATGGGGGTGGTAGAGGCAGGTCGGATGGAACTGAACGAATTCCATGTTGGCGACACCGCAGCCTGCGCGCCAGGCCATGGCAATGCCGTCTCCTGTCGCCGTGTCCGGATTCGTCGTGTACAGATACACCTTGCCCGTCCCGCCCGTGGCAAGCACCGTGTGCGGCGATATGAAGGTCACGACACGGTCGCCACGCTTGTCCAGCACATAGGCGCCATGGCAGCCGGCATCCTCGAGTCCGAACTTGGACCCGGTGATCAGGTCGATGGCGATGTGATACTCGAACACCTGGATGTTTGGGTGGGCGAGGACCCGGTTGGTCAGGGTGTCTTGCACCGCCAGACCGGTCGCATCCGCGACGTGAATGACGCGCCGGTGACTGTGGCCGCCCTCCCGGGTCAAATGATATCCGGCACCCGTGGCGTCTCTCGTGAAGGGCACCCCCTGGCGGATAAGCCAATCAATGGCGCCCTTGCCGCGCTCGACGACGAAACGGGTCGTTCGCCTGCTGCACAACCCGGCCCCAGCCACCAGCGTGTCCCGGACATGCGCCTCGATCGAGTCGGCATTGTCGAGGGCGGCGGCAATCCCGCCTTGTGCACGACTGCTTGCGCTGTCTTCGAGGGCTCCCTTGGTGACCAAGGCCACAGTCTTATGTTCGGCCAGTTGCAAGGCCAAGGACTGGCCGGCGAGACCGCTGCCGATGACAAGTACGTCGAATGCCTGCACGAGGGTACGGGGGAAGGGGGAGGATAAAACTATACCATCCCCCGCCAGCAGGGGCATGGGACGTACCGCTGAACTTAATCCCTTGCCGTTTGTCTTTGAAACGGGCAGCCAATGAGGCTTGTGAGGCGTCGGCTATACTTGTGGCACTTGGCCCGGCCTACCGGGCCAATGAACTTTCAACAAGTTGGCCGCTCGAATGGGAGAACGCGAAGTAGACCAGCAGCTTGTCGCCAGGGCGCAGCATGGCGATCAGCAGGCTTTCGGATTGCTGGTATCCAAATACCAGCGGAAACTGATGCGGCTGCTCTCGAGACTGATCAGGGATCCGGCCGAGGTGGAGGATGTGGCCCAGGAGACGTTCATCAAGGCCTATCGCGCCTTGCCGAGTTTTCGGGGCGACAGCGCCTTTTATACCTGGCTTTACCGCATCGGGGTCAATGCCGCCAAGAATTTCCTGGCGTCCCAGGGCAGGCGGGCGCCAACCCGGACGGAGTTTGATTCCGAGGAGGCAGAGGGGTTTGAAGATGGCGAGCTATTGCGGGATATCAACACCCCTGAGCGGGTGCTGCTTTCCAAGCAGATCGGCGAAACGGTGAATGCGGCGATAGCGGCCTTGCCCGAGGAGTTGCGTACCGCAATCATGCTTCGCGAAATCGAGGGTTTGAGTTACGAAGAAATTGCGGACGCCATGGATTGCCCGATCGGTACGGTCAGATCGCGTATTTTCCGGGCACGTGAAGCGGTTGCGGAAAAGCTGCGGCCCTTGCTGGAAACAGCGCCAGACAAAAGGTGGTAGCGATGAAATCAGAACTATCCTCTCTCGTCGATGGCGAGATCGAGCCGGAGGCGTCGGCCCGCATAATCGACGCGCTGCGGCGGGACAAGAACCTTCAGGAGGCTTGGCGGACCTATCATCTGGTGGGGGACGCGCTGCGCAGGCATCCGATCGGCTCGCCGAAATTTGCCGAAGATGTCATGTCCCGACTGGAGAAGGAGCCGGTTGTGCTTGCTCGGCCGGCGAAAAGACCCGTCTTTGCGCCTTTCCGATTCGCCTTCCCGCTGGCTGCTGCGCTCGCCGGCATGGGCGTCGTCGGGTGGGTGGCGCTTTCCTTGAATCCGATTCAGCCCGCCGTGACCGCATCGGCCCCGTCCATGCCGCAGGAAACGAAGGTTGCACTTCCTGCCGCACAAGGAGAGGCGGGAGGGCTGAAGGAATATCTCATGGCCCATCAGGCGCACTCCGCCAACAAGGGCATTCAGGGGGTCGCGCCTTACGTACGCACGGTTTCAGAGGTCCGGCAGGGCGCCAGGCCATGAGACGTTTTCTGGCCCTGGCCCTGGCCGGCAGTCTTGGTGCGACGGCAGCACATGCAGAGCAAGGAATCGATGCCCTCGGATGGCTGAACAGAATGACGACAGCCGCCAAGCGGCTCAGCTACACGGGTACCTTCACGTTTCAAAGCGGCGGCAACTCCGAGACCTTCCGGATCACCCATATCGTGGACAGCACGGGAGAGCACGAAAGGCTGGAAGTTCTTGACGGCAGCCCGCGCGAGGTCGTCCGCAGCAACGACGAGGTCAAGTGCTTTCTGCCCGATGAAAAGGTGGTCCTTGTAGAATCCCGTGGCCAGCAGCAATCATTTCCTGCCCTGTTGCCGTCCTCTTCCGCCAATCTCGGCGAGCATTACACTCTTCGCAAGGGAGAAGTCTCACGGGTTGCTGGTTATGAAAGCCAGAAAATCGTACTGGAACCCAAGGACAGCCTTCGATACGGGCATGCGCTGTGGGGAGAACTCAACACGGGCTTGATCCTCAAGGCGCGCACGCTGAACGAGCGCAACGAAATCATCGAACAATACGCCTTCAATCAGCTTCAGATCGGCGGTGCAATCGACAGGAATGCCCTCAAATCCAAGTTTGGCAGGGAGGGCGAGGCATGGCGCGTGCATAACACGCAGGCTGCTCAGAGCCGGTCTGCGGGCGGTGAATGGCAGTTCAGGGCGCAGCTTCCGGGATTCAAGAAAGTGGCCGGCATGAAGCGCATGCTGGCCGGACAGAGAGGGACGGAAATATCCCACTTTGTTTTCAGTGACGGGCTGGCTTCCATTTCCGTTTTCATCGAGCCGCTGGCAGAACAGAAGGTGGAAACCTCGATCTATTCGGTCGGGGCAATCAACGTCTACAAGCGGACGCAAGGGCAACATCTCCTGACCGTGCTGGGGGAAGTGCCCGTCGGGACGCTGAGGCAACTGGGCGACGGCATTGCACAGAAGAAAAAGTGATGGAACAGGAAGCGATTGTGGCCCGCGTGGAAGGAGAGGAGGCGATTGTGGAACTGCTCTCGAACGGGAACGGCTGCGGGCGCTGCCAGGAGACTGGGGGCTGCCAGAGCGGCTTGATGAACCGGCTGTTCTGCGATAAGCCGCGACAGTACCGTTTGAGGAACCGCTTCAATGCGGTGGCGGGCGAGCGGGTCGTCGTACAGGTTGCGGACGCCGTCCCCCTGCGCGCAGCCGTGCTTGCCTATCTGGTGCCGGCCGGCTTGATTGTCGCCGGCGCGTGGGCCGCTGCCAGCCTGGCCGAGGGAAATGACGCGGCTACGGCACTCGGGGCCGGACTGGGACTGGCGATCGCGGCATTCATTGCCCGCCTCGCGAAGTACAGACACGCCGCCATGACGGGTTGGCATCCGATTATTGTCCGTCGCAGCGACATGAACTGTCTTGAAAAGGAATCATGCCGATGATCAGGAATGCATTGCTGGGCCTTCTGCTTTGCCTGCAGGTAATTAATGCCGGCGCACAGACACGGGAGTTGCCCGACTTCACCGAACTTGCCGAGAAGCAGGGACCTGCGGTGGTCAATATCAGCACGACGCAGACCATCCGCGGGAATCGCATGTTCCCGCAGATTCCCGAACTCGACGAGGACGATCCGATGTTCGAGTTCTTTCGACGCTTCATTCCGCGCCAGCCGGGAATGCCGCGGGAATTCCAGAACAAGTCGCTCGGATCGGGTTTCATCATCAGCAACGACGGCTATGTCCTGACCAATGCCCATGTCGTGGATTCGGCCGATGAGATACTGGTCAAGCTGACGGACAAGCGCGAATTCAAGGCCAAGGTGATCGGCGCCGACAAGCGCACCGACGTGGCGCTGATCAAGATCGAGGCAAACGGCTTGCCGACGGTAAGGATGGGGGACCCCTCCAAGCTGAAGGTTGGCGAATGGGTGGTGGCGATCGGTTCGCCGTTCGGCTTCGAGAATTCCGTGACGGCCGGCATCGTCAGCGCCAAGGGACGATCGCTGCCACAGGAGAATTTCGTCCCCTTCATCCAGACCGACGTCGCCATCAATCCGGGCAATTCGGGCGGTCCGCTGTTCAACATGAAGGGCGAGGTGGTCGGCATCAATTCCCAGATCTATAGCCGTACCGGGGGCTACATGGGGCTCGCCTTTGCCATCCCGATCGACGTCGCGATGGAGGTGCAGTCGCAGCTGCGCGCAAGCGGCCGTGTCAGCCGCGGCAAGATCGGCGTCGTCATCCAGGAAGTCACAAAGGAGATAGCCGAGTCGTTCGGTCTGGGCAGACCGGCGGGCGCGCTGGTCAATGCCGTTGAAAAGGGCGGGCCGGCGGACAAGGCGGGTGTCGAGGCGGGAGACATCATCCTGAAGTTCGACGGAAAGCTCGTAAGCAACTCGAGCGACCTGCCACGGGTTGTCGGCGGCACGCGCCCCGGCAGCAAAGTACAATTGCAGGTGTGGCGCAAGGGCGCCTCAAAGGATCTCACTGTAACGGTGGCTGAAATTCCCGAGGAGAAGGCGGCTCAACGCGGCCCGAAGCGTTCCAAGCCCGCCGAGCTCAGCGCCAACCGCCTCGGCCTCGTGCTGAGCGAGTTGAACCCTGAGCAGAAGCGGGAGCTCAAGATTCAGCACGGTTTGCTGGTTGAGGACGTCCGATCGAATGGTGTCCGGTCCGAACTCAGGCCGGGGGATATCATCCTGTCCGTGGTACACAAAGGGACGACCGCCGAGGCAAAGAGCGTCGACCAGTTCAACAAGATGCTGTCCCAGTTGGACAAAACGGCCACGATCACCCTGCTGGTCCGACGGGGCGAACAGCAGACCTACATCACCATCAAGGGGTTGAGTGACAAATAGGCCGCGTTTGACCGTCTTCAGCCGGGCCTGGTGCCATCTGTGCGACGAATTGATGGCGAGGCTGAGGCCGCTCTGCCAGGATCTTGGCGCGGATATCGAGCTTATCGACGTAGATGAACAGCCGGAATTCGAGCCCCTGCATGGAGCGAGGGTGCCGGTCGTCATGGGCGAGGGCAAGGAGCTGTGCCATTACCATCTCGATGAGGCCGCGGTTCGTGCTTATTTACTGAATTTCCGGTAAAATTTCCCCTTTCGAAGCTGAAAAAGGGTGCTCTCGGCACCCTTTTTTCCGTGATGCAACATATCCGCAATTTCTCGATCATCGCTCATATCGATCACGGCAAGTCCACACTGGCCGACCGTATCATCCAGCTCTGTGGGGGGTTGTCCGACCGTGAAATGGAGGAACAGGTTCTCGACTCGATGGATCTCGAGCGGGAGCGCGGCATCACCATCAAGGCACAGACGGCCGCCCTCCAGTACCGGGCGAAAGACGGCGGGCTCTACAACCTGAACCTGATCGACACGCCCGGGCATGTCGATTTTTCCTACGAGGTGTCGCGCTCTCTTGCCGCATGCGAAGGCGCTCTGCTCGTCGTCGATGCCTCCCAGGGCGTCGAGGCCCAGACCGTGGCCAACTGCTATACCGCCATCGAGCAGGGCGTGGAGGTCGTTCCCGTCCTGAACAAGATCGACCTTCCGGCAGCGGACCCTGACCGGGCACGCGAGGAGATAGAGGATGTCATCGGCATCGACGCCACCGATGCGGTGCTCGCCAGCGCCAAGACGGGCCAAGGCGTCGAGGACATTCTGGAGGCCATCATTGCACGCATACCGTCCCCCAAGGGAAACCCGGGGGGGGCGTTGAAGGCGCTCATCATCGATTCCTGGTTCGACAATTACGTCGGCGTGGTCATGCTGGTGCGGGTGGTGGATGGCGCGCTGAAGCCGAAGGACAGGATTCTCCTGATGTCGACCGGAGCGGAATTCCTCTGCGAGCAGGTCGGGGTGTTTACGCCCAAGTCGCAATCGCGTCAGGCGCTTTCGGCGGGCGAGGTCGGCTTCATCATCGCCGGCATCAAGGAACTCAAGGCCGCCAAGGTGGGCGACACGGTAACGCTGGCCGACAAACCCGCGGACGCCGCCCTGCCAGGATTCAAGGAAATCAAGCCGCAGGTGTTTGCCGGCCTCTATCCAGTCGAGGCGAACCAGTACGACGCCTTGCGCGAGGCGCTGGAGAAGCTCAGGCTCAACGACGCCTCGCTGCAATACGAGCCGGAGGTATCCCAGGCGCTCGGCTTCGGTTTCCGCTGCGGCTTCCTCGGCCTGCTGCACATGGAAATCGTGCAGGAGCGCCTCGAGCGCGAATACGACATGGACCTGATCACGACGGCCCCCACCGTGGTGTACGAGGTTCTGTTGCGAGACGGGACTGTCCTGTCGGTGGAAAATCCGTCGAAGCTGCCCGACCCATCGAAGATCGAGGAAATCAGGGAGCCGATCATCACTACGACGGTGTTCGTGCCGCAGGATTACCTGGGCGCGGTCATCACCCTGTGCGAGCAAAAACGGGGCATGCAGGTCAATATGCAGTATCACGGCCGCCAGGTCATGCTCACCTACGACATGCCGATGGCCGAGGTGGTGATGGATTTCTTCGACCGGCTCAAGTCCGTGTCGCGCGGCTATGCCTCGCTGGACTACGAGTTCAAAGAATACCGGCCGGCCGATGTCGTCAAGCTGGACATCCTGATCAACGGCGATCGCGTGGATGCGCTATCGGTGATCGTGCATCGGGCCAACGCGCCCTACAGGGGCCGGGAACTGGCGGCCAAGATGCGCGAGCTGATCCCCCGGCAGATGTACGACGTGGCGGTGCAGGCGGCGATCGGCTCGACCATCATCGCGCGCGAGAACATCAAGGCGCTGCGCAAGAACGTGCTGGCCAAGTGCTACGGCGGCGACATCACGCGCAAGCGCAAGCTGCTGGAAAAACAGAAGGCCGGCAAGAAGCGCATGAAGCAGGTCGGCAGTGTCGAGATTCCGCAGGAGGCGTTCCTCGCGGTGCTGCGCGTCGAAAGCAAATAGGAAGGAACCCCTTGAATTTCGCCCTGATCCTGTTTCTGCTCACGCTGGCCACCGGTGCCATTTGGCTCTTCGATGTGGCGGTGATGAAGAAGCGACGCAAGCCGGAGGACAAGGAGCCCTGGTGGGTGGAATACGGTGCCAGTTTCTTTCCGGTCATTCTGGTCGTTTTCCTGCTGCGGTCCTTTCTGGTCGAGCCATTCAAGATACCGTCAGGCTCGATGATCCCCACGCTGCTGGTGGGCGACTTCATTCTGGTCAACAAATACACCTATGGAATTCGCCTGCCGGTCATCAACAAGAAGGTGCTGGACCTGAATGCGCCGCAACGGGGCGACGTGATGGTCTTTCGCTACCCTGAGGATCCTTCGCTCGACTACATCAAACGGGTTGTCGGGCTTCCCGGCGACAAGGTTGCCTGGCAGAACAAAAGGTTGTTCATTAATGGGAACGAAGTGACGGTCGCCAAGCAGCCGGATTATCTGCATCCCGAGCGCCTTTATTACTCATCGCAGTATCTGGAAAAGTTGGGAAATCACGAGCATAGAATAATATTGGACAAGGATGCGCCGGCATTTATTACCCAGGCCATGCATTTTCTTGGTCGTGAAAAATGCATCTACAATAGTGCCGGCGTGACCTGCGAAGTGCCAATAGGACACTACTTTGTCATGGGTGACAATCGCGATGCAAGCAGCGACAGCAGGGTTTGGGGATTCGTCCCTGATCAGAACATAGTAGGGAAGGCGTTCATGATCTGGTTCAATTTCGGCGACTTGAATCGTATCGGCAGCTTCCACTAAGGGGCGCAGAATGATGAGGAAACAGCAGAGAGGTTTGAGTCTAATAGGCCTGATCCTGGTCAGCGCGGTCGTAATTGGCGTTGCCGTCATAGGCATGAAGGTGACACCTTCAATCATCGAGTACTACACAGTCATCAATCACATCAAGACCATCGCCCACAGCGGCGCAGCAACGGTTGCAGAGGTGCGCAACGCCTATGACCGACTAGCAACGGTCGATGAAACCCCCAGCATTAGCGGCGCAGATCTGGATGTGACTAAGGAGGGCAACCAACTGGTTATTTCCTTCGAATATGCGAAGAAGATCCAAATTGCCGGCAACGTCAGCATCTGCATCGATTACGCCGGAAGCAGTTCCGGCAGCAAGCGCCGGGTCGATTGAGCTGCTGGTGAATGAACGTACCGTCGATTGAGCAGGCGGTTGGTTACGTCTTCCGAAACAGGGACATCCTGGCCCAGGCGTTGACTCATCGAAGTTTTGGCGCCTCGCACAATGAGCGCCTGGAGTTTCTCGGTGATAGCGTGCTCAATTGCGTTATCGCTCAAGCATTATATGAACGCTTTGCCGAGGTGCGTGAGGGTGACTTGTCCCGCCTGCGCGCCAATCTGGTGCGCCAGGAGACCCTGGCGGAAATAGCCCAGCGCTTCGGCTTGGGTGAACAGTTGCGCCTGGGAGAGGGGGAATTGAAAAGCGGCGGGTTTCGCCGGCCTTCGATCCTCGCCGACGCTCTGGAGGCACTATTCGGGGCGGTTTTCATCGATGGCGGGTTTGAGCGAACCCGGCAGACGATCCTCCAACTCTATGAACCCTTCCTAACCAATCTTGATCCCCTCCATACCGGCAAGGATGCCAAGACCGCATTGCAGGAATTCCTGCAGGGACGCAGGCTGGCCTTGCCGCAATACCAACTGCGCGCTACGCGCGGGGAAGCCCACGCCCAGGAATTCGAAGTCGAGTGCCTGATCCCTGAACTCGGCATCGCCACTACCGGTCGCGGGCCGAGCCGGCGTGCTGCCGAACAGGAAGCCGCCAGGCATGCAATCGAACAGACGGGCGCGAAATGAGCGCGCAGAAAAAATACCGCTGCGGCCATCTGGCCATCGTCGGCCGGCCGAACGTGGGCAAGTCGACGCTGCTCAACCATCTGATCGGGCAGAAGATCAGCATCGTGTCTCGCAAGGCGCAGACGACGCGCCACCGCATCACTGGCGTGCTGACGCGGCCAGGCGAGCAGTTCATCTTCGTCGACACGCCGGGTTTCCAGATGCGGCACAAGAACGCGCTTAATCGCCTGATGAACCGCGGCGTGTCCCAGGTGCTCGACGACGTCGATGCCGTCCTGCTGGTGATCGAGGCGGGGCGCTTCAACGAGGACGACAAGCGCATCCTGGCCATGATTCCGCCGGACAAGACGGTGCTGCTGGTGATCAACAAAATCGACCGCCTTGCCGACAAGAAACGCCTGCTGCCATTCATGGCCGACATGGCGAAGGCCTTTCCTTTCGCCGAGATCGTCCCGGTGTGCGCCGCCAAGGGCGATGGCGGGAAGGAACTGCTCGACGCGGCAGCGCGCCATCTGCCCGAGGCGGCGCCGCTCTTCGGCGAGGATGACCTGACCGACCGCAGCGAGCGCTTTCTGGCTGCGGAATTCCTGCGCGAGAAGCTGTTCCGGCGCCTCGGCGATGAACTGCCCTACGGCATGACCGTGGAGATCGAGCGCTTCGAGGAGGAAGGCGAACTGCGGCGGATCAACGCGGCGATCATCGTGGACAAGCCGGCGCACAAGGCCATCGTCATCGGCAAGGGCGGCGAACAACTGAAGGCCATTGCCAGCGACGCACGGCGCGATCTGGAGAAACTCCTTGGCGGCAAGGTGTTTCTGGAAGTCTGGGTCAAGGTCAAGGGCGGCTGGGCCGACGACGAGCGTGCGCTGAAGAGCCTGGGCTACGAATGAGCGGAACGGGAAAGGGCAGAGTGGATGAGCAAGCGGCCTATGTCCTGCACACCCATGCCTTCCGTGAAACCAGCCTGATCGTCGAAGCCTTCAGCCGCGACCATGGCCGGGTCGCACTGGTGGCGCGCGGCGCCCGTCGGCCGCGCTCGGCGATGCGAGGGTTGCTGATGGCCTTCCAGCCGCTCGAGTTGGGCTGGTTCGGTCAGGGCGAGATGCGCACCCTGGCCAAGGTCGAATGGCTCGGTGGCCAACCGCTGCTGCAGGCGCAGGCGCTGCTGCTCGGCTATTACATGAACGAACTGCTGCTCAAGCTGCTGCCGCGCGAGGATGCGCACCCGGCCCTGTTCCAGTCCTATGCCGAGGCGGTGCATGCCCTGGCGGACGGCGAGCCGGGCCAGGCCTCGCTGCGGCGCTTCGAGAAGACGCTGCTGAAGGAAGTGGGCTACGGCCTCACGCTGGACCGCGAGGCGGACAGCGGGCAGCCGGTGGACCCGCAAAAGCGCTACGCTTACGTCCTCGAGCGTGGGGCGGTGCTCCGGGGCGCGGAGGCGGGCGAGGCCGAATCCTTCTCCGGGCGGGCGTTGCTGGCCATCGCACAGGACGACTTCAGCGAGGCCGAAACGCTCGCGCAGTGCAAGCAGCTCATGCGCATGCTGATAAATCATTACCTTGGCGGGCAGCGATTGAGTTCGCGCCGCGTCTTCATGGAGTTGCAGGAATTGTGATTGAACTTGGCGTCAACATCGACCACGTGGCGACGCTGCGCCAGGCGCGCGGCACGACCTACCCCGATCCCGTTCGCGCGGCCCTGTTGGCCGAGGAGAGCGGGGCAGACCTCATCACCCTGCACCTGCGCGAGGACCGCCGCCACATCCAGGACCGCGACGTCGAGGTCCTGCGCGGGCAACTGAGGACGCGCATGAACCTGGAGGCCGCCGTCACCGAGGAGATGGTGGCCTTCGCCCTGCGCATCCGTCCGCACGATATTTGCTACGTTCCGGAGCGGCGCCAGGAGCTCACCACCGAAGGCGGCCTCGACGTCATCGCCGAATTCGAGCGCGTGCGCGCCGCCTGCCGGGCGGCAGCCGAGGCCGGCATCCGCGTCTCCCTCTTCATCGACGCCGACGCGCGCCAGATCGACGCCGCCCGGGAGTGCGGCGTGCCGGCCATCGAGATCCACACCGGCCGCTATGCCGAGGCCGAGGAGGCGGCGGAAATCCGCGAGGAGCTGGAGCGCGTCGCCCGGGCGGCACGCTATGCCCGCCAGCTCGGCTTCAAGGTGAATGCCGGCCACGGCCTGCACTACGGGAACGTCAAGCCGTTGGCGGCCATACCCGAGATCGTCGAACTCAATATCGGCCATGCCATCGTCGCCGAGGCCATCTTCTGCGGCTGGCAGGAGGCGGTGCGCCGCATGAAGCAGCTGATGCTGGAGGCGCGGCGGTGATCCACGGCGTCGGCACCGACGTCGTCGCCATCGCGCGCCTCGAGCGGATGCTCGATGCGCACGGCGAGCGCGCCGCCGCCAAGCTGCTGGCTTCGTCCGAAATGGAGCGCTACCGTCAGGCGCCGAAGCCGGCCGCCTTCCTGGCCAAGCGCTTCGCCGCCAAGGAGGCGCTGGGCAAGGCGCTCGGCCTCGGCCTGCGCGATCCGGCCACGCTGCACAACATCGCCGTGGCGAGCGACGGCATCGGCCGCCCCAGCTTCGAATTCGCGCCGCCGCTGGCCGACTGGATGCGGTCGAGGCGCCTGCGCGCCCATCTCAGCCTGAGCGACGAAACCGACACCGCCTTGGCCTTCGTCGTGGTCGAAACCGAGGGGGAGGCATGACGGTTCCGTTGCCCCTCGGCCCGCTCATGCTCGACGTCGAGGGGCCGCGTCTGACCGACGAGGAACGCGAGGCTCTGCAGCATCCGCTCGTCGGCGGCGTCATCCTCTTCAAGCGCAACTTCGAGTCACTCGCCGTCCTGCAGGAACTGACTAGTCATATCCATTCCCTGCGCCAGCCGCCGCTGCTGATCGCCATCGACCACGAAGGCGGCCGCGTGCAGCGCTTCCGTCACGGCTTCACCGTGCTGCCCCCGATGCGCGCGCTCGGCACGCTATGGGACACTGATCCCGCCCGCGCGCTGGAGACGGCCGAGTGTGCCGGCTACGTGCTGGCCGGCGAACTGCGCACCGGCGGCATCGATCTCAGCTTCACGCCGGTGCTCGACCTCGACCATGGCAGCAGCGAGATCATCGGCAACCGTGCCTTCCATCATGAGCCCGCCGCGGTGACGGCGCTCGCCGGCGCCCTCATCGCCGGTCTGCGCCGCGCCGGCATGGCCAACGTCGGCAAGCATTTCCCCGGCCACGGCTTCGTCGCCGCCGATTCCCACGTGGCGATCCCGGTCGACACGCGGCCGGTACAGGCGCTGTATCCGGATCTGGCGCCCTATCGCGACCACCGCAGGATGGGTCTCGCCGCCGTCATGCCGGCGCATGTCGTCTATGACAGGCTTGATCCCCTCCCGGCCGGCTTTTCCGCCTACTGGCTGCGCTACGTGCTGCGCGGCGAGCTCGGCTTCGACGGCGTCATCTTCAGCGACGATTTGTCGATGGAGGGCGCCAGCGTCGCCGGCGGCTATGTCGAACGCGCCGAGGCCGCCCTCGCCGCCGGCTGCGACATGGTGCTGGTGTGCAACAACCCGGCCGCGGCCAGACAACTGCTGCGCGCATGGCGCCCGCGGCACGACCCGGCTTCCGCGCGTCGCCTCGAGAAGCTGCTGCCCGCCGCGCCGGCGCCGTCGATGGAGGCGTTGCAGAGCGAGCCGGCCTATCGGCGTGCGCTGGACGTGCTCGCGGCGGTGAAGTCATAAGGCATGCCGACCGCCGCCACGCCCCTCACGGAATGCCGCGCCTGCCCGCGTCTGGCGGGCTTCCTGGCGGATTGCCGTGCCGCGCAGCCTGACTTTTTCGCACGGCCGGTGCCGCCGTTCGGCGACCCCGAGGCGCGACTGCTCATCGTCGGCCTGGCGCCGGGCTACAACGGCGCCAACCGTACCGGCCGTCCGTTCACCGGCGACTTCGCCGGCGTGCTGCTGTACTCGACCCTGCATCGCTACGGCTTCGCCAGCCGGCCCGAATCCGTTTCGGCGGACGACGGGCTGCGACTCGAAGGATGCCGCATCACCAACGCCGTGAAATGCGTGCCGCCGGAGAACAAGCCGGAAACCGTGGAAATCAGGACCTGCAACCGCTATCTGACCGAGGAACTGGCGGCGGCGCCGGAAGCGCGCGTCATCCTCGCCCTCGGTCTGGTGGCGCACAACGCCGTGCTGCAGGCACTGACTTTGCAGCGCAGCGCCTGCAAGTTCGCCCACGGCGCGCGCCATGCCCTGCCGGACGGGCGCATCCTGCACGACAGCTACCACTGCAGCCGCTACAACACGCAGACAGGCCGGCTGACCGAACGGGCCTTCCACGCCGTCTTCGACGCGATCCGCAGCGACCTCTGACCATGCTCGACAGCAAGGCCCTGATCCGTTCCCTGCCCGAGGAACCCGGGGTTTACCGCATGCTGGATGCCGAGGGCAGGGTGCTCTATGTCGGCAAGGCGAAAGCGCTGAGGAAACGCGTCGCTTCCTACTTCCAGAAATCCGATCTCAGTCCGCGCATCCGGCTCATGGTCGGGCAGGTGGCCGGCGTCGAGGTGACGGTGACGCGTTCGGAAGCCGAGGCACTGATCCTCGAGAACAACCTCATCAAGAGCCTGGCGCCGAAATACAACATTCTCTTCCGCGACGACAAGTCCTATCCCTACATCGCGCTGTCGGCCGACGCCTGTCCGCGCATCGCCTTCCACCGCGGCGCCTTCGACAAGGGCGCGCGCTATTTCGGCCCCTTCCCGAACGCGCAGGCGGTGCGCGAGAGCATCCACCTCCTGCAGCGCGTCTTCCTGCTGCGCACTTGCGAGAACGCGGTGTACCAGAACCGCTCGCGGCCCTGCCTGCTGCACCAGATCGGGCGCTGCAGCGCGCCCTGCGTCGGGCGGATTTCCGAGATCGATTATTCCGCCGACGTGCGTCTTGCCGAGATGTTCCTCAAGGGCCGGCACGGCGAGGTCATCGAGCGGCTTACCGAGGCCATGCAGACGGAGTCGGACCAGCTGCATTTCGAGAAGGCGGCAGCGCTGCGCGATCAGATCCGCTCCCTGCAGAAAGTGCTGCATAGACAGTATGCTGAAAGCGCGCGGGAGGAGGATGCGGACATCGTTGTCGCGGTGGCCGACGGCGGCCTGCTGGTCATCAATCACGCCATGGTGCGCGGCGGGCGGCATCTCGGCGACAAGGCACACTTTCCACACAACGCCCAGGACTGCTCGCCTGAAGAGGCCCTGATGGCCTTCCTTGGGCAGCATTACGCCGATCATCCCGCGCCCGCGCGCATTATCGCCAGCTTGGCAGCGGGCCGCGAGATCGAGGCAACGCTCACCGCCCTGGCGGGTCATGCGGTCGCCTTGCAGTCGCCACGCAACGAAGCGCAGCGTGCCTGGCTGGCCATGGCGGAACGCAATGCGCGCCATGCCATCGAGGCGCAGAGGACGCAGCAAGCCCATGCCGAAGGACGCCTCGAGCGCTTGCGCGAGGCGCTCGGCCCAGCCGAGCCCTTGCGCCGCATCGAGTGCTTCGACATCAGCCATACCCTGGGCGAAGCGACCGTCGCCTCGTGCGTCGTGTGCATCGACGGCGCCATGAGGAATGCCGAATACCGGCGCTACAACATAGACGGGATCACGCCCGGCGACGACTACGCGGCGATGCGGCAGTCGCTCATGCGCCGTTACGAAAAGGTGGCGGCGGGGGAGGGCGTACGCCCCGACCTCGTCCTGATCGACGGGGGCAAGGGGCAGGTCGGCGCCGCGAGAGACATTCTCTCCGAACTCGGGTTGGGCGATCTCGCCATCGTTGGCGTGGCCAAGGGGGAGGAACGCAAGCCGGGACTCGAAACCCTCCTCTTGCCCGGGGCGGATGCCGCACTGCACTTGCCACCCGACGACCCGGCCCTGCATCTCATCCAGCAGATTCGCGACGAAGCGCACCGCTTTGCCATCGCCGGACACAGAGCGCGCCGCGCGAAGACGCGCAACCGGTCGCGCCTCGAGAACATTCCCGGTGTCGGACCGGCCAGGCGCAAGCGCCTGCTGGCGCAATTCGGCGGTTTGCAGGGGGTGCGTGCGGCCACCGTCGAGGATCTATGCCGAATCGAAGGAATCGGCCGCAAACTTGCGGAAGAGATTTACAATCGCCTCCACTGACGACACGCCCAGCGACGATGCCACTCAACATTCCCAACCTGCTGACCTGGGGCCGCATTGTCCTGATCCCGCTTTTTGTCGGTGTCTTCTACGCGCCGCATGACTGGCTGACGCCGCACGAGCAGAACTTCGCCGCAACGGTCATCTTCGTCGTTGCGGCCGTGACCGACTGGCTCGACGGTTATCTCGCGCGCACGCTGCAACAGACTTCCTCCTTCGGCGCCTTCCTCGACCCCGTTGCCGACAAGCTGATGGTCGCAGCGGCGCTCATCATCCTGGTCCAACTCGATCGCACGGATGCCATCATCGCCATCATCATTATCGGTCGCGAAATCGCCATATCGGCCCTGCGCGAGTGGATGGCCAAGATCGGCGCCGCTCGGAGCGTTGCGGTTTCTCTGTTGGGCAGGGTCAAGACATCCAGTCAGATGGTCGCGATACCGATGCTGCTCTACCACGATCCGATACCCTTGTTCGATCCGCAGCGCGTCGGCACCTGGTTGATCTACCTCGCGGCGCTGCTCACCTTGTGGTCGATGGCGTACTACTTGCGGATGGCATGGCCGCATATTGCAGACAGGGTTTGAGGGCAGGACGGGTTTGCTTGACACAGGAGGAAGCGCCGCTATAATGCACGCCTGTTCCGCGGGAATAGCTCAGTTGGTAGAGCGCAACCTTGCCAAGGTTGAGGTCGGGAGTTCGAGACTCCTTTCCCGCTCCAGATTCCGGGGAAAGCGCAAACAGGGCTTTCCCCTTTTGTCTTCAAGCCCGGTCATTCCGCGGCGGGGTAGCAAAGTGGTTATGCAGCGGCCTGCAAAGCCGTCTACGCCGGTTCGATTCCGACCCCCGCCTCCAACCCTTTTCGTTGCAGCCTTCAGCGCCCGGATGGCGAAATTGGTAGACGCAAGGGACTTAAAATCCCTCGACCGGCAACGGTCATGCCGGTTCGATTCCGGCTCCGGGCACCAGCAACCCCTCCAAACAAGTCTGATTTAGTCCAATAGCTCAATAAATAACAGCTAGTTACGGCTCCAGTTTTAGCCATTTCGGCAAGTCGGCATTGGCAGGACGGCAAAGCGTCACGATGTCCGGCTTTTCAGGTCATCAACCCGTAGCGGTTCTTGCTCATTTCCGATTCCCAGTCGGCCATGCGCGTACCCATCTCGGTAACCTTTTGCGGATGATGGTGGGCGAGGTTGTAGGCCTCGTTCGGGTCGGTGC
The DNA here is from genome assembly GCA_016868295.1 of Betaproteobacteria bacterium. Taxonomy (GTDB): domain Bacteria; phylum Pseudomonadota; class Gammaproteobacteria; order Burkholderiales; family Rhodocyclaceae; genus Desulfobacillus. The sequence continues at coordinate 9,716 of VGHJ01000005.1, read as the reverse complement.
GCAGGTTGAACAGCAAAGGCAGCGGCCCATTTGAATAGGGCGTCAGTCGACCGAGAAACTTGTTGACCGGCATGGGCCAGACATAGTGATTGATTTCTCGGATGAACTTCCACTCGTCGTTACGCATGGCTTCGAGCGTGCCCTGATGGTAGAAGAACATGTCGCGTGCCGGCAGCACCGCCTTCGGGTTGCGCAGCTGCGCGGCCATGGACACGCCATCGATGACCCGGTCCTTGGGCAAGCCAAGGCCGGCCAGTTCCATGAAGGTCGGAAAAAGATCGATGTTCATGGTGTTGGCTGCACAGGTCGTGCCGGCCGGCACGGTGCCCTTCCATTGGCAAATGAAGGGAACGCGGAATCCCCCTTCGAAACTCTGCCCCTTGTGCCCGCGCAAGGGGCCGGCGCTGCCGTCATACCAGGGACCGTTGTCGCTGGTGAAGATCACCAGCGTGTCCTGCTCCAGATCCAGACGTTTCAGCGCGTCGAGCAGACGGCCGGTATGAAAGTCGATTTCCTCGACCACGTCGCCATACAAACCGCCCGCTGACTTGCCGCGAAACTGCTCCGACGCAACCAGCGGCCGATGGGGAAAGGTGTGGGCGAGGTAGAGAAAAAATGGCTTGTTCCGATCACCCTCCAGCACCTTGATCGCCTCATCTGTGTACAAGCCGGTGAGCCTGGAGAGATCTGCAACATCAGCCTCGATGCGCTCCAGATTGCGATACAGCGGCATGGGCTTGATGTCGTTGGAGTGGGGCGGCCCGAAATAGCTTTGAAATCCGCGATTGACCGGATTGAACTCGGGCGAGGTGTCGAAATTGCCCAGATGCCACTTGCCTACCATGGCGGTGCGATAGCCGCGCAGCTGCAGGGCATGGCCGATTGTGATTTCAAAGCTGTTCAGGCCAGCGGCGCCATTCTCGGTGGCGGCGTCGATGAGGCCGAACTTGCCGGTGAGAAAGCCGGCATTGACGGCGGCCTTTTCCTTGAGCGTGGCATCTTCGGACATGAGCGGCGTATCCAGACGCATGCGTGCCGGATAGCGCCCGGTGAGCATGCCAGCGCGGGAGGGTGTGCACACGCCGTCGCAGGAATGGAAATCGGTAAAGCGCGCACCGGCGGCGGCCATGCGATCAATATTCGGCGTCTTGATCGCCGTGCTCGCGTAGCAACCCAGATCGCCAAAGCCGAGGTCGTCGCAGTTGATCAGGACGATATTGGGCAAGCGCGCAGGTGCCCCGTCACTGACGCCAATCACACTGGCAGGCGCGACGGCAGGTGGAAATGGCGCGCTCGTTGTCATCGCACCACAACCGCTGAGCGTGAGCGTGGCACTGCTCGCGCAAAATGCGCCGAACGAACCGATTGAGCCGAGAAATTTTCGCCGCGATACCATTGCCGCTTCCCCTACGATAACAACAGGTCGGTGATTCTTTCATAGATTCTCCATGGCGGTACTGCAAGTCGGCGCTGGCAGGACGGCTATTTGGAGGCAAGCAATAATAACTTGGACATTTACATCTGAACATGCTGAGTCCTCGGCAGCAATCTATAGTTCCATTCGCCATGAAACTCGTCCCGCTCAATAGCCAGCGTGGCGAGCTCCTCGTCAGTGACTTTGATTCCTTTGGCGTAGGTATTTTCATCGATGCCAGCCTTGATGCGCAATCCCTCGCGAGTCGTTGTGCAGCCAATCAAGTTCACCACGACCTGCCGACTGACCAGCGGCCACCCTCGCCAGTTGGCAGTGATATGGCAGAACATGCGATGTTCGATCTTGTTCCACTTGCTGGTTCCCGGCGGGAAATGGCATACCTGAATCGTCAGCTTCAACTCGTCGGCAAGGCGCTGCAGTTCTCTTCGCCACAGGCGAACCCGGTGACCGTTGCTGCCACCGCAATCGGCGGTAATCAGCAGCCGACGGGCTTGCGGGTAGGCGGCCTCGCCCATTTCACGCCACCAGCGCCGAATACTCTCGACCGCAAACTCGGCGGTGTCGTGATCGATGCCCACATTGACCCCGCCGACATTGGCGGTCAGGTCATAGACTCCATAGGGCGCCACCTTGCCCAACTCGGGATCGATGAAGTCATGAACACGGATTTCCTCGGGTGTTCCTTTGGGTTGCCACTCTCGGCCGGCGTTCTTGAAGTCACCGATCAGTTCCTTCTTTTTGGTGTCCACCGAAATGACCGGTTCTCCTGCGGCTTGATATTCAGTGACCTGCTTGGCGATATGCGCAAACTGCGCATCGCGATCTTCGTGCTGCCCTCCCTCCCGCGTCTTCCGGGTGGATTGCAGGCTGTAGTCCAGTTGCGCCAACAGGTCACAGACTGTCCGCTGGCTGACCTCGTGCCCCAGCCGCCGCAGCTCATCCGCCAGTCGGTAGGTGCTCTTGCAGGTCCAGCGCAGTGGCGACATTGGATCGCCCCGCGACATGGGCTCAACCAATGCGTCGAGATCGCGCAGCAAACCAGCATCTTTGGCAATCAGCTTCTTTCGTCCGCCGCCGGTAGCGCGAATGCGTGGTCTGGCTTCGCGTTTGCCATCAGGGACTGGTGTCGATGCGGCCTTCAGTTCGGCAAGGCCCGTGTGGATCGTCGTGCGCGACATGCCGATCGCCTTGGCCACCGCGCTGATACCACCCCGTCCGAGGCTGCGCGCTTCTGTCGCCGCCCATATGCGCAACGTCGCTTCGTCCAACCGCCCGGACAGCGCTTGAAATTTCGCTTCGATCATCGCCAGGTCACCCATCGCTGCATCATAGCGAATTCTCCATATTGTTCAAGTTATATTTGCTTAATTCCTTTGCGTCGATTTTGCTTCGATTCAGCGTCAACAATTGTGGCCGGTGCGGCATCGTGATTGCCATGGTCTGGACATGCGTCGCTGGCGTCCAATGCATTTGTCTCCACCCATCAATGAAGATTTTTCATCACGATCCCGTGGCCCTGCCGGAGAATGCCGCCATGCCAAATACAGCGACCAAACCCCGTTTCCACGTCATGGTCAAACCCAGTGGCGCGCAGTGCAATCTCGACTGCAGCTACTGCTTCTATCTGCACAAGCAGCCGATGTTCGGCCAGCCCGAGATGCCGCGTATGCCTGACACCGTTCTGGAGGCGCATGTCCGCCAGTACATCGCCGCGCAGGAAGGCACCGTGGTGTTTTCCTGGCAGGGCGGCGAGCCGACGCTGATGGGCCTGGATTTTTTCCGCCGCGTGGTTGCGCTGCAAGCTCAGTACTCACGTCCCGGACAGGCAATCGAAAACGACCTGCAAACCAATGGTGTGTTGCTCAATGCCGAATGGGCGGCATTTCTGAAACAGCACAATTTTCTGGTCGGACTATCCTGCGATGGGCCGCCCGAGCTGCACGACCGCTATCGCCGCGCCAAGGGCGGCTCCCCTACCGCCGCACGCGTCGAACGCGCAGCAGAACTGCTGCGGGCGCACAGCGTGCCTTTTCATGCGCTGTGTGTAGTCAATCGCAGCAATGCGCGCCGACCCATCGACGTCTATCGCTACCTGCGCGACACGCTGCGCCCGCGCATGATCCAGTTCATCCCCTGTGTCGAACGCCGTCAGCACAAGACCCGCGCGCCGGGGCACTGGTCTGCCGAAGAAACACAGGGCGCGCCGGCCGAACTCGTCACCGACTGGTCGCTGCTGCCCGAGGACTGGGGTTATTTTCTCGACCGCATCTGGCAGGAATGGTTCAAGCGCGACTACGGTACGGTGTTCATTGACCAGTTCGAGAACGTGATCTCCATGCTTTTCGGCTACGGCGCACAAAAATGCCTGACCAGCGAGCGCTGCGGCCGCGCGCTGGCGCTGGAACACAATGGCGACCTGTTCAGCTGCGATCACTTTGTGTATCCCGAGTACCGACTGGGCAATATTCTCGACAGCGAGGAAGGCGCCCTGCTCCACGGCGCACGGCAGCAGGATTTCGGCCGGACCAAGTCCGCCAGCCTGCCGGATTATTGCCGCCGTTGCGACGACCTGACGCTGTGCTGGGGCGACTGCCCGAAAAACCGCTTCACGCACACGCCCGACGGCCAGCCCGGGCTTAGCTACCTGTGCGCCGGTCTGCGCCGCTTTTACGCGACCACCCGCTTGCACCGGCGCGAATTGGTGCAGCGACTCGGAACAGGGCATGATTCCTACTGAAATCGGGCTCTAATCGATACGCGGATAGCCAGTAATCTTCTGTATCTCCGCGTTGAGCGGTGAGAGCTGGGCGTACATGCGTTTGTACACGCGCTGGTAGAGGTTTTCGTACAGTGCGGCATTGGCCGCGATGGGCTCGAAGCAGCGCCCGGTGCGCACCATGGCGGCGACGGCAGCATCGAAACCGGAATGCAGGCCCAGCCCGACCGCGCAATCGATGGCCGCGCCCAGCCCCGAGGTCTCGTGCGTATGCGGGCGGATGGCGGGCAGGTTGAAGATGTCGGCGGTGAGCTGCATGGCCGCGTCGGACTGCGAACCGCCGCCGGAAACGCGCAAGCCGGTGAGCGCCACGCCGCTTTTTTTCACAATGAGCTCGCTGCCTTCGCGCAGCGCATAGGCCAGCCCTTCGAGAATGGCGCGGTAGAGATGCGCGCGCGTATGCACGTCGCCAAAGCCGATCACCGCGCCCTTGGCGTCAGGCCCCGGTTGCTGCGTGCCCGGGCTCCAGTAGGGTTGCAGCATGAGGCCCTGACAACCGGGCGGGATCGGGGCGATCATTTCGTCGAACAACTGCTCGGGCACGATGCCGAGTTGCTCGGCCATCTGCCGCTCGGCGTGGCCGAACTGCTCCTTGAACCAGCTGACCATCCAGTAGCCGCGATAGATCTGCACCTCGCTGCTGAATTTGCCCGGCACCGCCGAGGGGTAGGCCGGCTCGAAGCGATTGGCCTCGAAGTAGCGGGGCGAGGTGACGTTGATGGTCGCCGTGGTGCCATAGGACAGCGCGCCCACGTCGGGCGTCAGTGCGCCGGAACCGAGAATCTCGCAGGCCTTGTCGGCCGCCGCGGCAATGACCGGCGTACCGGCGGGAATGCCGGTCGCCTCTGCCGCATCCGCCGTGACGGTACCCAGCGTGGTACCGACGGGCAGCAGATCGGGCAGCTGTTCGCGCCTCACGTCCAGCGCCTGCCAGCGAAAGTCGCCCGCCTTGGCCCACTGCTGGCGCTGGTAGTCAAAGGGAACGTAGCCGACCAGTGAGCCGACCGACTCGACAAACTGCCCGGCCAGGCGCTGGTTGAAGAGGCCGGAAACAAAGAGGAATTTATGGGCGCGTGCGTGTATCTCCGGCTCGTGCTCGGCCAGCCAGTTCACCTCAGCCTGCTGCAAGAGTCGCTGCAGAGGAGCGTTGGCACCGGCGAGCGTGAGCAGCGTGCGCCATAGCGCACTCAACCGAGGGCGCGGCGTCGCCCGGCGCTGGTCCAGCCAGCTGATGGTCGGGTAGAGGCAGCGCCCCGTGGCATCCACCGGCACGATGCTGGCGCGTTGCGTAGTGACTGCCACGCCGCGCACGGCCGTGCGCCACTCGGCGTTTTGCGCCCAGAGTTTCTGGCAGGCCTGCGCCGCCGCCTGCCAGAAGGCTTCGCCATCGTGCTGCAGCCAGCCGGAGTGCGGTGTTTCATAGGCGGTAAAGACCACCTGCTGCCGCCCCACCAGCGTGCCGGCCAGATCGAACAGCAGGGCGCGCACGCTCTGCGTGCCGCAGTCGATGGCAAGCAGCAGTTCTGGGCGCTCCGGCGTGGCGGCGAGCCGTCCCACCAATGCCGACTTGGTGTTGTCACTCATGAGGCACACTGTAGTAGCGGGTGATCAACTGGCGATAACGGTTTTCCTCGTCCGCCCAGCGGTCGTCGTCCCAGCCCAGCGCGCTTTGCACCATGGCGCGCAGGCCGGGCAGCAGGTGCGCGGCGCCAGCCGCTTGGGTCAGGCCCAGACGGGTTCGGCGCAATAGCAGGTCATCGAGGTGCTGCACCTGCTCGTGATTCAACGCCCAGCGCAGTTCGGCGCGGGTGGTCGTGGTGCCGGGGATCAGCGCCAACTCCGACCCATCCGCCTCAGTGATCAGGGACGAAAGCTTTGCGCCAAAAGCGCCGAGCAGGCGCTGACGTACCGGTGATGGCAGGCGCTTGCTCGTCGGCGGTTCGGGCACGCGCGGCAGGATCACCGCCGCATCGGCCGCCTGCCAGTGCGGCAGTTGCGCCTTGGCGTGCGCGAGCGTGTCGCGGGCAATGCGGCGGAAGGTGGTCAGCTTGCCGCCGGTGACCGAGATCAGCCCGTGCTCGTGCAGCACGATGTGGTCGCGCGACTCCTGCGAGGGAGCGAGGTTCCTGCCGCTGTCGACCACCGGGCGCACGCCGGCCCAGGTCGAGAGGATGTCGGCATCAACGAGCGCAAGGCCGGGAAACTGCGCATTCATGGCGCGCAGCAGGTAGTCGACTTCGCGGCGGGAAATTGCCGGTTCATGCGCGAGGTCGGGGTGATCGAGATCGGTGGTGCCGACGATGCTCACGCCCTGCCACGGGTAGGCGAACACCGGGCGACCATCCTCGGGATGCAAGAGTGCCACTGAGCGCGCAAGGGGCAGGCGCCAGCCAGGAATGACCAGATGGCTGCCGCGCAGCGGGCGCAGCTTTTTCGCAGCACCGAGTTGCCCGCGCAGCTGGTCGGCCCAGACGCCGGTGGCGGCAATGACGCACCGGGCCTGAATTTCGACGGGCGCACCGCCCTCTTCCGGCTGAAGGCTGGCGCCAACCACCCGGCCGGCGGCATCGCGCCGCAGCGACACCGCAGGTGCGTAGTTGATGATCGTGGCGCCCAGCGCCTGTGCCTCGGCCAGCACCCGCAGCACCAGCCGCGCGTCGTCGGTGGTGGAATCAATATAGGTACTCGCGCCCTGCAAACCCTCGGTCGCCAGCCCCGGCGCGCAGCGCAGCGCCTCGGGCGCATCGACAAAGCCGCTGGTGCGCGCGCCGGCCATCAGGTCGTAGATCGCCAGACCGGCCGTCATGGTCGGGCGGCTGGGCTTGTGGCCAGCGTAGTGCGGCATGAGGAAAGGCATGGGGTCCACGAGACCGGGCGCTTCGCGCATGAGCTGATCCCGCTCGCGCACCGATTCGAGCGTCAACCCCGGCTTTCCTTCCTTGAGGTAGCGCAGGCCGCCATGCACCAGCTTTGACGAACGGCTCGACGTACCCCAGGCGAAATCCTTGCCCTCCGCCAGCAGCACCTTGACCCCGCCGCGAGCGGCCTCCAGCGCTATGCCGGCGCCGGTAATGCCGCCACCGATGACCAGCAGGTCGACCTCGCGCGGCAGGTCCGCAAGTCGGCGCTGGCGAGACGGCGACGAAGCGGCCGCTGCACTCACTTGGCCGGCCCGGTCAGGTTGTCATTCGCCATTAATCCTGTCGGGTCGAAGTGCTGGAGGGTCGCTTTCAGCGCCTCGATCGCGCGCGCGCCTTTCTCGGCGGGCAGATACGAGGCGTGGTCGCGGCCGACACCGTGCTGGTGGCTGACCGTGCCGGCATGCTCGGCGATGGCGCGATTGGCGGCCTGCTTGATGGCATCCCAGCGCTCGGTCATCTGCTCGGCCGTGGGCGCCACGCGCAGGACAAAGGTGGTGTACACCGACGAACCGGAGCCATAGACGTGCGAGAGGTGCGTGTAGCAAAGGCACTTCTCGCCAAACTTCGCCAGCGCCTCGGTGCCGGCCTGCTCGATGGCGTTCATCATGGCCGTGGTCTTGTTCCACTCAACGCAGGTTTCCATGGTGTCGACCGCCACGCCCTGGTCCCATAGCGTGTTGCGCGCATAGACGCCGAGGAAACGTTTTTCCGCCCACTTTTTGCCCATGAGCGTGCCGGTGGATACGCCGCCGAATTGCCTGATGACGCCCTTGGCCACTTTCCAGTTGGCGGCGACCTGGGCGCGCGTGCCGGTAAGGCCGATCATCATCATGGTCTTGCCGCCTTGGTCACCCCGGGCACAGCCACGGAAAGCCAGGTAGCGCTCCAGCCAGGCGATCTGGCTGGCGTGGCCGGCCATGCGCAGCATGATGTCGGTCTCGCGCGGGTTCGACAGGCGCTGCATCGAGAGCTGGATGCGCAGCTGCGCCAGCTCGCGCATCGCGTTCATGCCAGCATCCCACGAGGGGAAGAAGATGGCGATGAATTTCTCTTGCTCGGGCAGGCGACTGACGCGCATGATGGCTTCGGTAATGACCCCGATGCGGCCCTCCGAGCCAAGCACGATCTCGCGAAAATCCGGGCCACCGGCGCCGGCAGGCAGCGGCTTGATCTCCAGCGTGCCGGTCGGCGTCTCGACCTTGCCGCCGGCGAACATGCCGTCGATGCGGCCATAGCGCAGCGACTGCTGGCCGGATGACCGTGTGGCGATGAAACCGCCGAGCGAGGCGTATTCGAAACTCTGCGGCAGATGCCCAAGCATGTAGCCCTTGACGCGCAGCTGCGCCTCCATGTCGGGGCCGACCACGCCGGCCTCGAAGCGCGCCAGCTGCGAGCGCTCGTCGAGTTCGAGCAGGCGGCGCATGCGCTGCATCGAAAGCGTCAGGCAAGGCTTGTCGCTTTGCGGCGGAGCGAGATGGCCGACCACGCTCGTGGCGCCGCCGCAGATGAGCAGGATCACGTCATTGGCCTTGGCCCAGTCCATCAGCTCACGCACCTGGCCGCTGTGCTCAGGGTAGGCCACGCCGTCGGTAACACGCCTCGGCTGGCCGTAGCGCATGGCCACCCAGTCGTACATGCTCTGTCCGACCGAGACGCGCAGGCGCGCTTCGGCGTCCAGCGTGATCGCCGGGTGCAGGGCCGGGTGGCCGGCCAGGCGCGAGGGCGACTCGCGCTCGATCTTGGCCAGCACCTCTGCCAGTTCGGCGCTCGGGCGCGGTGCCGGTTCGCCGATCAGGGTGCGCAGAAAATTCACGGCCTCCTGCGGTACTGTCGCGTTGATCGTATCGTCTCCCCAGCCGTTCCAGCGTCGCATGTCCATTTCCTTTGCATGAATGTCTTCGGCCCAGATTAGGGGTTCTATTGATATTACCTTAAAACATGACAACCTTTGAGCATCTGATGCGTTGTATCTCCAAGAGCGATATTGGAGAATGTTGTCATGGCACAAAAGCGGTTGAGCGAAGCAACAAAGAAGCGATTGAAGGCAGGTCGGCTCCTGCTCGCAGGCAAAGGCTGCACGGATGTAGCCAAGGCGGTGGGCGTGGCACGACAAACGGTATATACGTGGAAACGGCTGTTGGATGAAGGCGGCATCGATGCCCTGCGCGCCGTGCCAGAACGCGGCCGCCCGGCCCAGCTCGATGAGCAGCAGTTGGCGGCGGTGCGGGCAACACTTCTGCGCAGTCCGGCCGAGTATGGATTTGGTACCGAGTTGTGGACGCTCAAGCGCGTGGGTGCCGTCATCGAGCGTCTGCATGGTGTGCGCTTTGGCCAGACACAGGTCTGGCGAATCCTGGGTTCGCTGGGCTTCAGCCCGCAAAAGCCAGAGAAGCGCGCCATCGAACGTAACGAAGACGCCGTGCGCAACTGGAAGCGCAGCACGTGGCCCAGGCTTAAAAAAGGCTCAATTCGCGCTAAGTGATGATGCTCTCAGACGGAGATGGCCATTTCGAGCAGGCGCGCGGGTCTGAGGGCCGTGCCTGCCGACCGATCCAGGGTTCGGAACCAGCCGAGGTAGGAATCG
>VGHJ01000004.1 GCA_016868295.1 Betaproteobacteria bacterium | reverse complement strand
AAATATCCTGCAGCACTAATATTTAGACATGAATATTATCCGGCTGAGCGCCAGCGGCCTTGAGGCAAGTCAATCGTCTGTTTCCGTTAAGGCCGGATTAAGCCGGGGCGCCCAGAGTCCGGTTCCAGCGGATAGAAGCCGTCGAAGCCGGGCAGCACGCCCTTGCGCAGCGGATTGTCGAGGAAGGGCGGGAACAGGCACATGAGCGCAATGTTCACCGCAGTGACGATGACGACGATTCTCTGGTACTTGTTCATGTCCGTTCTGGATCTGCCCGCTGCCGTCCTCTTCGGCGGGCTCCGCGAGCCTGTCGGTTTTTTTTGTTATGGCGGCATCGATTCCGCTTGAAGCCTGAATAAATGTTACTGGAACGCCCCGGCCTCAGCAAGGCAGTATTTCACGTGCATGCGCGAATCGCGCCGTTTGCGCGCAATTGCGCCAGATCCGCTTCGCCGAGGCCGAGCAGGTCGCGCAGGATTTCATTCGTGTGCTGGCCGAGCAGCGGCGGCGGAGCCGTGTGCTCGACGGGGCTGGCCGAGAGGCGCAGCGGGCTGGCGACGAGGGGCACGCTGCCGGCGGCGGGGTGCGGCAGGTCGATGCGCAGCCCGCGGTGCCGCACCTGCGGGTCGGCGAAGACGTCGTCGAGCCGGTTGATCGGGCCGCAGGGCACGCCGGCCGCCTCGAGCGATTCGACCCAGTCATGGGTCGTGCGCCGGCGCAGCAGCGGCTCGAGGAGTGGAACGAGTTCGGCGCGGTGGGCGACGCGCGCGCGATTCGTGGCGAAGCGCGCATCGTCGGCGAGCGCCGGCTGGCCGGCGAGCTCGCAGAAACGGCGGAACTGCGCGTCGTTGCCGACGGCGAGGATGAGGTGGCCGTCGGCGCTGGCGAAAGTCTGATAGGGCACGATGTTGGGATGGGCGTTGCCCATCCGCTCGGGCGCTCGCCCCGAGACGAGGAAGTTCATGTTCTGGTTGGCCAGCATCGCCACCTGGGCGTCGAGCAGCGCGAGGTCTATATGCTGCCCCTCGCCGCTGCGCTCGCGAAAAGTCAGCGCCGCCAGCACGGCGACGCTGGCGTACATGCCGGTGAACAGGTCCGCCACGGCGACGCCGACCTTCTGCGGCCCGCCGCCGGACGCGCCGTCCGGCTCGCCGGTGACGCTCATCAGTCCGCCCATGCCCTGCACGATGAAGTCGTAGCCGGGCCGCTCGGCATATGGCCCGTCCTGGCCGAAGCCGGTGATCGAACAATAGACGAGGCGCGGGTTGATCTCGCGCAGGCTGTCCCAGTCGAGCCCGTATTTCGCCAGGCCGCCGACCTTGAAATTTTCCACCAGCACGTCGCAGCGCCGCGCCAGCTCGCGCACGATGCGCCGGCCTTCCGCATGGGCGATGTCGATCGCGACGGATTTCTTGCCGCGGTTGCAGGAGAGGTAATAGGCCGATTCGCCGGTGTCGCGGCCTTCGGCGTCCCGCAGCCAGGGCGGCCCCCAGGCGCGCGTGTCGTCGCCGCCGTCCGGCTTCTCGATCTTGATTACTTCGGCGCCGAGGTCGGCGAGGTTCTGCGTGCACCATGGCCCGGCCAGCACGCGGGAGAGGTCGAGCACGCGGATGTGGGAGAGGGGGCCGGTCATGGTAGGTGATGAATGCGGTGCGGGCGTGTAATATACCGGACTCCCGCTCCTCGTTGGATTCCGCATGCTGCGTCGAATTGCATTGCTTTTGTCCTGCGCGGCGATGATGACCGCGCAAGCCGCCAAGCAGCCGGCCGGGCCCGTCGAGATCGTCTTCCGCCATGCCCAGTCGGGCGAGCGGGCTGGCGTGCTGGTCGATCTCGTCACCCGCTACAACGCCGAGAGCAGGACGGACAAGGTGGTGCTGCAGCACCTGAGCATGGCGGCCTCCGATACACAGGGGCAGGCGCTGCCGCATCTCGCCCTGCTCGAGGACGAAGAGCACGAGGCGTTCTTCCACGGCCATCCGCGCATGCTGCCGCTGCACAAGGTGATGGCCGATGCGCGCGTGAAGCTCGACGCCGGCTTTTTCCCGGTGATCGCCGACGTGGTCGACGACAACAGGAGACGCATCCAGGCGCTGCCGATGGGGCTGTCCCTGCCGGTGCTGTTCTTCAACAAGGACGCGTTCCGCAAGGCGGGGCTGGATCCGGACAAGCCGCCGAGAACCTGGTGGGAGGTGCAGGAGGCCGCGGGCAAGATCTTCGACGTCGACCGCCGCTGCCCGCTCACCTCCTCCAATCCCGCTTGGGTGCATCTGGAAAACCTGTCGACCAAGCACGGCGAACCGATCGCCGGCGAGCGCGGCGGCAAGGCCGGGCTTGCCCTCAACAGCATGGTGCAGGTGAAGCACGTGGCGCTGCTGGCGAGCTGGCACAAGAGCTTCTATTTCCACACCTTCGGATCGGGACGCGAGGCCGACGAGAAATTCCTCTCCGGCCACTGCGCCATGCTGACCGGGGAGTCCTCGCTCTACCTCGATCTGGCGCGGCGCAAGCTCTTCGAGTTCGGCGTCGCCGAGCTGCCGCATCACGACGACGTGCGCGGCGCGGCGCCCGGCCGCGTGCTGCCGGACGGCGCCGTGCTGTGGGTGCTGGCGGGCAAGAAGAAGCCGGAGTACGCCGCTGTGGCGCGCTTCGTTTCCTTCCTCCTGCAGCCGGAGGTGCAGAAGGAATGGGTGCGTGCCAGCGGCTACCTGCCGATGACGCCGGCCGCCGCCGATGCCCTGATGGCGGACAGCCCGGCGCCGGAGGTGCTGCGCCAGGCCGTGCGGCGCCTGTCGGACAAGTCATATGCCTCGGCTGCCAAGCCGAAGGCCGTGGCCGGCATGAGCCGCGTGCGCGCCATCCTGCACGAGGAACTGGAGGCCGTCTGGGCCAACCGCAAGCCGGCCAAGGAAGCGCTCGACACGGCGGTCAGGCGCGGCGACGGCGTGCTGCAGCCGGCGCCGAGCGACGGCACGGTGGTGAAGTAGGCGCGTGGCCATTCCGCGCGTCATCGCCCACCGCTGCGGCGGCATCCTGGCGCCGGAGAATACGCTTGCCGGCCTGCGCGTGGCGGCGGCGCAAGGCTGCCGCGGCGTCGAGTTCGACGTCATGCTCTCGGGCGACGGCACGCCCATCCTCATCCACGACGAAACCTTGGAGCGCACCACCGACGGGCAAGGCCGCGTCGCCGAGACGAGCGACGCCGAACTGGCGCGGCTGGATGCCGGCAGCCGTCATTCGACGCAGTTCGCCGGCGAGCCGCTGCCGGCCTTCGGCGACGCGGCCGAGCTGTGCCTCGCGCTCGGCCTGTGGGCGAACGTCGAGATCAAGCCCTCCCTTGGAACGGATGCCGAGACCGGCCGCAGGGTGGCCGTGCGCGCGGCCGAGGTCTGGCGCGGCAGCCAGCCGCCTTTGCTGTCCTCGTTCTCGCTGGCGGCGCTGGAGGCGGCGCGCACCGCCGCGCCGGCGCTGCCGCGGGGGCTGCTCACCGAAGCGCCGCCGGCGGACTGGCTGGCCATCCTGCGCCGGCTGGGCTGCGCCACCCTGCATTGCAGCCGGGACCATTTCAGCGCGCGGCTGCTCGACGAGGCGCGGGCGGCCGGCGTGCCCCTCCTCGTCTACACGGTCAACGATCCCGAGGAGGCCGTGACGCTGCTGCGCGCGGGCGTGGCGGCGGTGTTCACCGATCGCATCGACCTGCTGCCCGGCTGGGCGGAGTGATCCGGCCTACGCGGCGAAAGTCAGTGCGCTTGACACGGCGCGGCGCCACTGCGCCATGCGCGCGACGGCGTCGTCGCGCGGCAGCGCCGGCGCGAACACCCGCTCGCGCGCCCAGTGCGCGGCGATGTCCGCCCGGTTCTTCCAGACACCGGCCGCCAGCCCGGCGAGGTAGGCGGCGCCGAGCGCCGTCGTCTCCTGGATGCGCGGGCGCAGCACCGGCACGCCGAGCAGGTCGGCCTGGAACTGCATGAGCAGGCCGTTCGCCGTCGCGCCGCCGTCCACGCGCAGGTCGGCGAGCGGGCGGCCGCAGTCGGCGGCCATCGCCTCGACCAGCTCCGCCGACTGGAAGGCGATGGCTTCGAGTGCGGCGCGGGCGATGTGCGCGGCGGTCGTGCCGCGCGTGAGGCCGACCAGGGTGCCGCGCGCCTGCGTGTTCCAGTGCGGCGCGCCCAGCCCGGCGAAGGCCGGCACGAAGACCACGCCGCCCGCATCCGCCACGCCGGCGGCGAGCGCTTCCACCTCGGCGGCGGACTTGATCAGCCCGAGCCCGTCGCGCAGCCACTGCACCACGGCGCCGCCGATGAAGACGCTGCCCTCCAGCGCGTATTCGGGCGTGGCGCCGGTTTGCGCGGCGCAGGTGGTGATCAGTCCGTTGCGCGAGGCGAGCGCGCGGCCGCCCGTGTGCATGAGCAGGAAGCAGCCGGTGCCGTAGGTGTTCTTCGCCATGCCCGCGTCGTGGCAGGCCTGGCCGAAGAGGGCCGCCTGCTGGTCGCCCGCCATGCCGCCGATCTGGATCGCCGCGCCGAACAGACCCGATTCCGTCTCCCCATGCGGGGCGCTGGAGCGCACGACGCGCGGCAGGATCTCGCGCGGCACGTCGAACAGGGCGAGCAGGGCGTCGTCCCAGTCGCCGCGATGGATGTCGAAGAGCGAGGTGCGCGAGGCGTTCGACGGATCGGTGACGTGCAGCCGGCCGCCGGTGAGATTCCAGGCGAGCCAGCTGTCGATGGTGCCGGCCGCCAGTTCGCCGCGCCGCGCGCGCTCGCGCGCGTTCGGCACATGATCGAGCAGCCAGGCCAGCTTGGTGGCGGAGAAATAGGGGTCGAGCACCAGCCCGGTCTTCTCCCGCAGCGTCGCTTCGGCCCCCTCCGCCCGCAGCCGGGCGCAGGCCTCGGCCGTGCGCCGGTCCTGCCAGACGATGGCGTTGTGCAGGGGGCGGCCGCCGGCGCGCTCCCACAGCACGACGGTTTCGCGCTGGTTGGCGATGCCGATGGCGGCGATATCGCCGGCGGCGAGGCCGGCCTGCCGCAGGGCGGCCCGCGCCACGTCGAGCTGGTCGCGCCAGATATCGAGCGGATCATGTTCGACCCAGCCCGGCTGCGGGAATAGCTGGCGCAGTTCCTTCTGTGCCGTGGCGCGAATGGCGCCCGCGGCGTCGAAGACGATGGCGCGCGAGCTGGTGGTGCCCTGGTCGAGCGCGAGAAGGTGAGCCATGACGTTGCGGCCTCCTGGGGGATGAAGGTCAAGAACGTAGCGGAACCGCCGTAAACGCTATAGTAGCCCGTAACAGACCGTCCGCCATTCGACGATGACACCCCTGATCCGTTCCGCCGGGAAGCCGCCATGCGCGTGAGAGCCAAGCTTGCGCTCGGGCTTGCCGCCGTCCTCGCCGGGCTGGTGCTGGTGGCGGCCTGGCTGTCCTGGCTCGGCATGCGCGAGACGGTCCGCACCGGCATGTCGCAGCAGCTGCATGCGTTGGCGAGCTACGCCGCTGGCGACATCGACAGCGATCTGAACGATGTCGTGGCGACGACGCGCGCCGTGGCGGCGAGCCTGCCCGACGCCGCGCTGGGCTCGGTCGTTGCGCTGGAGCGCCACATGGGTCTGCTGCCTATGCCGATGGGGCCGATACACCTTTGCATTGCCGTCGCGCCCGACGGACGCGCCCTGGCGCAGTACCCCCTGCAGCCTCCCCTCGGCAACGTCAACTTCTCGAATCGCGACTATTTCCGCAAAGTGCTGGAAACGCACGAGCCGGCCATCTCCCGGCCCTTCCGCGGGGAAATCAGCGGCATGCCCGTGGTCGCGGTGGCCGTACCGCGCTTCGATGACCGGGGCCGGCTCTTCCTGGTAATGAATTGCAGCTTCAACCTGCTGCATCACCGCGTCTTCAGCCAGGCGCGCAGCAGCATCGGCCGTTCAGGCTACATGTATATCGCAACGCGCGACCGCACCATCGTGCTGCATCCCGACGCCACGCACATCCTTGCGCCGGCGCCGCCGCACGGAGCGAATCCGGCAGCGGATCGCGCCGAAGAGGGGTTCGAGGGCACGCTCCTCGGCACCGACAGCAGCGGCCAGAGCGCCCTGATGAGCTTCAGCCAGCTGAAATCGGTGAACTGGTTTGTCGCGGCGGCCTATCCCATGGCGGAAGTCGACCAGCCGATCACGGAGTCGCGCAACCGTCTCCTCGTTTTCACCCTGCTTGCGCTCGGCGCCAGCCTGCTCTGCGCCTGGCTGTTCGCCGGCCTGCTGGTGCAGCCGGTCGAACGCCTGACGCGCCACCTCAAGCGGCTGGGCGGGCGCGCCGACCGGTCCCTGCCGCCCCTGCCGCGGCGCAACGACGAGATCGGCGAACTGGCCGAGTCCTTCAACGGTTTGCTGAGGACGCTGCAGGAGCGGGAGACGAAGCTCAAGCTGTCCGAGGAGAAATTCGCCAAGGTCTTCCATGCTAGCCCGGACGGCATCCTCATCGCACGCCTGGAGGACGGCATGGTCCTCGATTTCAACGAGAGCTACGAGCGCCTGCTGGGCTACTCGCGCGACGAGTCGGTCGGCCGCACGACGGCGGAGCTGGGGGTCTGGGTCCGCCCCGAGCAGTGCCGCGACTTCATCGAGGAGGTGAGCGGCGAGGCAGCATCACCGGCTACGAGTTTGCGCTCAGGCATCGCGGCGGCGGCCTGCGCGACGTGGTCACCTCCACCGTCCTCATCGACATCGCCGGCATGCCCTGCCTGATTTCCATCGTGCGCGACATCAGCGACCAGCGCCGCGTCGAGGAGGAAATCCGCAATCTCAACGTGGCCCTCGAGCACCGCGTCAAGGAGCGCACCGCCGAACTGGAGGCGGCGCTGCGCGAGCTGGAGAGCTTCAGCTACTCCGTCTCGCACGACCTGCGCTCGCCGCTGCGCGCCATTGCCGGCTATGCCCGCGTGATCGAGGAGGACTACGCCGTCCAGATCGGCGCCGAGGGCCGCGCCCAGCTCGAGCGCATCGTCAGCAACGCCATCCGCATGGGCGAGATCATCGACGACCTGCTCGACTTCGCGCGCATCGGCCGCGCCGAGCTGAAGCGCGTTCCCATCGACATGGCGAGCCTGGCGCGCGAAATCCTCGCCGAGCAGTCCGAGGCGGGCGCCGGGCGCAGGGTCGACGTGCGCATCGGCGACATGCCCCGGGCCATGGCCGACCGCAGCCTGGTGCGCCAGGTGTGGTCGAATCTGCTCTCCAATGCGCTGAAGTACACGCGTCAGCGCGAGCAGGCGGTGATCGAGGCCGGCGGCACGGTCGTGGCGGGCGAAGCGCATTTCTTCGTCCGCGACAACGGCGCCGGCTTCGACATGGCCTACGCCAACAAGCTGTTCCATGTCTTCCAGCGCCTGCACCGCGACAGCGCCTTCGAGGGCACCGGCGTCGGGCTCGCCATCGTCGCGCGCATCGTGCAGCGCCACGGCGGCCGCGTCTGGGCCGAGGGCATGCCGGACCAGGGCGCCACCTTTCACTTCACCCTCCCGCTTGCTCCCGTGCCGTCCCACAGCGGCTGACTTTTTCCTGCGATGATAAAATCCTCTCTTTTGCGCCCACGGGGCGCATAGGCTTCCCATTTGCCATGAAAAGCGCCGAAATCCGACAGAAATTCCTCGACTTCTTTGCCTCGAAGGGCCACCAGATCGTGGCGTCCAGTTCGCTGGTGCCGCACGACGATCCGACGCTGCTGTTTACCAATGCCGGGATGAACCAGTTCAAGGATGTCTTCCTCGGCTTTGACAAGCGCAGCTACAACCGCGCTGCGACGTCGCAGAAGTGCGTGCGTGCCGGCGGCAAACACAACGATCTGGAGAACGTCGGCTACACCGCGCGCCACCACACCTTCTTCGAGATGCTGGGCAACTTCAGCTTCGGCGACTATTTCAAGCGCGACGCTATCAAGTACGCCTGGGAACTGCTGGTCGATGTCTACCGCCTGCCGGCGGACCGGCTCTGGGTCACGGTGTATGCCGAGGACGACGAGGCCTACGATATCTGGACCCGGGAAATCGGCGTGCCGGTGGAGCGCTGCATTCGCATCGGCGACAACAAGGGCGCGCGCTACGCCTCCGACAACTTCTGGATGATGGGCGATACCGGTCCCTGCGGCCCCTGCACCGAGATCTTCTACGACCACGGCCCCGGCATTCCCGGCGGTCCGCCGGGCTCGCCCGACGAGGACGGCGACCGCTACATCGAGATATGGAACAACGTCTTCATGCAGTTCAACCGCGACGAGCATGGGGTCATGCATCCGCTACCGAAGCCCTCGGTCGATACCGGCATGGGTCTGGAACGCATCGCGGCCGTGCTGCAGCATGTGCACAGCAACTATGAAGTCGACCTGATGCAGTCGCTGGTCAAGGCGGCAGCCCGGGAGACCGGCGCTCACGACCTGCAGTTCCCCAGTCTGCGCGTGCTGGCCGACCACATTCGCGCCTGCAGCTTTCTGCTCGCCGACGGCGTCATTCCCGGCAACGAGGGTCGCGGCTTCGTCCTCCGCCGCATCATCCGTCGCGCCATCCGCCACGGCTGGAAGCTGGGGGTGCATGCTCCCTTCTTCCACCGGATGGTGCCCGACCTCGTCGCCGAGATGGGCGCCGCTTATCCAGAGCTCGCCAAGGCCCAGGCCAAGATCATGGACATGCTCAAGCATGAGGAGGAGCGTTTCTTCGCCACCATCGAGCACGGCATGGCCATCCTCGAGACCGACCTGGCGGAGATGGCGCGCCACGACAACAAGGTATTCAACGGCGACATCGCCTTCAAGCTGCACGACACCTATGGCTTTCCGCTCGATCTCACGGCCGACATCTGCCGCGAGCGCGGCGTGAGCGTCGATGTCGTCGCCTTCAATGCGGCGATGGCGCGCCAGAAGGAACAGGCACGCGCCGCCGGCAAGTTCCGGATGGCGACGGCGCTCGAATACGATGGCCCGGCGACGGTCTTTCATGGTTACGCGATGCTCGAAACCAAGGGCAACGTGCTGGCGCTCTACAAGGACGGCGCGCCGGTCAATGAGCTTGCCGAGGGCGATGTCGGCGTGGTCGTGCTCGACGACACGCCTTTTTACGCAGAATCCGGCGGACAGTGCGGCGACCGCGGCGTCCTGCAGTCCGTGCATGGCATCTTCGCCGTCGAGGACACGCAGAAGATCCAGGCCAGCGTCTTCGGCCATCACGGCGTCGTCAAGACCGGGACCATGAAAGTCGGCAACGGCGTGACGGCAAAGGTGGATCTGCAGGCGCGGGCGCGCACCATGCGCAACCACTCCGCCACCCACCTGATGCACAAGGCGCTGCGCGAGGTGCTCGGCGATCACGTGCAGCAAAAGGGCTCGCAGGTCGACCCGGAAAAGACCCGCTTCGACTTCGCGCACGCCCAGCCGATGACCGATGCGGAAATCCGCAGGGTCGAGAACATGGTCAATGCCGAGATCCTCGCCAACGCCGCGACCGAAGCCCGGGTGTTGCCGCTCGCCGAGGCGCAGAAGAGCGGCGCGGTGATGCTGTTCGGCGAGAAGTACGGCGACGAGGTGCGCGTGCTCTCGATCGGATCCTCCAAGGAACTGTGCGGCGGCACGCACGTCGCGCGCACCGGCGACATCGGCTTCTTCACCATCGTCGCTGAGGGCGGCGTGGCAGCGGGGGTACGTCGCGTCGAAGCGCGCACCGGCGACAATGCGCTCGCCTATGTGCAGGACATGGAACGCGTGCTGGGCGGCATCGCCGGCACGCTCAAGGTGGTACGCACGGAGGCGCCCGGGCGGGTGAATGCGCTGCTCGACCAGGTCAAGCGCCTTGAGCGCGAACTGGCGGGGCTCAAGGGCAAGCTGGCCTCGGCGCAAGGCGACGATTTCGTGAACCGGGCGACCGACGTCAAGGGCGTCAAGGTGCTGGTTGCGACCCTGGAGGCCGCCGACGCGATGACCCTGCGCGACACACTGGACAAACTCAAGGACAAGCTCAAGACCTGCGTCGTCGTGCTCGGCACCACCGCGGACGGCAAGGTGTCGCTCATCGCCGGCGTGAGCCAGGACCTCGCCGGCAAGGTGAAGGCCGGCGAGTTGGTGAACTTCGTCGCCCAGCAGGTCGGCGGCAAGGGCGGCGGCCGGCCCGACATGGCGCAGGCAGGCGGCACGCAGCCGGAGCATCTGGCCCAGGCGCTCGACTCGGTGCCGGGCTGGGTCGAGCAGAAACTGTGATCCTGCGCGACTGGATCGCCGATCTCTTCGCGGCCATCGATCGCCAGGACGACGCGGCCTTCGGCGGCTTTCTCGCCGAGGATGCGCGCTTCGTCTTCGGCAACCTGCCGGCGGTCGAGGGGCGCGCCGCCATCCGCGATTTCGTGGCCGGCTTCTTTTCCGGCATCCGTGCCCTGTCGCACAGCGTGCCGGACGCCTGGCAGGCGGGCGAGGTCCTGATCTGCCGCGGCGAAGTCACCTACACCCGCCACGACGGCTCCACCCTGACGGTGCCCTTCGCCAACGTGTTCCGGATGGAAGGCGACCGGGTGCGCGACTACCGCATCTACATGGACGCTTCGGCGCTCTACGCGGCGGCATGAGCGAAGCCGCGTATTGCCTTCGCTGCGGGACGGGCCTTGCCGAGCGCGATGTCGGAGGGGTGCTGCGGCGCGCCTGCCCCGACGCCGCCTGCGGCTATGTCTTCTGGGACAATCCCATACCCGTGGTGGCGGGGCTGGTCGAGCGCGACGGCCTCGTCGTGCTGGCGCGCAACCATGCCTGGCCGGAGAAGATGTTCGGCCTCGTCACCGGCTTCCTCGAGCGCGACGAGACGCCCGAAGGGGCGGTGGCGCGCGAAGTGAAGGAGGAACTGGCGCTGGAGGCGCGCGCCGTCAGCCTGATCGGCCTCTACCCCTTCCAGCGCAAGAACGAACTCATCCTCGCCTTCCACGTCGTGGCCGAGGGCGAGATCGTGTTGAACGAGGAACTCGCCGAGTTCCGCCTCATTCCGCCGGAAAAACTGCGTCCGTGGGACTTCGGCACGGGGCTGGCGATCCGCGACTGGCTGGCAAGGAGAACTTAGTGATAGCAGACCCAAAACGCTTCGACGCTACCGTCGCCGCCTTCGACGCCGCCAACGCCGAGGATCCGAACCGCGACGAGGGCCAGCCGAAGGAGTTGCTCTACGCGCGGCGCATGAGCGCCATGCTGGCGCGCTTCGCGCCGGACGCCTCGGAGGCGGTGCGGCTCGCCGTGCGCGCCCAGCACATCCAGCGCTGGAGGACGCCGCGTTCGAGCTATCCGATGGACCGCCAGGGCTACCTGCAGTGGCGCACCGGCCTCTACAGGTTCCACGCCGAGACCGCCGGCCGCATCATGGCGGAGCACGGCTACGACGCCGGGACCATCGAGCGCGTCAAGGCCGCCGTCGGCAAGAAGGGCCTCAAGGTGAACGCCGAGACGCAACTGCTCGAGGACGTTACCGACCTCGTCTTTCTCGAGCACTACATCGCCGGCTTCGCCGCCCAGCACCCGGAGTACGACGAGGCGAAGTGGCTCGACATCATCCGCAAGACCTGGCAGAAGATGTCGAAGGAGGCGCGCGATTTCGTCCTCGCCGGAAAAGTCAGCCTCCCCGAGACGGCGAAGCCGCTGATCCTGAAGGCCGTCAGCTAGCTGTGATGGCCCAATAGGTTGTTTCTGTTCATTCGGACTGAGTCTGAGAGACTTGGAGGTGCGAACCGACCAACTACTCTCAGGAGATCAGCCGAATGAACACGCATAAGAATGCCCGACTCACTTTTGTCCGTCGACTGGAAATGGTGCTGGACATGACCGAACGAGGTTTGACTCCCTGCGCGGCTGCAGCCGCGCAGGGAGTCAGCCCCGGCTCCTGCTTGAAGACGGCCTCCAGTTGCGGCGTGTCGGCCTCGTCGAGCAGCAGGCCGAGCAGGCGGATCAGCGACAGTTCGGAATGCGACAGCTGCTTGCCGGCAATGATGGCCGGCTTGGCGAAGTAATAGCCCTGGAAGAGGGAAAAACCCAGTTCGCGGCAGAAGCGCGCCTGCGCATCGCTGTCCACCTATTCCGCCAGCAGCGTGACCGGCCAGGGGCGCAGCGCCGCCACCGTCTGCCGCAGCGCGGCATCGTCCATGCCCATCAGTTCGACCTTGACGATGTCGGCCATTTCCAGCAGCGGCCGGTGCTGCTCCTCCAGCCGCACGAAATCGTCGAGCGCCAGGGTGTAGCCCATGTCCTTCAGCGCGCGGCAGCGCCTGACGACGTCCGGCGTGAGCTCGACCGTCTCCAGCACCTCGAGCACGAACTTCTCCTTCGGCAGCAGCGCAAGGGCGTCGGTGACCTCCGCACTGTTCTGCGTGCCGCGGCGGAACAGCAGCTCGTAGGCGTAGACCTGCTGGTCGCGGTCGAGGATCGGCTGGCGGCCGATGAAGATGTCCTGGGCAGGGAGCGTCATGCCGGAATTATCGGCAGCCCGGGCCGATACTTAAGGCATGCGGTTGGCCAGCGTCAGGTCGCCGCCGTAATGGGCGGTGAGGCGCGGATCCATGACGGCGAACCACAGCGGCGGCAGATAGGCCAGGGTGATCATCGAGGCGTAGCCGGAGGGCAGTTGCGGCGCCTGCGGGAAATGGCGCAGCGCCTGGTAGCGGCGCGTCGGATGGGCGTGGTGGTCGGAATGCCGCTGCAGGTTGAACAGCATCAGGTTGGTCACGACATGGTTGCTGTTCCACGAATGCTCCGGGCGGCAGCGCTCGAAAAGGCCGTCGGCCTGCCTGCGCCGCAGCAGGCCGTAATGCTCGACGTAGTTGACGACCTCGAGGAGCGAGATGCCATACACGGCCTGCAAGACCAGCCAGGGCAGGATGTCCGGGCCGAGCCAGGCGAGGCAGGCCGACCAGAGCAGCAGGGTGAGGCTCCAGGCCTGCAGGTTCTGGTTGCCCCAGTGCCAGGGCTCATGCCCGCGCCGCGCCAGCGTGCGCGCCTCGATGGCCCAGGCCGAGCGCAGGCTGCCCAGCACGGTGCGCGGCAGAAAGCGCCAGAAGCCTTCGCCGTGTCGCGCGCTGGCCGGGTCCTGCGGCGTGGCGACGTTGGCGTGGTGGCCGCGATTGTGCTCGACGCAGAAATGCCCGTAGGCGACCGGCGCCAGGGCGATCTTGGCCAGCCAGCGTTCCCAGGCCGGGTGCTTGTGGCCGAGCTCGTGGGCGGCGTTGATGCCGATGCCGCCCACCGCGCCCAGCGACAGCGCCAGGCCCATCTGATCGACCAGGGCCAGCTCGGCCGTGGCGAGCAGCCACAGGCCCCAGAGGAACACGCCGTAGTGCAGCGGCACGTAGAGCGCGACGATCGCGCGGTAATAGACGTCGTCCTCGAGCCGGCGCACGGCCTCCTCGGGCGGATTGCTCCGGTCGGCGCCGATCAGCCAGTCGAGCAGGGGCAGGACGAGATGAATGAACAGCGGCTGGGTCCACAGCCACGCGCCGTGGCCGCTGGCGAGGAACAGGCCATAGCCGGCGAGCGGCATGCAGGGCGGCACCAGCGTGCCGAGCAGCCAGAGGCGGCGCTTGGGGTCCCGCCACGCGGTCGCCGGCCGGGACACGCCCTAGAAGGACTGCAGCAGGTCCGGCCGCGCCTGGCGCAGCACGCGGCGGAAATCGGCCTGGATGCGCGAGAGTGCCGCGGCGTCGTCCGCCTCGAAGCGCAGCACCAGCACCGGCGTGGTGTTGGAGGCGCGCATCAGGCCGAAGCCGTCGGCATACTCGACGCGCAGGCCGTCGAGGGTGACGATCTCCTGCGCGCCCTCGAAGCGCGCCGTCTTCTGCAGCTCGGCGATAAGGGCATGCGGCTCGCCTTCCTGCATCTTCAGGTTGATCTCCGGTGTGGACACGGCGTCGGGCAGGTGCTTGAGCGGCCAGTTGGCGTCCTTCCAGCGCGAGACGATCTCGAGCAGGCGGGCGCCGGCGTAGAGGCCGTCGTCGAAGCCGTACCAGCGCTCCTTGAAGAAGGTGTGGCCGCTCATCTCGCCGGCGAGCGGGGCGCCGGTTTCCTTCAATTTCGCTTTGATCAGGGCGTGCCCGGTCATCCACATCACCGGCTGGCCGCCCTGGTGGCGGATCGAGCGTGCCAGGTTGCGCGAGCATTTCACGTCGTAGAGGATCTGCGCGCCGGGATTGCGCGTCAGCACGTCGGCGGCGAAGAGCATGAGCTGGCGGTCGGGGTAGACGATCTCGCCGTCCTTGGTCACCACGCCGAGGCGGTCGCCGTCGCCGTCGAAGGCGAGGCCCAGCTCGGCGTCGGTCTCCCGCAGGGTGCGGACGACGTCCTTCAGGTTGTCGGGCTTGGAGGGGTCGGGGTGGTGGTTGGGGAAGTTGCCATCCACTTCGCAAAACAGCTCGACCAGTTCGCAGCCCATGCGGCGGAAGAGCTCGGGCGCGACGGCGCCGGCGACGCCGTTGCCGCAGTCGACCACGATCTTCATCGGTCGCGCCAGCTTGACGTCGGAGACGATGCGGTCGAGGTAGTCCTGGCGCACGTCCACCGCCTTGATGCGGCCCTGGCCCTCGGCCAGGCGGCCCTCGACGAGACGCGTGCGCAAGGCGGTGATGGCCGTGCTGTGCAGGGTGTCGCCGGCGAGCATGATCTTGAAGCCGTTGTAGTCGGGCGGATTGTGGCTGCCGGTGACCATCACCGCGCTGCCGGTCTTCAGGTGATGCGCGGCGAAGTAGCCGAGCGGCGTCGGCACCATGCCGATGTCGGCGACGTCGACGCCCGAGGCGCAGATGCCCTCCATCAGCGCGCGCGACAGTTCCGGCCCGGAGAGGCGGCCGTCGCGGCCGACGACGACGGTCTTCACGCGCCGCTCGCGCGCTTCGGAGCCGATGGCGCGGCCGATGGAATAAACCGAATCGCGCGTCAGCGTCCTGCCGACGATGCCGCGGATGTCGTAGGCCTTGAAGATTTCGGGAGCGGGGATTTTCATGGCGGGGTCCTTATCAAGTAGCCGCCATTATCCCATCATCCCGCGCGATCAAAGAAAGACAGCAATCGCTGCGGCAGCCAGTCGAGACGGCCGGGGAAGGCGCCGGCGACGAAGCCGACATGGCCGCCGCCGGCCGGATAGTCGAGCGTGACCGTGGCGGCGACCTCTTGCGCGGCGGGCAGGGCCGCGCGCGGCAGGAAGGGATCGTTCAGGGCGTTCAGCACCAGCGCCGGCAGGCGGATGCCGCCGAGCCAGGGCTTGCTGCTGGCGCGCAGCCAGTAATCGTCGGCATCGCGGAAGCCGTGCACCGGGGCGGTGACGACGTCGTCGAATTCGTAGAGCGTGCGCGCCGAGCGCATGCGCGCGGCGTCGAAGAGGCCCGGATGGCGCGCCAGCTTGGCCGCCGAGTTCGCCTTCAGCGTGACGAGAAAATTTTTCGCATAGACGCGGCTGAAGCCCCGCTCCAGCGCGCGGCCGGCGGCGGTGAGGTCGAGCGGCGCGCAGACGCCGGCCAGCGCCTGCACGACGTCGCGCGCGGCCTGCTCCCGTTCCCCCGCCCACTTCAGCAGTGCATTGCCGCCGAGGGATACCCCGGCGGCGAAGATGCGCCGCTGCGGGAACAGTGCGCGCATGCGCCGCAGGACCCAGTCGATCTCGGCGGAATCGCCCGAATGGTAGGCGCGCGGCAGGCGGTTCGGCTCGCCCGAGCAGCCGCGGAAGTGCGGCACGGCGCCGCCCCAGCCGCGCGCGGCCAGCGCGCGCATGAGGGCGCCGGCGTAGTGGCTGGACGAGCTGCCCTCGAGTCCGTGGAAGAGAATGACCAGCGGGGCGCCGGCCTCCTCGGGCGTCGCCAGCCAGTCGACGTCGATGAAGTCGCCGTCGGGCGTCTCCCAGCGCTCGCGGCGATAGGGCGGCGGCGCCGGCTTGCGGGCGACCGGCCAGATGGTCTGCGCATGGCCGCCGGGCAGCCAGGCGGGCGCGACGTAGGGCGTCAATGCAGGGTCGCCGAGCTGTCCGCGCCGACGGAATCCGGCGCGGCGGAGGCGTGGCGCGAGAGCAGGTGCCAGCCCTGGGCGCCGCGCACGTAGACGTTGCTGGCGATGACGGGCGGACGCGGCGCCGCCTCGCCCCGCACCGAGTAATGCTCGTACACGCTGGAGAGCGCCAGCAGGATGCCCTGGCGGTGCACGACCTCGCTCACGCGCACGCCGACGCGCTGCAGGCTGGCGAAGGTCTGGCGCCAGCCTTCGCGCACGGCGGCGAAGCCGGCGAGGCGCTCGCCGCCGAGATGGGTGCAGGTGACCTCCTCGTCCTCGGCCCAGATGGCCATCATGGCGTCGAGGTCGGCGCGCTCGAGCGCGTCGTAGAAGGCCGCCTCGGCGTCCTGCGGCGTGGCGAAAAAACGCATGGTCATGAGAGGGCTCCGCGGATTTCGTCGAACACGCGATCGGGCAGGAGATCGTTGAGGCACTTGAAATGCCCGAGCGGGCATTCGCGCCTGAAGCAGGGGCTGCAGTCGAGTCCCAGCGTGAGGAGTCGCGCCCGCTTCGACAGCGGCGGCGTGTAGGCGGTGCTCGACGATCCGTACAGCGCCACCAGCGGCCGGTCGAGCGCGGCGGCGACGTGCATCAGGCCGGAGTCGTTGCTCACCGCCAGGCGCGCGCAGGAGAGCAGGTCGATGGCCTGGCCGAGGTCGGTGCGGCCGCAGAGGTTGCGCGCGGCGCCGCCGGAGAGCCGCTCGATTTCCGCGCCCACCGGCGCGTCCTTGGCCGAGCCGACGAGCCAGACGGAAAAGTCAGCCTCCGCGAGACGGCGCGCCAGTGCGGCGAAGTGCTTCGCCGGCCAGCGCTTGGCCGGGCCGTACTCCGCGCCGGGGCAGAAGGCGATCGGCGGCTTCGCCGCATCGAGGCCGAGCGAGGCCAGCGTGGCGCGCACCGATTCCGGGTCGGTCGCGAGATGCGGCGCCGCCAGCGGGGCGGGTTCTGTTGCGCCGACCTCCTCGGCGAGCAGGGCGTAGCGTTGCGCCATCTGCGGCAGCGCTTGCTCGTCGAGGCGGTGGATGCGGTTGAGCAGCAGGCGGCGCGCCTCGCCCCTGAAGCCGATGCGCTGCGGGATGCCGGCGAAGAACGGCAGCAGCGCCGACTTCCAGGAATTGGGCAGGACGATTGAAGCGTCGTAGCACTCGCGCGCGAGGTCGCGCCCGGCGCGCCAGCGGCCGGCCAGGTTGAACTCGCCGTGGGCGAAGGGATTCGGGATGACGCGGCGGATCTCGCTCATGCGTGCGAGCACCGGCGCCGCCCAGGCCGGCGCGAAGGCATCGAGGACGAGGCCGGGGTGGCGTTCGTGCAGCCGCCGGAAGAGCGGCTGCGCCAGGATGGTGTCGCCGATCCAGGAAGGGGCGACGATCAGGAACTTCATGGTTGCCGGTTGCCGGTTGCCAGTTGTCGGTAACGTCCGCGCATGCGCGTCCTCACTGGGAACCGGCAACCGGCAACTCAATGCTGCCCCTTCGGCGCCTCGCCCGCGAAGGTGTAGCGCGTGCCGCAGTACGGGCAGACCGCCTCGCCCTTCTTCAGCGGGTCGAGGAAGACGCGCGGATGGCGCGCCCACAGCGGGGCGTCGGCACGCGGGCAGTGCAGGGGCAGGTCGTGCGCGGTGACGGCGACGACGCGGGCGGTGTCTTTCACTTCGCTCATGACGGCTCCTATTTGACCGGCGTCAGCCAGCCCTTGTGGAAGGGCGAGCGGCCGTTCACCACGTCGAAGAACAGATTCTGGATCTGGTGCGTGATCGGGCCGCGCTTGCCGCTGCCGATCTGCCGGCTGTCGACCTCGCGGATCGGCGTCACTTCGGCGGCGGTGCCGGTGAAGAAGGCCTCGTCGGCGATGTAGAGGTCGTCGCGCGTCAGGCGCTTGGCCTTGACCTCGTAGCCGAGCTCCTTGGCGAGCTGGATGATGGTGGCGCGGGTGATGCCGACCAGGGCCGAGGCGATCTCCGGCTCGTAGATCTGGCCGTCCTTGATGACGAAGAGGTTCTCGCCGGCGCCCTCGGCGACGAAGCCGTCGACATCGAGCAGCAGCGCCTCGTCGTAGCCGTGTTCGGTGGCCTCCATGTTGGCGAGGATCGAGTTGGCGTAGGTGCCGGAATACTTGGCGCGGCACATCGAGACGTTCACGTGGTGGCGGGCGTAGCTCGAGGTCTTGACGCGGATGCCGTTGGCCAGCCCGTCCTCGCCGAGGTAGGCGCCCCAGGGCCAGGCGGCGATGGCGACGTGAACCTTGGCGCCCTTCGGCGAGACGCCCATCTTTTCCGAGCCGTAGAAGGCGATCGGCCGCAGGTAGCAGGATTCCAGCTTGTTGGCGCGCACGACTTCGCGGTGCGCCTCCATCACCGTCTCCTTGTCGTAGGGCATCTTCATCATGTAGATGTGCGCCGAGTTGAAGAGCCGGTCGGTGTGCTCCTTGAGGCGGAAGATTGAAGTGCCGTCGACGGTCTTGTAGGCGCGCACGCCCTCGAACACGGCGAGGCCGTAGTGCAGGGAGTGGGTGAGCACGTGCGTCGTCGCTTCGCGCCAGGGCACGAGCTTGCCGTCGTGCCAGATGAAGCCGTCGCGGTCGGCCATGGACATGATGGTTCTCCAGCGTTTTCGAGAGAATCCGAATTTTATCGCAGGCCGGATGGAAACGGTAAAATCCACTCATGGACCGACTCTGGAAACCCAACGTCACCGTCGCATCGGTCATCGAGCGCGGCGGCCGCTTCCTGCTGGTGGAGGAGGAGACCGACGACGGCATCCGCCTCAACCAGCCGGCCGGGCACCTCGACGAGGGCGAGTCCCTCGTCGATGCCGCGGCGCGCGAGGCGCTGGAGGAGACGGCGCACCGCTTCATGCCGGAATACCTCGTCGGCATCTACCAGTGGAGACGGCCGGACGGACAGATCACTTATCTGAGATTCGCGTTCGGCGGCAGGCTGCTCGGCGTCGAGGCCGAGCGGGCGCTCGACCACGGCATCCTGCGCGCGCTCTGGCTGACGCCGGAAGAGATCGCCGCCGAGCGCGCCTGCCATCGCAGCCCGCTGGTCATGCAGTGCGTGCGCGACTACCTGGCCGGACGCCGCTTCGGCCTCGATTTGATTACCCACTACGAGATATGAGCCAGGGCACAGTCGTGGTCGGCATGTCGGGCGGGGTGGATTCCTCCGTCGCGGCGATGCTCCTCAAGCAGCAGGGCTGGAAGGTCGTCGGCCTGTTCATGAAGAACTGGGAGGACGACGACGACGCGGAGTACTGCTCCTCGCGCCAGGATCTCATCGACGTCGCCGCGGTGTGCGACATCCTCGGCATCGAGCTCGAGGTGGTGAACTTCTCCGCCGAGTACAAGGAGCGCGTCTTCAGCGAGTTCCTGCGCGAGTACCAGGCCGGGCGCACGCCCAACCCGGACGTGCTGTGCAACGCCGAGATCAAGTTCAAGGCCTTCCTCGACCACGCCCTTGCGCTGGGCGCCGAGAAGATCGCCACCGGCCACTACGCCCAGGTGCGCGAGTTCCCGACCGAGATGGGCTCCGAGTTCCAGCTGCTCAAGGCCGAGGACGGCACCAAGGACCAGAGCTACTTCCTCTGCCGCCTCAACCAGGCGCAGCTGGCGAAGACGCTGTTTCCCCTCGGCCAGCTCTACAAGCGCGAGGTGCGCAAGATGGCGCAAGCGGCGGGCCTGCCCAACTTCGCCAAGAAGGACTCGACCGGCATCTGCTTCATCGGCGAGCGGCCCTTCAAGGAGTTCCTCGAGCGCTACATCCCGCGCAGCCCCGGCGAGATTCGCACGCTGGAGGGCGACAGGCGCGTCGGCGAGCACCACGGCCTGATGTACCACACGCTGGGCCAGCGCAAGGGCCTCGGAATTGGTGGCATCGCCGGAGGCGATGGGGTCGGCCAAAAGGGCGGCGAGCATGATGCCTGGTACGTCGCCGGCAAGGACCTCGAAAAAAACATCCTCTACGTCGTGCAGGGCCACGACCATCCGGCGCTGCTCGCCGACCGCCTGCAGGCGGTCGACCTGTCGTGGGTGAACGGCAAGGCGCCGCACACGCACTGGGTGTATACGGCAAAGACGCGCTACCGCCAGCCGGACGCGCCGTGCGAGGTGGAGCGTGTGGATGCGGGACGCTGCGAGGTGCTCTTCGCCCAGCCACAATGGGCGGTGACGCCCGGCCAGAGCGTGGTGCTCTACGATTCGAAGGTGTGCCTCGGCGGCGGCATTATTGAGTAGTTGCCGGTTCCCGGTTGCCAGTTGCCGGTAAAAATCGCGGATTCAACTGGGAGCTGGCAACCGGTAACCGGTACTAACCCTGCGGCACGGTTTCGGCGAAGGACGGCCGCTCCATCAGCTCGCCGAAGAGGCGCGCCAGGTTGGGGTGCTGCTCGCGCCAGTTGATGTCGCCCAGCCGGAAGTCGAGGTAGCCGAGCGCCGCGCCGACCGCGACGTCGGCGAGCGAAAAGGCGTTGCCGTTGCACCAGGGCTGCTCGCCGAGTTCCTCGGACATCATCTCCAGCGAGCGCAGGATCTTTTCGCGCTGGCGCGCGACCCAGCTCGCGCTCTGTTCCTGCTTCGGGCGCTTGGCCTCGAGGAAGGCCGCCACGGCGGCGTCGAGCACGCCGTCGGCCAGCGCCTCCCAGCGCTTGATGCGGATGCGTTCGCGGCCCGAGGCGGGCAGCAGGCGGTTGTTGGGCGTCACGCCGTCGAGATACTCGACGATGACGCGCGAGTCGAACAGGGTGCTGTCGTCGTCGAGCAGCAGCACCGGCACCTTGCCGAGCGGGTTGAGCCTGGCCACGGCGCTGTCGGCGTTCCAGGGGTTGTCGAGCACGAAGTGGTACTCGATCTTTTTCTCTGCGAGGACGATGCGCGCCTTGCGCACGTAGGGGCTGGTCAGGGAGCCGATCAGTTTCATTTTGAGCCGCTGTTTGGATGCATGGAAATTATATCATCGCCCTCCGCTGCGACCGTGACCGGCGTCACGCCAGTGCCGCAGGCGAAGCGGCCCGCGTGATAAAATTCGCCTGAATTCTGAAGGTTTACGCACATGACCCTGACTCCGTTGATCGCCCTTTCCCCGCTCGATGGCCGCTATGCCGGCAAGGTCGAGGACCTGCGCGCGCATTTTTCGGAATTCGGACTGATCCGCAACCGCGTGCGCGTCGAAGTGGCCTGGCTCAAGGCGCTTGCCGCCGAGGCGCATTTCGCCGAGATTCCGGCCTTTTCCGCCGAGACGCAGGCCGAACTCGACGAGGTGGTGAAGTCGTTCTCCGCCACCGACGGCGAAGCGATCAAGGCCATCGAGGCGCGCACCAACCACGACGTCAAGGCCATGGAATACTGGCTCAAGGAGCGCCTCTCCGACAACGCCGAGGTGATGGCGGTGGCCGAGTTCATCCACTTCGGCTGTACCTCGGAGGACATCAACAACGTTTCGCACGCCCTCATGCTGCGCGATGCGCGCGAGGCGAACCTGCTGCCGGCGCTCGACGCCGTCGTCGCGCGGCTGGTCGAACTGGCGCACCAGCACGCCGAACTGCCGATGCTCTCGCGCACCCACGGCCAGCCGGCCAGCCCGACCACCCTGGGCAAGGAGATGGCCAACGTTGCGGCGCGCCTGAAGCGCGCCCGCGCGCGCATCGCCGCGGTGCCGCTGACCGCCAAGTTCAACGGCGCGGTGGGCAACTACAACGCCCACCTGGCGGCCTACCCGGATTTCGACTGGGAGGGCTTCGCGCGCCGCTTCATCGAGTCCTTCGGCCTCGAGTTCAATCCCTATACCATCCAGATCGAGCCGCACGACGCCATGGCCGAGCTGTTCGACGCCGTCGCCCGCGCCAACACCATCCTGCTCGACCTCGACCGCGACATCTGGATGTACATCTCGCTTGGCTACTTCAAACAGAAGCTGAAGGCCGGCGAGATCGGCTCGTCCACCATGCCGCACAAGGTGAACCCGATCGACTTCGAGAATTCAGAGGGCAACCTCGGCCTCGCCAACGCCGTGCTGCGCCACCTCGCCGACAAGCTGCCGGTCTCGCGCCTGCAGCGTGACCTGACCGACTCCACGGTCCTGCGCAACATGGGCATCGCCTTCGGCTACGCGCTGCTCGCCTACGACTCCTGCCTCAAGGGCCTCGGCAAGCTGGAAGCCGAACCGGCGCGCCTGCGCGCCGACCTCGCCGAGTGCTGGGAGGTGCTGGCCGAGCCGGTGCAGACGGTCATGCGCCGCTACGGCGTGGAGAATCCCTACGAGCAGTTGAAGGAGCTGACGCGCGGCAAGGGCATCACGCGCGAAGGGCTGCACGCCTTCATCCAGGGACTGAAGATTCCCGAGGCCGAAAAGACCCGCCTGCTCGCCATGACGCCCTGGAGCTATGTCGGCAAGGCGGCCGAACTGGCGAAAAGGATCTGACATGGCCTTCGCTGACAACCTGAAGAAGATGCCGGGCGTGGCGCATGTCGAGGCGATCCGCCTGATCGACGGCGAGGAGGAGGTCGGCCTCATCGAACACAAGCCCGGCCAGGTCGGCTCGCTGACGCTCTACAACCACCTGGCGCAGACCTACGGCGCCATCACGCCGGAGGCGGCGCGCGCCGGCCTCGAGTTCTACGCCGAGCACACCGAGGACGCCCGCGCCCATCCCGGCAAGCACCCGAACATCGACAGGCTGCTGGCGCTCGCCGAGGGCGGCCGCACTCTGCGCGTCAAGCACGTCTTCTTCGCCTGAGCTTTTTTCATCCGGGCGTGGAATAATTCCCGCGGCATCCCTGTTTACGGGTTGCCGGCATGGCATATTTCAACAGGAGACCCCATGAAAATCAGGAACATCGTTGCAGCAGTCCTTGCCCTGGGCGTCACTTCGGCGGCGCTGGCCCAGGTGGTCGGCAAGCCCGAGGACCAGATACGCTGGCGCCAGTCCGCCTACCACACCCTGGCCTGGAGCATGGCCCGCATCAAGGCCAACGTCGAGGGCACCTACAACAAGGACCAGGTGACCGAGGCCGCCAACGTCATCCAGGCCGTCGCCAATTCCAAGATGGGCGCCCTTTTCCAGCCGAACACCGGCAGCGGCAAGGGCTGGAAGGAAACGCGGGTCAAGCCGGAGTTCTTCAAGCCGGAGAGCAAGGAGGAGATCGGCAAGATCGCCGGCGCCTACGTGAAGGAAGCCAACGAGATGGCCAAGGTCGCCGCCGCCGGCGATGCCGCCGCCGTTAAGGCGCAGTTCGGCAAGCTCGGCGACGCCTGCAAGGCCTGCCACGACAAGTTCCGCAAGGACGAGTAAGCGGATTCCCCTGCGAACCCAAAGGCCGCCCACGGGCGGCCTTTGGCATTTCGGGGGTCAGAACGAGGGAGCGCTTCCTGCGCCCGCGGGCGCGGCCGGCGGCTCGGGCAGCCAAGCACCGCTGGCGCCATACACGGCGGCCAGGGCAAGGGCCAGCGCGATGCAGAAAACCGCCGTGCCGCCGCCCCGGGCGGGTTCGCCCCCGGCCTTTCTGCCGGTGATCATCGGCAGGATCAGGGTCTCGCCGCGGATGCGGACGTAATAGGCGATGGCGCAGAGGTGCGCCGCAACCAGCAGCAGGATGAGCGGCTCGAAGAGATTGTGGAGTGCGGTGAGGCGGTCGGAGAAGGCCTTGCCGACGAGCGCGTAGAGCGGCCCCTCGAAGGCGATGTCGTCGTTGGCGAAAAGGCCGGTTCCGGCCAGGAGCAGGAGGGCGCCCAGCATGGCCAGCACCGAGAGCGCGCCCAGCGGGTTGTGGCCCGCGCCGCGCCATTCGCCGCGCAGATAGGCCCTGATCGCCGCCGGGCCGCGCACGAACTGGGCAAAGCGGGCATAGGTCGAGCCGAGGAAGCCCCAGGCGAGGCGGAACACCAGCAGGCCGATGACGGCGAGGCCGCAGCGGCCGTGCCAGACCATGGCGTTGCCGCCGATCTTGACGCTGACCAAGGAGCCGGTGACGCACAGGACCAGCGCCCAATGGAAGACCCGCGTCGGCAGGTCCCACACCCTGACCTGCTTCAGCTCGCCGTCCATGTCGGTTGCGCCGTGTCGGGGAGACTGACTTTCAGACGACCGCTTCTTCCTTCGGCTTCTGCGGCTTGACGAACTGCTCGCGCGAGACGCCGAGCCACATCACCAGCGGGCTCGCCACCAGCACCGAGGAGTAGATGCCGAAGAGAATGCCGATGGTCAGCGCCAGGGCGAAGTAGTGCAGCACCTCGCCGCCGAAGATCAGCATCGAGAGCACGGCGAGTTGGGTGCTGCCGTGGGTGATGATGGTGCGGCTGATGGTGCCGGTGATGGCGGCGTCGATGACCTGCGGCACGGTGGCCTTGCGCATCTTCCTGAAGTTCTCGCGCACCCGGTCGAAGACCACCACCGACTCGTTCACCGAATAGCCCAGCACGGCCAGCACCGCCGCCAGCACCGGCAGCGAGAACTCCCACTGGAAGAAGGCGAAGAAGCCGAGGATGATCACGACGTCGTGCAGGTTGGCGATGATCGCCGAGACGGCGAAGCGCCATTCGAAGCGCAGCGCCAGGTACACGATGATGCCGAACACCACCAGCAGCAGGGCGATGGCGCCGTTCTCGGCGAGTTCCTTGCCTACCTGCGGGCCGACGAACTCGACGCGCTTGAGTTCGGCGCCGGCGGCGTCCTGTACGAGCGCACCCATCACCGATGCGCCGAGCGCGGCCGAATCCTGGCCCGGCTTGAGCGGCATGCGGATGAGCACGTCGCGGCTGCTGCCGAAGTTGGCCACCTGGGTATCGGTGTAGCCGGCACGGGCCAAGGTGTCGCGGATCTTCTGCGTGTCGGCCGCCTGCGCGTAGCTCACCTCGATCAGAGTGCCGCCGGTGAATTCGACGCTGAAGTGCAGCCCGCGCGTGGCGAGGAAGAACACCGCGGCGACGAAGGTGAGCAACGAAATGACGTTGAACACCAGCGCATGGCGCATGAAGGGGATGTCTTTGCGGATCTTGAAGAATTCCATTGTCTTACTTTCCTCCTGCCTTCCGACGGGCCGCCCCGAGGAAGGCGGCGCCCCCTGTGGGGGCAGCGAACGAAGTGAGCGTGGGGGCCATTATTTCCAGGCGACGTTGCCGATCGACAGCCTGGCCAGCTTGCGCCGGCCGCCGTAGACCAGGTTGACGATGCCGCGCGAGACGACGACCGAGCTGAACATCGAGGTGAGGATGCCGAGGCAATGCACCACGGCGAAGCCGCGCACCGGGCCGGAGCCGAAGATGAGCAGCGCCAGGCCGGCGATGAGCGAGGTGACGTTCGAGTCGAGAATGGTGCCGAAGGCGCGTTCGTAGCCGGCGGCGATGGCCGCCTGCGGCGTGGCGCCGTTCCTCAGTTCCTCGCGGATGCGCTCGTTGATCAGCACGTTGGCGTCGATGGCCATGCCCAGGGTCAGCGCGATGGCGGCGATGCCGGGCAGGGTCAGGGTCGCCTGCAGCAGGGAGAGCAGGGCGATCAGCAGGAGCAGGTTGGTCGACAGCGCCACCACCGAGATGAGGCCGAACATCAGGTAGTAGATGACCATGAAGACGGCGATGGCGACGAAGCCGTAGAGCGTGGAGTTGAAGCCGCGCTCGATGTTCTCGGCGCCGAGGCTGGGGCCGATGGTGCGCTCCTCGATGATCTCCATCGGCGCGGCCAGGCTGCCGGCGCGCAGCAGCAGGGCGACGTCGTTGGCCTCGACGGTGCTCATGCGGCCGGAGATCTGCACGCGGCCGCCGCCGATCTCGGTGCGGATCACCGGGGCGGTGATGACCTCGCCCTTGCCTTTCTCGATGAGCAGGATGGCCATGCGCTTGCCGACGTTCTCGCGTGTGACGTCCTTGAAGATGCGCGCGCCGGCCGAATCCAGGGTGAGGTGCACCGCCGGCTCGTGCGTCTGGTTGTCGAAGCCGGGCTGGGCGTCGGTGAGGCGGTCGCCGGTCAGCACGACCTGCTTCTTCACCAGCAGCGGGCCGCCGCTGCGCTCGACGTAGTATTCGGTGCCGACCGGCGGCTGGCCGCGCGCGGCCTCTTCCATGACCGCCGGGTTCTGGCTGTTCTCGTCGTCGACCAGGCGCACTTCGAGGGTGGCGGTGCGGCCGAGGATGTCCTTCGCCTTGGCCGTGTCCTGCACGCCGGGCAATTGCACGACGATGCGGTCGGCGCCCTGCTGCTGGATCACCGGCTCGGCCACGCCCAGCTCGTTGATGCGGTTGTGCAGGGTGGTGATGTTCTGCTTGAGGGCGAACTCCTGGATGCGCTTCTGCGCCTCCGGCTTCAGCGTGGCGGAGAGCTTGAAGTCGGCGCCTTCCTGGGCCTCGACCAACAGCAGATCGGGCTGGGCGGTCTCGATGGCGGCGCGCGCCTTGTTGCGCGTCTCGCCGTCGCGGAAGCGGATGGCGAGCTGGTCGCGCTCGCGCGCGATGCCGCCGTGGCGCACGCCCTTGTCGCGCATGAGCGAACGCAGGTCGGCGGCGGTGGCGTCGAGCCGCTTGGTCAGCGCGCCCTTCATGTCGACCTGCAGCAGGAAGTGCACGCCGCCGCGCAGGTCGAGGCCGAGGTACATCGGCAGGGCGTGCATGGAGGTGAGCCAGGCCGGGGAGCGCGAGAGCAGGTTGAGCGCCACGACGTAGGCGGCGTTCTCCGGATCGGGATTGAGGGCTTTCTCCACCGCGTCCTTGGCCTTGATCTGCGTCTCGGTGTCGCCGAAACGGGCGCGCACGCTGTTCGGATCGGCG
Organism: Betaproteobacteria bacterium; assembly: GCA_016868295.1. GTDB lineage: Bacteria > Pseudomonadota > Gammaproteobacteria > Burkholderiales > Rhodocyclaceae > Desulfobacillus. The sequence continues at coordinate 69,388 of VGHJ01000004.1, read as the reverse complement.
AAGAGGCCCTGATGGGCGATGCCGGCGGCCTTGAGTATCTCCTCGACGCGGGCGAGCAGCCTGGCGTCGACCTTGACCGTGGCCTTGATGCTGGAGACCTGCACCGCCGGCGCCTCGCCGTAGAAATTGGGCAGGGTGTAGAGCAGACCGAGCGCCAGGATGACGCCGATCAGGAGGTATTTCCAGAGCGGGTAGCGGTTCATGTCTCGTGGCGGGGCGGCCGGACCGCCCCGCGGCGGGTGGCTGGGGTCAGAGCGTCTTCAGCGTGCCCTTGGGCAGGATCGCGGTGACGGCGTTCTTCTGGATCGAGATGACGACGTTTTCGGCGATCTCGAGGCCGATGTAGGTTTCATCGACCTTGGTGACGCGGCCGGCGATGCCGCCGTTGGTGAGCACCTCGTCGCCCTTCTGCATGGCTTCGACCATGGCCTTGTGCTCCTTGGCGCGCTTCATCTGCGGCCGGATCATGAGGAACCACAGCACGACGAACATCAGGATGATGGGCAGCATGCCCAACAGGCCGCCGCCCGCATCGCCGGCAGCAGCAGGGGCGGCTTGCGCCCAGGCATTCGATATCAGCACGTTGATCTCCGGAAGTGGATTGGAAGTGGATTGAAAAATCCGCGAAATTATAGCAGCTTGGCGCTTCTTGCCGCGCGGAATTCGGCAATCGTGTCGGCCAGCCGGCCGGCGGCGATGGCCGCCCGCAGCTCGGCCATCAATTGCTGGTAGTAGGTGAGGTTGTGCAGGGTGTTGAGCCGCGCACCGAGGATCTCGTTCACCCGCTGCAGGTGATGCAGATAGGCGCGCGAGAAGTTGCGGCAGGTGATGCAGGGGCAGCTTTCGTCTATCGGGCGCGTGTCGGCGGCATGGGCGGCGTTGCGGATCTTCACCGTGCCATGGCGGGTGAACAGCCAGCCGTTGCGGGCATTCCTCGTTGGCAGCACGCAGTCGAACATGTCGATGCCCTGCGCCACGGCATTCACCAGGTCTTCCGGCGTGCCGACGCCCATCAGGTAGCGCGGCCGCTCCTGCGGCAGCCGCGGCGCGGTGTGGGCGAGGATGCGCTTCATGTCGGCCTTCGGCTCGCCCACCGAGAGGCCGCCGATGGCGTAGCCGTCGAAGCCGATGTCCGCGAGGCCGGCGAGCGACTCGTCGCGCAGGTCCTCGAACATGCCGCCCTGGACGATGCCGAAGAGGGCGTTGGGATTGCCCTCATGGGCGCGCTTCGAGCGCTCGGCCCAGCGCAGGCTGAGGCGCATCGACTTCGCCGCCTCGGCGTGGCTGGCGGGGTAGGGCGTGCACTCGTCGAAGATCATGACGACGTCGGAGTTGAGCACGCGCTGGATGCGCATGGATTCCTCCGGCGTGAGGAAGAGGCGGTCGCCGTTCACCGGCGAGGCGAACTTGACGCCTTCCTCGGAAATCTTGCGCAGGGCGCCGAGGCTGAAGACCTGGAAGCCGCCCGAATCGGTGAGGATCGGCCCGTCCCAGCCCATGAATCGGTGCAGCCCGCCGTGGGCGGCAATGACCTCCAGCCCCGGCCGCAACCAGAGGTGGAAGGTGTTGCCGAGCACGATCTGCGCGCCGAGAGCCTTGACTTCCTCCGGCGCCAGGGTCTTCACCGTGCCGTAGGTGCCGACCGGCATGAAGGCCGGCGTGTCGACGATGCCGTGGGCGAGGGTGAGGCGGCCGCGGCGCGCGGCGCCGTCCGTGGCGATAAGCTCGAATTTCATGGCGCGTCGCGGCGTGTGAGGAACATGGCGTCGCCGTAGCTGAAGAAGCGGTAGCGTTCGGCCACGGCGTGGGCATAGGCGCGGCGCAGATTGTCCAGGCCGCCGAAGGCGGAGACCAGCATGAGCAGGGTGGACTTCGGCAGGTGGAAGTTGGTGATCAGGGCGTCGGCGGTGCGGAAGCGGAAGCCGGGCAGGATGAAGAGCTCCGTCTCGCCCGGGCCGGCCAGTATCTCGCCCTCCTGCGCGGCGGCCTCCAGCGCGCGCAGGGTGGTGGTGCCGACGGCGACGATGCGCCCGCCGCGTGCGCGCGCGGCGGCAAGGGCGCGGGCGGTATCTACGGGGATCACGTAGCGCTCGCGGTGCATGCGATGACGGGCGAGGTCGTCCACGCGCACCGGCTGGAAGGTGCCGGCGCCGACGTGCAGGGTGAGCCAGGCGAAGTCGACGCCGCGCGCGCGTAGCGCGTCCATGAGGGACTCGTCGAAATGCAGCCCGGCCGTGGGCGCGGCGACCGAACCGTGTTCGCGCGCATAGACGGTCTGGTAGCGCGCCTCGTCGGCGTCCTCCGCCTGGCGCTGGATGTAGGGCGGCAGGGGCAGCTTGCCGTGGCGCTCGAGCAGGTCGACCAGGTCTTCCGGGCCGGGGAAGCGCAGCAGGAAGAAAGCCCCCTCGCGCGCCACCACGGCGACTTCCAGCGCGCCTTCCAGCAGCAGCCGGCTGCCCGGCCAGGGCGCATGGCTGGCACGGATCTGGGCCAAGGCCTCGTGGCGCCCGACCGGACGCTCGATCAGCACCTCGACCCGGCCGCCGCTGTCCTTGACGCCGTGCAGGCGGGCATGCAGCACGCGCGTGTCGTTGAAGACCAGCAGGTCGCCCGCCTGCAGCAGCGAGGGCAGGTCGGCGAACCGGCGGTCCTCCAGCCGCGCGCCATCGGCGATCAGCAGACGGCTCGCCGTGCGTTCCGGAAGCGGAACCTGGGCGATCAGTTCGGGCGGCAGGTCGTAGTCGAAATCGGCGAGGGAAAGCGGCATGTATTTGATTCGGGCGACTCGGATGCGGGATAATGCCGACTCTTTGCGCGGCCGGCAATTTTACGCGGCCGATCCCATGCCGGGATGGCGGAATCGGTAGACGCAGTGGACTCAAAATCCACCGCTGGAAACAGTGTGGGGGTTCGACTCCCCCTCCCGGCACCAGGCGATTAACCGTGGTTATTCTGTGGATAACTTCTTTTCCGCAGATCGAAGTTTAGTTTGACAAAAATCAAGGAAGCAAGGCCGTAATAAGCAGAATCTTGCGTCAGCACAAAAACGTATAATTTTTTTGGGCTCTTTCCATTAATCGTTAATCGGGTTCTTCGTTGAGGGAGATATCAGATGCAGAAACGCAAATCGAAATCCGTTGCCCTGTCTCTGGCGGCTCTGCCGCTTGCGCTTGCCGGCGTGTTCGGCAACGCCTATGCGCAGGATGCGGCGCCCCCGGCCATGACGGCGGAGGAGAAGGCGACCGGCAAGAAGATCTACTTCGAGCGCTGCGCCGGCTGCCACGGTGTGCTGCGCAAGGGCGCCACCGGCAAGAACCTCGAGCCGAGCTGGACCAAGAAGGACAAGGACGGCAAGGAGACGTCGGGTGGCATGCTCAAGCTCGGCACCCAGCGTCTGGAGAAGATCATCGCCCTCGGCACCGAAGGCGGCATGGTCAACTACGACGACATCCTGACCAAGGAAGAGATCAACGTCATGGCGCGCTATATCCAGAACGTGCCTGACGTGCCGCCCGAGTTCAGCCTGAAGGACATGCAGGATTCGTGGAAGCTGATCGTGCCGGTCAAGGACCGCCCGACCAAGCAGATGAGCAAGGTCAACCTGAAGAACGTCTTCGCCACCACCCTGCGCGACACCGGCGAACTGGCGCTGATCGACGGCGACACCAAGCAGATCTGGCAGATCCTGAAGACCGGCTACGCGGTGCACATCTCGCGTCTGTCGCTCTCCGGCCGCTATGTCTATACGGTCGGCCGCGACGGCCTGGTGACCCTGATCGACCTCTGGTTCGAGAAGCCCACCACCGTGGCGACGATCAAGATCGGCTCCGATGCCCGCTCGGTCGACACCTCGAAGTTCAAGGGCTACGAGGACAAGTACCTGGTCGGCGGTTCCTACTGGCCGCCCCAGTACTCGGTCATGGAAGGCGACACCCTGAAGCCGCTCAAGGTCGTATCGACCCGCGGCATGACGGTGGATGGCGAGTATCACCCCGAGCCGCGCGTGGCCTCGATCGTGTCCTCGCACATCAAGCCGGAGTGGGTCATCAACGTCAAGGAAACCGGCATGATCCTGCTGGTGGACTACAGCGACATCAACAACCTGAAGACCACCACCATCAATTCCGCCAAGTTCCTGCATGACGGCGGCTGGGACGCTTCCAAGCGTTACTTCCTGGTGGCGGCGAACGCCTCGCACAAGGTCGCGGCGGTCGACACCAAGACGGGCAAGCTGGCCGCCCTGGTCGACACCAAGAAGATCCCGCACCCGGGCCGCGGCGCCAACTTCTTCCATCCGAAGTATGGCCCCGTCTGGGCGACCGGTCACCTCGGCGATGCCGTGGTATCCCTGATCTCGACGCCGTCGGAAAAGCCCGAGCACGCCAAGTTCAAGCAGTACAACTGGAAGGTGGTCGAGGAACTGAAGGTGCCGGGCGCCGGCAACCTGTTCGTCAAGACGCATCCGAAGTCGAAGCGTCTCTGGGCCGATCTGCCGATGAACCCCGAGCGCGAGAACGCCGAGGTGAACTACGTGTTCGACCTGACCGACCTGTCCAAGCCGCCGGTCAAGGTCGACGTCGCCAAGGACTCCGGCCTGCCGGTGACCAAGGCGCTTCGCCGCGCGGTGCACCAGGAGTACAACGAGAAGGGCGACGAAGTCTGGATCTCGCTCTGGGGCGGCAAGACCGACCAGTCCGCCATCGTGGTGTATGACGACAAGACCCTGAAGGTCAAGAAGGTGATCACCGATCCGAAGATGATCACCCCGACCGGCAAGTTCAACGTCTATAACACGGTGAAAGACATCTACTAAGCAACAATTCAGCAGCAAGACATCCCGGGGGCCTAGCGCCCCCGGATGTTTGTTGGGAACTGTTTTTGAATAGAGCGGGTATCCGAATGTCCGGCAATGATTCCTCTTTCGGCCGACTCTGGCGCGCCCTGCGCCGGCCCAGCGCCAAGTATTCCCTGGTGACTTTGCTGGTGGTCGGTTTCGTCGCCGGCATCGTTTTCTGGGGTGGCTTCAACACCGTGGTGGAGGCCACCAATACCGAGGCGTTCTGCATCGGCTGCCACGAGATGCGCGAAAACGTCTACGAGGAATACAAGAAGACCATTCACTACACCAACCGCACCGGGGTGCGCGCCGTCTGCTCGGACTGCCACGTGCCGAAGGAGTGGGGCCCGAAGATGCTGAGGAAGATCCAGGCCACGCGCGAGGTCTGGGGCAAGATCACCGGCAGCATCGACACGCGGGAGAAGTTCGAGGCCAAGCGGCTGGCGCTGGCGGAGAACGAGTGGAAGCGCATGAAGGCCAACAACTCGCTGGAATGCCGCAACTGCCACAGCATGGTGAGCATGGATCCGGAAAAGCAGAAGCAGCGCGCCCGCAAGCAGCACGAACTGGCGGCCAAGAGCGGGGAGACCTGCATCGACTGCCACAAGGGCATCGCCCACCAGAAGCCCCAGGGCATGAAGGAAGAGGACGAGTAACTCAGTTGCCGGTTGCCAGTGAGTATTTGCGAGGGTAGGGTTTGGCTGTTACTGGCAACTGACAACCGGGAACCGGCAACTTGAAAGACATCAGCCGCCGCCAGTTCCTGCGCGGCGATTTTTCCGGAAAGACCGCGACAGCGCCACGCCCGCCCTGGGCGCGGGCGGAAGCCGCCTTCGTCGCTGCCTGCACGCGCTGCTGCGACTGCGTCAATGTCTGCCCGCAGCACATCCTGGTGCTCGACAAGGACGCGCGCCCGACAGCGGATTTCGGCCGCGGCGAGTGTACCTTCTGCGGCAAGTGCGTCGAGGCCTGCATGCCGCGGGCGCTGGAGAAGGCGGAAGACGAGCCGCCCTGGAAGCTCAAGGCGCACATCCGAAACAACTGCCTGGCGAAAACCAATGTCGTCTGCCGCGCCTGCGGCGATGCCTGCCCGGCGCAAGCCATCCGCTTCAGCCCGCGGGTGATGTCCGCGGCGCAACCGGATGTAGATGCGGCGCTCTGCACCGGCTGCGGCGCCTGCTATGCACCCTGCCCGGCACAGGCAATCCGCATCGGCTGACTACTGAGCCGGCCCCGCCGCCGGGCCGCCCCAAGGCGGAGCCAGTCAATAGCATGGAGCAAAGCGAACAACCGTCACCCCCTTCCCCGGGAAGGGGGTTGGGGGGAAGGCTCTACTTCTCCGGATCCTGAATGGCGGTGAGATAGGCCAGGATGTCCTGGATGTCCTTCTCGGAGAGCTTGTTGAGGATGCCGACGGGGCCCTCCTCGTCGTGCGGCCGCTCGCCCTTGACGTAGCTGTCGGCCTGCTTCTTCAGGTAGTTGGTGTATTGCCCGATGAGCATGGGGAACTTGCCCCTGCCACGCCCGTCGCGACCGTGGCAGGAGTGGCACTCCTTCTGGTAGATGGTTTTGCCGTTCTCGATGTTGCCCTCGGCGCGCGGGATGATCATCACCTTTTCCACCGCCTCGAGGCGCGTCAAGGCGTCGTCGGTATCCTTGAACTCCGGCCACTTGGTCGGCAGCTGGATGGCGGCCAGATACTCCGACACCGCCTCGATGTCCTCGTCGGGCAGCTCACGCTCCTGCGTGTAGGGGTACATCGGAATGTTGATGCGCTTGCGCGCGCGGAACGACTTCAGCTGGTCCTTCAGGTAGGCGGCGCGCTGGCCGGCGATGCGCGGATACTCGCCGCGCTTGCCGCCCTGGCCGTGCTCGCCGTGACAGGCGGCGCAGACGCCGTTGATCTCCTTGCCCTTGTCCTCCTCCGCCGCGGATGCATGGGCCGCCGGCGCAGCTTCGGCGGCGGGCTTCGCCGCGGCCTTCGCCGGCGCCTTCTTCGGCGGCGCGGCCTGCGCGCCGGCAAGCAGCAGGACGAACAACAGGGGCAGCAGTCGGATCATCGGCCAGAAAAACGTCGCTGAACGCAGTCGGGCATTCTGCGCAAACGCCGCTCAGCGCGGCTTGATTGGCATCAAACGCCGCTTTCGAAACGGAACGGCACGCTGATGTTCTTGCGCTCCGCGGCGACCAGGACGGTCGCCTGCCACACCATCTTTCCGGTCACGCACACCGGCAGGGTCATCTCGCCGGCAAAGCGGCCGACGCCAGACTCCGCCAGCGCCAGATGATGCAGGCCCATGTTCATGTCCACGCCCTGGAAATCCACGCCCACCCGCTCGGCGCGCAATCCGTCGACCGTCACGCCCACGCGCACCGGGCCGGACGTCGTCACCGGCCTCGGATCGAGCGCCACTTCGAGGCGGCCGCCGCCTGGCAGCACGGCCGTGCAGGGCTGCCTGTCGAGCCGGCAGTCGTCGACCGGGGGCACCTGTACGTCGGCGCGCGGCAGCCAGAGCACGCCCAGCACGGCGACGGCCAGCATGGCCAGGATGGCGCCTATGGCGGGATAAGGAAAACTGTTGCGGCTCGGCGCCGCGGCGGATTCGTCCATGAGGCATTGTCGAGGCCCGGCCCGCCGTGCTTATTTGACATTCATCAAGGATTTGGCAGACGGAAAGCATAGAGTGGTGCGGCAAAGTGTCGCAGGGCGCTTGCCCCGGTTAAAATGTGCGTTCGGGGCTTCGTTCAGCCGAACGCCTTGGTTTGCAGTATGAAGGAAATTTTCAAGTTGCAGTCATCTAGGGAGAACCTCCATGATAAACACGAGTAAAAGGGCGCTGTCGCTGGTGCTCGCGGCCGGGATCGGCTTGACCGCCACCGCCGCGTTGTCGACAGAAACGCTGCAGGATGTCCTCAAGCGGCGCAATCTGTCGCAGCAGGATCTGCTGGCGGCGGCAAAAACCTACGTGCCGACCGGCAAGCGCGACGAATTCGTCACGTTCAGCTCGGGCGGCCAGAGCGGCCAGGTCATCGTGTACGGCGTGCCGTCGATGCGCATCCTCAAGTACATCGGCGTGTTCACCCCCGAGCCCTGGCAGGGCTACGGCTACGACGCCAACTCCAAGGCGGTGCTCGACCAGGGCAAGATCGACGGCAAGACGATCACCTGGGGCGACACGCACCACCCGGCGATCTCCGAGACCAACGGCGAGTACGACGGCCAGTTCCTCTTCATCAACGACAAGGCCAACCCGCGCCTGGCGGTGATCGACCTGCGCGACTTCGAGACCAAGCAGATCGTGGTCAACCCGATCTACAAGTCCGAGCACGGCGGCGCCTTCGTCACCACCAACACCGAGTACGTCATCGAGGCGGCGCAGTACCCGGCCCCGCTGGAGAACAAGAAGTTCTACCCGCTCGAGGAAATGAACGAGAAGTACCGCGGCGGCGTGACCTACTGGAAGTTCGACCGCAAGGAAGGCCGCATCGTGCCGAAGGACTCCTTCTCCTTCGAACTGCCGCCCTACTGGCAGGACCTGTCGGACGCCGGCAAGGGCCCGTCGGAAGGCTGGGCCTTCACCAACTCGTTCTGCGCCGAGCGCTACGTCGGCGGCATCGAGAAGGGCCGTCCGCCCTATGAAGCGGGCTGCTCGGCAAAGGACACCGACTACCTGCACGTGATGAACTGGAAGAAGGCCGCCGAGGTCGTCAAGGCCGGCAAGGCGAAGAAGATCAACGGCCACAACGTCATCCCGATCGACGTGGCGGTGAAGGAAGGCCTGCTCTTCCTCGTGCCCGAGCCGAAGAGCCCGCACGGCGTGGACGTCACCCCGGACGGCAAGTACATCGTCGTCGGCGGCAAGCTCGACACGCACGCCTCGGTGTACAGCTTCGAGAAGATCCAGGCCGCCATCAAGGCCGGCAAATTCGAGTCGAAGGACCCGTACGGCATTCCCGTGATCGGCATGAAGGACGCGCTGCACGTGCAAGTGCCGCTCGGCCTCGGCCCCCTGCACACGCAGTACGACTCCAAGGCCTGCGTCGCCTACACTTCGCTGTACGTCGACTCGCAGGTCGCCAAGTGGGACTACTGCGCGGGCAAGGTGCTCGACAAGCTCTCCGTGCACTACAACATCGGTCACCTGATGACCATGGAGGGCGATTCGACCAAGCCGGCCGGCAAGTATCTCGTCGCGCTGAACAAGCTGGCGATCGACCGCTTCGTGCCGGTCGGTCCGCTGCATCCGCAGAACCACCAGCTGATCGACATCAGCAACGACAAGATGCAGCTCCTCTACGACATGCCGCTGCCGCTGGGCGAGCCGCACTACGCGGTTTCCATTGCCGCCAGCAAGCTCAAGCCGGGCGTGCGCTACAAGGTCGGCACCGACAGCCGCACCGACAAGCCGCATCCGGGCGCCGTCCGCGCCGGCGAGGAGCGCACCGAGAAGAAGGGCAACAAGGTCACGGTCTGGGGCACGCTGATCCGCTCGCACATCACGCCCGAGACGATCGAGGTCGACGTCGGCGACGAGGTGACGATCCACCTGACCAACCTCGAGCGCGCCCAGGACGAGACCCACGGCTTCACCGTGTCGACCTACAACGTGCATGCCTCGATCGAGCCGGGCAAGACCGTCTCGGTCAAGTTCAAGGCGGACAAGGAAGGCGTCTATCCCTACTACTGCACGGAGTTCTGCTCCGCCCTGCACCTCGAGATGATGGGCTACCTGCTCGTCAAGCCGAAGGGCTGGAAGCCGACCAAGGTCGGCCTGGCCAAGGGCACCTACACCGAAGCCGACTACAAGGCGACGGTGAAGAAGGTGGCCGACACCCAGGCGATCATCGATTCCGTGGTGGCCTACATCACCAGCGTCAACTACAAGGACTTCCCGGACGTCGTGGCGATGGTGGAAGACGCCTTCGACCAGCTCGGCAAGACCAAGGGCCTGAAGGAGAAGCACGAGGCGTTCGCCGCCAAGAAGGACTGGGAGCAGGCCAACCTGTGGGCCGAACAGATCTGGCAATACCAGGTCAAGACGGCCGACCTGGGACTGCGCGCCAAGACCTATCTCGAGCAGAACGGCGCCAAGAAGATCAAGTAAGTCGATCTTCCGCTAGACCCGCAACGGGGGGCATGGCAACATGCTCCCCGTTTTTATCCAAATACAGGAGACCCGCATGAAACGCATTTCCATGATCGCCGTGCTGGCCGGACTGACTTTCGGCGCCGGCAACGCCCTCGCCCTCGACGGCGCCAAGCTCTACCAGGAGAAGACCTGCGTCGCCTGTCACGGCAAGGACGGCAAGAAGACACTCACGCCGAACTATCCGAAGGTCGCCGGGCAGAACGCCGCCTATGCCGAGCAGCAGATGAAGGACATCAAGAGCGGCGCCCGCGCCAACGGCCAGAGCGCCGCCATGAAGGGCGTCATGCATCTGGTCAACGACGCGGAAATCAAGGCCCTCGCCGAGTATCTGGCCAAGCTGAAATAAGATCGCCGCATCCTGAAACGGCCACCTCAGGGCGGCCGTTTCCCATTGACGCAAGTCAATGTGCCTTTTGCCCTTTCCCGGATAATTCAGGCATTTCTAATATTCCATTACAGGAGACGCACATGAAGAACGTCGTTCTCTCCATCACCCTCGCCCTGACCGCCGCCGCCGCGCTGGCCGCCGATCCGCGCCAGGCGCCGAAAGCCGCCGGCATCGAGTCCAAGGATTACCAGTGGGCAAAGATGGAAGGCGAGTTGAAGGAAGCGCTGGCCAAGAAGGGCGACGTCAAGCGCGGTCTGGATACCTACGAGATCTGCGGCGCCTGCCACCTGCCCAACGGCGCCGGCCGTCCCGACGGCACCTTCCCGCAGCTCGCCGGACAGCACACCACGGTGCTGATCAAGCAGATGGCCGACATCCGCATGGGCCTGCGCGACAATCCGACGATGTATCCCTTCGCCAAGGAAATGACCGACCCGCAGGACCTCGCCGATACCTCGGCCTACATCCAGGGCCTGTGCATCCCGGTCGACCACGGCGTGTATGAAGGCAAGGACGCCAAGGAGATGGTCGCCAAGGGCAAGGATCTCTACGAGAAGCAATGCCTTGAGTGCCACGGCAAGAACGGCGAGGGCAACAAGGAGAAGTTCTATCCCGTCATCGCCGGCCAGCACTACAAGTACCTGTTGCGCCAGATGACCGAGATCCGCGACGGCCACCGCCGCAACGCCAATCCGGACATGGTAAAGGTCATCAAGCCCTACACCAACGACCAGCTGGTGGCGATCTCCGCCTACCAGGCCAGCCTGGCCATGCCCGGCGCCATGTGCAAGCCGAAGGCCGCTGCCAAGGGCAAGAAGAAATAATAAGCCGCATCCGCCGCCGCCCGCCCGACCGGGCGGCGGGCATCCAAAGCCGCTCGGCCGGACTTGCCCCGGCCATGGGCGGCACCGCCCGACAGAGAATCGATCATGCCAGTCCAGAAAAGCCCGAACCTGCTCGTAGCCGCATTGACCGGCATCGCCCTCGTCGCCATGGTCGCCGCCTACTTCGCGCCGATCTGGTGGGTGTCGCTCACCGCGCCGAACTACCCGAAAGACGCCTTCCCCGACGGCATCCGCATCCACTTTCATTTCGACGGGGTGTATAACGGCTGCAAGGCCGCCGGCGCCGGCACGCGCATGGCCGAAGAGATCCTCCAGAAGGATATCTCGCACGAAGACGAGCGCTGGAATCCGATCCTCGACAAGGGCAAGAAAGTCGACAAGGGCGCCCAGGGCCTCGACTGCGTGCACGAGATGAACACCATCAACCACTACGTCGGCATGTTCCCCATCGCCACCGGCGCGCCGGTGGAGAAGCCGCTGGCGAAGTTCTTCTTCGCCTTCTTCGCCACCATGATGGTGGCCTTCGCCGTGACGCGGAAAAAACTGCGCCTCGTCGTCCTCGGCATCGGTTTCGCCGCCACCGCCGCCTGGATGCTGGTCGACCAGTACGCGCTCGGTCACCTCGAAATCCATATCAAGGAGTACATGCGCGAGACGGGCTACTTCTTCCGCGAGCCGGACCGCGTCAAGGCCTGGGGCGACAACGTGCGCGCGATCACCCACATCGTCATCGCCGGCCTCATCCTCGTCATGGCGGCGGTCGTCGCCGGCGTGGCGAAGCTGCGCAACTTCCAGCTCCTGCTGGTGCTGGTGCCGGCCCTGCTGCCGCTGTTCTTCGTCGTCACCTATGCCGGCTGGCTGTGGTTCTTCGGCCACAACCTGCACCCCTGGGGCGCGTTCACCGTGAAACCGTTCATGCCGACCGTCTTCGGCGAGGGCAAGGTGGCGCAGTTCTCCACCTACTCGTACCCCTACTGGGGCTATGCCCTGCTGATCCTGATGTTCGTCACGCTGATGCCGGCGCTGCTCATCCGCCGCAAGCAGCTGCGCGAAGGCGCGGCGGAGTAAGTCGGTGAAAAGGGCTGCGGCGCTGCTGGCCCTGCTCGTCGCGGCCGCGGCGCTCGGCGACGGCGAGGATACTCCGCGCAAGGTCGATGCTTCCGCCCACGGCGGCGTGCGCGCCGAGGTCGACCGCCCCAAGCCGGTCTTCCTGCTCTATGAGCGCGACAAGCGCATCCATGGCCTGAAGCCCTTCCAGGAACTCGTCGACGCCGCGCCCGCCGGCTCGACGCTGAAACCGCCGCCCGGCGCCTATGCCGGCCCGGTGCGCCTGACCAAGGCGCTGACGATCGACGGCGGCGGCCAGGTCGTCATCGACGCCGGCGGCAAGGGCACCGTGTTCTCGCTGGAGACGAACGACGCCGTGCTGCGCGGACTGACTTTGCGCGGCTCGGGCGACTCGCACGACACCGACGACGGCTGCCTCGACGTGCGCGGCCACCGCAACGTCATCGAGCGGCTCGTCATCGAGGACTGCCTGTTCGGCATCGACCTGAAGCAGTCGAACAAGAACCTGGTGCGCGAGAACCGCATCTCTTCCAAGCCGCTTCCGCTCGGCGTGCGCGGCGACGCGCTGCGCCTGTGGTACAGCCGCGACAACCGCGTCGAGGGAAACGACATCTCCGATTCGCGCGACATGGTGGCCTGGTACTCGCACGGCAACGTCATCCGCGGCAACACCAGCCGGCGCAGCCGCTACTCGATCCACTTCATGTTCGCCACCTACAACCTGGTCGAGGGCAACCGCTTCTACGACAACGCCGTCGGCGTCTACCTGATGTACACCGAGGGCGTGCACGTCAAGCACAACCTGATCTCGCATGCCACCGGCGCCACCGGCATGGGACTCGGCTTCAAGGAGGCCTCCGACGCCATTATCGAAGGCAACGAGATCATCTACTGCGCCGTCGGCGTGCATTCCGACCTCTCGCCCTTCCAGCCCGACACGAAGATCGAGTTCCGCAACAACCGCATCGCCTACAACGGCATCGGAATGATGTTTACCTCCGAATTGGGCGGCAACGTCGCCACCGGCAACGTCTTCGAGGGCAACCTCACCCACGTCGCCCAGGCCGGGCGCAACACCGGCGGGCTGAACGAATGGCGCGGCAATTACTGGGACGATTACCAGGGCTTCGACCGCAACCGCGACAACGTCGGCGACACCGCCTACGAGCTGTACGCCTTCGCCGACCGCATCTGGATGGAGATCCCGCAAGCGCGCTTCTTCAAGACCTCGCCGGCGCTCGAACTGCTCGACTTCCTCGAGCGCCTGGCCCCCTTCTCCTCGCCCGACCTCATGCTAAAGGACGAGAAGCCTCGCTTCCGCAAGGAGGAAAGGAAGACATCATGAGTAACGAAAACAAGACGGACGAACCGCCCGTTCCGGCCGAAAAACCGGCCGGCAAGCCCAAGCCGCCACCGCTCTCGCGCGCCAAGCGCCAGGAACTGCGGCGAAAGTTTCTGCGCACCCTGCTGCTCACCGGCGGCATCGTCGGCGCCGGCCTGTCGGGTTTCCTGCCGCTGGTCTATGCGCGCAAGCCGCGCCTGCGCCCGCCCGGCGCCCTGGACGAAAAGGATTTCCTCGCCTCCTGCATCAAGTGCGGGCAATGCGTACAGGTCTGTCCGGTGCAGGCCATCAAGCTGGCCGACCTGATCGACGGCGTCGGCGTCGGCGCGCCCTACATCGACGCGCGCAGCCAGGCCTGCGACTTTTCCTGCGATGCGGTGCAGTGCGTTCTCGCCTGCCCGACCGGCTCGCTCACCTACAACAAGCCGGCCTTCATGCCGGTGCGGCCGGGCGCGCAGCTTGCCGCCAAGCCGATTCTCATCCCCAAGGAAAAGGATCCGGAGCCGACGCTCAATCTGAGCGAACGCATGGGCGTGGCGCGCCTGACGCGGCCCGAGATGTGCCTGGCGATCAAGGGCAAGGGCTTCAAGGGCCCGGCGCGCGGCCACAGTTTCCGCGGCAAGATGCGCTACATGCGCATCGACCGCTGGAAGCCGGTTCCCATTGCCGAGGTGCGCTACGAGGTCGAGGAATGCGACCTGTGCGTGCGCGAGTGCCCGATCAAGGGCGCCATTTCCATCGAGACGGTGTACGCGCCCGACGGCACGCAGCGCAAGTCGCCGGTGGTGCACGAGCCCTGCGTCGGCTGCGGCGTCTGCGAGATGATCTGTCCGACCGAGCCGGTCAGCATCGAAATCGTGCCGAGGGAGGTCTGGAGAGCATGAACACTTTTCTGAGAAAGCGTTTCCTCGAGCAGATCCTGGTAATGTTCGGCCGCGAGCCGAGGAAGCCGGAAGCCGTCAGCGAAGAGGCGCGGCAGATTCACCTCGTCAAACGCACCACCAACAAGGAGAAGCTGCAGGCCGCGGCGGCGCACGCCGAGGCGCACATGAACACCTCGCACAAGTGGCGCAACCGGCGCTGGATCACCCTGGCGCTGGTCAACCTGTTCTTCGTCTTCTCGTATTACTTCGACGTCCAGATCCTGGAAGGGGCGCTCACCGCCTCGCGCTTCATCGGCTTTCATCTCATCGACCTCAATTCCGCCCTGCAGGTGATGCTCGCCCACAAGCACATCATCACCAACCTGCTGATCGGCACCGCCACCGTGCTGGTGCTGTGGATCCTCTTCGGCGGGCGTTCCTTCTGCTCCTGGGTCTGTCCCTACCACCTGCTCGCCGAGTGGGCGGAGAAGATCCACCTCCGGCTGATGAGGGAAAAGCTGGTCACCGACGCGCCGGTCGACCGGCGGCTGCGCACGGTGTTCTGGATCGTCTTCGCGCTATTGGCGGTGGCCACCGGCTACACGGTGTACGAGGCCATCTCGCCCACCGGCATCGTCTCGCGCGCCCTCATCTACGGCCCCGGCCTGGCCCTGCTCTGGGTGCTGGCGCTGCTGGTGTTCGAGGTCTTCTTCGTGCGCCGCGCCTGGTGCCGCTACGCCTGCCCGATCGGACTCACCTACGGCGTCGTCGGCATCTTCACCCCGCTGCGCATCAAGTACACCCTGGAGAGCTGCTTCCACGAGGGCAACTGCCGCAAGGTCTGCCTGGTGCCGCATGTCCTCGACACCGTGATCAAGGGTCGCGCCGTGCACACCGAAGTGCCGATCGGCCCCGACTGCACGCGCTGCGGCCTCTGCGTGGACGTCTGCCCGACCGGCTCATTGACCTTCGACGTGAAGGGGCTTTCCAAGCTGCTGTGACCGTATAATTCACCCCTTCATGATTCACTTCCAGAACGTCTCCAAGACCTTCAAGCGCAACCGCGTCCTCGACGGCATCGGCCTCGACATCGCCCTCGGCGAGCGCGTCGCCCTGATCGGCTCCAACGGCGCCGGCAAGACGACGCTGATCCGCTGCCTGCTCGGCGAGTACACCCACGAGGGCGAGGTCGCCATCGACGGCATGGCCCCGCGCACACGACGCACCGAGGTGCTGGCGAAGGTCGGCTTCGTGCCGCAGCTGCCGCCGCCGCTGAAAATGCCGGTCGGCCAGCTGATCGGCTTCGCCGCCGCGCTGTGCGGCTCGGACGAGAAGCGCATCGCCGCAATCGCCGGGCGCCTCGGCCTCGACGCCGAGAAAGTGCGCCAGCAGCCCTTCGTCAAGCTCTCCGGCGGGCAGAAGCAGAAGATCCTCATCGCCATCGCGCTCGGCCGCGACGCCAAGGTGCTGGTGATGGACGAGCCGGCCGCCAACCTCGATCCGGAAGCGCGCAAGATCTTCTTCGAGCTGCTCGCCGAGCGCCAGGACAGCGCCACCATGCTCATCTCGAGCCACCGCCTCAACGAGGTGGCGAGCCTGGTGAATCGCGTCGTCGAGCTCGACATGGGCCGCGTGGTGCTCGACGACCGCGTCGCCGACGACGTCTCGCTCTCGGGGCTGCTCGACTGCCGCATCCGTGTCAAGCGCGCCGAGCCCGCCTTCGCCAAGGCGCTCGCCGCCTGGGATTTCCGTTCCTCCGCCGACGGGCTGGAATGGACCGGCGAGGTGGCCGGCCCCGACCGCCTGCGCTTCCTCGGCATGACCAGCCGCTACGTCGCCCTGATCGCCGACCTCTCCTTCAGCGAGACGGAAAAAGTCAGCCCCGCGGAGACGGCGGCATGATGCGGCGGCGCGAATTCCTGCATCTGACTGCCGGCGGCGCCCTCGCCGCTGCCCTCGGCGCCTGCGGCAAAAAGGGCAACTGGCCGGAAGGCATGGCCGAGATCAAGTGGGACCGCGACACCTGCGTCCGCTGCAACATGGTGATCTCCGACCCGCGCTTCGCCGCCGAGTTGCGCGGCGGCGAGAAGGACGCCGTCTTCAAGTTCGACGACATCGGCTGCCTCGTCTTCTGGCTGCGCGACAAGGCGGCGCTGCACCCGTGGATGGCGGCGCCCGCTACCCGCATGTGGGTGGCCGACTCGACCGACATGCGCGGCACGACCTGGCTCGACCCGCGCGCGGCGCACTACCTCGGCGGGCGGCTCTCGCCGATGGGCTACAATTTCGCCGCGGTGCGCGATGCCGTCCCGCAGAGCCTGACTTTTGAAGCGATGCGAGAGCAAATTCTCGCCAAAGGCAAATGAAGGAACTCTGGCTCACCGCGAAGCTGGACATCGTCGAATCGCTGCGCGCGCGCTGGTTCGCCATCTACTGCCTGATCTTCGGCGGGCTGGTGGCGCTGCTCTTCGTCTTCGGCCTGACCGAGTCGCGCGTGCTCGGCTTCATCGGCCTGTCGCGCCTGCTCGTCACCTTCATCCAGCTCACCATGGCGATTTTGCCGATCTTCGTGCTGATCACCACGGTGCGCTCGGTGGCGGGCGACCGCGAGGCCGGCGTCTTCGAGTACCTGCTCTCGCTGCCGGTCGGGCTGGCCGCCTGGTTCTGGGGCAAGATCCTCGGCCGCTATTTGATGATTTTCCTGCCGGTGTTCGCCGCCATGGCCGGCTCGGTCGGCTGGGCACTGATCCGCGGCATCGAAGTGCCCTGGGGCATGTTCGGCTACTACACGCTGCTGCTGGCCACCATGGGCTGGTGCTTCCTTGGCCTCGGCATGCTGGTCTCCGCCATCGCGCGCAGCACCGACGTCGCCCAAGGCCTGGCCTTCATGGTCTGGCTGACGCTGCTGCTGTTCCTCGACCTGATCCTGCTCGGCGTCATGATCCAGGGCCAGGTGGCGCCGGAGGTGGCGGTGGGCATCGCGCTGGCCAACCCGCTGCAGGTGTTCCGCACGGCGGCGCTGGCGCTGTTCGACCCGCAGCTCATCGTGCTCGGTCCCTCGGCCTTCGTCATCCTCGACACCTTCGGCGCGACCGGCTACAAGGTCTTCGCCGTGCTCTACCCGACCGTCGTCGGCGCGCTGGCGGCGCTGGCCGGCTACCTGGTCTTCCGGCGCGGCGATCTCCCCTGATGCGGTTGCTCTTCCTGCTTGCCTGCCTCGTTGCCGCACCAGCCTGGGCGCAGGGCTCGGCCGACGCGCTGTTCGCCGCCACCCTGCACGATTTCGACGACAAGCCCTTCGCACTCGAACAGTTGCGCGGCAAGCCGCTCATCGTGAACTTCTGGGCGCGCTGGTGCGGGCCCTGCCGCAAGGAGATCCCCGAACTCGCCGCCGCGCACGACCAGTACGCGAAGCGCGGCCTCGTCGTCGTCGGCATCGCCCTCGACGACAAGCTCGAGGCGACGAAGGATTTCGCCAAGGCCTACGAGATGCGCTACACGGGACTGCTCGCCAAGGAGGGCGGCATCGCCCTGATGCAGGCCAGCGGCAATCCGAAGGCGGTGGTGCCGTTCACCCTCGTCATCGACCGCAAGGGCAACGTCATCGGCAGTAAACTGGGCGCCATGAACCACGAGGAAATCGAAGCCGCCGCGAAACAGCTTCTTGGAGCAAAATGATGCCGCCGCCGATGGAGCCCACGCTCGCCGCCTTCCCCAACCCCTTCCTGCGCTACTTCGCCGCGACGCGGCCGCCCTTCCTCAGCGTCACCTTCGCCGCCTGTCTCGTCGGCCTGGCCACGGCCGCGGCGGACGGCGCCATGCTGCGCCCGGCGGCGGCCTTCTTCACCGTCTTCTTCGCCCTCGTGGCGCACGCCGGCATCAACGTGCTCAACGACTACTACGACGCGTTGAACGGCACCGACGCCGCCAACACCGAGCGCCAGTTCCCCTTCACCGGCGGCAGCCGCTTCATCCAGAACGGCGTGCTCGGCCTGCGCGCGGCCGGCGTCTTCGGCTATGCCCTGCTCGCGGCGGTGATACCCGCCGGCCTGTGGCTGGCGTGGACCTCGGCCAACGGACTCATCCTGATCGGCCTGGCCGGGCTGTTCGTCGGCTGGGCCTACTCGGCGCCGCCCTTCAAGCTGATGAGCCGAGGGCTCGGCGAAGCGGCGGTGGCCTGCGGCTGGCTCATCGTCGTCGTCGGCGCCGACTACGTGCAGCGCGGCGCCTTCTCGGCGCTGCCCTTCGTCGCCGGCCTGCCCTATGCGCTGCACGTCGCCAACGTGCTCTACATCAACCAGTTCCCCGATTACAAGGCGGACCTCGCCACCGGCAAGCGCAACTGGGTGGTGCGGCTGGGCCCCGGGCGCGCGCGCTACGGCTACCCGCTCGTCGTCGGCATCGCCTATGGCTGGCTGATCGGCGCAGTCGCGCTGGGCGCGCTGCCGTGGACGGCGCTCGCCGCGCTCGTCGCGCTGGCGCCGGCGCTGGCCGCGACGAAGGGCCTGCTGGCGCTCGCCGCGCAACCGGCGCAACTCGTGCCGGCCATCCGCGCCACCATCGGCGCTGCCATGCTGCACGGCATCCTGCTCGCCGTCGGCCTGGCCGCGGCGCGTCTCGTCATTTGAGGCAAGGATGGCCGCCTACGTCATCGGCCGCATCGCGGTGAAGGACCTGCGGAAGTGGGAAAGCTATCGCAGCCGGGTGTCGGAGACGCTGGCGCCCTGGCAGGCGGAAGTGGTGTTTCGCGGCAAGCCCTTCGCCGCCTTCAGCGGCGCGATCGACCACAGCGACGTCGTCGTGCTGCGCTTTGCCGATGCCGCGGCCGCGCGCGCATGGTTCGACTCGCCGGCTTACCAGGCGCTGATCCCGCTGCGCGAGGAAGCGGCCGACGTCACGCTCATCGCCTACGAATCCTGAAGGCAAAAAAAAAGGCCGCGACCGGCACTGCCGGTCACGGCCTGCGTGATTACTGCAAGCGGCGCGAAGGGTCGTCCGGCTTACTTCTGGATGCTGCCGACGAAATTCGTCTCGACCAGCGGCTTGGCGTCCACCTGCGGCACGTGGCAAGTATTGCACTGGTAGCGGTCCATGAGTAGCGTCTTCTTCATGCCGTCCTTGCTGAAGGCGAGGTGGCTGTCGCCGAGTTTGGGCGCCTGTTTTTCGCGGTATTTCTCGATACTGTGGCAATCCATGCACTGGTTTTCCGCGACGGTGATTTCGTCGAAGTTGTCGACAGCGTGGGGCACCAGGGGCGGCTGCCCCTTGATAGTGCGATCGATCGGCTTCTGCAGACCGGGCTTCTTGCCCATGTAAACAAAATGCGCGGCAGGCGCCTGGTCGGCGGCGGCCGTATCCGACCCGCGCAACGCCGCCACGCCCCCGTATTGGGCGCACCCGTACAACACCGCCGCAAGAACGGCTGCCAGACCAATCGTGACGGACCTTTTCATGATCGTCTCCCTTCGCGTATAAAGTTAATCGAACTTACCTCTTGCCTTCATGCCGCCGGCGCAATTCTCTTCGCCGACGGAGAAATTTTTTCCACCTTGTCGCCGAAACGCGTGCCGAAAACGAACACGTCCTTCGAGCAGACATCGATGCAGCGCCCGCAATTCGTGCAGTTGGCGGCCAGGATCGCCGGTCCCGCGCCATCCACGCCCTTCAGCGCCGGGCGGATCACCTGCGGCTCGGGGCAGACGGCAAAGCAGTCCATGCAATCGTTGCAGGCCTCGCGTTGCGGCAGCCTGATGCGCAGCAGCGAAAGCTTGCCGATCAGGCTGTAGAACGCGCCGACCGGACAAAGACGGCCGCACCAGCCCTGGCGCATCACGAACAGCTCGAACAGGAACACCGCGAGCACCACCGCCCAGGCGAAACCGACGCCGAAGAACAGGCCGCGGTGCAGCATCGACACCGGATTGACCATTTCCCAGGCGATCGTGCCGGTCACGGCGGCGACGACCAGGGTCATGCCGAGAATCCAGTAGCGCGCGCTGCGCGACAGGTGCGCCCCGCCCTTCAGTCCCAGCCGCGTGCGCAGCCAGCTGGCAAGGTCGCTCACCAGGTTGACCGGACAGACCCAGGAACAATAGCTGCGCCCGCCGACCAGGAAGTAGAACACGACGACGATGGCGACGCCGATCCAGGCCAGTTGCTCGGGCGTCTTCCCCGCCACCAGCATCTGCGCGAGCAAATAGGGATCGGTGAGCGGCAGCAGATTCAGGGTATAGCTGAAGTTGAGGTTGCCCTTGACGATCCACCAGCCGAACCACGGCCCGACGAGGAACAGCAGCAGGATGCCGATCTGGCTGATGCGGCGCAGGAACAGCCACTTGTGGGCGGCCAGCCAGCCCTTGGCGGCGATCGCCTCGGCGCCGATTCTGTTGGGCGGGGCGTTCACAGCTTGTTCCCCTGCAAGGCCTTGAGCGCCGGCGCCGGCGGGGCGGCGTCCGACGACGGCGGCATGTCGGGAACCACCTTGCCGGAGCGGTGATCGTATTTCAGGCCTTCCGGCGTGTGGTAGCGGTGCTCGACGTCCGGCGTCACCAGGCTGCCGCCCGCTTTCTCCTTCTCGACCCAGCCGAGGCGGTAGTGGGCGGACAACTGGCCCTTGGCCACGTAGATCGGCAGAACCTTGATCGCGGCAATCGCCGTCGGGCAGGCCTTCTCGCACAGACCGCAGCCGGTGCAGTGCTCGGAATGCACCACCGGGATGAACAGCGTATGCGCACCGGTGCGGGTGTTGGACTGCGGAGCGAGGGTGATCGCCTTGTCGAGCACCGGGCAGACGCGATAGCAGATGTCGCAGCGCAGGCCGAGGAAGTTGAGGCAGGTTTCCTGGTCGACCAGCACCGCCAGGCCCATTTTTGCCTTGGTGATGTCCTTCAGCGAGTGATCCAGCGCGCTGGTCGGACAAGCCTTCACGCAGGGGATGTCCTCGCACATTTCGCAGGGCGCCTGGCGCGCCACGAAGTACGGGGTTCCCGTCGGCATCGGGTCTTCCGGCTTGGCCAGATGGAGCATGTGGTAGGGACAGTCGCGCACGCACATGCCGCAGCGGATGCAGGCGGCGGAAAATTCGGGCTCGGGCAGGGCGCCCGGCGGGCGCAGGGCGGCAGGGGGCAGCGCGGTGGCGTTCCGCGCATAGAGTCCGACACCCAGTCCCAGCAGACTGACGCCGCACGCCATGCGGGCGGAATCGAACAGAAACTGCCGCCGCGCCTGCGAGGAGGCGGGCGCCTTCCTGGGCTTTTCGGTATCCATGATGCGTGCCGGGCTGCGTCTCCCGTCGGACGGCCCATGCGGGTCGCCCGCCGTCGCGCTCCCTGATGCCTTGTCGGATTACGCCTTGACGATCTTCACCGCGCACTTCTTGAAGTCCGTCTCTTTCGAGATCGGGCAGGTGGCGTCGAGCGTCAGCTTGTTCACCAGGCGGTGTTCGTCGAAGAAGGGGATGAAGACCATCCCTTCCGGCATCTTGTTGCGGCCGCGTGTGCTCACGCGCAGGGCGACCTCGCCGCGGCGGGTGACGGCCTTGACCGCGTCGCCGTTCTTCAGGCCGCGCTTCTCGGCGTCCTTCGGGTGCATCCACACCGGGGCGTCCGGGAAGGCGCGGTAGAGCTCGGGCACGCGGCGCGTCATGGAGCCGGTATGCCAGTGCTCGAGCACGCGGCCGGTGCACAGCCAGAGGTCGTATTCCTTGTCCGGCATCTCGGCGGCCGGCTGGTAGGGCAGGGCGAAGATCCAGGCCTTGCCGTCCTCGCGGCCGTAGAAGCGCACGCCTTCGCCGGCCTTGACATAGGGGTCATAGCCCTCGCGGAAGCGCCACAGGGTTTCCTTGCCGTTCACCACCGGCCAGCGCAGTCCGCGCACCTTGTGGTAGTGGTCGAACTCGCCCATGTCCTTGCCCTTGCCGAGCGTGAAGGTGCGGTATTCCTCGAACAGGCCCTTCTGCACGTAGTAGCCGAAATGCTCGTTCTCGTCGGTGGTGTAGCCCGCCCAGGCGTGCGCATTGGTCTTGGCGGCCTCTTCCTTCGGGAACTTGTTGACCTGACCGTTGGCGAACAACACCTCGTAGAGGGTCTTGCCCTTCAGTTCGGGCGCCTTGGCGAGCAGATCGGCCGGCCACACCTCGTCGGTCTTGAAGCGCTTGGAGAACTCCATGATCTGCCAGAGATCGGACTTGCAGTCGCCCGGCGCCTTGACCTGCTGGCGCCAGAACTGGCCGCGCCGCTCGGCGTTGCCGAAGGCGCCTTCCTTCTCCATCCAGGACGCGCAGGGCAGGATCAGGTCGGCCGCCATGGCCGAGACGGTCGGATAGATGTCGGACACCACCACGAAGGCCTTCGGGTTGCGCCAGCCGGGATAGATCTCGCCGTTGATGTTCGGGCCGGCCTGCATGTTGTTGGTGGTGGTGGTCCAGTAGAAGCCGATCTTGCCGTCCTTGAGCATGCGCGACTGCAACACGGCGTGGTAGCCGATGCGCGCGGGAATCGTGCCGTCCGGCAGTTTCCAGATCTTCTCGGAAATCTCGCGGTGCTTCGGATTCATCACCACCATGTCGGCGGGCAGGCGGTGGGCGAAGACGCCGACCTCGCGCGCCGTGCCGCAGGCCGTCGGCTGGCCGGTGAGCGAGAAGGGGCTGTTGCCCGGCTCGGAGATCTTGCCGACCAGCAGGTGGATGTTGTAGTTCATGTTGTTCACCCAGGTGCCGCGGGTGTGCTGGTTGAAGCCCATGCACCAGAACGACGTGACCTTGATCTTCGGGTCGGCGTAGGTCTTCGCCAGCAGCTCGAGCTTGTCCTTCGGCACGCCGGAGATTTCGTGGGTCTTCTCGAGCGTGTATTCCGAAACGAACTTGGCGAACTCCTCGAAGCTGATCGGCTTGGACGCATTCGGGTCGCCCTTGGGCTTGCCGTCCGGGCCGGGATAGCCGTTGTTGTTCGCCACCTGCTCGAGCGGATGGTTGGGGCGCAGGCCGTAGCCGATGTCGGTCACGCCCTGGCGGAAGAGGGCGGTCTTGGCGACGAAGTCCTTGTTCACCGCGCCGGACTGGATGATGTAGTTGCAGATGTAGTTCTGGATCGCCAGGTCGGACTGCGGCTTGAAGATCATCTCGTTGTCCGCCAGCTCGCAGGAGCGGGTACCGAAGGTGGACAGCACATGGAACTTGACGTGCTTGGCGGTCAGGCGGCGGTTGGTCATGCGCGACCACAGCACCGGGTGCATCTCGGCCATGTTCGAGCCCCACAGCACGAAGGCGTCGGCGTGCTCGATGTCGTCGTAGCAGCCCATCGGCTCGTCCATGTTGAAGGTGCGCATGAAGGCGGCCACGGCGGAGGCCATGCAGTGGCGCGCATTCGGGTCGATGCTGTTGGAGCGGAAGCCGGCCTTCCAGAGCTTGACGGCGGCATAGCCTTCCCAGATCGTCGCCTGGCCGGAACCGAACATGGAAACGCCGAACGGCCCCTGATCGGGGTTCTTCATCGTTTCCTTGACCTTCTGCGCCATGATGTCGAAGGCCGCATCCCAGGAAACCGGGGCGAACTCGCCGTTCTTGTCGAACTTGCCGTCCTTCATGCGCAGCAGCGGCTTGGTCAGGCGGTCCTTGGCGTACAGCATCTTCGCCAGGAAGTAGCCCTTGATGCAGTTCAGGCCGCTATTCACCGGGCAGTCCGGGTCGCCCTGGGTGGCGACGATGCGGCCATCCTTGACGCCGACCAGCACGCCGCAGCCCACGGCGCAGTAGCGGCAGACGCCCTTGTCCCAGCGGATGCCGTCGGCGGCCTGCTGGGCAAGCGCTTCCTTGGCGGGAAGGGAAATGCCGGCGGCGGTAGCGGCGGCAACGGCCGCATTCGCCTTGATAAAGTCACGACGCGTCAGTTTCATTTCAGGCCTCCTTCTCAGGATCGGATTCGAATTGATGAAAAACCATGGCGCACGACAGCACGCCCTCGGTCGCGTTGATGCGGTCGAAGGTGCCGGTGGTGTCGCCGTCGGTTTCGCTTTCGATGGTGACGACGAGCCTGCCGTCGTCTGTGGCGGCGTGGATCTCCACGCCGGGGATCTGCTCGAGGTTGCCGCGCACCGACAGGATCTCGGTCGGCTTGGCGTGCACGATGATGCTGGAAATATTCATGCGTCTTGCGGAAAATGCGTCTGCCCTAACGGGGCACGAACGTCATGCTAGGCCAGTCGATGCTCGAGACGTATTGATAAATGTCAATTTTGAAATCAAATTTCAAGGCTCAAGGAACAGCGCGCCTTATTCCGCCATCGAAGCGATGATTGTTCGGCCCGCGTGTTACAGTTTCGTCGACTGTTTTGGTCAACCATTCACCCCATGAAGCATGCCCTGGCCCTGCTGACCTTCGCGCTGAACCTGTTCGCGCCGGCGCACGCCGCCGAGGCGCCCGGCGTCGCCGCGGCGGCCGACCTCAAGTTCGCCCTGAGCGAAATCGCCGCCGCGCATGCACGCGCCGGGGCCGTCCCGCCGAGACTGACTTTCGGCTCCTCCGGCATCTTCCGCCGCCAGATCGCGCAGGGCGCGCCCTTCGAGCTGTTCCTCTCCGCCGACGAGGCCTATGCCGAGGCGCTCATTCAGGAAGGCCGCGCCGAGGGGCCGGGCGCGCTGTATGCCATCGGCCGCATCGCGCTCTACCTGCCCAACGGCTCGCCGGTGAAGGCCGACAGCAAATTGCGCGACCTTGCCGCCGCCGCGAAGGACGGCCGGCTGAAGAAGCTCGCCATCGCCAACCCCGAGCACGCGCCCTATGGCCGCGCCGCGCGCGAGGCCCTGCAGCGCGCCGGCGCCTGGGAGGCGGTGCAGGACAAGCTGGTGCTGGGCGAGAACGCGGCGCAGGCGGCGCGCTTCGCCGCGAGCGGCTCGGCGCAGGCGGGCATCCTGCCCCTTTCTCTTGTACGCGCCGAGGAGCTCGCCGCCAAGGGCGGCTTCGCCACCCTGCCGGAATCCTGGCATGCGCCGCTGCGGCAGCGCATGGTGCTGGTGAAGGGAGCGGGCGCGGCGGCACGGGCGTTCTATGTCTTCCTGCAGTCGCCGGAGGCGCGCGCGATTCTGCTGAAGCACGGCTTCGTCCTGCCGGACGAAAACAGATAAATGGACTGGTCCGCCCTCGCCCTCTCGCTGCAACTCGCCCTGGCGACGACGGCCATCCTGCTGCCGCTGGCGGTGCTGATCGCTCGGCCGCTCGCCTGGCGGCGCTTCCCCGGCCGCAGCTTCGCCGAAGCGCTGGTGGCACTGCCGCTGGTGCTGCCGCCCACCGTGCTCGGCTTCTACCTCCTCGTCGCCCTGGGCGACGCCTCCGCCCTCGGCCAGGCCTACCAGGCACTCACCGGCCGCGCGCTGGTGTTTACCTTCGACGGCCTGCTGCTCGCTTCCATCGTCTTCAACCTGCCCTTCGCCGTGCAGCCGGTGCAGCGCGCCTTCGACGCCATCCCGCGCGAGGTGCGCGAGGCGGCCTGGTGCTGCGGCATGACGCGCTGGCAGGCGCTGTGGAAAGTGGAACTGCCGCTGGCCTGGCCGGGGCTGCTCGCCGCCGTCGTGCTGACCTTCGCCCACACCCTCGGCGAGTTCGGCGTCGTGCTGATGGTCGGCGGCAACATCTCGAACGAGACGCGCACCGTCGCCATCGCCATCTACGACCGCGTGCAGACCTTCGATGACCGCGGCGCGGCCATCATGTCGGCGACGCTGGTGGCCTTCTCCTTCGCCGCCATCGCCGCCATCAACTGGCTCGGCCGCAAGGTGGATCACCGTGGCTGAGGGCCTGCACGTCACGCTGCGCCAGCGCGCGCCGATTCCGCTCGAGGCCGAGCTCGTTTGCGCGCCGGGCGAACTGCTGGCGCTGGTCGGCCCCTCGGGCAGCGGCAAGTCCACCCTCCTGCGCTGCATCGCCGGCCTGCATGCCGCCGCCGAAGGCGCGATCCGCTGCAACGGCGAGACCTGGTTCGACGCCGGGTCCGGCGCGAACCGCCCGGTGCAGGCGCGGCGCATCGGCTTCGTCTTCCAGAACTACGGCCTCTTCCCCCACCTCTCCGCGTTGGAGAACGTCGCCGCCGCCCTGGGCGGACTGACTTTTGCGGAACGCCAGGCGCGCGCGCACGAGCTGCTGGCGCGCGTGCACCTCGACGGGCTGGCAAGCCGCAGGCCGGCCGAGCTCTCCGGCGGCCAGCAACAGCGCGTCGCCGTCGCCCGCGCCCTGGCGCGCGACCCCGCTGTGCTGCTGCTCGACGAGCCCTTCTCTGCGGTGGACCAGGTCACGCGACGCAAGCTGCAGCAGGAACTGGCGCGGCTGCGCGCCGAACTCGACATCCCGATGCTGCTGGTGACGCACGACCTCGACGAGGCGCGCATGCTGGCCGACCGCATGGTCATCCTGCACCGCGGCCGCACGCTGCAGGCCGGCACGCCCGACGAGGTGATGACGCGCCCGGCCAGCGCCGCGATCGCACGCCTGGTCGGCCTGCACAACCTCTTCGAGGGCACGCTGGCGGAAGACGGCGGCGGCCTGAAGCTGGCATGGCTCGGGCACAGGCTGGAGGTGACGCGTGTCGAGGGCCGGCAGGGGGATCGCGTCAACTGGGTCATCCCGCCTGAGGGCGTGCTGCTGCACCGGCGCGAACGGCCCTCGCGCGGCGAAGCCGAGAATCCCGTTTCAGGTGTCGTGCAGGACTGCCTGCGCCTCGGCCCCTTCACGCAGATCCGCCTGCTGCCGGACGGCGGCAGCGAGCCGATCGCCTTCTCCGTCCCCAGCCACGTCGCCGAGCGCAACGACATCGCCCCCGGCGCCGCGGCGCGCGTCACCCTGCTCGCCGCGAGCATTCATCTCATGCCGGGGGAGGTGGGGCCGGTGCTGGAATAAAAGCGGGGCGGCCCGAGGGAGATTCGGGCCGCCCCGCCGTACTGCGACGACAAGGGATCAGACGATGTGGCGCGGCTTCAGGCTCATGGCCGTGAAGCTGTGCTTGTAGGGCGACTCGCCGACCTTGGTCAGCACGCCGCGGCCAAGCTTGTAGCGATAGTTGTTGGTCATCGGATCGGGCACCGCCGAGACCACCGAGTTGGCCGGCGCACCGGGGAAGTTGAAGTTGGCCATGGCCACCCCTTCCCGCATTTCGTCGGAGACGATGGCCACGGCGACGAACTGGCCCTCTGTCGTCTTGATGTGCCCGTCCTTCATCAGGTTGTTGAAGTTCAGGTCCGCGTCGAGCACACCCTGCGGCTGGCCCACTTGCACGTACACGGTGTCGTTGTGCACCTGGACGAAGTCGCCCGACTCGATACCCTTCTTCTTCGCGTCGTTGGGATGGACGATGAGGAAGGGATAGGGCCAGCGCTGCGACAGATAGGGCTTCCTCAGATCGTCGAAGCCCGACTGCCAGGTCTCGTTGATGCGGCCGTTGGTGACCCAGATCTCGCCCTTCTCGGCGCGCGGCTTGATGGCCTCGTAGAACTGGATCCAGCCGGCGAACTTCCATGGACTCTTCAGCAGGAGAGCCTTGCCGCTATGCGTGTTGAAGGCGTAGAGCCACTTGCGCTTCACCTCCTGGCCTTCGATGTCCTCCCATTCGTTGGCCGGATCGTGCAGGCGCTGGGTGCCAATGAGCTTGCCGTCCTTCTGGCGGATCGGCGTCTGGATGCCCTCGGTGCCGTAGGTGCGCAGCAGTTCCTGCGCCGGCACCTTCATCTCCTTGGCCTTCACCACCAGCGGGTGGTAGTTGAGCACGCCGTTGCGACCGAAGCGCGCCGCCTCCTCGAAAACGTCGTTGGAGGTCTTCCAGTTGTAGCCACCGTCCTTGTCGTAGCCCATCTTCTGGGCGAACTTCTGCACCGCCCACCAGTCCGGCTTGGCATCGCCCGGCGCGTCGTAGAACTTGGAATACAGGCGCAGGCGCCGCTCCGAGTTGCAGCGGGTGAAATTGTCCTCGCCCCAGGTTGCCGCCGGCAGCACGATGTCGGCGTACTCGGTGCCGACCGGCACACAGGGATAGATGTCGGAATCCACCATCACCATGCCGCCGGAATCGACGCGCTTCTTCAGCGTCTCGAAGATGGCCTTGCGGTCGAGGCTGGCGATCTGGTGCGGATTGCCGCGCGTGAGCGAGTTCAGCTTGTCACCGAGGGCCTGGGAGGCCATCATCGCCGCCACCCAGGTGGTGCCGAAGACCCAGGCAAACCTCACCTGGTCGGTCATCACCCACTGGTCGAGGTTGAAGCTCTTCTTGCGCCGGCCCGGGTACTTCTCCGGGTTGAGCCAGCCGGAGCCGCCGCCGGCGCCCATCATGCCGCGCTGGTGGCCGCCACCGCGCGAGATGACCTGGCCCGGCCGATTGCCGGCGCCGCAGATGAGACCCAGGCTCGCCAGCGAGGTGGTGTTCATGTAGTTGTTGGACCAGTAGTTGCCCTTCTCCAGCATGAACGAGGTCTTCGGCCGCTTGCCATTCACCGGCTTGGCGATCCATTCGGCGGCCTTCCTGATGTCGTCCGGGTTGAGGCCGGTGATCTTCGCCGCCACGTCGAGCTTGGATTCCTCCTGCGACAGGATGAACTTCTTGTAGTCCTCCCAGTCGCTCTGCCAGGTGCCCCAGGTGGTGCGCCACTGCCAGCCGGTGTTGCGCGTGCCGCGGCCGTAGCCGGAGTCCACTTCCCAGGAGTTGGCAATCCACTTGTCGATGAACGCCTGGTCCTGCCAGCCGTTCTCGATGACGATGCGCGCCAAGGCCATGTGCAGCACGCTGTCGGTGCCTGGGATGATGGGCAGCCAGAGGCCGCGCCCCTCCTTCACCGACCAGGCCACGCCCATGGTCATGTGCGGCGTGACGAAGACGAACTTCTTGTTCCCCGGCATCATCCAGGTGGTAAACAGCGTCGTCTTCGTCTCGTAGGGATCGACACCCGAGAGGAAGGCCACCTCGGCGTCGGCCCAGTCCTGGTAGCTGGCGGCGAAGGAATCGATGCCGACGTCGTCGAGGCCGGTGGCGTCGTTGGTGTTGGAACACTTGTCGTGCGGCGCGATGGCCGGCGTGCCGACCGAGGTCATGCCCAGCTTGGTGATGGCGTAGGTGTTCTCGAAGTATTGGTAGGAGTACATCTTGATCGCCCAGGCATGCTCGCCGTACTTGGCGATGATGTACTTCGAGATGTCGGCCATCACCTCGGTGGCGAGGTCCCACGAGACCGGCATCAGCGTGCCGCGCACGCGGATCATCGGGTAGAGCAGGCGCTCGCTGGTGCGGTTTTCCGGGTTGAAGCACTTCTGCGCCAGCGTGCCGCCGCGGATGGAGTGGTTGCCGCCGACGTTCACCACCTTGGCATCCTTGTCCGGCACGACGACAACGTGGTGCGGCTTGCCCTTGTGGCGCACGATGTTGTGCTGCGAGGGGCTCACCCACGATGCGCTGTTGATCATCTGGTTCGGAAAATCGGCGCCGAGGGCGTTCTGCCCGGCGGCACGACCGCCCTCCTTGCCTACCGGCCAGCGGTACACCTTGTAGCCGCAGGCGACGGTGCAGTAATCGCAGGCCGTGGTAAGCACTTCCGCGTTCTTCGGCGGCAGCGGCACGTAATCCCTGGCGAAGACGCCGAAGGCGCCGGATATGTCTTTTTCGCTCATGTCTTTCTCCTCAAGCCCGGCGCCCGGCCGTGTTGGCCGAGTAGCCCCATATCAGTCCCAGCACGCCGACGGCGTAGATGTCGTCGCCCTGGGTCTCCAGTACGATCTGCGGCAGGCTCTCGGTGCCGTGGCCCGAGATGACCATGCCGTGACGCGTCAGGTCGAAGGTGGTCAGGTGCAGCGGGCAGGGCCCGAGCGCCTGGTGCTTCTCCTTGTAGGTGCCGTCGAGCGGGCCGCCCATGTGGGTGCACTGCTGGTTGAAGGCCACCACGTCGCCGTCCTTGCCGACGCCGGCGCCGGCCGGCGCGCCCAGCTTGACCAGGATGTTGCGCACGCTCGGGTACGGGTAGGCGAAGGCCACCGGCTTGCCGAGCTTCAGCGCCGAGAGGCTGCCGATCTTCGTCCTCGGGTAGTCGGCCTTCAGCGCCTGCAGCGGCGCGGCGAAAGTCAGTCCCCCGGGAACGGCGGCCAGTGTCACCACCGCGCCGCCGGCAAGCAGGAACTGGCGGCGGCTCATGCAGGCGCGCTCGCCGTCCTCGTGTTCATGCATCGAAATCGTTTTGATGTCCATGTTCGGCTCCTATTTGGCGGTCTTCAGCGGCTGGTAGGGCGGCAGCTTGGGCGGATCCATCAGCAGCGGCTTGTCCATGGACAGCGCTTCGAGGAAGGCCACCAGGTCCTTCTTCTCCTGGTCGCTCAGCCCGAGCGGCTTGATGAGCGGGCTCTTGTTCGGCCCGGTCGTGCCGCCCCCCTTGTTGTAGAAGTCCACCACCTCGTCCAGCGTGTAGAAGATGCCGTTGTGCATGAAGGGCGCGGTGTACTTCAGCTCGCGCAAGCTGGGCGTCCTGAACTTGCCGATGTCCTTGGGATTCTTGGTCACGTAGTAGTAACCATGGTCCAGGTCGGCGCCGCGGTAACCCTTCTCCGAAATGCCCTTCTGGTAGTGCTCCCAGCGATGCGTGATCTGGTAGAGCGGATCGGTCTTGAAGACCTCGTTCTCCGGCACGCCGAGGGAATAGAAACGCTGGTCGGAGGCGAGCGGGCCGTTGTGGCACTGGATGCAGCCGCCCTTGCCGTTGAACACCGCCATGCCGCGCTGGGCGCTCTCGGAGAGGGCCTTCTTGTCTCCCGCCATGTAGCGGTCGAAGGGCACCTGCTTCGGGTCGGAGACCAGGGTGCGCTCGAAAGCGGCGATGGCCATATAAGCATGGGTCATGCGCGGCCATTCGGTGCCGAACACCTTCTTGAAGCGCTCGACGTATTCCGGAATGAAGCGCAGGCGCATCTCCATCAGCGAGCGATCGCCGTTGCCGGCGACGTTGCCCTCGGCGGCAGCCGGCGCCTGGGCTTCCAGGCTGGTGACGTTGCCTTCCCAGAACAGCTTGTTGTAGAAGGCGGCATTGAGCACCGTCTGCGAGTTGCGCCAGTGCTGCGTGCCGGGATAGCCGCGCGAGATCTCGCCGCCGTCCCCCCAGCCCTTGCCGGGCTCGTGGCAGACCACGCAGGGCGAACTGGCGTCGCCGCCGAGGCGGCTGTCCCAGAAGAGCATCTTGCCGAGCTCGACTTTCTCGGGGGTCATCGGGTTGTCGGCCGGCACCGGCACGGCGGGCAGCGGGCCGAGCGGCGGGACGGCGGGCTTGGCGGCCATGGCCTTCTTCGCCATCGGCTTGTCGGCGGAATTTGCCATCGGCGCCAATCCAACGGACGCGACCGTCAATGCGGCAATCGCCGCGACAGTGACTTTACGCTTGAGTGTCGTCATGTTCGTTCTCCCTCAGTTCTTGCCGAAGGCGCGGACCTTGTAGGCCGGCAATTTCGGTTTCTCGACGATCACCGGATCGCCCGACAGGCCCTCCAGGAGGAAGGCCACCAGGGCGCGCTTCTCGTAGTCGCTCAGGTTCAGCGGCTTCAGCTCCGAGCCGGCGCCGCCACCCTTGCTGTAGAACTCGACCACCTCGTCGAGCGTCCTGAACATGCCGTTGTGCATGTAGGGCGCGGTGTACTTCAGGTCGCGGATCGAAGGCGTGGCGAACTTGCCCTTGTCTTTCGGGTTCTTGCTGATCGCCTGGAAGCCGACGTCCTCGTGCGTGTTCATGTAGTTGGGCAGGCCGCTGGTGGAGTAATGGCGCGCCATGGTGATGTGGCGCAGGGGGTCCTTGGTGACCTCCGGATTCTCCGGCACACCGGTGCGGTGCAGGTTGCCGTCCGAGCCGAGCGGGCCGTTGTGGCAGGAGACGCAGTTGGCCTTGCCCTTGAACAGTTCGTAGCCTTCGCGCTGGGTGCTGTTCAACGCGCTCTGGTCGCCCTTGAGGAACTTGTCGATGGGGGCGTTCTTCGAGACGATGCTCTTGAAGAATTCGCCGACGACGTTGAACACGCGCATGCCGTTGATGTCGTCCTTGCGGAACTTCAGCCACATCTCGTTGTATTCCGGCACCTGCTTGAGGCGTTCCTGCATCAGGCGCGCATCCATGTTCATGGTGTGCGCCTCGGTGATCATGTCGCGCACCAGCGTGCCGGCGTCGGAGCCGTCGAGCCGGCCGTCCCACATGAAGCGCTTCTTGAAGCCGGCGTTGAGGATGGTCGGGCTGTTGCGGAAATACTCGGAGGCCGGATAGGCCTTCGACAGCGGCAGGCCGTCGCTCCAGCCCTTCTGCGGGTTGTGGCAGGTGGCGCAGGACAGCGCCGCATCGCCTGAGAGCCGCTCGTCGAAAAAGAGATACTTGCCCATTTCCGCCATGGCCGCGTTGAATTTCGGCTCCGGCAGCGGCGCCAGATCGGCCGCGTTGCCCGCCGAGACCAGCCCGGCCAGCGCGGCGGCGAGCGCCAGTCGCTTCACGTTGCGAGGTTTCATGAAATCCTCCCTGAGGTTGCCACGGTTACTTGCTGAATTCGAACGACGCCGTCGCCGCGCCCTTGACCGTCACCTTGGCGCTCTTCTCGCCCAGCACCGGATGCCAGGCCTTCAGCTCGTACTCGCCGTCGGGCAGGCCATCGATGGAGAAGGAGCCGTCGTCCCTGGTCACGGCGGCGTAGGGGTTGTCGGCGGTAAATGCCCAGGCGTGCATGAAGTCGTGGGCGTCGCACTCGATCTTGACGACGTTGGCGCGGCGCATCTTCACCGGCTGCTTGAGATCGCCCTTGTCCGGCTGGCCGACGTTGAACATGGTGCGGCGGACCGTGCCGATGATCTCGTAGGTATGAACGTTGTGCAGCACCGGATCGGAGTTGCGGATGGTGAGTTCCGAGTCCTTCTTCACCACCATCACTTCCGGCAGGAACCTGCAGCCCTTCTGGTCGAGCACGGCCTTGTCAACCTCGCCCCAGGCCTTGCCCTTGTCGATCTTGGCGACATACACCACGGCGCCGGCCAGATTGCCGCCCTTGGCGTTCACCTCGACGATCTCCCGCTCGCCCGTGCCGCAGACGGCGTTGTCCTTGGTAATGGGCAGCTTCTTCGACACCGGTGCGCCCTTGAAGGCGACCTTGCCGGTGATCTTGGCCGAACCGGCGGCGCTGCCGTCGTAAGCAAAGGCGGCATGGGCGACGAACAGGGCGGAGACGGCGAGTGCGCAGCGGGTCAGGGTCTTGTTCATATGTTTCCTCCTAAAGAAATCGGTGTGCGGTATGGCTGAATGCTGCAAAGCAACGGCCGTGCCACGCCCTTGCGCTTGCGAAATGTCAATGTTTACCTCGGGTCGCGAGCCGTCACGCCAGCAACTTGCCTCCGGCGAGTCCCCAGGGCGCGGTCAGATTTCGACCGGCGTGAACAGAAATTGACCGGGGCTGGACGCCCGCGTCATGCCCGCGCAGGCGGGAATGAAGGAGATTCGCGGCGGCATGGCTCTTGCTGTGTTCCGGTCCATGCGATCGGAACACGACATCGTCGTCCTCGGCGCCGGCATCTCCGGCCTCACCACCGCCCATGCGCTGGCGCGCGCCGGGCACGATGTATTGGTCATCGACCGCCGCCACGCCCCGGGCGGACGCATTCAGACCGAGCGGCGCGACGGCTTCCTCGTCGAACACGGGGCGAACAGCCTGGTCAGCCCGGCTCCCGGCGCGGAAGCGCTGATCGAAGCGCTCGGCCTCGCGGCGGCGCGCATCGAACGCGGCGAACGGGTGCGGAACCGCTATCTGGTGCGAGACGGCCGCGCGCGGGCGCTGCCGCTCGATCCGCTCGGTTTCTTCTGCTCGAATTTCTTTTCGCTGCACGGACGGCTGCGCCTGCTCGGCGAACCGTTCATCCGCCCGGAGCCTGCGGACGAAACGGTCTCCGCCTTCGTCGCGCGGCGTTTCGGGCGCGAACTGGCCGACTACGTTTTCGATCCGCTGGTGGGCGGGCTCTACGCCGGCGATCCGGACGCACTGAGCGTTGCCGCGCTGTTCCCCCACCTGAAGCGCCTCGAGCGCGAGCACGGCTCGATCGTGCGCGGCGCGCTGGCGGCACGGCGCGCCGGGCGCGGCGGCTTCGATCCGGGCAAGCGCCGGCTGTTCTCTTTCGCCGGCGGCATGGCGACCCTGCCTGCCCGCCTGATCGCGACGCTGGCCGGACGCACGCGCTTCGGCGTCCGCGTCGAAGCCGTCGAACCACTCCGCGCCGGCTTCCGTCTGCGCCTGCGCGACGGCGCGCAGGTCGCCCAGATCCACGCGCGCAGCGTCGTGGTCGCGCTGCCCGCCTATGCCGCCGCGCGCGTGCTGGCGCCGCTCTCGTCCGAAACGGGCGAGGCGCTGGCCGGCATAGCCCATCCGCCGCTGGCCGTCGTCGCGCTCGGATACCGCGGAGCCGACCTCACCCACCCGCTCGACGGACTCGGTGTGCTCATGCCGAAGATCGAGCGACGCAATGTGCTCGGCATGCTGTTTTCCTCGACGTTGTTCGCCGGCCGTGCGCCGCAAGGCCACGCCCTGCTCACCGCCTACGTCGGCGGCGCGCGCCAGCCGGAGCTGGCGCTGCTGCCGCGCGAGGACCTAGAGGCGCTGGTGCTGGACGAGGCGCGCGCGCTGCTCGGCGCGCGCGGGGCGCCGGTGTTCTCCAGCGTGCGCTACTGGAAATACGGCCTGCCCCAGCCCGGCCTCGGCCACGAGCGCCGCGTCGAAGCCCTGCACCGGCTCGAATCCGAATGGCCCGGCCTGTTCGTTACCGGCAACTACATCACGGGAGTATCGACCGCGGCCTGCATCGATGCGGCGTGTGGAACTGCCAGCCGCGCCCGGACCTTTCTCGCCGCTCAGCGCAGCGGCACTTCAAGCGTCGCCGGCACCAGGCAGACCTCCTCGTTGCAGGCCTGAACCGCCAGGCGCGCGCGCAGGCGGTCGGCCGCGCCCGGCGGGAATTCGGCGAGTATCGTCACGCGTCCCTCATAGACCTGAATCGTCTCCGGCGCGAAGCCCGCGCGGAACGGCCTGCCCGGCGGATAAACGATGCGCCGCGGCACGGCGCCATCGATCAGCAGCCTGGCTGGCACGAGATAGTCGAAGCTCGCCGGATTGGCATTCACGTGCCAGCCCGGCTCGATGCGCAAAGTCAGTTCCAGCAGCACGGCGCCGGCCGCCGGGAGCAGCCTGGCGGAGACCGCGACGCGCTTCGCCGTGTCGGGGAGACTGACTTTTTCCGCGGCGGCCGGCTGCGCCAGCGCGAGCGCCCGTCGCGCCCTGCCTTCCTCGCGCGTCAGCACCGCCAGCAGCGCCGGCCAGGAGCCGGGCGCTGCGCCGATCTGGCCGCCGGCGGCGGCGAGCGCCCGTCCGGCGGCAGCGAGGAACACGTCACCGCCCAGGCGCAGCATGACCTCGATGGCGGCGCTGGTGCCGGAAGGGTAAACGTAGTCCTCGACGTCGTCGAGCGGAATCGGCAGGCGGGCCGATTCGTTCGAGGCCGCCAGCCGGCCGTCGGGCCGCTGCAGGCGTTTGAGCGTGGCCGACATCAGCAGGCCCGCGCGATCGCGCCATTGCGCGCCCGCGCCGGCCTCATGCAGGGCGAGAAAACCGCGCGCGAGATGGGCGTAATCCTCCAGCAGGCCATCTCCCTGCGGCCGGCCGCGATACAGCTCGTGCGCCAGCCTGCCTTCGCCGGCATTCCAGGCGATCGTCCACAAGCGTTCGCCGGCACGGCGGGCGGCTTCGAGTTGCGCCGGCGCGGCGAGCGGTCCCGCACTCTGCGCCAGCGCGGCGATGGCCAGTCCGTTCAGGGCCAGCACCTGCTTCTCGTCGCGCGCCGGCTGCGGCCGCGCCCGGCGGATTTCCAGCAGGCGCGGCGGCGCCTTGCCGGTTTTTCCTTCGCGCAGTCGCAGCACGCCGGCCTCGTCCGCCAACGGATCGGTCGTCTCGCGCGGGACGGCGGGCACGATCTCGAATGACTCGAAGAAGCGCGCCGCTTCGCGGCTGCCAAGCGCCGCCACGATCTCCTCGCGCGGCCAGACATAGGGCCGGCCTTCCTCGCCGCCGGCGCCGGAATCGAGCGCGGTGTAAAAACCGCCTTCCGGCGCCTGCAGATCGCGCAACAGAAACAGGGCGGTGCCGCGCGCGGTTTCCCGCCACGCCGCCTTGCCCGTTGCCTGCCAGGCGCGCGCGTAAAGCGCAAGAAGCTGGGCGTTGTCGTAGAGCATCTTCTCGAAGTGCGGAACCGACCAGCGCCGGTCCACCGTGTAGCGATGGAAGCCGCCGCCGAGATGATCGTGGATGCCGCCCGAAGCCATCGCCCCCAGCGCCTGCGCCACCGCCTCGCGCAGCCCGGCGTTCGGCCGCGCGGCGTGTTCGGCGAGCAGATAGTCGACGAGCGCCGGCTGCGGAAACTTGGACTCCCCCGCCGTGCGCATGCCGCCGTGGGCGCGGTCGAGGCGCGGCACGATGCGGGCCAGCGCTTCGCGGCGCCATTCGTCCGGCTTCGGTTCGCCAGCCGCCGCCCGCACCTGGTCGCGCAGGCGCGCCGACACGCGTTTGCCGTGCTCGACGATCTGCACTCGGCGCTCGCGCCAGTCGTCGCGGATGCGGCCGAGCAGCGTGAGTAAGCCGATGCGGCCGTATTCGTCGTCGTGCGGCGGGAAATAGGAGCCGGCGAAGAAGGGTTCCAGCTCCGGCGTGAGGAACAGATTGTTGGGCCAGCCGCCGCTGCCGGCAAGGACGAGGGTGGCGGCCATGAACAGGCGGTCGAGGTCGGGCCGCTGCTCGCGGTCGATCTTGATCGCAATGAAGTGCGCGTTGAGCAGCGCGGCGACGGCGGGATTCTCGAACAGCGTGCGATTGGCGACATGGCACCAGTAGCAGGTGCTGTAGCCGACGGAAACGAAGATCGGCTTGCCTTCGCGCCGCGCCTTCTCGATGGCTTCGACGCTCCAGGGGTGCCAGTCGACGGGATTGCAGGCGTGCTGCAGCAGGTAAGGTGAGCCGGCATCGGTCAGGCGGTTGGGCCTGGCGCAGTCGGTCTCGGCCGCGGCCAGAAGCGCCGGGATCAGGCCGAGGCAGGCAAGCAGGACGCGCATGTGCGAACCCTCGCTGAAGCGGGATGACGATGCCGGTTGGAGCGGACTACGCGCGCCGGGTTCCGCGCGCGGGGAGTCTGAAGCCGCGCCGCCCCGTGCGCAGCAGCGCACCCCCCGCCTCCATTTCACCGAGCACGCGCGACAGGGTCTCGCCTTTCATGCCGAGCCGGCGCGCCCATTCGCAGAGCGGGAAATCGAGCACCAGCTCGCCGGTATTCGCGTCCGCCTCGGTGGCGACGTAATGCAGGACGCGCTCGCTGGCCAGCGACAGGGTCAGCCGCTCCACCGTGCGCTGCAGGCGGCGCGCCGTCAGGGCCGTCTCGCGCGCCCAGGCGTTGGCGAAGGCGGCGTCTTCCTGCAGCGCCTTGCGGAAGGGGCGCACGGGCACAATGCGCAGGGCGGTGGCGCGGTCTGCAACCGCCGAGCAGGAAACCGTCCTGTCGTAGGGGCCCGGCTCGATCAGCCAGTCGCCCTCGTTTGCCTGCTGCAGCACGATCCGACCGCCGTCGGCGACCTGGCGAAACAGGCTGACGCGCCCCCTGTCGACGCGATAGCAGGCCTGCACCGCCGCGCCCGCCTCGAACAGGCGCTCGCCCGCCGCCGCCCTGAACAGCGACGAAGCCTTGCGCAGTTCGGCGGGGAAATAGGCGGGCAGCATGTTTTGGAAGAGCTCGCTGGTTTTCGGTGCGGGCAGGGTCGATGCGGGAGGCTGGGCCAGCGCCGTCATGCCGGCCTCCGGCCGAAGGCGGCGAGAAAGTTTCCTTGCGGGCGATGCGCGCGCATGAATTCGAGAGTGATGAGGGAAGCGTCCTCAAGCGCGGCGGCCTGCTCCAGTCGTTCGCGCACGCGGGCGCGCACGAAGCCGGGGATGCGCGCCAGCAGGGCCTGCGCCTCCGGCGTCCATTGAACGGCGGTCGGCTTCGGCGACGGCTTCGTTTCGGGGAGGGTATCCGCTGCCGGTTGGTAACCGCACTTGGCGTCCTCGCCCATCAGGTCGCCGCTCGCC
The DNA here is from genome assembly GCA_016868295.1 of Betaproteobacteria bacterium. Classification (GTDB taxonomy): domain Bacteria; phylum Pseudomonadota; class Gammaproteobacteria; order Burkholderiales; family Rhodocyclaceae; genus Desulfobacillus. The sequence goes on along the minus strand of VGHJ01000004.1, from coordinate 30,776 downwards.
GCCAGCGCGCGGGCGCGGCAGCCGCCGCAGGAGACGCGATAGTCGCAGCCGCCGCACTTGCCCTGCGGCAATTCCTCGCGCAGACGGCGGAAATCGACGGCCGTCTCCCACACCTCGGCCAGCGGCCGGGCGCGCAGGTCGCCGGCCGCCTGCGGGATGTATGGGCAGGCGGTGACGCGTCCCTCCGGCGTGATGCGGAAGTAGCTGCGGCCGGCCAGACAGGCGCTCGACCACGAAGCGTAGCCGCCATTCTCGTCGCCGGCGTGCAGGCCGAGCATGCGCCGGACGTAGGGCGCGCAGCGGGCGCGGATCATCAGCCCGACGCGGCCCTTCTGCAGCGCTGCGATGCGCGCCAGTGCCGCCTCGTATTCCGCTCCGGCGAGGTCGGTCTGGGTCACGCCGCGGCCGGTGCACACCAGGAAGAACAGGTTGAGGGCGAGCGCGCCGATCTCCTCGGCGCAGTCGGCGATGGCCTCGATCTCGCCGAGGTTCTCGCGGAACAGCGTGGTCTGCACCTGCACCGCCAAACCCGCTTCGCGCGCGGCACGCAGTCCCGCCAGTGCCTTCTCCCAGGCGCCCGGCTGCCCGCGCAGGCGGTCGTGAAAGTCCGGCGTGATCGAATCCAGGCTGATGCCCACACCCACCGCGCCGGCCGCGCGCAGCGCCGCCGCGCGCTTCGCGTCGAGCAACGTGCCGTTGGTGCCGATAACCGGCATGAGGTCGCGCGCCGCCGCGGCGGCCACCAGCGCATCGAGGTCGCGCCGCAGGAGCGGCTCGCCGCCGGTGAGCACCAGCATGGCGCCGGGGGCGAGCGTGCCGATCTCCTCGACGACGCGCAGCGCTTCGTCGGTGGTGAGCTCGTCCGTCGCCTCGCGACGCCGCTGCACGGCGTCGAGATAGCAGTGGCCGCAGGCGAGGTTGCAGACCCGCGTCAGGTTCCAGGAAATGAGCTTGGGCGCTTCCATTCGCTTAGCACGCCGCCGGGCCGCCCCAAGGCGGGCTGAAGTCAACGACACGGAAGCCGCTTGGCGGCTGAACTTTCGTCACCCCTTCCCGCGGGGAAGGGGCTGGGGGATGGGTTGTCATCTCAGCCCAGCATCTCCGTCACGGCGTGCAGCGCCTCCTCGACCAGGGCGGCGTCGACCGTGGCCTTGCCGGCGCGCTTGGCCATCTTCTCGATGCGCAGCCGGGCGTGCTCGCGCACGGCCGGCACGCCGATCGCTTCCAGCTTCGCCAGCGCTTCCGCTTCCCAGGACGGGGCGGCATCCTGCATCGCCGGCGTTTTCGCGCCGCCGTGGGCGAAGGGGCACTTGCCGCCGCCGGACTTCATCGCAGCCGCGCCGCCGGGCATGAACTTCGCGAGACACGCATCGATGACGTCGGAGGTGACGACCGTGTGGCCCTGCTCGGCGGCCTGCCTAACGACGGCTTTCCGCGCCATGGCGCGCACGAACTCCGGCACTTTCGTCATGCGCGCTTCCGCCTCCTCGGTCCAGCTCATGGTCGTTTCGGCGATGTGGTCGAGCGGCGGGGTGAACAGCCGCGCCGAGAGCAGCAGGTTGCAGGGCGCCTGGCGCAACAGGTTCTCCGTGGCGGAGCCGAGGTCCATGTCCGAGTCGGAGTGGACGCCGATTCTTCCCAGCAGCATCAGCCATGGCTTCGTTTCTCGGGCGTATCTGAGTAACTGCTCGAAGGCCTTGCCGGAAAGCAGCCTTGTCTTCAATTCGACGCCTTCATCGGCGGCGATGCGCTTCGCCACGTCGAGATGGCCCTGGTAGATCTTCGCCAGCCCCGAGTCGATGATCTCCTCGTGCAGGCGCTCCTGCTCCTGGAAGCGGAACACGCTGGCCGCCTCGGGCGAGAGCACCTTGGCGATGCTGTTGAAGGCGACGTAGTGGAAGTCCGGGTCGAAGGCGGCCACCGCCTCGACCGGACGCGCGAAGACGCGCGACAGTTCGATGGCCGTCAGCAGCGCACCGTAGGATTGCGGGCTGCCGTCGAGCGCCACGACGATGGCGCCGTCCTCGTGTGCCTCCGGCTCGCGCACGACGAGCAGGTCGCGGTCGACGCGCCGCGCCACGCGCTCGCAGACGCTGCCGAGTTGCGAGGCTTCCACGGCACCGAGGCCGAGCGCGCCCATCACCACCAGGTCGCAGTCGGAGGCGGCGATGTCCTTGACCAGCGCCTGCCAGTTCTTGCCTTCCAGCGAAACAGCCCGTCCGGCAAGACCGGCCGCCGCGCACTTCGCCTCGAACACATCGAGATAGGAGTCCGAGATCACCTGCAGGCCGCGGGTGATCAGGTCGTCGTGGATGTCGCGCTGCTCGACGAGTTTTTCTTCCTTCCTGTAGGCCTCCGGGAGCCCGCCCTCCATCTGGCGGAAGCGGCGGTCGTGCAGCTTCGCGGCATAGACGTGACTGCCGGTGAGCACGGCGCCGCCGGCCTGCGCCAGGACGACGGCGAGATCCACGCCGCGCAGGGAATGGGCGGAATTGTCGAGCGGCAGATAGATGGATTTGTACATGGTCATTTCCCCTTCTTCGTAGCCGGCGGCGCCATCAGCGCGCGCGCCGCCCTGGCGATCTCCTCGGTGGGCGTGGCCAGGCCGTGGAACTCGGTGCGCAGCCGGCCCCGACCGTCGATCAGCACGAACACGGTGTTGTGCACGAAGTCCAGGCGCGGGTCGGGCCGCACCACCACGCCGTAGTCGTTGGCGGCCTTGGTCAATTCCTTCACCGACCCGGTGAGGAGCGTCCAGCGCGCCTCGGACAGGCCGTACTGCTGCAGGAACTTCTTCATCTGCGCCGGCGTGTCGCGGCGCGGATCGATGCTGATGCCGATGTAGGCCAGCTTCATTCGCTCCTCCTCGGAGAGGAGCTGGTCGACGCGGTTGAGGATCTGCGGCAGCGCCGGGCAGACGTCGGTGCAATTCGTGAACAGGAAGGTGACGATCGCCACCCGCCCGCGAAAGTCAGTCAGCGCGACACGGCGATTGTTCTGGTCGGTGAGCGCGAATGGCGGCGCCGGCTCGTTGGCGTCGAGCCGGTCCCACTTGTTCGGGTTGGCCTGTACCGGCGCGCCGAGGAAGAGCAGCAGGCCGGCTGCGAGCGCCGCATAGGCGGCGGTGCGCCAGCGCGCCGGCGAAGGCTCGTCGCTGCGTGCGCCGCACCGGCCGAGAAGCTGCCCGAAGATCACGGCGGCCGCCAGCGGCAGCGCCGCCGCCCAGTCGAGGGCGAAGGCATGGCGCAGGGCGAAAAACAGGAACACGGAAGCCGCCAGCAGACCGAAGCGGCGGTGCGAATGGCGCGGCGCATGGGCGCGCAGGCGGCCAAGCGGCAGGTTGAGCGCCGCCGTGGCGGCGGCGAGCAGCCACGGCAGCGGATGCGAGAGAGAGATCAAGCGGCTTCCTTCCTTCTCATCCTGCGCAGCAGCCACACCTCCCCGCCCAATGCGAGGAAGCCCAGGCCGAAGGGCCAGAGGTAGGCGGTGAGCGGCGTGGCCGGCTGCGGAAGAAGGTAGTACCAGGTGGACAGCGACATCTTCATGCCTTCCTCGCCGTTGTCGCCGTCCCACAACTGGAACGCGACCGGCACGAACTGGCCGGGCGCGATCGCCGTGCCGCCGGGACTGACTTTATCGAGCGGACGGCGCAGGATGACGCGGTACTGGCCATCACGGTACGAGCCCTGCGCCACGACGCCGCCGGCCTCGAGCGGTTTTTCCTTGCCGGCGCCGTTGGCGGTCGCGCGGGCGAGACCCTGCGCCGGATTCCAGCGCCACAGTTCGACGCCGTGCTTCGCGTCGCCATGGATGAAGTAGGGCTTCTCGGCTCCCTCCGGCGCACCGGCCGGCCATTGCAGCGCCACCTGGTCAAAAGGCTTGCCGCCCTCGCCCTTGTTGTGCGTGCCGTCGTCCCACTCCAGCAGGATGGCGATCTCGCGCTCGTTGTAGAGCGCACGCGCCGTGATGACATCGTGCATGGGCTTGAACCAGCGCGGCTCGCGGATGATCTGGCCGGCGAGCGGGAAGTCGGTGAACTCGGCGTCTTCCCACGCCTTGGCATAGGCATCGGCGGGGATCTCGCCCGACACCAAACCCGCCTTCAGCACCTGGCCGGTCTTCTGCGGCCGCGCCAGGCTCTTGACGAAGGCCGCCAGCGCCCAGCGGTCTTCCGCCGCGGGGATGGCATCGACGAAGGAGGGCATCGGCGTGCCGTTGAAGCCGGTGGTGAAGGTGCGGTAGATGTCCTCCAGGCCGTCTCCGGCGCGAAAGCGCCAGCTCTTGGTGAAGTTCACCGGACGGATGGGGAAGCCCCACTCGTCCTTCATGCCGGAGGCGGAGGGCCCGTCGCCGCGCCCGCCCTGGCCGTGGCATTGCCAGCACTTCTTCTGCTCGTAGAGCGCCTTGCCCTTGGCGACCAGTTCCGACGTGACTTTCGGCGGCGCGTCGATGACGACCTGTTCCTTGGCCGGCTCCTCCTTGAACAGACCCAGCTCGTCGAAGGTCTTGACGTAGTGCACCAGTTGCCAGCGGTCTTTCTCGGGGATGAACTTCTCCCAGGCCGGCATCGAGGTGCCGGGCAAGCCCTTGGCTATGATATTGAAGAGGTCGTGGTCGGTCGGCAGGGCGCCGGAGAGCGTCGTGCGCACCTTGTATATGGCCAGCGTGAAGTCGCGCGGGCGCGGATAGACGAAATCGGCGGCCGGCCCGTCGCCCTTGCCCTCGTCGCCGTGGCATTGCGCGCACCAGCGCTGATAGAGCCTCTTGCCGGCTTCGAGATCGGCGGCGACCGGCGTGGGCTTGACCGGCCCGGTCTTCACCTTGGGCGCGTCGGCGGCGAAAGCCGGTGCGGCCAGGCATGCCGCCAGGGCCAGCAGGCGAAGGTCAATGCTTGTCATGCTTGACCTCCTCTTCCCAGGTGCGCGGCGTCGAGCCCGAGCCTTCGTAGATGTAGAGGATGGCCTTCCAGATGTCCTCCTCGGAGAGCATGTCCTGCCACACCGGCATGGCGGAGAGCCAGGGCGTCGCGCCCTTGGGCAGGCCGGGGCCGCCGGTGGCGACGCGCCAGTAGACGAAGGACTCCTGCAGCATGGAAATGGTGCCGACATCGCGGAAGTTGGCCGGAATCGGCGTGAAGGCGTTGGCGAAGTGGCCGTCGCCGGCCAGCGCGTCGCCGTGGCAGAAGAAGCAGTTCTGGTAGTAGATCGTCTTGCCCTCGGCGGTGTATTGCGCGAGCTTGGCTGGATCGCCCACGCGCAGCGGGTTCTTCAGCGCAGCTGCATCGATGCGCTTGCCGTGGGAGGTGAAGGCCGAGGGCGGCTCGGGGTGCACCACGCGCGGCTCGAAGGGCGCGTCCCAGGACGGCGCCGTGCGCAGCCAGGCGCCCCAGCCGATCAGCAGGGGAATGCCGGCCAGCACCAGCGCCTGCACGGCCTTCGGCGCGCGCGCCTCGAACACCGACCTCAGCGGCGCGACGAAGGCCTGGAAGCGCTCCTCGTTGGCTGCGACGAAGACCAGGATGCCGAGCGTCGACAGCGTCATGTAGATCATCAGCACACTGACCGGCATGGGCGGCCGCACCAGCAGCTTCAACCCGACGAGGATGGCCAGCCAGAGGACGAGCGCGATGTAGAAGGTCCACCTGACCATTACGCAACCTCCTTCTTCTCTCTTGCGCGCGCCCAGCCCAGCACCAGCAGCATGGCGACGTTGAATACCGCGATCACCACGCCGAGTCGCACACCCTCGTGCGACCAGGGCGAGGCGGCGCCGGTCGGGCTGTACTTCTTGCCGGCGAGGCCGGCGAGATAGGCGGCGATCTCCTGCCGATCGCCTTCCGGCATGTCGGGACGCGGCGGCATCAGGCCCGCCTGGTAGCCTTCTGTCGTCCACAATTTCGGATCGGCGATCTTCTGGGCGATCTTCATCGGCTCGAAGCGCTCGACGACTTTCGTCAGATCGGGGCCGACCTCGCCGCCTTCGCCCTCGACCTTGTGGCAGCCGATGCAGCCCTGCTCCGCCATCAGCGCCTTGCCGCGATGCACGGGGCCGGCGGCCTGCTTCCCGGTGGCGACATCGGCGGCCTCGACCTTGACCGTCACCTCGGCGCCGCCGAGCGACTGCAGATAGGCCACCACCGCCTTCACTTCCGCCATCGAGAAATTGGCCGGCGGCTTCATGGAGGGCGGCATCATCTTCGGATAGCCCTCGACGAGGTGGACGTCGGGCTCGACCAGCGCCTCGATCAGGTAGGCCTCGGCCGCCATGCCGGGCTTGCGTGTGGCGGCCTTGCCGGCGGTCTGGCGCAGGTCGGGGCCGCGCTCGTTGCCGCTTTCCTGGTCCTTGTGGCAGACCAGGCAGCCACCCTTGCCGCGCAGCAGTTCCTGGCCGGCGGCGACGAGTTCCTCCTGCGGCGTCTCCGGCGTGATGACTTTCTTCTGCGGCGGATGCTCCTCGAACTGCGGCACCAGCTGGCCGACGTAGGCGTAGAGGCTCACCGTCGCGACAACGAAGGCGAAGACCTTGAGGAAGGTTTTGCTCATGTCGCTCATCCCTTGGCCTCCACCTGCGCGCCGCCGCTTCCGCCGGGCCGCCCCAAGGAAGCGGCAGCCAACGACATAGAAGCCGCGTCAGCGGCTGAACTTCCGTCACCCCCGCCCACGGGGCGGGGGTTGGGGGGCGAGTCGTATCTCGTCGCCATGGCGAACACCGCCGACACGAGCAGGAAGAAGATGACGACGATCACAGAGACGATGATCGTGGCGTGGCCGTGGGTCATGGTGTAGGCATTGGCGCTCTCGTCCATGATGCGGCCGTAGACATGCCAGTACTGGCGGATGCCGGAGCGGATGTAGCCCATCAGGCCCATCAGCCAGGTGAATGAGACGGCGAGGAAGAACAGGGCGTACTGCGCGCGCGCCGGGATCTGCCCCCAACGGATGGCGCCGATCTCCTTCGCCCCCTTCAGCAGGGGAATGTCGATGGCGACGAACACCGCCATGGCGGCGAGCACCGCCGAAACCTGGTACACCGAAAAGCCGATGCGCGTGATCGAGGGCACGAAATAGCTGTAGATGCCGTAGCCGACCACCACCGCGGCGGCGGCGGCGATGGCCAGAGCCTGCACGATCTTGCCCGTCGTCGCCCAGGACACCGTCGGAATGCGGTTGCCGCGGCGGTAAAGCATGAAGGAGAAGAAGGTGGTGAGAATCATCAGGTTCACCGCCGTGTTCTTCGCCGCCATGACGCCGAACAGGCCGAGGAAGGGATGGTGCGAGCCGCCCATCGCCGCCATCTCGGCGCCGGAGGCGATGATGGAGCGCGGCGTCGCCCAGACGATGAAGCCCACGGTGAGCACGATCATCATGCCGATCTGGAACTTGTTGTAGCGCTCGCCGCCGGGAATCCTTCCCATGCCCAGCCAAAGGTAGAAGTTCGAGGCGAGGAACAGCCCGCCGATCAGCATGGCCTGCAGGATCCACAACCAGGCGAAGCTGCCGCCCATCATGGACACGCCCATCTGCTCGGAGAACTGGTAGATCTCGCGCCCCAGCCAGTAGCCTGCGAAGGGCAGCGGGATGAAGGCGGCGATGGCGATAAAGGAGCCGACGTAGCCCATCCAGTCGAAGCGCGCCTTCTCCTCGTCCGATTTCGCGTTGAGGAAGCGCACCGCGGCGTAGGCGGCGACGATGGCACCGCCGAAGGCGACGTTGGCGAGCAGGCGATGGATGTTGATCGGCATCCAGGTGTGGTTGTTGATGGCGTCCCACAGGCTGACCAGGTTGTTGGCGTCGTCGATGCCGGCCGGGCTCATCATGAAGGTGACCCAGATGTCGGCGACGAAGAGCAGCGCCGTGCCCCACAGGTTGACCAGCAGGCCGAGCAGGAGGTGCCATTTCTTGCGCGCGCCCTGCAGGAGATCCCAGGTATACCAGTAGAGGTAGGCGACGATCACCTCGCCGAAGATCAGCACGATGTAGAGTAGCCAGGTCGGCTTGAACAGGCCCGAGAGGTAGCCGGTCAGCTTCGGGTACAGCACGATGAACAGCACCAGCAGCACGCAGCCGAGCACGGCGGTGAGCGTGTAGGCCATGGCCAGCAGCTTGGTGAATTCGCGCGCCAGGTCGTCGTAGCGCCTCTCCTTCGTCGCCACGCCGACGATCTCGGTGATGAAGGCGAAGATCGGCACGCCGAGCACGAAGGCGGCGAACATCAGGTGCAGCTCGGCGACGATCCATACCGCCGTGCGGTTGGAAAAGCCGAACAGCGAACGATAGTCGGCGGCGGGCAGGATGGACGACAAGGCCTGGGCGATCAGATAGGTCGCCGTCAGCATGAGCGAAATCTTGACGACGCCCTTGTAGGTGCCCTTCACGGCCTGGAACGCCGATGGTGTGGTTGCCTGGGTCAAAATCCCTCCCTAGTCTCATCTCGCGCGCAACGCGCGCATGAGTCATTGCAGCAACCGTGCCAGTGGAGGGATCGACCGAAAACCCAATATTGGCGCGGAGTTCCGGCCGTCAGCCGGAATCAGGGAGGAAGTCCCGGGTGGTCAAAAACTGACCGTCACGGCCGGAAATCGACCGGTGCGCCGTGTCGCGGAGACTGACTTCTCCCCTGCCGCTATTCCGCGCTGCCGAGGAATTCCGTCCAGCCGTAGTCGGCGATCTTGGTGCGCAGCGTCAGGCGTGTGATGCCGAGGAGTTTCGCGGCCTGGGTCTTGTTGCCGCGGCAGTGCTCCAGCGCCCGGCGGATGTGGCGCTTCTCGATCTCGGCGAGCGGCGGCACGGCGAGACCGTCCTGGTCCGCGGCGGGAGCCTGCGGCGCGGTCGAAGCGGCAACCTCGCGCGGCAGATGCTGGACGGAGATCGGCGTGCCGCCGGAGAGGATGAGGGCGCGCTCCATGACGTTGCGCAGCTCGCGCACGTTGCCGGGCCAGGCGTAGTTTTCCAGCAGCGCGTGCGCGGCGGCATCGAGGCGGGGCTCATGGATGCCCATCATGCGGCCGGCCTCGAGCAGGAAGTGGCGCGCCAGCGGCAGGATGTCGGCGCGGCGCGCGCGCAGCGGCGGCACATCGATGCTGCCGACGTTGAGGCGGTAGTAGAGGTCCTCGCGAAAGCTGCCGGCCTTGACCATGGCGTCGAGATCGCGGTTGGTGGCGGCGACGAAGCGCACGTCGACCGTCAGCTCCTTCTGCCCGCCGACGCGGCGGAAGGCCTGCGTCTCGATGGCGCGCAGCAGCTTCGGCTGCAGGGCGAGCGAGAGGTCGCCGATCTCGTCGAGGAACAGCGTGCCGCCGTCGGCGAGTTCGAGCAGGCCGCGCTTGGCCGCCTTGGCATCGGTGAAGGCGCCGCGCTCGTGGCCGAACATCTCGGATTCGAGCAGGCCCTCGGCCAGCGCCGAGCAGTTGAGCGTCACCCAGGGGCCGGCCGCGCGCGGGCTGAGGTTGTGGATGGCCTGCGCCACGCGCTCCTTGCCGGTGCCGGATTCGCCGCGGATCAGCACCGGCACGCGCGACGCGGCGGCGATGCGCCGCGTCACTTCGACCATGGCGAAGAAGGCCGGGCTGGCGCCCACCATGCCCTCGATGGAGCCGGCCTGCGGCGCGGCCATGCGCAGGCGTTCGACTTCCAGGCGCAGGCGCCGCGTCTCCAGCGCGCGGCGCACGATCTCCTTCAGGTCGTCCAGCTCGAAGGGCTTGTTGAGGTAGTCGTAGGCGCCGGCCTTGACGCAGTCGACGGCGGTGCGCACCTCCGGATAGGCGGTCATCACCACCACCAGCGCCTCGGCGTCGGTCTCGCGCAGGGCGCGCAGCACCTCGAGACCGTACATGTCGGGCAGGCGCAGGTCGAGCATCGTCAGCGCGTAGCTGCCGGCGCGGAAGCGTTCGAGTCCCTGCGCGCCGTCCTCGGCCAGATCGACGCCGTAACCCTGCTTCTCCAGCACATCGCGCAGGGTCAGGCGGATGGTGGTGTCGTCCTCGACGACGAGGATCTGTTCAGGCAATTTGCTTGATCTCCCGGCAAGTGCTGGCGCGTGCCGTCTCGCGCAGCTTGTCGATATTTTCCCCCGGCGCGATCGGCCAGACCAGTTCGAAGCAGGTTCCATGCCCAAGGGTCGACTCCACCTGGATGTCGGCGCCGTGCTGCTGGGCGATCTTTTTCACCACGGCGAGACCGAGGCCGGAGCCGTCGGGCCGGGTGGTGTAGAAGGGATCGAACACCTTTGGCAGCACCTCGGGCGGGATGCCGACGCCGGTGTCGCGCACGCAGAAGCGCATCTTCGGCACCTCCCCATCGAGATCCTCGGGATGGCCCAGGCCGGCGCACATGCCGATCTCGATGTGTCCGCCCCGCGGCATCGCATGAATGGCGTTGATGACCAGGTTGAGCAGCACCTGTTTGAGCCGGTTCGGGTCGGCCCACAGCGCCGGCACGGCTGAGTTGCAGGGGGTGAAGTCAATGGCGACGCCGCGCGACTTCGCTTCCTTGCGCGTCCACAGCAGGATGTCGTCGAGCACCTGCTCCAGGCGGCAGGCGACGGGGTGGAACTCCTGCGGCGCGGCGAAGCCGTGGAAGGTGCGCAGGAACTCCGACAGGCGGTTCACCTCGTTGAGGATGCGTTCCAGGTACTCGCGCTGCGGCGGCGGGAGCTCCTCCTCCAGCAGCATCTGCGCCACGGCCTTCATGCCGGCAAGCGGGTTGCCGATCTCGTGCGCCAGCCCCATGGCGACCTCGCCCATGGTCGTCATCTTCTCCACCTGGAACATCTGGCGATCCAGCTCGCGCCGCTCCTGCTGCTCCTTCTCGAGCGCGGCGGTGCGCTGCTGCACTTCCTTCTCCAGCTCGCCCTTGCGGTCCTCCAGCGCACGGTAGGACTGTTCCAGCCGCGCAGCCATGGCGTTGAAGCGCCGGCCGAGGTCGGCGATCTCGTCGTCGCCGCGGATCTCGACGCGATGGGAGAAATGTCCTGCGGCAATCTCTTCCGTCTCGCCGCTGAGCTGCTCCAGCGGGCGCAGCAAATGGCGCGACAGGAGGAAGCCGGCGAGCGCGGTACCGACCAGCGTCAGTGCCAGCACGCCATAGAGCAGGTAGAGGTTGAACACCGCTTCGAAAAGGTACTTGCGCGGGAAGGACAGGGCGACGGCCCAGTCCATCGAACTGTCGCTGCGATCGGCCAGCGTCTGGCCGACGCCGATCGGTGCATAGGCAACGATCCAGTCCCCCAGCAGTTCGGTGCCCTCGTCGCGGCTGATGATGCGGGTCAGCAGGCTGCGCGGCATGAGCGGGGTCAACGCTTCGACGGACTGCATGCTGAACGACTCCGCTTCCGGCGCGTCGGCGGTGCGCGATAGATAGAAGCCGGAGCGGTCGAAGAGATAGGAAACGCCACCCCGGCTGCCGGCCAGTTCCTGAATCTGGCCAAGCACGAAAGCGGCGTGCAGATTGATGATCAGCAATCCCTGCTTGACGCCTTTGCGGTCGACGATGGGGGTGGCGAAACGGATGACGGGGCGTTCGGGTTTCTCGACGACGCCGTGCTCGATATTCAGGTCGAGCGGCGAGACATAGACTTGGCCGGATTCATGCTCCAGGCCCTCATGCACGTAGTAGCGGCCGGACTTGTCCTGCAGTTCGTGCTCCGGCACCGTATAGATGCGGCCCTCGCGCCGGTCAACGCGCACCACCTCGCGGCCGTCCGCTGAAAGAAAGCGCACCTGGTAGATATAGGGATAGGCGCGGGCAAAAGCCGCATAGTCGCGCTCCAGGCGCTGCCGCACATCCTGAGGCAGGGTCTTGTTGCCCGTCGCCCGCTGGTTGGCCACGTCATGCAGGAGGGAGGAACTCGCCAGGTAGAGCAGTTCGCTGGCGAGCTGATCGAAGAAGCGTGCCATGCCCTCGGCCCGGCTGGTCACTTCCTGCTCGAGGTGATGCAGCGTTTCCTTGCGCAGCGCGTCGAGCGAGAAATAAATGCCGACCAGGCCCGCCACCAGCACCGGCACCACGGCCGTCACCAGGAAAGCGATGTAGATTTTCGAGGAAAGTCCCTTGAAGCCGCCAAATAACCGCATCTTCGCGCGCCCGCAGTCGATCATGGAAGGAATTGTAATTGCAAACGCCGTCGGAAACCGGCACGCCGGCAGCGTCACCCTGCTCGCCGCGAGCATTCACCTCATGCCGTGGGAGACGCCGGCCGACGGGCGGGCGGACTAAAGCCTGATCACGCCGCGGCCGTGACCACGGCATGCTCGCGGCAGATCTTGGCGGAGTCGGCGCGGCCGAGCGGCTCGCGGTTGCGCTCGCAAGAGGGGGCGTCGGGCTTGTCCATGCTCGGAAGCGCTCGCTCAGAAACGCTCATCCTCGCGCAGGTAGCGCCACTTGCCCGGCGGCAGGTCGCCGAGCTTCACGCTGCCGATGCGGATGCGCTTCAGGCCGGTGACTTTCAGGCCGACCAGCTCGCACATGCGGCGGATCTGGCGCTTCTTGCCTTCGCGCAGGACGAAGCGCAGCTGGTCTTCGTTCTGCCAGCTGACCTTGGCCGGCTTCAATGCCTGGCCGTCGAGGGAGAGGCCGTGGTTGAGCAGCCTGATCCCCTTTTCGTCGAGCCTGCCCTCGACGCGGACGAGATACTCCTTCTCGATGCGCGAGTCCTCGCCGATGAGGAGCTTCGCGATGCGCCCGTCCTGCGTCAGCACCAGGAGGCCGGTGGAGTCGATGTCGAGGCGTCCGGCCGGGGCGAGGCCCTTGAGGTGCGCCGGGTTGAAACGCTGCGGCGACTTGTCGCCGGCGTGATGCGTGGCGGCGCCGATCAGCGTGACGGCCGGCTTGTAGCCCGGCTCGGCCTGGCCGGAGACGTAGCCGATCGGCTTGTGGAGCAGGATGGTCACCTGCGCCAGCTGGTTCGATTTCGCCTCCTTGCTGAGCGTGATCTTCTGCGTCGGATACGCCCGGCTGCCGAGCTCGGTGACGCGCTCGCCGTCAACAAAGACCCAGCCGCGCTCGATGTAGGCGTCGGCCTCGCGCCGCGAGCAGAGCCCCTGCTCGGACATCAGCTTGGAGATGCGGATTTTGCCGTCGTCAGACATGCTAACGCTCAAGTTGTTTCCATGGATTCCCGCTTGCGCGGGAATGACGGGGCATCGAGGCGCAAGATGTCGATCGTGCCGGCGCGCTTGTCCAGCTCGCGGCGCAGGATGCGGTAGGTGTCGAGGTCGAAGGCGGCGTCGGTGCGCGCCTGCGCCGCTTCGTGCAATTCCGCCTCGCTCTTCGCCGTGCCGAGGTGGCACCACTGCTCGAAGAGGTGCCACTCGCAGCGCCCGCCCGCCTCGTCGCGCTCGCCATGCTCACGAATGGCGATGCGCCCGGGAAAGGGCCAGGCGCGCAGCTTGAGCACCGCCAGCGCCGCTTTCAGGCGCAGGTCATGCTTCTCGGCGCTTTCCTTGCCGGCGCACCAGCCCTTGCAGCGCTTGATCTGGTGGTTGAAGCAGGGGCCCTTGCCTTGCTCCAGGCCGAGGCGCCTCAGGCACAGGCCGTGCTCGGCGGCCAGCTCGCGCAGGGTGTTGTGGGCCTCGCGCTTCGACTTGAACTGTCCGTAGAGTTCGCCGAGTTCGCCCGCCGGCACGCCGGCGGGCGGCACGCGCTCGAGCACAACGTCGCCGCCCTCGATCAGGCGGAAGGCGCACAGCTCCTCGTTCTTCCTCAGGCGGCGGTTGTGGATCGGCTGGCGCGCCTTGATCAGGCGCGCTTCCAGCAGCAGGGCGCCGAGCTCGCCGGCGGTCTCGATCCATTCGATGCGCTTCACCTCCTGCGCGATGCGCATGGCGCGGCCGCTGCCGTGGTCGGCGGCGAAATGCGACTGCACGCGCGAGCGCAGGTTGACGGCCTTGCCGATGTAGAGCGGCAGTTCATTCTCGCCAAGGAAGAGGTACACGCCCGGCGCCTCGGGCACGGCGTCCACCGCCGTGGCTTCCAGGCCTGAGGGCAGGCTGGGCGACTTCGTCGCCTTCTTCAATGCGGCCTGGATCGCCTCGGCAGGCTTTTCCGCCTGCACGAGCTGCACGAAGTCCCACAGCACGCGCGCGTCGCCCAGCGCGCGGTGGCGCGCGTCGCAGGCGAGGCCGTGGCGGGCGATCAGCGCGTCGAGGCCGTGGCGGTGATGTTCGGGGTAGAGGGCGCGCGAGAGCTTGACGGTGCACAGCACGCGCGGCTGGAAGGCGAGGTCGAGGCGCCCGAACTCGTTCTTGAGGAAGCCGTAGTCGAAGCGCGCGTTGTGGGCGACGAAGACGCTGCCCTCGATCCGCGCGAAGACTTCGTCGGCAATGGCGGCAAAGGACGGCGCGCCGCGCACCATGGCGTCGCTGATGCCGGTGAAGCCCTGGATGACCGGCGGGATCGGCTCGCCCGGGTCGACCAGCGTCGACCACTCGTACTCGAGCTGCCCGCCGCTCACCTTGACGATGCCGACCTCGATGACGCGGTCGAACGCCGGGTTGGCGCCGGTGGTTTCGAGGTCGACGAAAACGAGGGGGGAATCGAGCAAGCGGGGTGTCTGAAAAAGCCAGCCGCCGTGGCACGGCGGCTGACTTTTCCTTATCGGTAGACGTAGGCCTTCTGCGGCACTTTCGATTCCTTCAGGCGCTGCTGTTCTTCGGGCGTCTGCGGCGCCTTGTCCCACCAGAGGGCGCGGCCTGCCTGCTGCACGGCGGCCTCCTCGGGGTGCTGCGCCAGCCATTCGCGCATGAACCGGGTGTGCTCGGATTCGTACTGGGCCATGTCGGTGCTCTCTGATTCGCAAAAGCGCGATTTTACTCCCGCACGCGCGAGATGCGCACCACCTCGTGGATGGCGCGCAGCGCGCGCAGGATGCGCGCCAGGTGCACGCGGTTGGACACCTGCAGGGTGAAGTAGAGCGCGGTGTAGACGCCATGCTCGTCGTCCATGGTGACGTGCTGGATGTTGGAGCCGGCCTCGGCGATCTCGGACGCCACCTTGGCCAGCACGCCGCGGCGGTTCTCCGCCTCGATCTTGATGGCCGCCTCGAAGAGGCGTCCGCCGTCGCGCTCCCACTCGACGTCCACCCACTTGTTGCGCTCGGCGCGACCGCGCACGCCGATGCTCGGGCAGTCGGCCAGGTGCACGACGAGGCCCTGACCCTTCTTGATGACGCCGACGATCGGATCGCCCGGAATCGGCCGGCAGCAATGCGCCAGCTGCACCGCCATGCCCTCGGTGCCGCGGATGAGGATGGGGCCCTGCGGCTTCGGCTCGGCCGACGGCGCGCCCCTCTCGACGCCCTCGGCGAGACGGCGCGCGACGATCGCCGGCAGTCGCTTGCCCAGGCCGATGTCGGTGAGCACCTCCTTCCTCGACTTGGCGCCGCATTCGAGGACGAACTTCTCCCACACCGCGTCGGCCACGTCCCCCGTGGCGATCTCGAAGGGGCGCAGGGCCTGCGCCAGCAGGCGCTCGCCCAGGGCGGCCGACTCCTCGTGCTGCATGGTCTTGAGGAAATGGCGGATCTGCGAGCGCGCCTTGCCGGTCTTGACGTAGCCGAGCCAGGCCGGGTTCGGATTGGCGTGCGTGGCGGTGATGACCTCCACCTGGTCGCCGTTCCTGAGTTCGGTGCGCAGCGGCATCAGCTCGTGGTTGATGCGGCAGGCAACGCAGCGGTTGCCGATGTCGGTGTGCACGGCATAGGCGAAGTCGACCGGCGTCGAGCCGCGCGGCAGCGGCAGGATCTTGCCCTTCGGCGTGAACACGTACACCTCGCCGGGGAAGAGGTCGATCTTGAGGTGCTCGAGGAATTCCGCCGAATCGCCCGAGGCCGACTGCAGTTCGAGCAGCGACTGCAGCCACTTGTGCGTGCGCTGCTGCAGCTCGGAGAGGCTCTTGTCGTCCTTGTAGAGCCAGTGCGAGGCGACGCCCGCCTCGGCGACGTGGTGCATCTCGGTGGTGCGGATCTGCACCTCCACCGGCGTGCCATAAGGGCCGATCAGCGTGGTGTGCAGCGACTGGTAGCCGTTGCCCTTGGGGATGGCGATGTAGTCCTTGAACTTGCCCGGCACCGGCTTGTAGAGCGCGTGCAGGGCGCCCAGCACGAGGTAGCAGGTCGGCACGTCCTTGACGATGACGCGGAAGCCGTAGATGTCGAGCACCTGCGAGAAGGTGAGCGACTTGCCGCGCATCTTGCGGTAGATGCCGTAGAGGTGCTTCTCGCGGCCCATCACCTCGGCTTCGATGCCCGCCTCGGCCAGGCGCGCCCTGATGCCGGCGAGGATCTTGCTCACCACCTCGCGCCGGTTGCCGCGCGCCGCCTTGATGGCCTTGGCCAGTACGGCGTAGCGCATCGGCCAGACGTGACGGAAAGCGATCTCCTGCAGCTCGCGATAGAGGTTGTTCAGTCCCAGCCGGTTGGCGATCGGCGCGTAGATCTCCAGCGTCTCGCGCGCGATGCGGCGGCGCTTGTCCGGCCGCAGCGTGTCGAGCGTGCGCATGTTGTGCAGGCGGTCGGCCAGCTTGATGAGGATGACGCGCACGTCGCGCGCCATCGCCAGCAGCATCTTGCGGAAGTTCTCGGCCTGGGCGTCCTCGATCGACTGGAACTCGATCTTGTCCAGCTTGGAGACGCCGTCGACCAGCTCGGCCGTCACCTTGCCGAAGCGCTCGCCGATCTCCTGGTTGGTGATCTCGGTGTCCTCGGTGACGTCGTGCAGCAGCGCCGCCATCAGCGCCTGGGCGTCGAGGTGCCAGCCGGTGAGGATGCCGGCGACGGCCAGGGGATGCGAGAAGTAGGGGTCGCCGCTGATGCGGAACTGGCCCTTGTGCGCCTCCGCCGAGAAGACGAAGGCGGCGGCGACGCGCTCGATGTCCTCGGGCTTGAGGTAGGTGGCGAGCAGTTCCCTCAGCTTCTCGAGCTGGAGGCGCTGCTCGGTCTCATAGAACTGCGGAGTCTGCGAGCCGGGAGGGGACGCGGCGGCATGCATGGCTCACGATCCCCACGATGGCGGGCTAGGCTTGACCGCGGTTGAGCACTTCCAGGCCGACCTTGCCGGCGGCGATCTCGCGCAGGGCGATCACCGTGGGCTTGTCCTTGTTGTCGTCGAGCTGGGGCGAGGCGCCGACGGTGATCTGTCGCGCGCGGTAGGTCGCCGCCAGGGTGAGCTGGAAGCGGTTGGGGATCTTCGTCAGGCAATCTTCGATGGTGATGCGGGCCATGATGTCTTCCTATGATTCGTGTTCGAGAAACGGGAACAACGCGCGGTGGCGGTCGAGCTGCGCGGCGGTGCGCAGACGGGTCGAGCGCACCACGGTCTGGAGGTCTTCGATGGCCTCCGGCAACTTGTTGTTAATAATAACATAATCGAACTCGCCCACGTGGCGCATTTCGTCCAGGGCGGCGGCCATGCGGCGGGCGATGACGTCCTCGCTGTCCTGGCCGCGCCCGCGCAGGCGCCGCTCCAGCTCCGCCACCGAGGGCGGCAGGACGAAGATACCGATGCTGTCGTGGAACAGGCCGCGCACCTGCTGCGCGCCCTGCCAGTCGATCTCGAGCAGGACATCGCGCCCGGCCGCCATCTGCCCGACGATCCAGCGGCGCGAGGTACCGTAGTGGTTGCCGTGCACCTCGGCGCTCTCGAGGAAGTCGCCGTTCTCGCGCATGGCGAGGAAGGCCGGCACGTCGATGAAATGGTATTCGCGGCCGTCCCGCTCGCCGGGGCGCGGCGCGCGCGTGGTGTAGGAGACGGAGAGCTGGATGCCGCCGTCGCGCTCGAGCAGCCTCTTCACCAGCGTCGTCTTGCCGGCGCCGGAGGGGGCGGAGACGATGAACAGCGAGCCGGCCATCACTCGATGTTCTGCACTTGCTCGCGCATCTGCTCGATGAGCAGCTTCATGTCCACGGCGATGGCGGTGATTTCCGTCGACACCGACTTCGAGGCGAGCGTGTTGGCCTCGCGGTTGAGCTCCTGCATGAGGAAGTCGAGCCGCTTGCCGATGGCGCCGCCCTTGCCGACCACGCGCGCCACCTCGTCGAGGTGGGCGACGAGCCGGTTGAGCTCCTCGGCGACGTCGATGCGCGCGGCGAACAGGCCCACCTCCTGGCGGATGCGCTCCTCGTCGAGGCTGGCGGCTGCCTCGCGCAGGCGGACCGCCATGCGCTCGCGGTAGTCGGCGAGGGCCTGCGGCAGCAGGGGCGCGGCCTGCGCCACCAGGGCGCGCATCCTCTCCACCCGCTCGAGGATCATCGTCGCCAGCTTGCCGCCCTCTCGCGCGCGCGTGGCGAGCAGCTCGTCGAGGGCGGCCTTCGCCAGCGCGGCGCATTCGGCCTGCAGCGTGTCGGCGCCGACGGCATCGTCGCCGAGCATGCCGGACCAGCGCAGCACCTCGGCCACGCTGAGCGGGGGCGCCTCGGGCAGGCGGTCGCGCACGCCCGCCTGCAGGTCGGCCAGTTGCGCGAGCAGGGCCCGGTTGAGGCTCGCCTCGCGCACGCCCGTGGTCGAGGGCAGGAGGTTGAGGCGGCAGTCGACCTTGCCGCGGTTGAGCCGCGCCGAGATCAGCTCGCGCAGGGCCGGCTCGACCAGGCGCACCTCCTCGCCGATGCGGAAATTCATGTCGAGGTAGCGCGAATTGACCGTGCGCAACTCGAGGTGGAGCACGCCGCGCCCGATGTCGCGCATCTGCACGGCATATCCCGTCATGCTGTGGATCATGGGTGTTTTCCGCGCCGCGGCTTTACAGGGCGGCGATAACAAAAGACAATTCGAGCCTTATCTTAACCCGAACCACCGCCGGGCGCGCGTCCGGCCAGACGCAGCGCCCACGATGCCAGCGCAAGCCAACGTCCCCCTGCCGCCGGGCTACCGGCTGGAAGATTACCGCATCGAGCGGCAGCTCTCGCTGGGGGGCTTCTCCATCGTCTATCTGGCCTTCGACCGGGAGGACAACCCGGTCGCCATCAAGGAATACCTGCCCAACACCCTGGCGCTGCGCAGCGAGGGCGACGCCCTGCCCTCCGTCGCCGAGGAGAACGTGGCCGCCTTCCGCTACGGCATGAAGTGCTTCTTCGAGGAAGGCCGCGCGCTGGCCAGGCTCTCCCACCCCAACGTGGTGCAGGTGCTGAACTTCTTCCGCGCCAACGAGACGGTGTACATGGTGATGCACTACGAGCGCGGACGCACCTTGCAGGAGCACATCCAGAAGCACAAGGGCGAGATCCGCGAGAGCTTCATCCGCACCGTCTTCGCGCGGCTGTTGAACGGCCTGCGCGAAGTGCACAGCCATAAGCTGCTGCACCTCGACATCAAGCCGTCGAACATCTACCTGCGCAACGACGGCCAGCCGGTGCTGATCGACTTCGGCGCGGCGCGCCAGACGCTGGCCACCGACACGCCGCTGCTCAAGCCGATGTACACCCCCGGCTTCGCCGCGCCCGAACAGTACAACAACACCCGGCGCGAGCTGCTCGGGCCGTGGACCGACATCTACGCCATCGGCGCCAGCATCTACGCCTGCATGGCGGCGGCGGCGCCGCAGGCGGCCGACCAGCGCATCGAGCGCGACCAGCTCGCCCCGGCGTCGAAGCGCTGGCCGGACAAGTATTCGCGCCAGCTCCTCGAGACCGTGGACTGGTGCATGCGCCTCAACTACCTCGAGCGCCCGCAGAGCGTGTTCGCCCTGCAGAAGGCGCTCGCCGACAAGGAGCGCAGCGTGCCGAAGCAGTCGCAGGGCCTGCTCGGCGGCCTGCGCAAGCGCGTACGCGACCTGATCAAATGAACACGACCCACCCCCTACCCCCCGCCCCCCGGGCGGGGGTAACGCAAGTTCGCAGGCTGCGCCTGCTCCATGTCGCTGACTTGCCGCCACCTTGGGACGGCCCGGCGGAGGCGGCATGAAATTCACCATTTACCAGGAGAGCCGCCCGGGCAGGCGACCGACCAACGAGGACCGCATCGCCTACTGCTATTCGCGCGACGCGCTGCTGATGGTCGTCGCCGACGGCATGGGCGGCCACCTGCACGGCGAGGTGGCGGCGCAGATCGCCGTGCAGTACATCACCGAGGCCTTCCAGCGCGAGGCGAAGCCGAAGCTGAAGGACCCCTTCCTCTTCCTCTCCGGCGGCCTCGGCAACGCCCACCACGCCATCCTCGACTACGCCGCCGACCGCTTCCTGCCCGAGGCGCCGCGCACCACCTGCGTCGCCTGCATCGTGCAGGACTCCATCGCCTACTGGGCGCACGCCGGCGACTCGCGCCTGTACTGCATCCGCGGCGGGCGCGTCATCGGCACCACGCGCGACCACTCGCGCGTGCAGCGCATGGTCGAGGACGGCCTCATCACGAGCGAGGCCGCCGTGCACCACCCGGCGCGCAACCGCATCTTCAGTTGCCTCGGCGGCGTCAGCCCGCCGCAGGTCGATTACTCGAAGAAGACCCCGCTCATGACCGGCGACGTGCTGCTGCTGTGCAGCGACGGCGTCTGGGGGCCGCTGCCCGCCGACGTCATCCCGCGCGCCATGGGCACCGGCAACGTGGTGCAGGCGACGCCGGCGCTGCTCAACCAGGCCGAGGCGCGCGGCGGCGAGAACGCCGACAACCTCTCCGTCATCGCCATCCGCTGGGAGGACAGCTACGCCGAGGACACGCTCGGCAGCGTATCCACCAAGACCATGCCGATCGACTCCTTCACGACGCAGATGGAGGCCTTCGCCCGGGCGCGCAAGGGCGCCCAGGCGGTGCCCAACCTGACCGACGAGGACATCGAGCGCGCCATCCAGGAAATCAACTCCGCCATCAAGAAATACTCGAAATGACGACAGCAAACAGGCCGAGCCGGCGCAGGGCCGACGAACTGCGCAAGGTCACGATCACCCGCAATTTCACCCGACACGCCGAGGGCTCGGTGCTGGTCGAATTCGGCGACACCAGGGTGCTCGTCACCGCCAGCGTCGAGGAGGGCGTGCCAGGCTTCCTGCGCGGCCTCGGCCAGGGCTGGCTCACCGCCGAATACGGCATGCTGCCGCGCTCGACCCACACGCGCACGGCGCGCGAGGCGGCCAAGGGCAAGCAGAGCGGGCGCACGCTGGAGATCCAGCGCCTGATCGGGCGCAGCCTGCGCGCCGTCACCGACCTCGAGGCGCTCGGCGAGCGCACCGTGCAGATCGACTGCGACGTGCTGCAGGCCGACGGCGGCACGCGCACCGCCTCCATCACCGGCGCCTGCGTCGCCGCCCACGACGCCTTCGAGAAGCTCGTCGCGGAAGGCAAGATCGCGCGCAATCCGCTGCGCGAGTTCGTCGCCGCCGTCTCGGTCGGCATCTACGACGGCATGCCGGTGCTCGACCTCGACTACCCCGAGGACTCCGCCTGCGACACCGACATGAACGTGGTGATGACCGCCTCCGGCGGCTTCGTCGAGGTGCAGGGCACGGCCGAGGGCACGCCGTTCTCGCGCGCCGAGATGGACGCCCTGCTCGCCCTGGCGCAGAAGGGCATCGCGCAACTCATCGCCGCGCAAAAGTCGGCGCTGTAGGCTGGCAGCGCCGTCCCGCCGGCACTGACTTTCAAGTCGGCTTGACCCATAACTTGACTTATACTTGACTTTTGTTTAGGCTGTCGTCATGGCCTACGTCCCCTTGTTCACGATCACCCCGGCCCTGCTGGCCGAAGTCGAGCAGGTGGCGGCCCTGCGCGAGCGCATCCAGAATGCGGTAGTGGACCTTGCCTGGATTCCCGCCCTGCAAAAAGACACCCGCACCCGCAACGTCCATGCCTCGACGGCGATCGAGGGAAATCCGCTGACGCTCGAACAAGTGCGCGCGCTGGAGGAAGGGCGCGAACTGTCCACGCCCGGCGCACGGCCCAAGCGCGAGGTGATCAACTATTTCGCCGGGCTGCGCTACGTGGAAAAGCATGCCTGCAGGAAGAAGATCGGCCATGCGGACATCCTCGAACTGCATCGCATCCTGGCCGGCGAGGTGATGGATCAGGGCGAGGCCGGGAAATACCGGATGATCGCGGTCCGCGTCGGGCCATACCGTCCGCCGCCGCCGGATGCCGTTTCCGGATTGATGTTCGAGTTGCTGGAGTGGTGGAACGGCGCGGCGGCCAGGCTGTCGCCGGTACTCAGTGCGGCGATCCTGCATTACCGCTTCGAGGCCATCCACCCCTTCGCCGACGGCAACGGCCGCACCGGGCGCGCGCTGGCGCTGTGGGAGCTCTACCGGCGCGGCTTCGACTCGCATCACATCTTCGCCGTGGACGAGTATTACTGGGAGGATCGGCCCGCCTACTATGCCGCGCTGCAGGGCGTGCGCGAGGCCGGGGACGACCTGAGCGCCTGGCTGGAGTATTGCGCCGCGGGTTTGCGCCAGACGCTGGAACGGGTGTGGCTGCGGATCCAGACCTTGCAGGTCGGCTCGACCGGCAAGCTGGTATTGCGTCCGCGCCAGGAACAATTGCTGCATCTGCTGCGCGACCACGGCGGCATGGCACCGGCTGATATATGGGCGGCGCTGGACGTGTCGCGTCAAGGAGCGATGGATTTGCTGCGTCCGCTCTTGGATGCGGGCGTGGTCGAGAAGGTCGGCGGCAACAAGACCGGCCGCTATGTCCTGAAAAAAGTATGAAACGCCTCGTCCTCGCCTCCAACAACCCCGGCAAGCTGCGCGAATTCGCCGCGCTGTTCGCGCCCTACGACATCGAGGTGCTGCCGCAGTCGGCCTTCAGTATCCCCGAGGCCGAGGAGCCGCACGACACCTTCCTCGAGAACGCGCTGGCCAAGGCGCGCCATGCCGCTCGCCTGTGCGGTCTGCCGGCGCTGGCCGACGACTCCGGCCTGTGCGTGCCGGCGCTCGGCGGCGAGCCGGGCGTGCACTCCGCCTACTACGGTGGCCGCGACGGCGAGCGCGCGACGCGCGACGCGCGCAACAACGCGCGGCTGCTGGCCGAGCTCGCCAGGCACGGCGACCGCCGCGCCCACTACGTCTGCGTGCTGGTGCTGCTGCGCCACGCCGACGATCCGCAGCCGGTCATCGCCGAAGGCGAATGGCACGGCGAGATCCTGACGGCGCCGCGCGGCAGCGGCGGCTTCGGCTACGACCCGCTGTTCCTCGTGCCCTCGGCGAACTGCTCCTCTGGGGAGTTGAGCGAGGAAGCCAAGAATGGCTTCAGCCACCGCGCCCTCGCCTTCGCCAAGCTCGCCGAGCGCCTGCGCGCCGGTCTCTGACTCCTTCATGGCGCACGGCGTCATCCCTATCGTGGCCGCCGGCAGTGCGCCGGCCGGGCTGACGAGCCTGCCGCCGCTCGCGCTCTACATCCATTTTCCCTGGTGCGTGAGGAAGTGCCCCTACTGCGACTTCAATTCGCACGAAATTAGCCCCCCCCGAAGTCGCCGCTCCGCGGCGCCCTCCCCCCAGGGGGCAAAGCAACACTTGGGGCGGCCCGGCGTGTTGCTTCCCCAGCAGGAAGCCGCCTACCTCGCCGCGCTGATCGCCGACCTCGAGCAGTCGCTGCCGCTCGTCTGGGGCCGGCCGGTCGTCAGCGTCTTCATCGGTGGCGGCACGCCGAGCCTGCTCGCGCCGGAAACGGTCGACGCCCTGCTCGGCGCCGTGCGGGCGCGACTGACTCTATTGCCGGAGGCCGAGATCACGCTGGAAGCCAACCCCGGCGCGGCCGAGGCGGGGCGCTTCGCCGGCTACCGCGCCGCGGGCGTGAACCGCCTGTCGCTCGGTGTGCAGAGCCTGAACGCGCGCCATCTCGCCGCGCTCGGCCGCATCCACGACGCGCACGAGGCGCGTCGCGCCGTCGAGCTCGCCCTGAAGCACTTCGAGCGGGTCAACCTCGACCTGATGTACGCCCTCCCGGGACAGACCCTGGAAGAGGCGCGCGCCGACATCGCGGCGGCGGCGGCCTTCGGCACGCCGCACCTCTCCGCCTATCACCTGACGCTGGAGCCGAACACCGCCTTCGACCGCGCGCCGCCGCCGCTGCCCGACGCCGACCTCGCCGCGCACATGCAGGATGCCGTCGAGGAGACGCTCGCCGCGCGCGGCTACGGCCACTACGAGACCTCCGCCTTCGCGCGCAAGGGCTTCGAGTGCCGCCACAACCTCAACTACTGGCTGTTCGGCGACTACATCGGCATCGGCGCCGGCGCCCATGGCAAGATTTCCTCGCACGATGGCGTGCGGCGCACCATGAAGCACAAGCACCCGCAGGCCTACCTCGACGGCACGGCACGCGGCAACGCCGTGCGGGAGCAACACGCCGTCGCCGCCGCCGACCTGCCCTTCGAATTCATGATGAACGCCCTGCGCCTGACCGAGGGCTTCCCGGCGCGCCTCTTCGCCGAGCGCACGGGACTGACTCTGGAGACGATCCGCCCGCGGCTCGACGCGGCGGCGGCAAGGGGGCTGCTGGAGGTGACGCCGGAGCGCATCGCGCCGAGCGAGCGCGGCCGGCGCTTCCTCAACGACCTGCTGCAGATTTTTCTGTCGGACTGATCAGTCCTGCAGCAGCGCCTCGGTGCGCGCGACCCATCCGTCGACGAGCGCGCCGCCTTCCGTGCCCAGTTCATCGCGGCGCCGCTGCAGCGCGTGCAGAATGTCGCTCACCTGCCAGCGCGATTCGCGCGCCATCAGTTGCAGCTCGGCCAGGGCGACGGCATCTTCCTCGATGCCGGCGGTGAGCGCCGCCAGCTCGTCCGGATGGAAGCCGGTCTCGAGCAGAGTGCGCTCGAGGCCGGTGATGCGCTGATTGACGAAGGCCACCAGCGGCGCCTCGGCCGTCTTCGGCGTGTCCACCGCGCAGGCCTGGTAGGCGCCGTGCCAGTTGCGGAAGATCTCGGCGAGCTGGTCGAGCTGCGCCACCACCGCCTCGGCCGACACCTCGCCCAGGCTGTCCAAACCCTGCGGCTGGCCGCCGTGCAGCAGGCCGACCAGGTGGTCGACCAGCTCGCGGCTGAACTTGCGCCGGTTCATCTTCAGCATCACCGACAGGCGCGAAGCGCCGTGGGTGCGCCAGCTCTTCTCGAACAGCGTGGTGACGGCCTCGGCCAGCATGAGGATCTGGCCGATGGGCCCGATCTCCTCGCCCTTCAGCCCGCGCGGGTAGCCGCTGCCGTCGAGCCTTTCGTGGTGTTCGAAGACGGCGGTGCTGATCTCGGGGTGGAACTGCGGGTATTCCTGCAGGATCATGTAGGCCGTCATCGGATGCGCATAGACGTGGCGCATCTCGCCGCCCTCGAGGCGGCGGCCCGGCCGCAGCAGCTCGGGATCGATGTGCAGTTCGCCGATGTCGTGCAGCATGCCGGCGGCGGCGACGGTGGCGAGGTCGCGGTCGGTCATGCGGCTCTTGATGGCGAGGAACAGCGCGATGAGGGTCATCTGCACGCTGTGCTCGTAGATCTCCGGCCGCTGCTCGCGCGCCACGGTGAGCTTGAAGGCGAGCGGCGCGGCGAGCGGCGCGGCATAGAAGGCGTTGAGCAGCCGCTCGATGCCTGGCAGCGTCGTGCGGATGAGCTGGAAGCGCGGCTCGCTGTCGAGGATTTCGCGGGCGCGCTCGCGCAGGGCGGTCTGGGTGACGCCGTTGGCGACCGTGAGGCACTGGTCGATCGGCGGAGCGAGCTTGTGCTGCACCAGCTTCTCGCGGAAGGCGGAATGGATGCGCGTGCCCGTGTCGACCAGCTTGATGCCGTTGCGGGTGAACACCGCCTGGCTGGTGACGACCTCGTGCGTGTCCCCCAGCGCCGTGACGCTGGCGATGTAATGCTCGTCGTACTTCTCGTTCATTGCTTCTTCATGAAAACGATGTCCCAGACGCCGTGGCCGAGCTTCAGGCCGCGCGCCTCGAACTTGGTTTGCGGACGATAGTCCGGCCGCGGCGCGTAGCCGGCGGCGGTGTTCTCCAGCATCGGTTCAACCGAGAGCACTGCCAGCATCTGCTCGGCGTATTCCTGCCAGTCGGTGGCCATGTGCACGTAGCCGCCGGGCCTGAGCCGGCTCGCCAGCAGGGCGACGAAGTCAGGCTGCACGAGACGGCGCTTGTGGTGGCGCTTCTTCGGCCAGGGATCGGGAAAGAACAGGTGCACGCCGTCGAGCGTGGCCGGCGCGATCATGCACCGCAGCACCTCGACTGCATCGTGCTGGATCAGGCGCAGGTTGGCCAGCCCTCGCTCACCGATTCTCTTGAGCAAGCTGCCCACGCCGGGGGTATGCACCTCGATGCCGAGGTAGTCGTTTTCCGGGTGCGCCGCAGCAATCTCCGCCGTCGTCTCGCCCATGCCGAAGCCGATCTCGAGGATCTTCGGCGCCCGGCGGCCGAATGCGGCATCCAGGTCAAGCACCTGATTGGAAAAACTTATCCCATAGCGCGGAAGCAGATCATGATGGGCCCGCGCCTGGGCCCCGGACAGGCGTCCCTGCCTCAGCACGAAGCTGCGGATCGGTCTTTGCGGGGGAAGCTCGGTCGGTTCCACGTTCCGGCAACAAATGCCTCAAGAATCCAAGGATTTACCCGTAATCAGGGTTTCCAAGTCTAACAGGCTTTGACCGCCCGTTGCCCCAGCCGCCCGCCGGTTCGCTGTTCATCAGCCGCGCCTCCGCGCTGATCGCGGCGCCAACCTGATGGAACGGCTCGACGAGCTCTGCCGCGTCATCATCCAGGTCGGCGGCTACCGCTTCGTCTGGATCGGCTACGCCGAAAACGACGCCCAGAAGACCGTCACCCCCGTGGCGCACGCCGGCTTCGAGGACGGTTTCCTCGCGAATCCATGATTTCCTGGGACGAGAACTCCCCGTATGGGCTGGGCACGAGCGGCACGGCAATCCGCAGCGGCGCGCCTGCCGCCAGGCGCGGCTGTGGCAGGAGCAGGGCCTGCCGCCGCTGCGCATCGCGGTCAACCTCTCGCCGCGCCAGTTCCAGCAGCGCAACCTTGCCGAGCGCATCCGCGTCCTCATCGACCAGCCCGACTTCAGTCCGGAATATCTCGAGCTGGAGATCACCGAGAGCATGGTCATGCAGAACGTCGAACGCGCCATCGCCACGCTCGAGGAACTGCGCCGGATCGGCATCCATATCGCCATCGACGACTTCGGCACCGGCTATTCCTCGCTGGCGGTGCTCAAGCGCTTCCCGGTGGACTGCCTGAAGGTGGACCGCTCCTTCGTGCGCGACGTGCCCAACGACCCCGACGACGTCGCCATCACCCGCTCGGTGGTGGCGGAGTGCGTCGAGACCGAGGCGCAGCGCAGCTTCCTGGCGGAGTGCGGCTGCGACGAAATGCAGGGCTTCCTCTTCTCGAAGCCGCTGCCGGCGGCGGAACTGGCCGAACGCGTGCTCGGCCACGTGCGGAAAGACGCGCTCGCGGCCTGATCAGGCCTTGCCGATCATCCCGGTCGTGGGCGAGCTGGGCGCGGCGGAGTAGAGCTTCCTCGGCATGCGGCCGGCCAGATAGGCCTCGCGCCCGGCCTCCACCGCCTTCCTCATGGCGGAGGCCATCAGCACCGGGTTTTGCGCGCCGGCGATGGCGGTGTTCATCAGCACGCCGTCGCAGCCCAGCTCCATGGCGATGGCGGCATCCGACGCCGTGCCGACGCCGGCGTCGACCAGCACCGGCACCTTGGCGTTGTCGATGATCAGGCGCAGGTTCCACGGGTTGAGGATGCCCATGCCGGAGCCGATGAGGGAGGCCAGTGGCATCACCGCGACGCAGCCGATCTCCTCCAGCCTTTTCGCCTGGATCGGGTCGTCGGCGCAGTACACCATCACCTTGAAGCCGTCCTTCACCAGCGTCTCGGCCGCCTTGAGCGTCTGCGGCATGTCGGGGAACAGCGTCTGCGCGTCGCCGAGCACTTCCAGCTTGACGAGGTCGTGGCCGTCGAGCAGTTCGCGCGCCAGGCGCAGGGTGCGCACGGCGTCCTCCGCCGTGTAGCAGCCGGCGGTGTTCGGCAGCAGGGTGTATTTCGAGGGCGACAGGAAATCGAGCAGCCTCGGCTGGCCCGGCTCCTGGCCGATGTTGGTGCGGCGGATCGCCACCGTGACGATCTCGGCGCCCGAGGCCTCGACGGCCTCGCGCGTCTGTGTGAAATCCTTGTACTTGCCGGTGCCGACGAGCAGGCGGGAGGAATACGCCTTGCCGGCGATGATGAGCGGGTCGTTCATGTCTGTTTCTCTTTATCCGCCGCCGACGGCGACGACGATCTCGATGCGGTCGCCCTCGGCGAGTTGTGCGGCGGCGTGCGCGCTCTTCGGCACGATCTCGCCGTTCTTCTCGACCGCCAGGCGCTTGCCCTCCAGCCCCATCTCGCGCAGCAGTTCCGCCACCGAGAGCGCCGCCGCAAAGCGGCGTTTCTCGCCGTTGACACTGATTTCCATGCGGGAATTCTAACAGGTAGAATGGCGCCGTTCGCGGGTGTAGTTCAATGGCAGAACGGCAGCTTCCCAAGCTGCATACGAGGGTTCGATTCCCTTCACCCGCTCCAAATCAAAAAAGCCGGCATTGCGGCGGCTTTTTGTCTTGTCGCCTTCAATCCCGAAGCGAACGGTACCGCCCCCCATGATAGACAAGCGGCGGCGCCTCGCTTCGGCCGAACCGCTCGACCCGGCCGATGAAGATGAGGTGATCGCCGCCTTCGTGCTGGACCTCGTTGCGACACTCCAGCACGGCGCAACAACCGGTCAGCAGCGGCGCGCCGCCGAGGCCGGACTGCCACTCGATGCCGGCGAACCTGTCGGCGCCGCGCCGGGCAAAGCGCTCCGAGACCGCCTGCTGGCCGGCGGCGAGCACGTTCACCGCGAAATGGCTCGCCGCACGGAAGGCCGCCAGGCTGGGCGAGGCGCGCGACAGGCTCCAGAGGATCAGCGGCGGCTCGAGCGAAACCGTGTTGAACGAATTGACCGTCAGGCCGATGGCTCGACCGTCGCGGTCGAGTGCCGTCACCACGGTGACGCCGGTGGCGAAGGCGCCGAGGGCGTCGCGCAGTGCGCGGTGATCGTTTTCGACGCTGCTCCAGGGGCTGACCACGGCAGGGTCGCGGGGCTTGTTCATCGGCAGGGTTACGGAATGCGGCCGCGCATACTTTAGAATTCAACCAGACTAACCGCCGCCCGCCCTTCTGGCAAGCGATCCCCTTGCCGCACCATGGTTAAAGCCCGCCCCGACGATTTTTCGCAGTCCGTGATCCGCTGGCAGAAGCACGCCGGCCGCCACGACCTGCCCTGGCAGAAGCGGATGGATCCCTACCGCGTCTGGCTCTCCGAGATCATGCTGCAGCAGACGCAGGTGGCGACGGTGATCCCCTACTACCGGCGCTTCCTCGCGCGCTTTCCCGACGTGGCCAGCCTCGCCGCGGCGCCGGCCGAGGACGTCATGGCGCTGTGGAGCGGGCTCGGCTACTACGCGCGGGCGCGCAACCTGCGGCGCGCGGCGCAAACGATCGTCGCGCACCACGGCGGCCGCTTCCCGCGCCGCATCGAGGACATCGAGGCGCTGCCCGGCATCGGCCGCTCCACCGCCGCCGCCATTGCCGTGTTCGCCTTCGGCGCGCGCGCGGCGATCCTCGACGGCAACGTCAAGCGCGTATTGGCGAGGGTGTTCTGCATCGACGGCTTCCCCGGCGACAAGGCGGTGGAGGCGCGTCTGTGGGCGCTGGCCGAATCGCTGCTGCCGGGGCGCGACCTGGTGGCCTACACGCAGGGCCTGATGGACCTCGGCGCGACGCTGTGTGCGCCGAGCAAACCGCGCTGCGGCGTCTGCCCGCTCGCCGCGCGCTGCGTGGCGCGGCGCGAGAACCGCGTCGCCGAGCTGCCGACGCCGCGCGCGAAGCGCAGCGTGCCGCAGCGTGCCGTCACCGTGCTGGTGCTGCTCAACAGCGGCGACGTGCTGCTGGAACGACGGCCGCCGCGCGGCATCTGGGGCGGGCTGCTCTCGCTGCCCGAGCTGCCCGAGGGTAAATTGCCGCGCCGCTACGCCGGTGCGCAGCCGCTGCCCGTGGTGCGCCACGCCTTCACGCACTTTCGCCTCGACATCGCGCCGCTCGCCGCAAAAGTCAGTCGCCGCGACACGGCGCCGGAGGGCGTCTGGCTGAGCCTGAAGAAGCTCGACGAGGCGCCGTTGCCGGCGCCTATCCGGAAGATTCTGAAAAGCCTTACTTGACGAGATTGCGCTGGGCGAGAAACTTGAAGACGATCTCCAGCCGCGAGACGGGGTCTTCCAGTTCGAGCAGCTTCTGCCGCGCGATGGCGGGAATCGGCAGCAGTTCGCAGAAGCGGCAGCCGACCCAGGCGGCGTCCTCGAAGCGGTGCGGCGGCGGCAGGCGGTCGGCGCCGGCATCCGCGGCCATGGCCTGCAGCAGGGGCACCAGCGCGGCGAGCTGCGCCGGCACCGGCAGGGCCGGCTCGGCGGCGATCGGCTCGATGCGCGCCTGCAGCAGGCCCGTGCTGTCGGCCCGGCTTTCAAGGATGCGGAAGCGCTCGCCGCCTCGCACCGTGATGTTGAGGATGCCCGGCTGGGTCATGTCCCAGGCGACGATGCGCGCCTCGGTGCCGACCGGGTGCGGCTTCGCCGGCGCGCCCACTTCGGCGCCTTCGGCGATGAGGCAGATGCCGAAACCGCTCTCCTGCTTGAAGCAGTCCTTCACCAGTGCCATGTAGCGCTGTTCGAAGACCTTGAGCGCCATCGTGCCGCCGGGGAACAGCACGGCGTTGAGCGGAAACAGGAGCAGGGTCTGCGCGGCGGCGACTTCGCGCCGCTGCGGGAAGGGAAGGATGGCCAAGCGTCTCTTTC
>VGHJ01000003.1 GCA_016868295.1 Betaproteobacteria bacterium | reverse complement strand
TCGACCAGGATTACCGCAGCAGCAACCTGAGCAATGTCATGAAGAAGCGCCAGTACTGGGTCAAGGAAGACGGCATCTGGAAGATCATCTACGAGGGCGCCGCCTGAGCCCTTTCTATTATTAAGGAATCCCCGCAATGAAGAAGTTGTTCACGCTGGCCGCCGGCCTGCTTTGGAGCGTCTCCGTCCTCGCCGCCAACCCGTCGGTGGAGATGAAGACGAACCAGGGCGTCATCGTCATCGAACTCGACGCGGAGAAGGCGCCGAAGACCGTCGCCAACTTCCTTCAGTACGTCAAGGACGGCTATTACAACGGCACGATCTTCCACCGCGTCATCGACGGCTTCATGATCCAGGGCGGCGGCTTCGAGCCCGGCATGAAGCAGAAGCCGACGCGCGCACCGATCGAGAACGAAGCGAAGAACGGCCTGAAGAACGCCGCCGGGACGATCGCCATGGCTCGCACCCAGGACCCGCACTCCGCCTCGGCGCAATTCTTCATCAATCTCGTCGACAACCGTCCGCTCGACTACCCGTCCCGAGACGGCTGGGGCTATGCGGTGTTTGGCAAGGTCACCCAGGGACTCGACGTCGTGCAGAAGATCGCCAAGGCGAAAACGGGCAACGCCGGCTTTCACCAGAACGTCCCGCTCGATCCGGTGATCATCGAATCCGTCCGTCTGCTCGAAGCCAAGCCAAGCAAGTAACCTGGAGAAATCATGGTCAAGCTGCAAACCAACTTCGGCGCCATCGTCCTCGACCTGGATGCCGCCAAGGCCCCCGAAACGGTGAAGAACTTCCTTGCCTACGTCGAGGCCGGACACTACGACAACACGATCTTCCACCGCGTCATCGACGGCTTCATGATCCAGGGCGGCGGCTTCGAGCCCGGCATGAAGCAGAAGTCGACCGGCGCGCCGATTCAAAATGAAGCGGCCAACGGCCTGAAGAACGACCGCTATACGATCGCCATGGCGCGCACCAACGATCCGCACTCGGCCACCGCCCAGTTCTTCATCAACGTCAAGGACAACGCCTTCCTCAATCACACCGCGCCGAGCGGCCAGGGCTGGGGCTACTGCGTCTTCGGCAAGGTGGTCGACGGCATGGACGTGGTGGACAAGATCAAGGGCGTCAGGACCGGCTCCAGCGGCTTCCACCAGGACGTCCCCGTCGAGGACGTGGTGATCCAGAAGGCCGAGGCCGCCTGAACCTCGGGTCGGCGATGGCCACCCTTTTCATCTCCGACCTCCATCTCTGCCCGAGCCGACCCGCAGTCGCACGGCTCTTCCAGGATTTTCTCGCCGGGCCGGCGCGCGCCGCCGAAGCGCTCTACATCCTCGGCGACCTGTTTGAATACTGGGCCGGCGACGACGATCTGGGCGATCCCTTCAACGCCGCCATCTGCGCGGCGCTGCGCACGCTCTCTGTGGCGGGCGTACCCATCGCCTTCATGGCCGGCAACCGCGATTTTCTCGCCGGGGAAGCCTTTGCCGGTGCTGCCGGACTCAAGCTGCTGCCCGAGCCGGCGCAGATCGATCTGGCGGGCACGGCGACGCTCCTCCTGCACGGGGACACGCTGTGCACCGACGACACCGCCTACCTGGCGTTTCGCGCCGAGGTGCGCTCGCCCGAATGGCGGCAGGCCTTCCTCGCCCTGCCGCTCGCCCAGCGCAAGGCGCAGATCGAAGCCCTGCGCCGGGAAAGCGAAGCGCAGAAACGCAGCAAGCCGATGGAGATCATGGACGTGACTCCGTCCGCCGTCCTGCAGGGACTGACTTTTCATCGCTGTTCTCGGCTCATCCATGGCCACACGCACCGTCCTGCCCGCCACGTCTTGGAGGCTGCCGGCCGCAGCTGCGAACGCTGGGTATTGCCCGACTGGTACGAAAAAGGCGGCTATCTCGTCTGCGACGCGAACGGCTGCCGACTGGAAGACTGGCCCGCGGCTGCTTAGATCAACGCCAGGCCGCGCGCCAGATCGGTCTGCAGATCCGCCACCGACTCCAGGCCGACCGCCACGCGGAGCAGGGTTTCGCGTATCCCCGCAGCGGCGCGCGCCTCGGCACTGATGCGCCCGTGCGTGGTGCTGGCCGGATGGGTGATGGTGCTCTTGGTGTCGCCGAGATTCGCCGTGATGGAGATCAGCCGCGTCGCATCCACCACCTTCCAGGCCTCCGCACGATCGCCCCTGACCTCGAAGGAGACTATGGCGCCGCCCGATTTCTGCTGGCGCATCGCCAATGCATGCTGCGGATGCGAGGGCAGGCCGGGGTAGTACGTCCGCGCCACTTGAGGCTGAGCCTCCAGCCAGCGCGCCAGTTCGAGCGCCGCCGCCGATTGCGCTTCGATGCGGATGCGCAGCGTCTCCAGCCCCTTCAGGATGATCCAGGCGTTGAAGGGCGAGATGGACGGTCCCCCCGTGCGCAGGAACTTGAACACCTCCTCCGTCAATTCCCGTCGGCCGACGGCGGCGCCGCCGAGCACGCGCCCCTGACCGTCGAGGTACTTGGTGGCGGAATGGACCACCAGATCGGCGCCGAAATCCAGCGGCCGCTGCAGGGCCGGCGAGCAGAAGCAGTTGTCCACGGCCAGCAGCGCGCCGCCGGCATGGGCGACCTCCGCCAGCGCGGCGATATCGAGTACTTCGGTCAAGGGGTTCGAAGGCGTCTCGATGAAGACCAGTTTCGTGTCAGGCCTGAGCGCCGCCCTGAACGCCGCCGGTTCGTTCGAGGCGACGAAGGTGGTATCGATTCCGAACTTGGGCAGGATGCCGCCGAAGAGCTGCTGCGTGGCGCCGAAGATGCCCTGCGAGGCGACGATGTGCTCGCCCCCTTTCAACAGGGCCATCACGGTCGACAGGATGGCGGCCATGCCGCTCGCCGTGGCGATGCAGGCCTCGCCGCCCTCCAGCGCCGCCAGGCGCTCCTGCAGCATGCTGACCGTAGGATTGGAGAAGCGGCCATAGACGAAGCCGGACTCCTCGCCGGAAAAGCGCGCCGCCGCCTGGGCGGCATTGTCGAAGACGAAGCTCGAGGTGAGATAGAGCGCCTCGGCGTGCTCGTTGAACTGGCTGCGCCGTATTCCTGCGCGCACCGCCAGCGTGTCCAGATCGTATTCCTTGTCCATTTCCGGCCCCAAAAGCAAAAAACCCGGCGCAGCTGAGCGACCGGGTTTTCCCTCGCTTTAGCCGCATTTATTACGCGCCCGCAAGCTGATATCAAATCGGCGCAGTTCGAAAGCTACACGCGGTTGGCGCTCCTGTCAATCGGCCACGACGAGATTGAGGTCGAGCTGGGCGGCATCGGCATCCTCTCCGGCCAGTTGGTGGTCGCTGCGCTGGTTTTCGACGCTGCTCAGGTACTCGGCGCTGACATCGCCGGTGACATAGCAGCCGTCGAAGCAGGATGTCTCGAAGACGGTGATCGAAGGGTTCAGGGCATGCACCGCCGCCTTGAGCGCATCGAGGTCCTGGTAGATCAGGCCGTCGGCCCCGATCTCGCGGCAGATCTCCTCGTCGCTGCGGTTGCTGGCAATGAGTTCGTGGCGCGTCGGCATGTCGATGCCGTACACGTTGGCGTAACGCACCGGCGGCGCAGCCGAGGCGAAATACACCTTGCGCGCCCCGGCGTCGCGCGCCATCTGGACGATTTCCTTGCTGGTGGTGCCGCGCACGATGGAGTCATCCACAAGCAGCACGCTCTTGCCGCGAAATTCCTGTGCGATGGTGTTGAGCTTCTGCCGCACCGACTTCTTGCGCTGCGCCTGCCCCGGCATGATGAAGGTGCGTCCGATATAGCGGTTCTTGACGAAGCCCTCGCGGTAGGGGAGGTTCAGGCGGCTAGCCAGTTCCATGGCGGAAGGCCGGCTGGAGTCCGGGATCGGAATGACGGAATCGATGTCGATGTGCGGCAGGGTATGGCGGATCTTCTCCGCCAGGTGCTCCCCCATCTTGACGCGGCTCTCGTACACCGAGATGCCGTCGATCAGCGAGTCGGGCCGCGCCAGGTAGACGAACTCGAAGATGCAGGGCGCACGCAGAGTTCTGTCGGCGCACTGCTTGCTGTGGAAGTTGCCCTCGATGTCGATCAGCACCGCCTCCCCAGGCGCCACGTCGCGCATGATCTGGAAGCCGAGCGTGTCGAGGGCGACGCTCTCCGAGGCGACCAGATATTCGTCCCCTTCCGCCGTCTTGTTGCGCCCGACGATGAGCGGTCGGATGCCGTAGGGGTCGCGGAAGGCGAGCAGGCCGTAGCCGGCGATCATGGCCACCACGGCGTAGGCGCCGCGCACACGGCGGTGCACGCCGGCCACCGCCTTGAAGATGGTCTCGGCGTCGAGCTGGTACTTCGTCGCCGCCGCCTGCAACTCGTGCGCCAGCACGTTCAACAGCACCTCGGAATCGGAGTTGGTGTTGATGTGACGCAGGTCCTGCAGGAACATCTCGCGCTTCAAGTCCTCGGCATTCGTCAGATTGCCGTTGTGCGCAAGCATCAGCCCGAAGGGCGAATTGACGTAGAAGGGCTGCGATTCGGCGGAGTTGAAGGCCGAGCCGGCGGTCGGATAGCGGCAATGGGCGATGCCCCAGTTGCCCTGCAGGCTGCGCATGTTGCGCGTGCGGAAGACGTCGCGCACCAGGCCCGGGCCCTTGTGCATGTGGAAGACGCCGCCCTCGGCGGTGGCGATGCCGGCCGCGTCCTGTCCGCGATGCTGCAGCACCTGCAGTCCGTCATACAGCAGCTGGTTCACCGGCGTCGTCGCGACGACACCCAGGATTCCGCACATGTCTCACCTATAGCGTATGCGCTTCGCCACCTCGGGCGGCAACCAGGGCCTGGCCGCCAGCACCGCGGTTTCCAGCGGTGGGGCGAGCCAAGCCTGCCGCCACCACGCCTGCTGGGGCAACGGCGTAAGCCCCGCCACCAGCACGCACAACAACACCACCAGCACGCCGCGGGCGACGCCGAACACGGCGCCGAGAAAGCGGTCCAGCGGTCCCAACCCCACCGCCCGCAGCAGCTTCGACAGGGCGAGGCGGAACAACACCATGGCCACCAGCACCGCCACCACGATCACGGTCGCCGCTGCAGCAAGCTGCAGCGCCGGTTCCTTCAGCCATGTGGCGAACATCGGCGCCATGCCGGGCGCCCAGACATACGCCGCCACCAGCCCCGCCGCCCAGGCCGCCAGCGCCAGCAACTCGCCCACCAGCCCGCGCCAGGCGCCGAGCAGAACCGAGGCGGCGACGATCGCCAGAACCGCGTAATCGAATGCCGTCACTGCCGCTTACTTCTGCGCGACGACGCCATCCACGCCAATGCGCTTGATGCGCTCCCGGGCCGCTTCGGCCTCCTCCTTGCTGGCAAAGGGGCCCGCCCTGACGCGCGTCCTGCTGCTGCCGTCCGGGGACGGCAGCACTTCCGTATAAAAAATGTAGCCCTGTTGCTTCACTTTCGCCGTGAGGCTGCGCACATTGGCCTGGTACTTGTAGGCGCCCAGCTGCACGACCCATCCCTCACCCGCCGGTGGCGCGACGGCCGGCTTGGCCTGCGATGCCGGTTCCGGTTTCTTCGCCTGAGGCTTTTCCTCGTCCGGCATGCCTGCGCGCGGCTCGGCCGGTTTGCTCGCCGTGCCAGCGGGACTGACTTTATCCGGCGCCGGCTTCGCCGCGGCCTTGGTTTCCGCTTTCGCTTCCGGCTTTGTCTCGGGTTTCGTTTCGGGTTTCGTTTCCGGCTTGGCTGCCGTCTTCGCCGGCTCGGCCGCAACGGGCTTGGTCTCCTGCGGCGCCGCGGCGGGGGGCAAGGGCGTCGGCACGGAGCCCGGCTTGACCGGCAGGATGCGCGAAGTGAAGGTGCCCGATTCCTGGGCCGGGATGCGGATCTGAATGTCCTGCACCGGCTGCTTCGGCGCCTGATCCATGACCATCGGCAGCACGACCGCCGCCAGCACCGCCAGGGCCGCGGCGCCGACCAGGCGGCGGCGCGCGCGCTTCTTCAGCTCAAGTTGTGCGTCGTTTTCGCTCATCGTCTATCGCCTGCAGCACACCCGCCACGGTGAGGAAGGAACCGAAGGCGACAATTCTATCATCTTCCCCTGCCCGCCCCTGCGCCGCGCGATAGGCTTGCGCCGGGGAATCGAAGGATCCCTCGACGCGGCAACCCTGCTCCTCGAGCAGCTTCGCCAGCTCCGCGGCGCAGGTGCCGCGGGGGCCCGGCAGCGTCGCCGTCAGCCAGCGGTCGACGCGCCCCCTGAGACGCTCGATCACGCCGCGGATGTCCTTGTCCGCCAGCATGCCGAACACGGCCCACGTCTCGGGGTGGAAAGCCATGCCGCCGAGATTGTCGGCCAACGCGCCGGCCGCCTGCGGGTTGTGCGCGACATCGAGCACCACGGATGGACGCCCCGGCAGCACCTGGAAGCGCCCCGGCAATGTCACTTCGGCGAGTCCGCGGCGGATGTCCTGCATGGACACCGGCAATCGTTCCGCCATGGCCTCGAGCGCGGCGATCGCGCTGCTGGCATTCGCCAACTGGATGGCGCCGCGCAAGGCAGGATGGGCCAGTCCGCCGCGCCGACCGCGCCGGCTCCAGAACGTCCATTGCCCCTGCTCGGCCAGGTAGCCGAAATTCCGGTCCAGCACCTGCAGGTCGGCGCCGATGCCGCGCGCATGGTCGAGCAGGCTTTGCGGCGGCTGCGCGTCGCCGACGATGGCCGGCCGGCCGGAACGAAAGATGCCCGCCTTCTCGAAGCCGATTTTCTCGCGCGTCTCGCCGAGGTAGTCCATGTGGTCGAGATCGACCGCGGTGACGACGGCGCAATCGGCATCGAAGACATTCACCGCATCGAGCCGGCCGCCCAATCCGACTTCCAGGATGACCGCCTCGACCCCAGCCACCGCGAAGGCCTGCCAGGCCGCCAGCGTGCCGAACTCGAAATAGGTCAGCGGCGTGTCGCCGCGCGCCGCTTCCACCTCGGCAAAGGAGGCGCACAACATTTCGTCGGAAGCCGGCCTGCCGTCGATGCGCACCCGCTCGTTGTAGGCGAGCAGGTGCGGCGAGGTGTACAGCCCGACGCGATAGCCCGAACAGAGGAGGATGCATTCGAGCATGGCGCAGGTCGACCCCTTGCCGTTGGTGCCGCCTACGGTGATGAGCGGCACGCTCTGCCGCGCGCCGAGCGCGCGCTTGACGGACAGCACGCGCTCGAGGCCGAGCGCGATGGGCTGCGCATGCAGGCGTTCGATGTGCGCCAGCCAGTCCGGCAGGGAGCGTCGAGAAGGGGAAGCCAGGGTCAGACCGCGGGTATCTTCTGCAGCAGGGCCAGCAGCGCGGCCAGCCTGTCTCGCATCTCGCGCCGGTCGACGATCATGTCGAGGGCGCCTTTTTCCAGCAGAAACTCGGCGCGCTGGAAACCTTCCGGCAGCTTCTCGCGCACCGTCTGCTCGATGACGCGCGGGCCGGCGAAGCCGATCAGGGCACCCGGTTCGGCGATCACCACGTCTGCGACGAAGGCGAAGCTTGCCGAAACGCCGCCCATGGTCGGATCGGTGAGGATGGTGATAAAGGGAAGACGGTTGGCCGAGAGCTGCGTGACGGCCGCCGTCGTCTTCGCCATCTGCATGAGAGAGAACAGCCCTTCCTGCATGCGTGCGCCGCCGGTCGCCGTGATGCAGATGAAGGGCATCTGCTGCTCGACGGCGGTGCGCACGCCGCGCACGAAGCGCTCGCCCACCACCGAGCCCATCGAGCCGCCCATGAAATCGAACTCGAAGGCGGCGATCACCACCGGCAGGGTCTTCACCGCCCCCTGCATCACCACCAGCGCGTCGCCCTCCTCCGTCTCGTCCATGGCGGCGTTCAGCCGCTCCGGATAGCGCTTGCTGTCCTTGAACTTGAGCGGATCGACCGGCAGCACCTCGGCGCCGATCTCGAAGCGGCCTTCCGGGTCGAGCAGCAGGTCGAGCCGGGCGCGGGCGCGTACACGATGATGATGGCCGCACTTCGGGCAGACGCTGAGGTTCTTCTCGAGATCGGAGCTGTACAGCGTCGCCTCGCAGCTCGGGCATTTGCACCAGAGCCCCTCGGGAATCGATTTCTTGGCGCCCTCGGCGCGCTTGATCTTGGGCGGAAGCAGCTTCTGCAACCAGCTCATGATGCCTCCTTGGAAACGGCCAGTTCGTCGAGCGCGCCGCGGATGCCGCGCAGGAAAGCCGTCACGTTGGCAGCGGCCTGCTCGCGCGGGCTTTTCTCGATCTCCTCGATAATGCGGCTGCCGATCACCACCGCATCGGCCACGGCGGCGATACGCCGCGCGCTCTCGGCATCGCGGATGCCGAAGCCGACGCCGACCGGCATGCCGACCTTCTGGCGGATGGCCGGGATGCGACGCGCCACCTCGTCGAGGTCGAGATGGCCGGCCCCGGTGACGCCCTTCAGCGAAACGTAGTAGATGTAGCCGCTGCCCACCTCGGCCACCTGGCCGAAGCGTTCCTCGGTCGAGGTCGGCGCGAGCAGGAAGATCGGATCGATGCCGGCGGCTTTGATCAACGCGGCGAACTCGCCGCACTCCTCGGGCGGATAGTCGACCACCAACACGCCGTCCACGCCGGCCTGCTTCGCCTCGGCGGCAAAGGCGCCGGCACCCATCGCCTCGATCGGATTCGCATAGCCCATCAGCACCAC
The DNA here is from genome assembly GCA_016868295.1 of Betaproteobacteria bacterium. GTDB lineage: Bacteria > Pseudomonadota > Gammaproteobacteria > Burkholderiales > Rhodocyclaceae > Desulfobacillus. The sequence continues at coordinate 109,267 of VGHJ01000003.1, read as the reverse complement.
CGGGGTGTGGGCGTCGCCGGCGCGGAACTCGCGCACGATGGCGAGCACCTGGCGCAGCGACATGCCGTGCCTGAGCGCCCGCTCGGAGGCACGCTGGATGGTCGGCCCGTCCGCCATCGGGTCGGAGAAAGGCACGCCCAACTCGATGATGTCGGCGCCGCCCGCCACCAGCGCGCGCATCAGCGGCAGCGTCAGGGCGGGATCGGGATCTCCGGCGGTGATGAAGGGGATCAGGGCCTTGCGTCCCTGCCCGGCGAGTTTCTCGAAGGTGCCTTTTATGCGCGACATCAGAATTGAATTCCGGATTTTTCCACCACGGTATGCATGTCCTTGTCGCCGCGGCCGGAGAGGTTCACCAGCAGCAGCTTGTCCTTCGGCAACGACGGCGCGAGTTTCGCCGCGTAGGCCAGGGCATGCGCGGATTCCAGCGCCGGGATGATGCCCTCGTAGCGGCACAGGGCGTGGAAGGCGGCGAGCGCCTCGTCGTCGGTGATGGCGACGTAGTCGGCGCGATGGCTGTCCTTCAGCCAGGCGTGCTCGGGGCCGACGCCGGGATAGTCGAGGCCGGCGGAAATCGAGTGCGTCTCGACGATCTGGCCGTTCTCGTCCTGCAGCAGGTAGGTGCGGTTGCCGTGCAGCACCCCGGGCCGGCCGGCGATGAGCGAGGCGGAGTGGTGCCCGCTGGCGAGGCCATAGCCGGCCGCCTCGACGCCGACCAGCTTGACGGACTCGTCCGGAATGTAATCGTAGAAGATGCCCATGGCGTTGGAGCCGCCGCCGACGCAGGCGATGACAACGTCCGGCTGGCGCCCCGCCAGTTCCGGCATCTGCACGCGGCACTCGCGGCCGATCACTGACTGGAAGTCGCGCACCATCATCGGGTAGGGATGCGGGCCGGCCACGGTGCCGATGATGTAGAAGGTGTTGCCGACGTTGGTGACCCAGTCGCGCATGGCCTCGTTGAGCGCGTCCTTCAGCGTCTTCGAGCCGGACTCGACCGGCACCACGCTGGCGCCGAGCAGCTTCATGCGATAGACGTTGGCGGCCTGGCGCTTGACGTCCTCCGAGCCCATGTAGACCACGCATTCCATGCCGTAGCGGGCGGCGACCGTGGCGGTGGCGACGCCGTGCTGGCCGGCGCCGGTCTCTGCGATGACGCGCGGCTTGCCCATGCGGCGCGCCAGCATGGCCTGGCCGATGCAGTTGTTTACCTTGTGCGCGCCGGTGTGGTTGAGATCCTCGCGCTTGAGATAGATCTGCGCCCCGCCGAGCAGCTCGGACCAGCGTTTCGCGTGGTAGATCGGGCTGGGGCGGCCGACGTAGTGCTTCAACTCGTACTCGAACTCGGCGCGGAAGGCCGGGTCCGCCTTCGCCGCGGCGTAGGCGGCGCGCAGTTCGTCGAGCGCCTCGATCAGCGTCTCGGCGACGAATGTGCCGCCATAGGGGCCGAAATGGCCGCGCGCATCCGGCAGGTTGTAGGGTGACTCAGGCTTCCCCATCTCTGACTCCAGCTATGAACGCGGCGATCCTCGCAGCGTCCTTGATACCCTTGGCGGCTTCCACCCCGCTGCTGACATCCACCGCCCAGGGCCGCACGCTGCGCACGGCGTCGACAACGTTGTCGGCATCCAGTCCCCCGGACAGGATCAGCGGCAGGGGCAGATTCCGTGGAATGAGCGACCAGTCGAAGGTCTTGCCGCCGCCGCCGTAGCCCTCGACCCAGGCATCCAGCAGCAGGCCCTGCGCGGAAGGGTAGGACCCGGCGTATTTTACCAAATCGAGCCCCGGCTTCACCCGTGCCGCCTTGACATAGGGCGCGTGGAAGGAACGGCAGAAGGATTCCTCTTCCTCGCCGTGGAACTGCAGCAGCTGGATCGGCACCGCCTCCATGACGCGCCGCACCGCCAGCTTGGATTCGTTCACGAACAGCCCGACCAAGGTGACGAAGGGCGGCACGATGCGGGCGACCTCCCAAGCCTGCTCGACCGTGACGCAGCGCGGGCTGGGGCCGTAGAAGACCAGGCCGATGGCATCGGCGCCGAATTCGACCGCTGCACGGGCATCCTCGGAGCGGGTGATGCCGCAGATCTTGATGCGGGTACGGGCCACGATCAGGGCGCGAGCGGAAGGAAAGGCGCGATGATACGGCCATTCAGGGGCAACTGCCAGCGCGCTTCGTACTCGACGCCGGACAGATACAGTCCGTGCGGCGAGAAGGTCGGCGCCGCCAGGCCGCGGTTCCGGCTGGCGATCAGTTCGGCGATCCATTCCGGCGCATGCGCGCCCTTGCCGACATAGACGAGGGCGCCAACCATGTTGCGCACCATGTGGTGCAGGAAGGCGCTGGCGCGGAAGTCGAAGACGATGCAATCCCCCTCGCGCCGCACCTGCGCCTCGTGCAGCGTCTTCACCGGCGTCTTCGCCTGGCACTCGGCGGCGCGAAAGGCGGAGAAATCCTGCTCGCCGACGAGCAGTTCGGCGCCGGCGCGCATGGCGCCCACATCGAGCGGAAGGTGGAACCAGCCGACCTTGCCGGCGAGCAGCGCGGGACGCACGGCATGGTTGACCAGCACATAGCGGTAGCTGCGCGAACGCGCCGAGAAGCGGGCATGGAATTCGTCCGGCACCTGAAGCGCCCAGCGCACGGCGATGCTGTCGGGCAGGTGCGCGTTGACGCCGCGCACCCAGGCGTTTTCCGGCCGTGCGACCGGCGTGTCGGCATGCGCCACCTGGGCCGTCGCATGCACGCCTGCGTCCGTGCGCCCGGCACAGGTCACCCTCAGCGGCGTACCGGCGATCTCGCACAAGGCGCGCTCCAGCGCATCCTGCACGGTATTGCCCTGCGGTTGCGTCTGCCAGCCGGAGAAGGCCGAGCCGTCGTATTCCACTCCGAGCGCAATTCTCATGATCAGGCCAGAATGGCTGCCAGCAAAAGAAAAGTCAGTCCCGCCAGCACGGCGACATCGAGGGCCGTCAGTCTGTGGCGGCGCAGGCTGAGGACCCCGATCCGTTCCGCGCCGACGGGGCCCTCGAGCCAGGCGCGCCAATGCTGCCCCGGCGGCGCCTGCTCGACATAGCGCAGCACCAGCATCAGCCGGAGCGCGACGCGTCCGCGATCGAGGCCAAGCCATTCGAGAGGCCAGAGCAGGCCGTGCAGGCCAGAGAGCAAGCCGTCCATGTCGTTCAGTTGCAGCAACAGCGCCAGCGCCGAGAGCACCACCAGCAGGCGCAACGCGTGCTCGAGCCCGAGCCGCATCCCCTCCTCGCTCGGTCCGAATGCGCCAAGTGCCGGCAGGACATAGACGCCCGGCGTGGCGAACGCAAAAAGCAGCAGCAGCGCCAGGATCAGCCAGCGGGTGCGCCGCAGCAGCAGCGTCAGGTGCCGTCCCGCCCGCCACATCGCCAGGCCGGTCACGGCCGCGCACACCGGTACCAGCATTGCGAGCGGCAGCAACTGGGAAAACACGACCGCCGCCGCCCAGGCAAGGAGGCGGACGGTCGGATGCAGCATCGGAAAAATGCGAAACGGAGGGATCGGCGGCCCTCCCTACGCGGACTCAGCCCAGCTTGGAGAGCATGCCTTGCGCCTTGGCCTGCTGCTCGGCATCGCCTTCCTTGATGACCTCGCCCAGCAACTCGCGCGCGCCTTCCTTGTCGCCCATCTCCTCGTAGGCCTTCGCCAGTTCGAGCTTGGTCGCGATCTCATCGCCCGCAGCACCTTCGGGCGTGGAGGCGGACTGTCCCAGGTCCAGGCTGATGGCGCCGAGATCGACGCCGGGTTCGGCCTGCGGGGCCCCCGGCGCCGTCTGTGCGCCGATGTTGAAGTCGAAATCGAGCGCATTGCCGCCGGCAATGGTTTTCTCCAGGTCGACCACTTCAGCGGCCGCAGCCGCCGAGGGAGCGGCCGGCGCGCCGAGGTCGAGGTCGAAATGCAGGGCCTCTTCCGCCGCCGGCGCAGCCGGCTCGTCGAGCTTGATGTCGAGCGCCAAATCGGCCGCAGGCTGACTTGCCTGCTTCACGTCGAGGATCATGGTCGCTTCGGCGTTGTAGGCGGCGGGCTTCGTCTCTGGCGCCTTCAAGTCGAGGCCGAGATCGAAATCCAGCCCCGCGATGTCCTCGGCCTTGGGCGCAGGCGCTGCGGGCGCGGCGGCGGGCGAGCCCAGATCCAGGTCGAAGTCCAGGACGGGCGCCGAAGCGGGCGCGGCTTCTGCCGCCGCCTCGACGGGCTTCTCAAGTATTACCGTGGCGGTGCCACCGCCTTTCTCCACCGCCTCGGAAATCTGGCTCAGTTCGCCCGGCATGGTCCACGTGTCGCGCATCTGTTTCTCGCCGGGAGGCACGACGATCGTGGTGTCGGTGTGCATGGTCTTGTCAGCCGCGGCGCCGCCACCGTACAGGGGGTTGACGGCGTCGAGCTTGAGGCCCATCGCAGCGGCCTTTTCCCAGTCGGCGCCGACGCCACCCGTCTGGGCGTACAGATCGCTGGCCAAGGTCTCGAACTGCCTGTTGTTCTTGCGCGCCGCGTAGATCTCCAGCAGCTTGATGTGAATCGCGGTACGCGTCGGATCGGTCTTCAGCGCGTCAAGGAGGATTTCCTCGGCCTGCGCATCGCGGCCATAGGCCATGTAGACGTCCGCTTCCGCGACGGGATCGACGCCCTCTTCCGCGTCAATGGCGCTGATCGAGGCCTGGCTGAAATCCGTCGCCATCGAGCTGCCCGTTGTGTCGACGCTCTGTCCTCCGGTCGCGCCAAAGACCGAATTCGCGGTCAGGTTGGCGGTGGTGGTCGGCGGCGCTTCGACGCCTTCCAGTTTCTTCTTCTGCCGCTGGCGATAGGCGATGAAGCCGAGCAGGCCGAGCACCAGAACGCCGCCGCCCAGTATGGCCGGATTTTCCATCAGCTCGTCGAGGAAATCCGGCTCGGGCGGTGGCGGCGGAGGCGGCACCTTCTTGGGCGCAGCCTTCGGTGGTTCGGCCGGTTTCGGAGCCTCGGCGGGTTTCGCCGCTTCCGCCGGCTTTTCAGCCTCGGCCGGCTTGGCTGCTGCCACATCCGCCGGCTTGGGTGCCTCAGCCGGTTTCTCGGCATGGGCTGCAGGCGCTGCGGCAGGAGGCGGCGCTGTTGTCGGCGCAGGCGCAGCCTCGGGGGCCTTGGCGGAAGCTGGAGGCGGAGGGGGTGCCGCCGGGGCTGCGGGTTTTGGCGCCTCGACCGGCGGCGCGGCTTTGGCCTGGGCCTGCTTCTGCAGCTCGGCCAGGTTCTGGTTCTTCAACTCGACCAGCTTCTGCAGATCCTTGATGTTTTTCTCGAGGTCGGCCTGGCGCGATTGCAACTCCTTGAGCACACGATCCTTGGCAACCAGATCTTCTTCCAGTGCGGCGATCTTGCCCTGGGCGGCGCGTGTTTCCTTGGCGACTTCGGCCTTCGAAACCTTGAGCTGATCCTTCGATTCGGTCGGCGCCGGGGCCTTGTCCTCGACCTTGGCGCCGATCTTGCCCGTGGCAACCTGCTTGGCGGCATCCTCCTTCGGCGGCTCGGCGCCGGCGGCGGCACCCGCCAGCTTCTGGCGATAGGCATTGAAGTCGGCAGTATGGACGGTAATGGTTTTCCGCGCCTCTCGCGCATCCACTGCGGCCGCCGCATCGCGGTCGGGGATGCTGAGAATCTTGCCCGCCTTCAGGCGGTGCATGTTGCTGCCGATGAAGGCATCCTTGTTGCTGCGGAAAATGGCCACGAGCATCTGGTCGAGGCTGACGCCTTCATAACGCGTTTCGTCCGCGATCTTGCGCAGATACTCGCCCTTCTTCACCTCACGCCCCGCCTGATCGCCGGCGGGCTTGGCTGCGGCCACCTTGGCCTCGGCCTGTTTTTCGTCTGCCGGCGCCCCGGTGCGCACTTCAGGTTGCTTGGGGGTGGCCACAGGCGCCGGCTGTGCGACCGGAGCGGGCTCGCGCTTGGCCGTGGGCGGCGTAACCGGCTTCGGAGCGATAACTTCGGGGGCCGGATCGAGCAGGAAAGTGTATTCGCGGACGAGACGTCCGGCGCTCCAGTTCAACTCGATCAGCAGATCGAGAAAAGGCTCGTTGATCGGACGATCCGTTGTCAAGCGGATGACGGGCTGGCCGCTGAAGCGCTTGTCCACGAGCACCTTGATGCCGAACAGCGCGGGAACGAATTCGACGCCTGCCTGCTTGAACGCCTCGTGCGTCGCCAACCGCGCGGACATCGATCCCAATTCCTCGCGCGTAGCCGACAATTCGACCTCGGCGCGCAAGGGTTCACCGAGCGCAGAAAGCACCGTGATCCGGCCCAGGCCTGCTGCATGGGCGCCCGGCAACGCTGCCAGTGCGGCCGCCAGCAGGGAGGTCTTTAACAAGAGTCTCAGGAATTTTTTATGCACCGCGTCCCCCCCCTCGCGGAGAGTTTCCGAACAATTAACATAACATCATGAGGTTAGCTATGCAAGCTAAACTTCATTATTACATTTAGGCCAAAACCGGCCGGAAAACAACCGGTTCGTGGTGGGCGGGCGGGTCCGCAATGGACCGCCGCCCTTTTGGTTTTCTGTTGAACGGGCCGGACGAGCGATTCCGGCCTGCAGGCATCAAGCCTCGAGCAGTATCCTCAGCATGCGCCGCAGCGGCTCCGCAGCGCCCCAGAGCAACTGGTCGCCGCAGGTGAAGGCCGCGAGGTACTGCGGTCCCATGCTGAGCTTGCGCAGCCGCCCGACAGGCACCGCGAGCTTGCCGGTCACTGCAGCGGGCGTCAACTCCCGCATCGTGACATCGCGGTGATTCGGCACCACCTTCACCCAGTCGTTCGATGCGGCGATCATGCCTTCGACATCGCTGACAGGAACGTCCTTCCTGAGCTTGATGGTCAGCGCCTGGCTGTGGCAGCGCATGGCGCCGACGCGAACGCAGATGCCATCGATGGGTACGGGATTGCGACCGTGGCCGAGGATCTTGTTGGTCTCCGCCTGGCCCTTCCACTCCTCGCGGCTCTGGCCGCCTTCCAGTTCCTTGTCGATCCACGGAATGAGCGATCCGGCCAGCGGCACGCCGAAGCTGGCCGTCGGAAAACGGTCGTCGCGCAGGATGCCCGCCACTTCGCGGTCGATGTCGAGAATGGCCGAGGCCGGATCGTCGAGCAAGCCTTTCGCCACGCGATGCACCTCGCCCATCTGCGTCAGCAGCTCGCGCATGTTCTGCGCGCCGGCGCCGGAGGCCGCCTGGTAGGTCATGGCGCTCATCCATTCCACCAGATCCTCTCGATAGAGCGCGCCCACCGCCATCAGCATCAGGCTGACGGTGCAGTTGCCGCCGATCCAGTTACGTCCGCCCCTGGCCAACGCATCCTTGATGACGTCCAGGTTGACCGGGTCGAGGATGATGACCGCATCGTCCTGCATGCGCAGCGACGAGGCGGCGTCGATCCAGTGCCCCTGCCAGCCCGCCGCGCGCAGCTTCGGGAATATCTCGGCGGTGTAATCGCCGCCCTGGCAGGAAATGATGATGTCCAGCGCCTTGAGGTCGTCGAGGCTACGCGCGTCCTTCAGCGCCGGCACGTCGCGGCCGATCGACGGCCCCTTGCCGCCCACCTGCGAGGTGGTAAAGAAGACCGGCTCGATCAGGTCGAAATCGCGTTCTTCCACCATGCGCTGCATCAGCACGGAGCCGACCATGCCGCGCCATCCCACCAGGCCCACTCGTCTCATTTCCGTTTCCCAGCCAATGTTGCAGTCAGAGCGCCGCGATCACCGCGTCGCCCATTTCCCTCGTGCCGACCTTCTTCGTGCCGGCCTCGTAAATGTCGCCGGTGCGCAGCCCCTGCTGCAGCACCTTCTTCACCGCGCCCTCGATGCGTTGCGCCGCCGCCTCCTGACCGAAGGTGTAGCGCAGCATCATCGCCGTCGACAGGATCGTCGCCAGCGGGTTGGCCACCCCCTTGCCGGCGATGTCCGGCGCCGAGCCGTGGATCGGCTCGTAGAGCCCCTTGCCCTTCTCGTCGAGCGAGGCCGAAGGCAGCATGCCGATCGAGCCGGTCAGCATCGAGGCCTCGTCGGAGAGGATGTCGCCGAACATGTTGCCCGTCACCATGACGTCGAACTGCTTCGGGTTGCGCACCAGTTGCATGGCGGCGTTGTCCACCAGCATATGCGACAGCTCGACGTCCGGGTAGTTCCTCGCCTCGTCCGACACCACGTCGCGCCAGAGCTGGGTGCACTCCAGCACGTTCATCTTGTCCACGGAGCACAGCTTGCGGTTGCGCTTTCTCGCCGCGTCGAAGGAAACCCGCGCGATGCGGCGGATCTCGCTCTCCGAGTAGATCATGGTGTTGATGCCGACCCGCTCTTCCCCATTTTCGCTGTTGCGCGTCTCGATGCCGCGCGGCTCGCCGAAGTAGATGTCGCCGGTCAGCTCGCGCACGATGAGGATGTCCAGTCCGGCCACGACCTCGGGCTTCAGGGTCGAGGCATTCGCCAGCTCGGGATAGAGCACGGCCGGCCGCAGGTTGGCGAACAGCCCCAGGTCCTTGCGGATGCCGAGCAGCCCCCGCTCGGGGCGCTTCTCGCGCGGCAGGGTGTCGTATTGCGGGCCGCCGACGGCGCCGAGCAGCACGGCATCCGCCGCACGCGCCAGCTTGCGCGTCGCCTCGGGATAGGGATCGCCCGCCGCATCGACCGCGCAGCCGCCGAGCAGCGCCTGCTCCATCTCCAGCTTGATGCCGTCGCTGCGCAGGGCTTCCAGCACACGCACGGCTTCGCCGACAATTTCGTGCCCGATACCGTCGCCGGGCAAAACGCAGATTCTCATCGATTACCTTTCAAGCAAAAACGTCTTGCCCGCAGTTTCACTTGGCGGCTTTTTCGACCGCCTTGCCCCCGGCCTGAATGTCCTTGCCGATGCCCTCCACGGTATGACATGCCGCCAACGCCATGGCCACCACCATGACAAACAGAGTGTTCCAACGCCTCATGGCTTCACCTCCAGTTCGCAGTCCATGATTTTGCAAAGTTTTTGAATTATATCGAATTCAAGTCGACATGCGGCGGTGCAACAGGCGATCCGGAAAGGCCGCTTGCGATGCGGGGTTCGGGCGCTAGCTGTGCGCTGCCTCGGCCGACGGCCGCCAGCCGCGCCAGAGCACGACCAGTCCGAGCAGGGCAAAGCCTGCGCTCAATGTATAAGTGATTTCGGCGCCCAGGGCATCCCATGACCAACCGCTGACCAGGCCGCCCAGCATCCCGCCCGCACCGAAGGACAGGCTGCCGTACAGCGCCTGTCCTCGCGCCTGGTGCCGCCCGGCGAACCAGCGATTGACGGCGGCGACCGAGGCGGCATGGTAGGCACCGAAAGTCGCCGCGTGCAGCAATTGCGCGGCGAGGATCAGCGCCAGCGACTCGACGCCCCAGCCGATCGCGAGGAAGCGGGCGATGGCGCAGGCAAAACTGAACAGGAGGATGGCGCGCAGCGAGAAGGCGCCGAACAGGCGCGGCATGGCGAGAAAGACGGCGATCTCCGCCACCACGCCGAGCGTCCACAGGAAGCCGACGAGGGTCGTGCCGTAGCCGCGCCCGACCAGATAGATGGAATAGAAGACATACAGCGCGCCATGTGCCGCCGCCATGAAAAAGCAGGCGGCGAACAGTGCGCGGACTTCGCGCCGTCGCAGGATGTCGCCGATCGGCTGGCGATCGGCTTCGTGCGCAGCCTCGCGCTTCTCCGGCAGGGCCAGCGCACAGGCGAGGATGCCGCCCATCAGGCCCAGCGACACCCACAGCGTGGCCGACAGCGGCAGACAATCGAGCAGCCAGCCGAGTCCGAGCACGGCGGTGATGAAGCCGAGCGAGCCCCACAGCCGGATCGATCCGTAGCGATTCGCCTGCATCCCGAGGTGGGAAAAGGTCAGCGCCTCCACCAGCGGCAAGGCGGCGCTCCAAAAAAACGCCAGCAGCGCCATGCCGAGAAAGAAGCCGGCGAAGCCCTCGGCGAAGAAAAAACAGGAAAAACCCAGCAGGCTCATCAGCGCCGCCCCGCGCACGATCGGCGTCTTGGCGCCGATGCGGTCGGCGAGCCAGCCCCAGAGGTTGGGCGCCAGCAGGCGCATCACCTGCATCAGCGACATCAGCACGCCGATGTCCCAGGCGGAGAAGCGCAACGACTGCAGGTACAGCGTGAAGTAGGGCGAGAAGGCGCCGATGAAGGCGAAGTAGAAGAAGTAGTACGCCGACAGGCGCCAGTAGGGAACCATCGCATGCGCGGGCGCGGCATGGCCGCGCCCGCCCGGCGTCAGCCCTTGTGGGCGCGCAGCATGACGTGCAGGTCGTCCTTCAGCCTGAGGCGCAGCTTCTTCATGTCCTCGAGGGCGAAATCGGTCACCGGCTCGTCGTTCTCCTCGATGCGGCAGATGTCCTTGTTCACCCGGTGGTACTCGTCGAACAGCTTGGCGAAGTGGTGATTCGCCGTCTTCAATTCGTGGATCGAGTCCTTGTACTCGGGCAACTCGTGGTACAGATCGTGTTGTTGCAGTTCCATGGTGCGTCCTTGATCGAATGAAAAACGGTTCAGGCCTCGTCCGGCTCTGGGTCTTCCACGGCCGGTCCGGCTGCTTCGCCCGCCTGCGGCGCGCGTGCCGCAATTTTCGGCGTCGGGCAGCCGGCGTCGCCGCATTGCGCGCGATGGCGCAGGGCGTGGTCCATCAGCACCAGCGCCAGCATCGCCTCGGCCACCGGCGTGGCGCGGATGGCGACGCAGGGATCGTGGCGGCCATGGGTTTCCACCATGACGGGCTTCCCCCGCTTGTCGATGGAGCGGCGCGGCAGGCGGATGCTGGAGGTCGGCTTGACGGCGAGATGCACGACGACGTCCTGGCCGCTGGAGATGCCGCCCAGCGTGCCGCCGGCATGGTTGGAGAGGAAACCCGCCGGGGTCAGCTCGTCGGAATGCTCGCTGCCCTTCTGCGTCACGCTGGCAAAGCCGGCGCCGATCTCGACGCCCTTCACGGCATTGATGCCCATCATGGCGTAGGCGATGTCGGCGTCGAGCCGGTCGTACACCGGTTCGCCCCAGCCGACGGGAACGTTCTCGGCCACCACCGTGACCTGGCCGCCAACCGAGTCGCCCGACTTGCGCAATTGGTCCATGTAGTCTTCCAGCCCCGCCACGCTGTCCGGGTCGGCGGCGAAGAAGGGGTTGGCGTACACGCCGTCCCAGGACTTGAACGGAATCTCGACCGGGCCGAGCCGCGACAGGCAGCCGCGCACGACGATGCCGTAGCGGCTGCGCAGCCACTTGCGCGCGATGGCGCCGGCCGCCACGCGCACTGCCGTCTCGCGCGCCGAGGCGCGGCCGCCGCCGCGGTAGTCGCGGATGCCGTATTTCTGCCAGTAGGTGTAGTCGGCGTGGCCGGGACGAAAGGTCTCGGCGATGTTGCCGTAGTCCTTGCTGCGCTGGTCCTCGTTGCGGATCAGGAGCGCGATCGGCGTGCCGGTGGTGCGCCCCTCGAAGACGCCGGAGAGGATCTCCACGCTGTCGGACTCGCGCCGCTGCGTGACATGGCGCGAGGTACCGGGCTTGCGCCGGTCGAGCTCGACCTGGATGTCCGCCTCGGTCAGCGCCAGCCCCGGCGGGCAGCCGTCGACGACGCAACCGATGGCCGGGCCGTGCGACTCGCCGAAGGAGGTGACGCAGAACAGTGTGCCGAGGGTGTTGCCGGACATGGGAAGGCTGGAGATGAATTCAAGCCAAGTTTATCATAGGGGCTCCGCATGCTTCCTCATCCCCATGGGCAAAAGTCAGTCCCGGCAACACGGCGGCAAGGCGCCGAAAAAGCCCGCACCCGCCGTGCCCCTCCCCGCCCCGCCGCAACCGGCCACACGCTGGCAGCGCACCCAGCGCTATGTCTGGGATAAAGGCGGCGCCAAAGGCGGGCGCAAGTAGAGCAGGCAGCAGGAAATACAAGGCCGCATTGCGCGGCCTTTTTTTACCGGATCGCGACTCTTTACGCCTTGGCCACCGTCTCGTCGCGCAGCGCGCGGCGCAGGATCTTGCCGACGTTGGTCTTCGGCAGCTCGGCGCGGAACTCGACCAGCTTCGGCACCTTGTAGCCGGTGAGGTTCTCCTTGCAGTGGGCGATCAGCGCCTCGGCCGTCAGCGCCGGATCCTTCTTGACGATGAAGATCTTCACCGCCTCGCCGGACTTCTCGTCGGGCACGCCCACCGCCGCCACCTCCAGCACGCCCGGATGCATGGCGACGACCGCCTCGATCTCGTTCGGATAAACGTTGAAGCCGGAGACGAGGATCATGTCCTTCTTGCGATCGACGATGCGCACGAATCCGTTTTCGTCCATCACGCCGACGTCGCCGGTGCGCAGATACCCGTCGGGCATGATGACCTTGGCGGTCTCGTCCGGGCGGTTGTAGTAGCCGCGCATCACCTGCGGACCGTGCACGCAGATCTCGCCCGCCTCGCCGAGCGGCAGGGCGTTGCCGGCGTCGTCGCGGATGGACACCTCGGTCGAGGACACCGGCAGGCCGATGGCGCCGTTGTACTCCTTCAGGTCGAGCGGGTTGATGGTCGCCGCCGGCGAGGTCTCGGTCAGACCATAAGCCTCGATGAGCGGAATGCCGGTGACCTGCTTCCACTTGTCCGCCACCGCCTTCTGCACCGCCATGCCGCCGCCCAGCGTGATTTTCAGCCTGCTGAAGTCCATCTTGACGAAGTCCGGGTCGTTGAGCAGGGCGTTGAACAGGGTGTTCACGCCGGTGATCGCCTCGAAGGGATGCTTCTGCAGTTCCTTGACGAAGCCCGGAATGTCGCGCGGGTTGGTGATGAGCAGGTTGCTCCAGCCGATCTTCAGGAAGGTCAGGCAGTTCGCCGTCAGCGCGAAGATGTGATAGAGCGGCAGCGCCGTGACGATGGCGCCGCGCTCCGGCAGGAAGGGTTTCAGCCAGGCGTGCGCCTGCTGCAGGTTGGCTATGATGTTGCGGTGGGTCAGCATGGCGCCCTTGGAGACGCCCGTCGTGCCGCCGGTGTACTGCAGGAAGGCGATGTCCTCGTGGCCGACCTCGACATTCTTGAAGTCGAGGCGCGCCCCGCGCGCCAGGATGTCGTTGAAGCGCACCGCGCCGGGCAGGCTCCAGGCCGGCACCATCTTCTTGACGTGCTTGACAACGAAGTTGACGATGGTGCCCTTGGGGAAGCCGAGCATGTCGCCCAGGCTGGTGACGATGACGTGCTTCACCGGCGTGTTGGCGATGCATTCCTGCAGAACGCTGGCGAAGTTCTCGACGATGACGATCACCTCGGCGCCGGAATCCTTCAGCTGGTGCTCCAGTTCGCGCGCCGTGTACAAGGGGTTGCAGTTGACCACCGTGAAGCCGCCGCGCAGGATGCCGAAGATGCTCACCGGGTCCTGCAGCAGATTGGGCATCATCACGGCGACGCGCGCGCCCTTGGCCAGGCCGAGCGACTGCAGGTAGGCAGCGAAGTCGCGCGTATGGCCGTCCAGTTCGCCATAGGTGATCGACTTGCCCATGTTGGTGTAGGCGATGCGGTCGCTGAAGGCGCGCACGCTGCGCTCGAACAGCTGGCCGATCGACTGAAACTCATTGATGTCGATCTCGGCCGGCACGCCTGGCGGATAGCTCTTGAGCCAGATTTTTTCCATTTCCCCTCCTGAATAAGTTCGTTGGCAGTTTGATTACAAAGTCAAGCGATCTCCGCGCGCCTTGCCCACGCGGAGACAGTTGAAATCGATCAGGTGCCGCCGGTCTCGGCCGGCCAGTCGCGGATATAGGCCTTGAGCATGCGGTTCTCGAAGCTCTGTTCCTCGAGCACGGCCCTGGCGACGTCGTGGAACGAGATGACGCCCATCAGGGTGCCGCCATCCATCACCGGAAGATAGCGCATGTGCTGCTCGACCATCAGGCGGCGCAGGGCATCGACCTCCATGTCCGGTCCGGCCACGGTCGGCTCGTTCACCATGATGCCCGAGACCGCCATGCCGCCCCATGCCGACCCCGCCTGTTTCAGCGCCTTGAGCACTTCGCGGAAGGTGAGCATGCCGACCATGCGCCCGGCGTCGAACACGACGAGGGATCCGACGTCCTGCTCGGTCATGATCGCAACCGCGTCGGCCAGCGTCTTGCCGGGGGCAATGGTGAAAAGGGCCTGGCCCTTGACTGCGAGAATTTCCCTGACTTGCATGCCGAACCTTCTTTATTTTGTCTATGGGTACATAAATCTTAGTCGATTGCCCGTTCCCGCGAAAGGGCATTTCGCCTAAATTTCCTGCCATTCCCCTTTTGCGAATACCAGACCGCAGCGCACGGGCTTGCCGGGGAAGAGTTCGCCCACCGCCTTACGGTAGGCTTCCAGCTGCGGGCGGTGGGCCTCGAGTGCCTGGGGCGATGACGCCCCGCTCTTGTAATCCAGCACCCACCACGCATCCTCGAACTCGACCAGGCGGTCGATGCGGCCGATCCGGCCATCGGCCAGAACGAACTCGGCCTCGTTCAAGGCGCGCAGATGGCGGGCAGGGTCGAAAAACGGCTTCAGCGCGCCGGCCTCCAGGATGGCGCACGCTTCGTCGCGCAAGCCCGGCCAGTCCGCTGCCGCCACGCCGGTCGGAGGCATTCCCCCCCCTCCGCCCGCACTCAGCCAATCCAGCGCGGCATGCAGCAAGGTGCCGCGCAGGGTCTGCGCGCCGGCCGGGTCGCGCCGCTTGCCGGGCGGATCGAAGGGCGCCGAGGCTGGCGTCGAGGCAAGCGAGGCGTCGACACGCGGCGCCGGCGCCCGATCCGCAGCGGGCGCTTCGCCATGGATGCCGCCGCTCGCACCGACCGCCTCCAGCGCGGCTAAGATGCGGTCGCGGTAACTGGTCTTGCGCGCGTCGTTCTCCTCGGCAATGCCGCTGGCGATGAAATACTGCCGCGCCCGGGTCATGGCGACATAGAGCAGATTCAGCTCCTCGCGCGCGGCACGCGCCTCGTCGGCATGGATCAGCGGTGCACGGCGTGCGCCGCGCGCCGCCTTGCGCCCGAGCAGGGAAAGATGCGCCGGCTGCGGCGCCCCGGGCGGCCAGTCGAGCAGCACCGACCAGGCTTCGCCCGGCCGCCGCACGTGGTGCGCGTCGATCAGCCAGACGATGCCGGCCTCCAGGCCCTTGGCGCCATGAATGGTAAGCAGGCGCACGCGATCGGATGACTCGGCGGCCTGGATGATCCCTTCGCTCGGTGCATCTTCGTCCCCCGCCCGCTCCTGGCGCGCCAGTTCGTCGAGAAAGCGCGGCAGGCTCGGGTAGCGTCCGGCGTCGATCTTGAGCGAGAGCGCGAGAAAGGCCTCCAGGTTGGCCGCCACGCCAGGCCACATCTGCGCCGGCACGGCGGCACGGTAGCGTGCCTCCAGTTCGCCTTCGTGATAGATGCGGTCGAGCAGGTCGTGCACCGGCAGACGCGCCGCCGCCTGACGCCAGCCGCCCAGGAGACGCGCCGCACGCGCCAAGGTGGCCGGCGCCTCCTTCTCCCTCTCGCACGCCCCGAGGCGCTGCCACCAGCCACTCTCGCTTCGGGCAGCCAGCCACAGCAAGTCGTCGTCACCCGCCCCGAGGACGGGCGCACGCAACGCGTGCGCCAGGGCAAGGTCGTCGCCGCTGCTGGAGAGGCAGCGCAGCAATGCGGTGAGATCGGCGGCCTCGATCGTTTCTAGCAGCCCGCCGCGCCCGACGCTGAGGTAGGGGATGCCCGCCTCGCGCAATGCCTGTTCGAATTCAGGCAGGATGCTGCGCCGGCGCGTCAGCACCATGATGTCGCCGTAGCGCGCCGGACGCGGCTGGCCGTTTCGCTCGTCGATCACCGCCCAGCTTCCGACCATCCGGCGGATGCGCGCGGCCAGTTGCCTAGCCTCCTCCCTGCGCCGTCCGTCTTCCGGTACCACCCTGGGTTCGCGCAGCGGATCGCGCAAATGCCCCTGCGGCGGCGCCATTGCCGCGCGCTCGCACAGCGGCAGCAGCTCGACGCGGCCGGGCAAGCCGGGATGCAGGCTGCGGTGCGGACGGAAATGCGGAAAATCCGCCTCCGCGCCGAACAGGCGGTTGATGACTTCCACCAGCGCCGGCGCATTGCGCCGCGTCGCGTCCTGGGCCAGCGCCGTCGCGTTGTAGGACTGCCGCAGAAAGTCGGCGGCATGGTCGAAGACGCGCGGTTCGGCGCGGCGAAAGCGGTAGATCGATTGCTTCGGGTCGCCGACCACGAAGATGCGCGGCCGGGCGGAGGCGTCGCCGCCGTACGCATCGAGCCAGGCGAGCAGGATGCGCCATTGCAGGGGATTGGTGTCCTGGAATTCGTCGAGCAGGATGTGGCGGTAGCGCGCATCCAGCCGCGCCTGCAGGAAGGCCGCCTGCGCCTCGTCCGCCAGCAGGCGCGCCACATGCCATTCGAGGTCGGCGAAATCCATCAGGCGGCGCTCGCGCTTGTAGCGCTCCAGCATCGCCAGCCAGGCGGCGCCGGAGACGAAGGCGTGCCGGTTGAACTCGTAGGCCCGCTCCTCCTGCCGCTCCGCCCGCACCGCCAGCACACGCTCGCACAGCCATGCATGCAGTTCGAGCAGGCGCGCCAGCGCGGGCCCGAAGCGCCTCTCGGCCGCCTTGCTCGCCTCGCGCTTGCGCGCACCGCCCTTCTCCGTGAGCAAGGCCTTCTCGATGGCGGCAAAGCGCGCCTCCGGCCGTGCCGCGTGGAAGGCCGCCTCGGTCCGAACCGCGAGTGCCTGATCGCTCTCGATGTCGCTGCCGCGGAGGATCGCGGCGTATTCCCGCAACTTGCGCATGAACAACTCGTCGCCCAGCAGGCGCGTCACGGCCTCGGGCGCCTCGCCCACGCCGAGCGCGGCCCGCAGCCGCGCACAGGCCCGCTCGACGCCCGACTCGCCCGTGCCGGCGAAGGCATGCCATTCGGCGCGGCGTTCGGCCAGTCCGAACATCAGCTTGCGCGTGCCCTCGAGGCCGGCCTCGCGCAGCAGCCAGAGCAGGGATGCGGCGGCGGCATCCTGACGTCGGGCGCAGGCATCGGCGAAGAGCTGCCAGACTTCTTCTCGCAGGCGGCTGCCCGATTCGTGCAAGGCGAAGCCGGCCAGGTCGCTCGTCAGGGGCGCGCCCTGCACCAGGCGCGCGAACCAGCCATGGAAGGTGTTCACCGTCAGCGCCGGCGCCGCGACCAGCACGCGCTCGAACAGCCCGCGCGCGCGCGGCAGCAGCGGCTCGATCTCCCCTTCCGGCACGGCGCGCGCGCGCAGGAAGTCGCGCACGTCGTCCGTCGCGGCCACGGCAAGCAGGCGCAGCCACTCGGCGAGGCGGTCCTCGATCTCCCGCGCCGCCTTGCGCGTGTAGGTGATGGCGAGGATCTCCCCCGGCGCGACCCCCGCGAGCAACAGGCGCAGGATGCGCGACACCAGCAGCCAGGTCTTGCCGCTGCCGGCGCAGGCCTCCACCACCACTGAGCGGTGCGGGTCGAGCGCCTGGCGGATCTGCTCTGTCTCGCTCATGAGAATCGGTCGACGTTTTGATAGTCACGTCGGCACAGTCCGCGCATTTCGCACCAGTCGCAGACGGCGTCGATGCCGTTCGCCGGCAGGGCAGCCCCGTCGCGCAGCGCATCGACCAGCGCCGCCAGGCGGCCGGCCTGCGCGCGCACCATCGCCTGCACCTCGGGCAGGGCGATCTCGGCGGGCGGGTCGGCATCGAGGCCGACATAGGCCGCCTCGCTCACCTCGGCCCCCTGCAACAGGGCGTAACAGGCCAACTGGACATCTTCTCCGGGTTCTTCCATCCGCTTCCTCAGCCTCGAGGCATCCTGCGCCTTGTAGTCGAGCACCGCCTCGCCGCCGTCGGCACGCCGGTCGAGCCGGTCGAGCCGTCCCTGCAGGCGCAGTTCGCCGCCGCCCGCCAGGGGCAGCGCGATCTCGCGCGTCTGCTCGGCTCCGGCATGGCGCCAGCCCCGCGCCTCGCGTCCCTTCTGCCATTCGATGTAGCCGGGCACCCGATCGAGCCAGCGCGACAGCCAGGCGTTCTCGAGAAAGTTCGCCTCGATGGCCGGTGCGAAGACATCCCGGCTGATGGCTTCGAGCTGCGCCGCCAGCTCGGCATCGGGCAAGCCGGTCAGTTGCGGGAAAGCGGCATGGAAGCGCTGCAGGGCGCGATGTACGTGTTCGCCGTAGTCGCGCTTTTCCAGCGCCTCGCGCACCGTGTCCGCCTCGGCCAGGCGCAACACGCGCCGGGCATAGAACTGATAGGGACAGGCCAGCAGACTGGCATAGGCGCTCGGCGAGAGCTTCGGCGGCAGGTGCTGCGCGGCCTGGGGCGCCGGCCGCGGCGTGCCGCCCGCCGCAGCCCCGGCCGGGTGCTGCGTCGCCGCAAGCGTCATCAGATCGTCGCCCCAGGCCTGACGGTGCAGCAGTGAAAGCAGCTCCACCTCGGGGCTCGGCAGGTTGATCTCGTCCTCGCGCATGTGCTGCCAGGTGACGGTCACCTCGTCGCAGGCGGCAACGAGACCGGCGAGATCGTCGCGCAGCCGCGCGCGCGCCGCGGCCGCGCCGGGCAGGCCGAGCTCGGCGCGCACGGCCTGGTTGCTGAACACGGCGCGCGGAATGTCGGGGGCCAGGTTGTCTCGGTCGGCCCCGATCAGGATGGCGGCCTCGAAACGACGCAGGCGCATGGCCGCCAGATGGGACATCACCAGGCTGCTCTCGATGCCGCGATCGACGAAAGCGGCCGCCTCCAGTTCGCGGTTGAGCCATTCGCGCCATTCGGCGAAAGTCAGTCGCCACGACACGGCGCCGATCTCCTCGCGACGCCGGCGCAGCAGCGCGAGCATCGCTTCGCCGGCCGCATCGGCCGCCAGCGGCGCAAGCGCGCCGAGGCCGCCCAGCGCCTGCTCGAGGGCGAAGAGCCACTGCGCCGGCGTGGCGCTGCCGCGCGGCATGTGGCGCTGCGCCGCCGCGACGCGTTCGAGCAGGGCGAGCGCTCCGGCGCACTCGTCATCGCGGCCGAGAATCGTTGCAATGCGGCCGAGACCGCAGGACAGGTTGTGGCGCGACAGCCCCTGCTCCAGCCGTTGCAGGCCGACCTGCCTGAACTCTTCCGGCAGGTCGCCGAGGACGAAGGGGGATTTGAGCAAGTCGAGCAGATCGAGGTGATAGGCATCCGACGCCACGACCTCCAGCCAGGCATCGACGAGGGCGGCCGCACGCGTGGTGGAAAGCTTCCAGCCGGTCTCGTCCTGCACGAGGATACCGTCGCGCTCGAGCAGCGCGCGCGCGCGGCGCGCCGTGACGCGGTCGGCCGCCACCAGGGCGATGTGCCTGCGGCCGCCGCCGAGCCAGCGCCTGACTTCGGCGGCGACCTGCTGCGCCTCCTCCTCGAGGTTGGCGGCGCGGATCAGGCGCACCCTCCCGGCAAGCGGGCTCTGCGACAGGCCGGCACGCAAGGTCTCGGCGCGCGCGCTCAGTGGCGGGGCTTCGCCCTCAGGCGACGGCCAGGCATCGTTCAGCACCCGCATCGACGGCGAGGGATCGAGCCAGCGCACCGGCTGCAGCAGCGTGGCCGGCTGCCGCGCCGCCCAGGCCGCGCAGAAGGCCGACTCGATCCGGCGCGGCTCGCCGTCGCACAGCATGAACAGCGGCGCCCGGGCCTCGGCGGCCAGCCGCGCCAGCGCCATCGTCGCGGCCGCCTGGCGGCCCGGCGCACCGGCGACCTCCGCATGCCACAACCGATGCACCACCTCGGCTTCGAAGCGCAGCGGCCGCGAGCCGCGCGTGCGGTAAGCTTCCTCGACCCGGGCGATGAATGCCGCCTCGTCCTCGGGCAGACCGATAGCGTCGGCATGCAGTTCGTCGAACAGCGCGATCAGTTCGGCACACACCTCCCACAGGGCACCGTTGTCGAACCAGTCGTGATCGCGCAACTGCCGGTAGAGCGCCAGCTGGCGCAGGCTGTCTGGCTGCCCGCCCGGCTGCGCCGCGGCCAGTTGCGCCAGGGTCGTCATTCGCGGCAGCAGCAGCGCGCGCCCGGCCGCCGCGCCCAGCGCGCGGCGCAGTGCCGGTGCCAGCGCCATGCCGGGCAGGGCGATCAGGAGAGAGGAAAGGTCGGGAAGCCGTTCGCGGCTGCACTCGACGATGTGCTGCGCGCAGCGCTCGACGAAGTCCGCCGCGAGGGGAAGCTTCAGGTGTTCGACGCGGCGCGCCTCATCGAACATGGTCCGGGCGGATACGGGACGGCGCGGCGCGCCTCAACGTTCCAGCTTGTCCAGCTTGTCCTTCGCCTTGGCCCACTCGTCGGCGTCCGGCAGCGGGTCCTTGCGCTCGACGATGGGTTTCCACAGCTTGGCGAGTTCGGCATTCAGCGCCGTGAAATGCTTCTGCCCATCCGGCACGTCGTCCTCGGCGAAGATGGCCTCGACCGGGCATTCCGCCACGCACAGGGTGCAATCGATGCACTCGTCGGGATCGATGACGAGGAAATTGGGGCCCTCGCGGAAACAGTCGACCGGGCAGACATCCACGCAGTCGGTGTACTTGCACTTGATGCAGGGTTCGGTCACCACATAGGTCATGGCGGCGTCCTTCGCTTTCTTCGGATGGCGGTATCAGGCTTTCGGGACCGATATTAGCATAGCGGGTCGGCGCCTTCCTGACCTGCCGGCCCGCCCTTCCCATGCGCCGGCTTTTTCGCTAGGATAGCCTGCACCATCGGAAGCCAGCCGCCTATCCCGGATTCCCGTTCTACCGCTACACGAACTTCCCCGGCCGCGCACGACCGGTCAATCAAACACTTTGCGAGGAAACAATGAGCGAGCACATCCATTACGTCACCGACGCCAACTTCGATGCCGAGGTGCTGCAATCTTCCACTCCAGTCCTGGTGGACTACTGGGCCGAGTGGTGCGGACCCTGCAAGATGATCGCTCCCATCCTGGACGACGTTTCCAAGGAATATGCCGGCAAGCTGAAGGTGGCCAAGCTCAACATCGACGACAATCAGGAGACCCCGGCCAAGTACGGCATCCGCGGCATCCCGACCCTGATGCTGTTCAAGAACGGCAACGTCGAGGCGACCAAGGTCGGCGCCCTGTCCAAGTCCCAGCTCACCGCCTTTATTGACAGCAATCTCTGAAAGCCTTACAGTCCGCCTGAGTCTCATCCGCGCCGCGACACGACCCGCGGCGCGAAGCCGGTTTCAAACCCCAAACCAAACCCCGAGCGTTTCCCCCTGAACTGCCCAGGTTCCCCCTTTCCGCGTCCCCACCTCACCCCTCTCTAGGTCTTTATGCACTTATCGGAGCTCAAAACTCTCCACGTCAGCCAGCTGCTCGACATGGCCATCGCCAACGAAATCGACGGTGCCAACCGCCTGCGCAAGCAGGAGCTGATCTTCGCCCTGCTGAAGAACCGCGCCAAGAAGGGCGAGAGCATATTCGGCGACGGCACGCTCGAGGTGCTGCCCGACGGCTTCGGCTTCCTGCGCTCTCCCGACACCTCCTATCTGGCCGGCACCGACGACATCTACGTCTCGCCCTCGCAGATCCGCCGCTTCAACCTGCACACGGGCGACTCCATCGAGGGCGAGATCCGCACGCCGAAGGACGGCGAGCGCTACTTCGCGCTGGTCAAGGTGGACAAGGTCAACAACGAGCCGCCCGAGAACGCCAAGCACAAGATCCTCTTCGAGAACCTGACGCCGCTGCATCCGGCGGAGCACCTCCGGCTCGAGCGCGAGATCCGCGCCGAGGAGAACATCACCTCGCGCGTCATCGACATGATCGCCCCCATCGGCAAGGGCCAGCGCGGCCTGCTCGTGGCGAGCCCGAAAAGCGGCAAGACGGTGATGATGCAGCACATCGCCCACGCCATCACCGCCAACCATCCCGACGTCGCCCTCATCGTGCTGCTCATCGACGAGCGTCCCGAGGAAGTGACCGAGATGCTGCGCTCGGTGAAGGGGGAGGTGGTCGCCTCGACCTTCGACGAACCGGCTTCGCGCCACGTCCAGGTGGCCGAAATGGTCATCGAGAAGGCCAAGCGCCTGGTCGAGCACAAGAAGGACGTGGTGATCCTGCTCGACTCGATCACCCGCCTCGCCCGCGCCTACAACACCGTGGTGCCGGCCTCGGGCAAGGTGCTCACCGGCGGCGTGGACGCCAACGCCCTGCAGAAGCCGAAACGCTTCTTCGGCGCCGCCCGCAACATCGAGGAAGGCGGCTCGCTCACCATCATCGCCACCGCCCTGATCGACACCGGCAGCCGCATGGACGACGTCATCTACGAGGAGTTCAAGGGCACCGGCAACATGGAGATCCATCTCGAGCGGCGCATGGCCGAAAAGCGCGTCTACCCGGCCATCAACGTCAACCGCTCGGGCACGCGCCGCGAGGAACTGCTGCTCAAGCCCGAGGTGCTGCAGAAGGTCTGGGTGCTGAGGAAACTCCTCTACAACATGGACGACCTCGAGGCCATGGAATTCCTGCTCGACAAGATCCGCGCCACGAAGAACAACGCGGAGTTCTTCGATGCCATGCGTCGGGGCTAGGCCAGATTGCAAAGTCCCTGATTTTCGTGGATAATGTGCACATTTTCGGACGGCCACACCCGCCGCCGCCCTGTTCAACAGAGGAATCCATGAAAGCCGACACCCATCCGAACTACGTCGAGATCGACGTCACCTGCAGCTGCGGCAACAAGTTCAAGACACGCTCGACCAGCGGCAAGCCGCTGCACATCGAGGTCTGCGCCGCCTGCCATCCCTTCTACACCGGCAAGCAGAAGATCGTCGACACCGCCGGCCGTGTCGAGCGCTTCCGTCAGAAGTACGGCACGAAGAAGCAGGCTGCCGCCTGAAACAGCGCATTCCGGATGAAAAGGCAGCTTCGGCTGCCTTTTTTCATTCCAGCGCGGGGTAAAATCCCCCGGCCGGCATTCATTCGACCCTAATTGACAATAATGCGCCTGCCGCGCTTCCCGATCGCCTTCCCGCCGCGCGGCGCGGTGCTGGCCGCGCTATGCGCCCTGTATCTGCTGCCCGGCCTCGTCTGCCACGACCCCTGGAAGGGCGATGACGCCACGCATTTCGGCGTCGTCTTCTCCATGCTGGAAGGCGGGCATTGGCTGCTGCCGCAGTTGGCCGGCGAGCCCTGGCTGGATTCCCCGCCCTTTTTTCACTGGGTCGCCGCCCTCCTGGCCAAGACGATCGGCCTGATCCTGCCGCTGCACGACGCGGCGCGCCTCGCCACCGGCCTGTTCGCCGGCATCATGATCGCCTCCCTGTGGGGCGCAACCCTGCGCTTCGTCGGGCAGGAAGCCGCGCGCGGCGCGGCCCTGGTCGCCATCGGCTGCCTGGGACTCCTGGTGCACGTGCATGAAGTCCAGCCGGCCGTCGCCCACCTCGCCGCAATGGCTGCGTTCTATTTCGGCCTCGCCCTGCTGCCCGAGGATCCCCGGCGCGGCGGGCTCCTGGCCGGCGCCGCGCTCGGGCTGGGTTTCCTTGCCATGGGTCTGTCAGCGTTGATCACGCTCGGGCCGCTGCTCGTGCTGCTGCCCTTCATCTCGTCTCGTCTGCGCACGCCCCAGGCCGCACGGGGCATGTTCGTCGCGCTCGCCATCGCCGCGCCGCTCATCCTCTCCTGGCCGCTGGCGCTCTACCTGAAGGATCCGGCCGCCTGCGCCGCCTGGTGGACGCGCGAACTGGACGACCTGCGTACGAGCCGCGACATCGCCCTGACTTTGTGGAACTTCCTCAAGATGCTGTCCTGGTTCGCCTGGCCCGCCCTTCCCCTGGCCGCCTGGACGCTGTGGAAGGAGCGGCGGCGCCTGCTCGAGCCCCGCACCCTGATCCCTCTCGCTTCGTTCTTCATTCTTCTGGCGGTGCAAAGCGTCTTTTCCGAGCCGCGCAGCCTCAACGCCCTTCCCCTGCTGCCGCCGCTAATCCTGCTCGCCGCCCCGGCAACGCTTTCCCTGCGGCGCGGCGCGGCCAATTCCTTCGACTGGTTCGGCATGATGCTGTTCACCCTCCTCGCCAGCCTGGTGTGGCTGGGATGGGTGGCCATGACCACGGGCGTGCCGCAGCGCCTGGCGAAAAATCTCGCCAGGCTAGTCCCGGATTTCACTGCCGGCTTCTCGCTCGCCGCCTTCGCCGCGGCGGTCATCCTGACGCTGGGCTGGCTCTGGCTCGTCTTTACCAGCCCGCGATCGCCGCAGCGCGGCACGGTCCATTGGGCGGCCGGTCTGACGGTCTGCTGGGGCATGCTCATGGCGCTGTGGGTGCCCATGATCGACCTCGACAGGAGCTACCGCAAAGTGGCCGCCTCGATCCAGGCCGCGCTGCCGGCCGGCCATCAGTGCATCGTCGGTCGGGGGTTGGGCAGCACGCAACGGGCATCCTTTCACTATTTCGCCGGCATCCAGACCCTGCGGGAAACCCACCCGGCGGCGGCCAGCTGCAAGCTGTATCTTTCGCAAGGCACCACGCAGAAGGAGATCTCGCCGCCGGGAACGGGCTGGCGCAAGATCTGGGAAGGCGGCCGCCCGAGCGACCGCTCCGAGCGTTTCAGACTCTACGTACGGAAATGACGCCGCTCACGCAAACCCCGCAATGGCCGGCGCTCGGTGCGCAGCGCGAGGCGCTCGCCGGCCGCCATCTCAACGACCTCTTCGTGGCCGATCCGCGGCGCTTCGAACGGCTGTCCCTGCGCTGCGGAGACCTGCTGGCCGATTTCTCCAAGCAACGCCTCACGGCCGAAACGCTCGCCCTGCTCGTCAAGCTTGCCGAAGCGCGCGACCTCTCCGGCTTCCTGCGCCGCATGGCATCGGGCGAGGCCGTCAACGCCACGGAAGGCCGGGCTGCGCTGCACATCGCCCTGCGCGCGCAACGCGCCTATCGAGCGGCGGGACGCGATGTGCAACCGGAGGTGGACGCCACCCATGCGCGCATGCGGACGCTCAGCGCCGCCATCCGCAGCGGAGACTGGCGCGGGAGCGGGGGCGAACGCATCGAGGCCGTGGTCAACCTCGGCATCGGCGGCTCCGATCTCGGGCCGCGCATGGCCGCGCAGGCGCTGGGCGAATACGCCGACCCGGCACTCAGCGTCCGCTTTGTCGCCAACATCGACCCGGCGGAATTCGCCGACACGGTGCGCGATCTCGATCCGGCGCGCACCCTGTTCATCGTCTCTTCGAAGACCTTCACCACGCAGGAAACGCTCGCCAACGCCCGTGCCGCGCGCGCCTGGCTCGGCGACGCCGATCCGGCGCGGCATTTCCTCGCCGTCAGCAACAACGTCGCCGCGGCGCAGGCCTTCGGCATCCCGCCGGAGAACTGTCTCGCCATGGCGGAGTGGGTCGGCGGCCGTTTCTCGCTGTGGTCGGCCATCGGCCTGCCGCTCGCCTGCTCGATCGGCATTAACGCCTTCGATGAACTCCTCGCCGGCGCGCGCGAGATGGACGAGCACTTCCTCTCCGCACCCTTCGCCGAGAACCTGCCGGTGGTGATGGCGCTCGTCGGCCTGTGGAACATCGACTTCCTCGGTGCCGAATCGCTCGCCGTCATCCCCTACGCGCACCGCCTCGGGCTGCTGCCGGCCTACCTGCAGCAACTCGAGATGGAAAGCAACGGCAAGCGCGTCACGCTCGAGAACCGCGAGGTGGGCTGTGCCACCGCGCCCATCCTCTGGGGCATGGCCGGGTCGGTCGGCCAGCACGCCTTCCATCAGATCTTCTACCAGGGCACGCGTCTGACGCCGATCGACTTCATCGTGCCGGTCGGCGCTGCCGGCCCGGAACAGGAAGCCCTCGTCGCCAACGCCCTGGCGCAAAGCGCGGCGCTGATGAAGGGCAAGTCGCCCGAGGAGGCGAAGGCGCAGCTCCTCGCCGCGGGGAAAAGCATGGCCGAGGCCGAACGCCTCGCCCCGCACCTGGCCTGTCCCGGCAACCAGCCCAGCAGCACGCTGCTCATGCCGGCGCTGACGCCGCGCGCGCTGGGCAACCTCGTCGCCCTCTACGAACACAAGGTCGCGGTGCAGGGCTGCCTGTGGGGCGTGAACAGCTTCGACCAATGGGGGGTCGAGTACGGCAAGCAGATGGCGCGCGATATCCTGCCGAAGATGCTCTCGGGCGAGGGCGAGTTCGACGCGTCCACCGCCGGGCTGCTGGCGGCGATCCGCGCCATGCGGAATGCCTGATTACAGCTTGATGAAGTTGTCGCGGTAGTAGCGCAACTCCTCGATCGACTCATGGATGTCCGCCAGCGCCGTATGCGCGCCCTTCTTCACCACGCCCTTGTAGACCTCCGGCTTCCAGCGCCGCGCCAGCTCCTTCAGCGTGCTGACGTCGAGGTTGCGGTAATGGAAATACGCCTCGAGGCCCGGCAGCCAGCGCGCCATGAAGCGGCGGTCCTGGCAGATCGAGTTGCCGCACATCGGCGAACTGCGCTCCGGCACGAATTCGCGCATGAACGCCAGCAGGATGCCGGTCGCCGCCGTCTCGTCCGTCGTCGAGGCGCGCACCCTGTCGATCAGGCCCGACTTGCCATGGGTGTTCTTGTTCCAGTCGTCCATGGCGTCGAGCACGGCATCGGGCTGGCGCACCACCACCACCGGCGACTCGGCCAGGGTGTTGAGTCGGCCGTCGGTCGCCACCATGGCGATCTCGATGACCCTGTCGCGATCGGGGTCGAGGCCGGTCATCTCCATGTCCAGCCAGATCAGGTTGCCGGGGTCCTGTGCCATAATTTTGAAGTCATTCGAAAGCCCGCATTCTGTCACAGTTCATGCCCCCTCATGACCCCGCGATGAGCGCCGCCTTCACCACGCTGTTTCTGATCGCATTGGGATTGAGCACCGTCCTGCGCCTCTGGCTGGCGCGGCGCCATGTGCGCCACATCGCTGACCACCGCGACGCCGTGCCGGAGGCCTTCCGCGACACCATCGCGCTCGAGGCCCACCAGCGCGCCGCCGACTACACCTCGGCGCGGGTGCGCCTGGCCGTGGTCGAGGTCTTGGTCGGCGCCGCCTTCGTTCTGGCACTCACCCTCGGCGGGCTCCTGCAGGCGATGCACGAGGCATGGACGACGCTCGGCCTTGAGGGGCTCGTTCACGGCCTGGCCTTCATCGCCAGTCTGGTCTTGTTGAGCTCGGCGGCCGACATGCCCTTCTCTCTTTACCGCACTTTCGTCATCGAGGAGCGCTTCGGCTTCAACAAGGTGACGCCGCGCCTGTTCCTCGTCGATCTCGCCAAGGGCGCGCTGCTCGGCGCCGCCATCGGCCTGCCGGTGCTGGCCGCCGTACTCTGGCTGATGGAGCGCATGGGCGACTCCTGGTGGCTCTACGTCTGGCTGTTCTGGCTCGGCTTCAACCTGCTGGTCCTGCTCGTCTACCCGACCGTGATCGCGCCCCTGTTCAACAAGTTCACCCCGCTCGCCGATGCATCACTGAAGGAGCGCATCGAGGCATTGATGGCGCGCTGCGGCTTCCGTTCGAGCGGCCTCTTCGTCATGGACGGCTCGAAGCGCTCCGCCCACGGCAATGCCTACTTCACCGGCTTCGGCCGGGCCAAACGCATCGTCTTCTTCGACACCCTGCTGGAGAAGCTGGCGCCAAGCGAGGTCGAGGCGGTGCTGGCGCACGAGCTCGGCCACTTCCGGCGCCGGCACGTCTGGAAGCGCATCGGCGCGCTGGCGCTGGCGACCCTCGGCTTCCTCTGGCTCCTCGGCCAGCTCATCGACGCGCCCTGGTTCTTCCAGGGACTGGGCATGCAGGCGCAGGGCACGGCCGCGGCGCTGGCGCTGTTCTCGCTGGCCATCCCGGCGTTCACCTTCCCGCTCTCGCCGCTGCTGAGCGCCCTGTCGCGCCGCCACGAGTACGAGGCCGACGCCTACGCCGCCGAGCAGACCCGGGCCGAGGATCTCGTCGCCGCGCTGGTCAAGCTCTACCGCGACAACGCCACGACGCTGACGCCCGACCCGCTCTATTCCGCCTTCTACGATTCCCATCCGCCGGCCGCGGCGCGCATCGCGCATCTGCGGAGTTCCTAGGGCGTGCCACAGGGACTGACTATTGCCGAGGGCACCGTCGTCGCCGCCTTCGGCCGGCAATACGAGGTCGAACTCGACGGCGGCGGCCTCGCCCTGTGCTATCCGCGCGGCAAGAAAAGCCATGTCGCCTGCGGCGACCGCGTCACGGTGGAACTCTCCGCGCCGGACCACGGCGTCATCGCCGCAGTAATGCCGCGCCGCACGCTGCTCTACCGCAGCGACGCCTGGCGCCAGAAGCTCTTCGCCGCCAACGCCACGCAGGCCGTCATCGTCGTCGCCGCCGAGCCGAGCTTCAGCGACGAACTGGTGACGCGCTGCATCGTCGCCGCCGAACAGCAGCGCCTGAGCGTCGTGATCGTGTTGAACAAGACCGATCTGGCCGAGAAAGCCGAGGCGGCGCGGCGGCAGCTCGCGCCCTTGCGCACGCTCGGCTACGTGGTGGTCGAGTTGTGCGCCAGGCGGAACGCGGAGGCGCTGCGCCCCCTTCTGGCGGGGCAGTGCAGCGTGCTGGTGGGGCAGTCCGGCATGGGCAAGTCCACCCTCATCAACGCCCTGCTGCCCGAGGCGCAGGCCGCCGTGCGCGAGATATCCGAGACGCTCGATTCCGGCAAGCACACCACCACCCATACCCGGCTCTATCGCCTCGACGCGGACACCCGCCTCATCGACAGCCCCGGCATGCAGGAGTTCGGCCTGGCCCACCTCAGCCGCGCCGAAATCGAGCAGGGCTTCCGCGAGTTCCATTCGCATCTCGACAAGTGCCGCTTCCGCGACTGCCGCCACGACCGCGAGCCGGACTGCGCCCTGCGCGCCGCCGTCGCCGCCGGCGGCATCTCGCCCCGCCGGCTCGAGCAGTACCACGCACTCTGCGCCTCCTGCGGGAAATAATCGGAAAAGTCAGTCGCTGCAGCACGGCGGCGAAACCGCTACACTCGCCCGCATGGAAACCCTCCTCTACTGGGTCGGCCTCGCCGCCGTGGCGGTGAACGCCCTGACCGGCGTGCTCGACGCCGGCCGCAAGAAGATGGACCTTGTCGGTGTAACGATGGTGGGCTGCGCCACTGCGCTGGGTGGCGGCACGGTGCGCGACCTCCTGCTGGACCGGCCGGTGTTCTGGATCGGCGACCAGACCTACCTTGTCGTCGCCCTGGCGACCACGCTGGCGGTGTTCTTCGCCGTACGTGGCCTGCGCCTGCCGCCGCACCTGTTCCTGATACCGGACGCGGTCGGCCTTGCCTTGTTCACCGTCGTCGGCACGCAGGTCGCGCTGGAATGGCAGGCGCCTTGGCTGGTGGCCAGCCTGCTCGGCGTCATCACCGGCGTGGTCGGTGGCGTGCTCCGCGACGTGCTCTGCAACGACGTGCCGCTCATCTTCGTGCGCGGCGAGCTCTACGCCTCGGCCGCCTGGGCCGGTGCGCTGGGGCTGATCGGCCTGCAGGCGCTCGGCGTCCCGCCGGTGGTCGCCGCCTGGAGCGGCATGGCGGTCGTCCTCGCCGCCCGCCTGCTCGCCATGGCCTTCCGCATCACCCTGCCCACCTATTCCGAGCGCAAATGAAAACGGGCCGGTCATCCGGCCCGTTTCACAAACGCGGCAAGTGCAACGTCAGACGCGTTCCCAGATCGTCGTGATACCCTGGCCGCCGCCGATGCACATGGTGGCGATGCCGTAGCGGCCGTTGGTGCGGATCAGCTCGTGCAGCAGCTTGGTGATGATCACCGCGCCGGTGGCGCCGACCGGGTGGCCGAGCGCGATGGCGCCGCCATTGACGTTGGTCCTGGCCGGATCGAGGCCGAGCCCCTTGGCCACGGTGAGCGACTGCGCGGCGAAGGCCTCGTTCGACTCGATGACGTCGATCTTGTCCAGCGTCAGGCCGGCCTTGGCGAGCGCCACCTGGGTCGAGGGGATCGGGCCCTCGCCCATGACATCGTTGGGCACGCCGGCGATGGCGTAGGCGAGCAGGCGCGCGATCGGCTTGTGGCCGCCCGCGGCCGCCTTGGCGGCGTCGGCCAGCACCAGGAAGGCGGCCGCGTCGTTGATGCCCGAGGCGTTGCCGGCCGTCACCGTGCCGTCCTTCTTGAAGGCCGGCTTCATCTTGGCCAGCGTTTCCATGGTCGTGCCGGCGCGCGGATGCTCGTCGGTGTCGAACACCACGTCGCCCTTGCGCGTCTTCAGGGTGACCGGCGCGATCTGCGACCTGAAGCGGCCTTCGGCGATGGCTTTCGCGGCACGATTCTGCGACTCGACGGCGAAGGCGTCCTGCTGCTCGCGCGTGATGCCGTGCTTGGCCGCCAGGTTCTCGGCGGTGATGCCCATGTGGCCGACGCCGAACGGGTCGGTCAGCACCGCCACCATGGCGTCGAGCGCCTGCGCATCGCCCATGCGCGCGCCCGAGCGCAGCGCCGGCAGCATGTATACGCCGCGCGACATCACCTCGACGCCTCCGCCGAGGGCGAAGTCCGCGTCGCCGAGCAGGATGGCCTGCGCCGCGCTCACCACCGCCTGCTGCGAAGAGCCGCAGAGGCGGTTCACGGCGAAGGCCACCGAGCTCATCGGCATGCCGCCCTGGATGGACGCCACGCGCGCGACATAGGCATAGCGCGATTCGGTCGGGATGCAGTTGCCGACCGCCGCGAACGACACCTGGTTGGGATCGACGCCGGCGCGGGCGATCGATTCCTTGACGATCAGCCCGCCCAGCTCGGCCGGTTCCATGCCGGAGAGCGAACCGCCAAAGCCGCCGACCGCGCTGCGCACGGCGCTCAGTACCACCACTTCTCTTTTGTCAGCCATTTTCGACTCCTGTGATCAATTCAACCTGCCCAACTGGCAATGCCGAGCAGCGTGAGCAACAACAGACAGAGCACCAGTGTCCGCCAAACCAGGCCGATCCCGCTCTGCATGAAATCGGCATCGGCCTCCTCGCCGAGCCCCAACTCGGGTCTTTCCGTCACTTCGCCCGATTCGACAACCGGCATGCCCAGGCGCACTCCCAGTGCCCCGGCACCGCTGGCCAGCAGTATACCTGCTGCCCGATCCGGCCAGCGCGCCGCCTGGGTGCGCCAGCAATAAACCGCGTCCTCGAAGTCTCCGACGATGGCGAAGGCGGTCGCCGTCACGCGCACCGGCAGCCAGTCGATGATTTCGAAGGCGCGCCGGGCGAAGCGGCCGAAGGCGCCGAACTCGGCGTCCTGGCGCTGTCCCCATTGGCGGTGCAGAAAATAGGCCAGGCGGTACATGAGCGCGCCGGCCGGTCCCGGCAGCAGCACGAACCAGACGACCACCGCGAAAACGTGGCGGTGCGAGGCGACGAGCGCCTCCTCCATGGCGAGTCGGGCAATCTCCGTGGCATTCAGGCCGTCGGCATTGCGTCCCCGCCACTCGCCCAGCAGCGCCCGGGCGCGCGCCGTCTCGCCCATGCGCAGCGCGAGATGGATGTCGGTGTAATAGTGGCTGAACTGGCGAAACCCGAGCGTGAGGCAGAGAATGGCCACGTTCCAGAGGAAGGCGAGCAGCGGGGTCACCGCCATGAGCAGGAAATAGACCGCGGCGCAGGCCAGCGTCGCCGGCAGCACCGCCAGCAGCCAGGCGATCGTGCCGTGGCGTTCTTGCCCGTCGTTGAAATGTCCCTCGAAGAACTGGGCGAGATGCGCGAGCCACGCGTCGGTCGCGCCGCGCCCGGTCAGGGGACGCACCTGCTCGAGCAGCAGGACGACTATGAGGGAAACGATGGTCATGGCATGCGGCGGCAGGCGGATGGCGGATTATCGCATCACTCGCCGCTGAGCAGACGATGCAGGCTGACCAGCATGCCGGCCGTGGCGCCCCAGATGAAATAGCCCTCGTAGGGCATGGCGTAGTAGTGGCGCAGCACGCCGCCGATCTCCATGCTGTGACGCTGATGGTTGGCCGGATCGAGCAGGAAGGACAAGGGCGTCTCGAACACTTCGGCCACCTCGAAGCTGTCCGGTCGCAGCGTGAAGGGCGGCCTCACGAGGCCGACGACGGGGGTCACGCTGAACCCGGTGCCGGTGCGGTATTCGGGCAGCAGGCCGAGCACCTCGATGCGGGAGCGCTCCAGACCGATCTCCTCCTCCGTTTCGCGCAGCGCGGTGAACACCGGAGACGGATCTTCCGCCTCGCAGCGTCCGCCGGGAAAGCTGACCTGTCCGGCATGGTCGTTCAGGTGCGCCGTGCGCTGGGTGAGCAGCACGGTGAGGCCCTCCGGGCGGTCGACGATGGGCACCAGCACCGCGGCCAAAGTCAGTCTCTGCGGCACGGCGTCCTCCTCCACGCCGTGCAGCACGCGCGGCCCGGCCAGGCGCCGGCGCAGCAGGTCGGCGCTCAGCGGCATGCTCCCGTTGCGGGACGGATCGGCCTTCAAGTCAGTAGCGCTTGCGCAGCGTCATCGTCTGCCCGTCGCGCTTCATTTCCATGCGGTTGAGGAAGCTCATGCCGAGCAGCACCATCGGCATGTCGTGCTGGTGCACGATCCCCTCGATCTCGTTCAGGGTGATGTCGCCGAGGCGCACGCTGCCGAGCGTCACCACCCATCCCTGCGTCACGCCGTTGGCCGTCTGCAGCATGACCGGCCGCGCATTCGCCAGGCTCACATTGGCGCGGCGCGCATCGGCGGCGCCGAGGGCAACGCTGGTGGCGCCGGTGTCGACCATGAAGCGCATGGTGGCGCCATTCACCGTGCCCGTGGTGATGAAGTGCCCCCGGCCGTCGGCCGTCAGGCTGGTGACCTGGGCGCCGCCGCCGTCGCCGCCGGAATGCGCGTGCTGGCCGATCGCCAGACGATGCCGCCTGCCGCCGATCTCGACCGTGGCCGCATCCTGGTCCACCGCGATCACCTTGACGCCGCTCGCGCTGGCGCCGACGGCCACGGTGCGCGGATTGCCGCCGTCGATGACGAGCACGGCCTTGCCGGGAAAGAGGCCCACCACGCCGACGTCGGCGGCCGAGGACGGCAGGGCGGCGAGCGTGCAACACGCGGCCAGCAGGCTAGAATGCACGCTGCGCCGTGCGCGCTTGCCCGAAATGAAGCCAGTCGCCATCTTCCGCCACTTCCGTACCGAAGGTCCGGGCTATTTTGCCACATTCCTCGACCGCCACTCGATACCGTGGACGCTGATCCGCATCGACGGGCACGAGGCCGTGCCGCCTTCCCCCGAGGGCTGCTCCGGCCTTGTTTTCATGGGCGGGCCGATGAGCGTCAACGACCCGCTTGCCTGGATCGACGGGTCATGCGCACTCATCCGCGCCGCCGTCGCTGCCGATCTGCCGGTGCTCGGCCATTGTCTCGGTGGCCAGCTGATCGCCAAGGCATTGGGCGGCACCGTGACGAGGAATCCGGTCAAGGAAATCGGCTGGGGACGCGTGCGCGTGCTCGAGGGCGAAACGGCACGCGACTGGCTCGGCGACCTGACGTGCTTCGAGACCTTCCACTGGCATGGCGAAGCCTTCAGCATCCCGCCCGGCGCCACGCGCCTTCTGGAGAGCGCGCACTGCCCCAACCAGGCCTATGCCCTCGGCAACACCCTGGGCATGCAGTGCCACGTCGAGATGACCGAGGAGATGATTCGCCGGTGGTGCAGCGACGGCGCCGCCGAGATCGCCGCAGCCAACGGCCCGGCGGTGCAGCAGCCCGAGGCGATCCTTGCAGGCATGGTGCCGAAGGTGGCGGCGCTCAACGCCGTCGCCGACCGCCTCTACACGCGCTGGATCGCGGGGCTGGAACGCGACTGATCAATCGCGGAAATTGTTGAACTGCAGCGGCACATCCGTAACGGATTTGCGCACCAGGGCGATGGCTTCCTGCAGCACGTCCTTCTTGGCGCCGGAGACGCGCACCGCCTCGCCCTGGATCGAGGCCTGCACCTTGAGCTTGCCGTCCTTGAGGATGCGCACGATCTTCTTGCCCAGTTCGCCGCCGACGCCCTCCTTGACGGCAACGGTCTGCTTCACCTTGTTGCCGCCCACCTTCTCGATATCGCCGCGTTCGAGAAAGCGAACGTCGACATTGCGCTTGGCCAGCTTGGCGGTGAGGATGTCGTAGACCTGCCCCAGCTTGAATTCGTCGTCGGCGTAGAGCGTGAGGGCGTCCTCGCCCTGCTCGACGCGGGCGTCGGAACCCTTGAAATCGAAGCGGTTGGCGATCTCCTTGTTCGACTGCTCGACGGCATTGCGCAGTTCGACCTGGTTGGCTTCCGAAACGATGTCGAATGAAGGCATGGCTTCCTCCGCAAAGGGAAAGGCGGCGGCTACCCGAAATGGCAGACGTAGTCGAGCAGTTCCAGCGTCTCGATGTCGAAGCTGCTGTCGCCCGGCACGCTGAACGACTCGCCGGCGCCGTATTCCCGCCACTGACTCTCGCCCTGCAGACGCACGCGGCAGCGGCCGCCGTTGATCTCCATCACCTCCGGCGCGCCGGTGTTGAAGACGAGCAGCGACGGAAAGATGACCCCGACGGTCTTCTTCGTGCCGTCGGTGAAGAGCACGGTGTGGCTGACGCACTTGCCGTCGAAGTAGACGTTGGCCTTCTTGACCACGGAAACATTGTCGAACTGCGCCATCTCATATCCCCCACATTTTCTTGATGATGGCCTTGGCGACGAAACCGAGCATGCCGAAGGCCAGTACGAAAAACAGCACGAAGGTGCCGATCCTGCCGGCCTGCGACTTCCATGCCAGTTCGCCGATGATGAACAGCATGTACAGCATGAAGCCGCCGAGCAGGAAGGTCATGCCGAACTCGGCGACCTCCGCTTCGGTGTAGCCGAAGATCGTGCCCGACATCGCTCCGGGCTTTCAGCGTTTCTGCGGCCGGGCGCGATTGGCGGCGATGCGCATGCGCAGGGCGTTCAACTTGATGAAGCCGCCCGCGTCGCGCTGGTCGTAGGCGCCGGCATCGTCCTCGAAGGTGGCGATGGTCGGGTCGAACAGCGAATCGGTCTTCGAGTCGCGACCGACGAGGATGACGTTGCCCTTGTAGAGCTTCAGCCGCACCCAGCCGTTCACGTTCTGCTGCGTGTGGTCGATCAGCGCCTGCAGGGCGCGGCGCTCCGGGCTCCACCAGTAGCCGTTGTAGATCAGGCTGGCGTAGCGCGGCATCAGGTCGTCCTTCAGGTGCGCCACCTCGCGGTCGAGGCAGACCGACTCGATGGCGCGGTGCGCCTTGAGCAGGATGGTGCCGCCCGGGGTCTCGTAGCAGCCGCGCGACTTCATGCCGACGTAGCGGTTCTCGACCAGGTCGAGGCGGCCGATGCCGTGCCTGCCGCCGAGCTGGTTCAGCGTGGCCAGCAGTTCGTGGGCCTTCATCTTCCTGCCGTCGATGGCGACGAGGTCGCCCCGCCTGAACTCCAGGTCGAGGTACTCGGCCTTGTTCGGCGCCTTCTCCGGCGGCACCGTCCAGCGCCACATCGCCTCCTCCGCTTCGGCCGCCGGGTTCTCCAGGTGGCGTCCTTCGTAGGAGATGTGCAGCAGGTTGGCGTCCATCGAGTAGGGCGAGCCGCCCTTCTTGTGCTTCATGTCCACCGGAATGCCGTGCGTCTCGGCGTAGGCCATCAGCTTCTCGCGCGAAAGCAGGTCCCATTCGCGCCAGGGTGCGATGACCTTGACGTTCGGCATCAGCGCGTAGGCGCCCAGCTCGAAGCGGACCTGGTCGTTGCCCTTGCCGGTGGCGCCGTGCGAGATGGCGTCGGCGCCGGTCTTCTTCGCGATCTCCACCAACCGCTTGGCGATGAGCGGACGGGCGATCGAGGTGCCGAGCAGGTACTCGCCCTCGTAGATCGTGTTGCAGCGGAACATCGGGAAGACGAAGTCGCGCACGAACTCCTCGCGCAGGTCGTCGATGAAGATGTTCTGCTTCCTGACGCCGAACTTCAGCGCCTTGGCGCGCGCCGGATCGAGCTCCTCGCCCTGTCCGAGGTCGGCGGTGAAGGTGACCACCTCGCAGCCGTAGGTGTCCTGCAGCCACTTGAGGATGACGGAGGTGTCGAGGCCGCCCGAATAGGCGAGCACGACTTTCTTGACGCCGGAGGACTTCTTGGTTTTGCTCATGATTGCCAATTAGGAAGGATCAGGAATTCACGCGCCCGAGGAGCAGGTACTCCATCAGCGCCTTTTGCGTGTGCAACCGGTTCTCCGCCTCGTCCCACACCACGCTGTGCGGTCCGTCGATGACCTCGGCGGCGACTTCCTCGCCGCGATGGGCGGGCAGGCAGTGCATGAAAATGGCGTCGGGCCCGGCCTGGCGCATCATCTCGGCGTCCACCTGCCAGTCCTCGAAGTCGCGCCGTCTCGCCTCGTTCTCCGCCTCGAAACCCATCGAGGTCCACACGTCGGTCGTGACGAGGTCGGCGCCGCGCACGGCGTCCATCGGGTCGGGGAACTCCTCGTAGTGGTCGGTGCCGTACAGGCCGGCACGCTCGGGCTCGACTTCGTAGCCTGGCGGCGTCGACACGTGCACGTTGAAGCCGAACACCTCGGCCGCCTGTAGCCAGGTGTTGCAGACGTTGTTGGAGTCGCCGATCCAGGCCACGGTCTTCCCCTCGATCGAGCCGCGGTGCTCGATGAAGGTGTAGATGTCGGCGAGGATCTGGCAGGGGTGATACTCATTGGTGAGGCCGTTGATGACCGGCACGCGCGCGTGGCGCGCGAAGCGCTCGACGATGCCCTGCTCGAAGGTGCGGATCATGACGATGTCGCACATGCGCGAGATCACCTGCGCCGCATCCTCCACCGGCTCGCCGCGGCCGAGCTGCGAGTCGCGCGTGCTGAGGAAGATCGCCGCGCCGCCGAGCTGGTGCATGCCGGCCTCGAAGGAGAGACGCGTGCGCGTGCTCTGCTTCTCGAAGATCATCACCAGCGTGCGGTCGAAGAGCGGATGATAGGGCTCGTAGCGCTTGAACTTGTCCTTGATCCAGCGCGTGCGCGCAAAGACGTGCTCCAGTTCCTCGCGGGAAAAGTCCTTCAGTTGCAGGAAATGCTTCGGTGCGGCCATGGCGGACCGTCCTCAGGCCAGGAATTCGCGGATCAGCGCGGAGAGAATCTGCACCAGTTCATCGGCATCCGCATCGCTGAAAACAAGGGCCGGCAGCAGACGCACCACCTTGTCGGCGGTGACATTGATGAGCAGCCCGCGCTCGAGCGCCCGCGCCACCAGTTCGCCGCAGGGGCGGTCCAGTTCGATGCCGATCATCAGGCCGTCGCCGCGGATGGCGACGATGCCGGCCTGGCCATCCAGCGCGATGGCGAAATCATCGCACAGCTTCCGCCCCAGCGCGGCAGCGCGATCGAGCAGTCCCTCCTCCTCGATCACCGCCAGCGTGGTCAGCGCCGCCGTGCAGGCGAGCGGATTGCCGCCGAAGGTGGAGCCGTGGTTGCCCGGCTTGAACACGCCGGCGGCGGCGCCGGCGGCGAGGCAGGCGCCGATCGGCACGCCCGAGCCGAGGCCCTTGGCGAGGGTCATCACCTCCGGCCTGACGCCGGCATGCTGGCAGGCGAACCAGTGGCCGGTGCGGCCGATGCCGCACTGAACCTCGTCGAACATGAGCAGCCAGCCGCGCGCATCGCAGATGCGGCGCAGGCCCTGCAGGTACTCGGCATGGGCGACGTGAATGCCGCCCTCCCCCTGGATCGGCTCCAGCAGCACGGCGACGACGTTCTGGTTGTTGGCGGCGATGTTCTCCACCGCGGCCAGATCGTCGAAGGGCACGCGGACGAAGCCGCTCACCAGCGGTTCGAAACCCGCCTGCGTCTTGCGGTTGCCCGTGGCGGAGAGGGTCGCCAGCGTGCGGCCGTGGAAGGCCTTTTCCATGACCACGATGGCGGGCATGTCGACGCCCTTCTGGTGGCCATACATGCGCGCCAGCTTGATGGCGGCCTCGTTCGCCTCGCAGCCGGAATTGCACAGAAACACCTCGTCCATGCCGGCCAAGGTGGCGAGCCGGTCGGCGAGTTGCTCCTGCTCGCGGATGCGATAGATGTTGGAGGCGTGCAGGATGCGCCCCGCCTGGTCGGCAATCGCCTTCACCAGGCGCGGATGGGCATGGCCCAGCGTAGACACGGCGATGCCCGCCAGCGCGTCGAGGTAGCCGCGGCCGGCTTCGTCGAAGACCCGCGTGCCCTGTCCGTGCGTGAATGCCACGGGCAAGCGGGCGTAGGTGTTCATCAGATGCGACATGATCGATACCGCAGGATATCAACTGCAAAAAGCGAAAGGCGGCTTGCGCCGCCTTGATCACACGCGCATCTTAAGTGAAAAAGCCCTGCTTGTATATACTGGGCGGCATGGCCCGCATCGCCGTATTCAACCAGAAGGGCGGGGTCGGCAAGACCACCACCGCCCTCAACCTCGCCGCTGCCCTCGCGCGCCGCAATGCAAGGCTGCTGCTCGTCGATCTCGATCCTCAGGCGCATCTGTCGGCCGTCCATGGCCAGGCCCTGGGCGAGGTCGACCGCAGCGTTTTCGCCTTCTACCAGAACGGCCGCCCGCTCTCGGAACTCGAAATCGACTGGGAGGGCATCGGCCGGCTGATTCCCGCCCACGCCGAATTGATCAAGGTCGATTCCGTCTTCGGCAAGGGGCCTACCATCCTCAACCGCCTCAACCAAGGCCTCAACGATCTCGGCACCGACCGCGACGAGCGCCAGGTCGTCATCGACTGCTGTCCCTTTCTTGGCGTGCTGTCTCTCAACGCGGTCTTTGCCGCTGACCGCCTGCTGGTGCCCATTTCCTCCGACTTCCTCGCCCTGCGCGGTGCCATGCAAGTGGATCGCACTCTGAAGGCGCTCGAACCGGTGCTCAAGCGCCGCGTCGAACGCCGCTACGTCCTGACCCGCTTCGATCGCCGCCGCAACATGAGCTACGAAATCCAGCAGCGCCTGCAGGAGCAGTTCGGCGAGGCAGTCTGCGAAACCGTCATTTCGGAAAACGTTGCCGTGGCCGAAGCCCCCGCCCTGAACAAGGACGTGTTCAGCCATGCAGCGGGCTCACGCGGCGCACAAGACTACGCCGCGCTGGCGGACGAACTGGCGGCAAAGGGATTTCTCTAACGCGTGATCAGGGCGATCACGTCTTCGTAGCTGGCGGGAACCGCCTTCACAACAGGTTGCTGGCAACTCCGGTCGAGAATCTCGCAATCGCGATAAATCTGGCGCAGTTTGCGCTCCGCCTCGGCCGCATCGCGTCCGGGTATCAACAGATTGTCCACAACAAGACCAACCCGCGTCCTGATGCGGAAGCCGTATTTCGAAACGACAGGTGCCTGCATGTAAAACTACATATAGATCAATGGGATTGTTTCAGCATATGCAGTCAAGCAGTCAATCCTAAAAATGCAAGATAGCTTGTTATTTTCTCGAAACTTTCCGATGTGTGCCTAATTCTTGAGCAGTATCCACACATCATCCACAACACTTAAATCGGCTTGATGGCCGAATAAGAAAAACAAGGGATTTCTGATAGAATCGCGCCTCCCCGAGCGGCACGATATTTCATCCGGCCGCCGGACACCATGTCAGAGAAGCTTCCGGAAAACTTCATCATCGTCGGGCTGACGCTGGATGGAAAGAAATTCCGTCCCAGCGACTGGGCCGAACGCCTGTGCGGCATCATGTCCGCTTTCGGCGCCGACCACCGCATGAGCTATTCCCCTTACGTGCGACCGGGCCTGCATCTGGGCGAGAAATGCGTCTATGTCGCCGCCCGCCTCTATGATGTCGAGCCCATGGCCTACAACTTCCTCGGCAGTTTCGCCAAGGACAACGGACTCCAGGTAATCAACACGGGCCGGCCGGACGCCAAGACGGACGACTGATCCGGCGGCTGCGGAAAAAGAAATGGCGACCGGAACCGGTCGCCACTTGCATGGACGTGCCTTGACTTACAGCGCCTTGATGGCGGCAGACAGGCGGCTCTTGTGGCGAGCCGCCTTGTTCTTGTGAATGATCTTCTTGTCGGCGATGCTGTCGATGGTGCCCATCGACTCGCTCAGCGTCTTCTGGGCGGTCGCCTTGTCACCGGCGGCAATCGCCTTGCGGATGTTCTTGATCGCGGTGCGCAGTTCGGAACGCTGGCTGAAATTGCGGGCGCGGCGCTTGATCGCCTGGCGGGCGCGCTTGCGGGCTTGTGCGGTATTGGCCATGAAAGCTCTGCTAAGGGCTTGGAAAAGGGGCGCATTCTAGGCTGTTTCCGGGGGAAAAGCAAGCGGCACAGCCGTCCGGCAAAGCCTTTAACATTGGCCCCATGAACCTGCTCAAGGCCCTCGCCACGGTCAGCAGCATGACGCTGCTGTCGCGCATCCTGGGCTTCGTGCGCGATTTCGTCATTGCCCGCAGCTTTGGCGCCGGGGTGGCCACGGATGCCTTCTTCGTCGCTTTCCGTCTGCCGAACCTCTTGCGGCGCATGTTCGCCGAAGGGGCCTTCTCGCAGGCCTTCGTGCCGATCCTGGCCGAATACAAGAACAAGCGCAGCCCGGAGGACACCCGGCGCCTCGTCGATCATGTCGCCACCCTGCTCTTCCTCGCGCTTCTGACCGTCACGCTGCTCGGCATCGCCGTCACCCCGATCCTGATCTATATTTCCGCGCCGGGCTTCGCCGCCGATACGGCCAAGTTCGAGCTAACCGTCACCCTCACGCGAATCGCCTTTCCCTACATCCTGTTCATCTCGCTGGTGTCGCTCGCCGGCGGCATTCTCAACACCTGGAGCCGCTTCGCCGTGCCGGCCTTCACGCCGGTGCTGCTCAACCTCTCCTTCATCGGCATGGCCCTTTTCGCCGCGCCGTATTTCGACCCGCCGGTGCTGGCGCTCGCCTGGGCGGTATTCATCGGCGGCGTGCTGCAGCTCGCCCTGCAGCTGCCCTACCTGGCGAAGGTCGGCATGCTGCCGCGCTTCTCGTTTTCATTGAAGGACGAAGGCGTGCGGCGCATCCTGCTGCTGATGCTGCCGGCACTGCTCGGCGTCTCGGTCTCGCAGATCTCGCTGCTCATCAACACCATCTTCGCCTCCTTCCTGCCCACCGGCAGCGTCTCCTGGTTGTACTACGCCGACCGGCTGATGGAGTTCCCCGCCGGCCTGCTCGGGGCGGCACTGGGCACCATCCTGCTGCCCAGCCTGTCGAAAAGCCATGCCGACGACGATCGTGGCGAATTCTCTGCGCTGCTCGACTGGGGCCTGCGCCTGACCTTCCTCCTCACCCTGCCGGCGGCGCTCGCCCTCGCCCTGCTCGCCGTGCCGCTGCTCGCCACGCTGTTCAACTATGGCGCCTTCCAGGCCGAGGACGTGCTGAAAACGCGCGACGCACTGGTCGCCTACAGCGTCGGGCTCACCGGGCTCATTCTCGTCAAGGTGCTGGCGCCGGGCTTCTACGCGAGGCAAAATATCCGCACGCCGGTGAAGATCGCGCTCGTCACCCTGGCCGCCACCCAGGCGATGAACGCCGTCTTCATCGTGCCGCTCGCCCACGCCGGCCTGGCGCTGTCGATCGGTCTTGCCTCCTGCCTCAATGCGGCGCTGCTCTGGCGCGGATTGCGCCGCAACGGGGACTACGTGCCGCAGCCGGGATGGGGCGCGTTCGGCATGAAACTGGCCGTCGCGCTGGTCGCGATGGGCGTCGTGCTGTGGTTCGGCAAGGGCTCCGTAGCGCACTGGATCGGGGCACCCCCGCTGGAGCGGATCCTGCGCCTGGGGGCTCTGGTGGCCGCGGCCGGCAGCGCCTATTTCAGCGCCCTGTGGCTGCTCGGCTTCAGGCTACGGGATT
The DNA here is from genome assembly GCA_016868295.1 of Betaproteobacteria bacterium. Taxonomy (GTDB): domain Bacteria; phylum Pseudomonadota; class Gammaproteobacteria; order Burkholderiales; family Rhodocyclaceae; genus Desulfobacillus. Next base: position 67,431 of record VGHJ01000003.1, on the reverse strand, counting down.
TCACCAAGAAGGGCCGGACATGATTCAGCGGAGGGGACGATGAAGTTCTGGACCGACAGTTTTACCCGCATCATCCATGGCGACAACGCCTTCTGCATTCCGCACGCCCAGAGCCATGTCTGCCTGGGCGGCAACCACAACCCGCATTTCGCCTGGTCCGACCTGCCGGCCGACACGAAATCGCTGACGCTGATCTGCCACGACCCCGACGTGCCGAGCAGGGGGAACGATGTCAACAAGGAAGGGGGCACGGTGCCGGCTTCTCTGTCGCGGGTGGACTTCTTCCACTGGGTGCTGGTCGACCTGCCGCCAACCCCATCGCACATCGAGGCCGGCGAGTTTTCCCAGGACGTCATGCCGCGCGGCAAGAACGGCCCGGGAACCGCGCGCGGCGCGCGGCAGGGCATCAACGATTACACGGGTTGGTTTGCCGGCGACAAGGACATGGCCGGCGATTATTACGGCTACGACGGTCCCTGTCCTCCCTGGAACGACGAGATTCCGCACCGCTACGTGTTCACCCTCTATGCGCTGGACATCGCGCGCTGCCCGCTCGAGGGAAAATTCACCGGCCAGCAGGTGCGCGAGGCCATCAAGGGGCACGTGTTGGCCGAGGCCGTCGTCACCGGCGTCTACACGCTCAACCCGAGCGTCAAGCTCTGAGCCGTCATTCTCCCCGCGCCGCGCCCTCGCGGCGCGGGTCGGCGGCGCCGACCCAGTCTTCGCGACGACGCTGAATCACCGACAGGCCGCTGGTCATGTCCTGGATGGAGACGGCATGACCGAGCCTCTCCAGCGCCGGGCGCAGCGTTTCCGCCGACGTGCCGCGCTCCAATTCAGTGGGCCCGTTGCGGCTGCCGAAGTGAGGCAGCGCGACCGTCTCGGCCGGCGTGAGATTCCAGGCCAGCAGTCCCAGCACCGCCTGAGCCACGTAGTTGATGATCCGGCTGCCGCCGGGCGAGCCGAGCAGAGCAGCAATGCGGCCGTCCTTGCCGTAGATCAGGGTCGGCGCCATCGAGGAAAGCGGCCGCTTGCCGGGCTCGACGCGGTTCGCCACCGGCCTGCCCCCCTCATCCGGCCGGAAGGAGAAATCCGTCAGCTGGTTGTTGAGCAGGAAGCCATGCACCATGACACGGCTGCCGAAGGCCGCCTCGATCGAACTGGTCAGCACGGCGGCATTGCCCTCGGTGTCAGCGATGGAGATGTGCGTCGTCGCCGGCAGTTCGGTCGACGCGTCCTCGCCCAGCGATTGCCTCATCGGCAGTTCGCCTGCATCGGCCCGACCCATGCTCGACTCGGCGCGGATCAGCTGCGCGCGCGCTGCGAGATACGCCGGATCGAGCAATGCCTTCACCGGCACGTCGAAGAAGGCCGGGTCGGCAAGGTAGCGCACGCGGTCGGAGAAAGTCAGCCGCCCCGACTCGGCGAAGCGGTGAACGCTTTCCTGCGCGAGCGGTTTCTTGCCCGCAAGCCCTTCGGTAAAAGTCAGCATCTGCAGCACGGCGATGCCGCCTGAACTGGGCGGCGGCATGCCGCAGACGCGATGGCCGAAGCGCTCGCCGCAGACAGGTTCCCGCTCGACGGGCTTGTAGGCGGTGATATCGGCCTCGCTCAGATCGCCAGGGTTCTTCGCGTGCGCGCGCACCGCGGCGACGATATCGCGGGCGACGGGACCTTCGTAGAAGATCTTCGTACCGTGCTGCGCCAGCGCCAGCAGTACAAATCCGAATTCGCGGTTGACGATCTTGGTGCCCACCGGCTTCGGTTTGCCATCCGCCTCGAAATACAGCCGGCGCGCGGCCGGATCGTCGCGCAGGTAGCGGTCCTCCGCCAGCAGCCTGTGCAGGCGCGGCGACATCGGGAAGCCCTCCACCGCCAAGCGCAGCGCGGGGGCGAAGAGCTTCGGCCACAGCATACGGCCGTGGTTGCGATAGACGAGGTCGAGCAGCGCCGGCAGGCCCGGCACGCCGACCGAACGGCCGCCCACCGCCGCCTCGTGAAAGGACAGGGGTTTGCCGTCCGATCCGAGAAAGCGGTCCGGCCGTGCCGTCGCCGGCGCCGTCTCGCGCCCGTCATAGGCGCGCAGCCGGTTGTCACGCGCATCGTGATAGAGCAGGAAACCGCCGCCGCCCAGCCCGGAGGACTGCGGCTCGACCAGGTTCAGCACCAGTTGGGCGGCGATCGCCGCGTCCGCCGCCGTACCGCCCCCGCGCAGGATCTCCACCGCCGCGTCGGTCGCCAGCGGGTTCGCCGTCACGGCCATGAAGAGGCGGCCGCGCGTTTCATTGCCGGTGCCGACGCCGCTTGCCGTTTCAGGCTGGGCGGGCTGCCCCGCCCGGGCGAAGCCCCAGGCAAGCAGCGTCAACAACAACAGGAATGTTTTTTTCATCTTCACAAAAGAAACGGGCAACCCGCAGGTTGCCCGTATTGTTGCAGCGATCTGAAGATCAGGCCACCAGGGGCACGATCAGCAGCGCGACGATGTTGATGATCTTGATCAGCGGGTTGACGGCCGGACCGGCGGTGTCCTTGTAGGGATCGCCCACGGTGTCGCCGGTCACCGCCGCCTTGTGCGTCTCGGAACCCTTGCCGCCGAAGTGCCCGTCCTCGATGTACTTCTTGGCGTTGTCCCAGGCGCCGCCGCCGGTGGTCATCGAGATGGCAACGAAGAGACCGGTGACGATCGTGCCCACCAGCACGCCGCCGAGGGCCTGCGGGCCGAGCAGCACGCCGACCAGCACCGGCACCAGCACCGGCAGCAGGGACGGGATCATCATTTCCCTGATGGCCGCCTTGGTCAGCATGTCCACGCAGGTGCCGTATTCCGGCTTGGCCTTGCCTTCCATGATGCCGGCAATCTCCTTGAACTGGCGGCGCACCTCGATCACCACCGCCCCGGCGGAGCGGCCGACCGCTTCCATCGCCATGGCGCCGAAGAGGTAGGGGATCAGGCCGCCGATGAACAGGCCAATGATGACCATGTGGTTGGACAGGTCGAAGGTCAGCATCTTGCCGGCCGACTCCAGCGCGTGCGTGTAGTCGGCGAACAGCACCAACGCAGCCAGCGCGGCGGAGCCGATGGCGTAGCCCTTGGTCACCGCCTTGGTGGTGTTGCCCACGGCGTCGAGGGGATCGGTGACCGCGCGCACTTCCTTCGGCAGTTCCGCCATCTCGGCGATGCCGCCGCCGTTGTCGGTGATGGGGCCGTAGGCGTCCAGCGCCACGATGATGCCAGCCATGGAGAGCATCGAGGTCGCGGCGATGGCGATGCCGTAGAGGCCGCCCAGCGCATAGGCGCTCCAGATGGACAGGCAGACGGCGGCGACCGGGAGGGCGGTGGCCTTCATCGACACGCCGAGGCCGGCGATGATGTTGGTGCCGTGGCCGGTGGTGGAGGCTTGCGCGATGTGCTTCACCGGACTGAAGTCGGTGCCGGTGTAGTACTCGGTGATCACCACCATGGCGCCGGTGAGGATGAGGCCGATCACGGCGCAGGCGTAGAGCCGCATCACCGCGCCGCCGCTGATCTTCATGACTTCGTCGAGCGCGTTGTCCGGCATGAAGTACTGTGTCAGCGGGTAGTAGGCGACCAGCGCCAGCACGCCGGCGACGATGAGGCCGCGGTAGAGGGCGTTCATGATCTTGCCGCCCTCGCGCGCCTTGACGAAGAAGACGCCGATGATCGAGGCGATGATGGAGAAGCCGCCCAGCGCCAGCGGGTAGATCACCGCGGCTTCCGCGTTGGCCTTCAGCATCAGCGCACCGAGCAGCATGGTCGCCACCGTCGTCACCGCGTAGGTCTCGAACAGGTCGGCCGCCATGCCGGCACAGTCGCCGACGTTGTCGCCGACGTTGTCGGCGATCACTGCCGGATTGCGCGGGTCGTCCTCGGGAATGCCGGCCTCGACCTTGCCCACCAGGTCGGCGCCGACGTCGGCGCCCTTGGTGAAGATGCCGCCGCCGAGACGGGCGAAGATGGAAATCAGCGAGGAGCCGAAGCCGAGGCCGACCAGCGGATGAATGATGTGGTCGATGCTGGCATTCGCCGGAGCGACGGCCTTCAGGAAGGCATAGTAGCCAGCCACGCCAAGCAGGCCGAGGCCGACCACCAGCATGCCGGTGATGGCGCCGCCCTTGAAGGCGACGTCGAGCGCCGGGCTGAGCCCGTGGCGCGCCGCTTCGGCGGTGCGCACGTTGGCGCGCACGGACACGTTCATGCCGATATAGCCGGCGGCGCCGGAGAGCACCGCGCCGATAAGGAAGCCGAAGGCGGTCGACCAGCCCAGGGCCGGCACCAGGCCGATGATCAGGAATAGCGCCGCGCCGACCATGCCGATGGTCTTGTACTGGCGGTTGAGATAGGCCTGCGCCCCCTCCTGGATCGCCGCGGCAATCCCGCGCATGCGGTCGTTACCCGTTGGCTGCGCGACAATCCAGCTCGTCTGCCAGGCACCGTAGGCAATGGCCACGATGGCGCAGACGAGCGCAAAAATCAGACCTGCTGACATTTACTCCTCCTCTATCAAGTCAATACCGGCGGCCGCTGCCGCCCCCCTGCTGCATGCCTGCGCGCGGCGCTCACGCGCCGCGCTCGGTTTTTTCAGATCTTGAACTCGCCCAGCTTCTTCTTCACGCCGACGTTCTTCAGGCGCACGTACTTCGGCAGGCCGTTCTTGTAGGGCGGATAGTCCTCGCCCAGCATGAGCGGCGCCAGGTACTTGCGGCATTTCTCGGTGATGCCGAAGCCGTCGGCGGTGATGAAGTCGCGCGGCATGAACTTCTCCCGGTTCGCCACGTCTTTCAGCTCCGCCACGTCAACCTTCCACTTGTAGGGCTTGTCGGAGACGCGCTTGATGGCGGGCATCACCGAGTTGCGACCCTTGATCGCGAGTTCCACCGCGGCCTTGCCCGTGGCGTAGGCATGCGCCACGTCCGTCTTCGAGGCGATGTGGCGCGCGGCGCGCTGCAGGTAGTCGGCCACGCCCCAGTGGTACTTGAGGTTCAGGCCTTCCTTGACGATGCTGGCGATCACCGGCGCCACGCCGCCCAGTTGGGCGTGGCCGAAGGCGTCGCGCAGCCCCTGGTCGGAGAGGAACTTGCCGTCGGCGCCCTTGACGCCTTCGGACACCACCACCGTGCAGTAGCCATATTTCTTGACCATGGCGTCCACCTTGGCGAGGAACTTGGCCTTGTCGAAGGTGATTTCCGGGAAGAGGATCACGATGGGCAGGTCCATCTCCTTGCTGGCGGCCATGCCGCCGGCGGCGGCGATCCAGCCGGCGTGACGGCCCATCACCTCGAGCACGAACACCTTGGTCGAGGTCTTCGCCATGGAGGCGACGTCGAACGTGGCTTCGAGTGTGGACACCGCGATGTACTTGGCCACCGAGCCGAAGCCCGGGCAGTTGTCCGTGATGGGCAGGTCGTTGTCCACCGTCTTCGGCACGTGCACGGCGACGATGGGATAGCCCGTCTTTTCGGAAAGCTGGGAGACCTTGAGGCAGGTGTCCGCGGAATCGCCGCCGCCGTTGTAGAAGAAATAGCCGATGTTGTGCGCCTTGAACACCTCGATGAGGCGCTCGTACTGGGCCTTGTGCTCCTCGATGCCCTTCAGCTTGTAGCGGCAGGAGCCGAAGGCGCCGGAGGGCGTGTGGCGCAGGGCGGCGATGGCAGCCGCCGAATCCTTGCTGGTGTCGATCAGGTCCTCGGTCAGCGCGCCGATGATGCCATTGCGCCCGGCGTACACCTTGCCAATCTTGCCCTTGTGCTTGCGCGCCGCCTCGATCACGCCGCAGGCTGAGGCGTTGATGACGGCCGTGACGCCGCCGGACTGCGCATAAAATGCATTTTTTGCCATATTATCTCCAATTATATCACTGACTGGCTCGCACTCATGAAGAGCCAGTCTTTGCTTCTTCTGCTTTTTCAGGCCAGAGCGGCGAACAGCGCCTTCTTGATGTCTTCCAGCGCGCCGACCCCGGCGATCTTGCGGTACTTGGGCGCCCGCGCATCATCGCCGGAGGCCCACTTGGAATAGAAGTCGACCAGCGGCTTGGTCTGGCTGTGGTAGACAGACAGGCGCTTGCGCACGGTTTCCTCCTTGTCGTCGTCGCGCTGGATGAGGTCCTCGCCCGTGACGTCGTCCTTGCCGGCCACCTTGGGCGGATTGAAGACGACATGGTAGGTGCGGCCGGAAGCCGTATGCACGCGGCGGCCGCTCATGCGCTTGATGATCTCCTCGTCCGGCACATCGATCTCCAGCACGTAGTCGAGGTCGACGCCTTGCGCGCGCAGGGCCTCGGCCTGGGGAATGGTGCGGGGAAAGCCGTCGAAGAGAAAGCCCTTGGCACAGTCCGGCTGCTGCAGGCGCTCCTTGATCAGGCCGAGGATGATGTCGTCCGATACCAGTTGGCCGGCATCCATCACCTTCTTCGCCGCCAGCCCCAGCGGCGTACCGGCCTTGACGGCGGCGCGCAGCATGTCGCCGGTGGAAATCTGCGGAATGCCGTACTTCTCGGTGATGAAGGCGGCCTGCGTCCCCTTGCCGGCGCCGGGCGCACCAAGCAGAATTAATTTCATAACTACTCCCCCAAGATGATTTTATTAACCAGTTGATTTATATTGTTATTTTAGCATTCGAAACGATACCGTTTTTTTTCGCGCCGGTCAAACAAGGCCAAATCGCCGACGCGCCCGCTGCAAGTCATCTGGCGTATCCACGCCCGCTTCGGGTGCCAACCGCGTTTCGGCAACGCGGATGCGAAAGCCGTGCCAAAGCACACGCAACTGTTCCAGTGCCTCGAATGCTTCCAGGGGCGAGGGCGACAGGGCCTGATAGCGGCGCAGGAAACCGCAACGATAGGCGTAGATGCCGATATGCCGCCTGGCCGGCAATCCATCGGGCAACCGTGTCCGCTCCACGGCAAACGCGTCGCGCGGCCAGGGGATCGGCGCACGGCTGAAATACGCGGCATGACCGCGCGCATCGCAGACAACCTTGACGACAGTCGGATTGAAGAACTCGTCTGCGCTGCCAATGGCGTGGCAGGCGGTGGCGACGGCGGCTTCGGCGTCGGCCGCCAGTTCTCTCGCCACCTGATCGATGAGCCCGGGATCGATGAAAGGCTCGTCGCCCTGCACGTTGACGACGAGGGCGTCGTCGCCCCAGCCTCGATGCGCTACGACCTCGGCGATGCGGTCCGTGCCGCTGGGGTGGTCCGGCCGGGTCATGACGGCGTCGAAGCCATGCCCTGCCACGGCGACACGGACGTCTTCGTGATCGGTCGCCACCATGATTTCCGAAGCGCCGCTCAGCGCGGCGCGCTCGGCCACCCTCACCACCATCGGCTTGCCGGCGATGTCTGCGAGCGGCTTGCCGGGAAGCCGGCTGGAGGCGTAACGGGCGGGAATGACGACCTTGAAGGACATTGCTCGCGCCCGAGGAGATTCAGCCCGCGGCTTCCTCGTGGGTCAGCTGGCGCGCCTCCTCCTCAAGCATCACCGGGATGTCGTCGCGCAGCGGATAGGCCTGCCTGCACGCCTTGCACACCAGTTCCTGCTTCGCCTTGCGGTGATCCAGCGGCCCCTTGCAAACCGGACAGACGAGGATTTCAAGCAGCCTGGCATCCATTGAGTTTCTCCACCACCCATTGCGCGAGGTCGGGTTCGAACTGCGCCTCGACCGGCAGAACCCAGGTTTCGGCCGGCGCGAAGGGTTGGCATTTTACCGCATCTTTCTCGGTCATCAGCAGGGCGTCCGCACCTGGAAAGGCCAGGTCGCCCGCCCTAAATGCGTGGTGATCCGGAAACGGGTGCCGTTCCGCGCGTAGGCCCATGCCTTCGATCTGATGGAAGAAGCGGGCCGGATCGCCAATGCCCGCCACGGCATGCAGGCGTCTGCCCGCCAGTTCCCCGGCGCTGCAGGTGCGTTGCGGATCGTGCAGGTGCCTGAAGCGCTCCCCGACCAAGCGCATGCGGAACACGCGTGCAGGTTTCACCGACCCAGGCGCCTGCGCATCGCCATTCAGCACCAGCGCATGCGCCTCGTCGATGCGCCGGGGGCATTCGCGCAGCGGCCCGGCCGGCAGCGGCCAGCCGTTGCCGATGCCGCGCTCGTCCATCACGACGATCTCAACATCGCGAGCCAGGCGCAGGTGCTGCAGGCCGTCGTCGGCAATCAGGACATTGCATTCCGGATGCGCCGTCAGCAGGGCCCTTCCCGCTGCGACTCGGTCGCGCCCGACGAACACCGGGCAGCCGGCGCGACGCGCCAGCAGCAACGGCTCATCGCCGACCCGCGCGGCATCGCTCGATGCCTTGACCTCCTCGACGCCCTGCGCGCTGCCGCCGTAGCCGCGGCTGACGATGCCGGGACGGAAGCCGTGCCGTGCAAGGGCCTGCGCCAAATGCAAGGCGAGCGGCGTCTTGCCGCTGCCGCCGGCCGTGATGTTGCCGATCACCACCACTGGCACGGGCAGCTCGATCGGGGATTTCCAGCCCAACCGATAGGCCGTGCGGCGCAGATTGGCCGCCATGGCAAACAGGAGCGCCAGCGGCAGGAGCAGCAAGGGGAGCAGGCCCCGCCGCTGCCAGCCCGACGCAATCCTTTGCCCTAGGTTCATTCAAGCCCCGATGAAATGCAAACGCCACACGCAAGCGTGTGGCGCATGATACTGCGCTTGGCCCGCCGCCGCTCAGCGCGACGGATTCTGCGTGGCGAAGGAGATATGGCTAAAGCCGGCCTGCTGGGAAGCCTGCATGACGTCGATCACGCTCTGGTGCGCCGCCTTGGCGTCGGCGTTGATCACCACCACCGGATCGTTGGCGCCGGCGCCGGCGCGGCGCAGCGCGGCGCCGATGGCGTCCACCTGGCGCGAACCGACCGCCACGCGATTGACGGTGACCTCGCCCGAAGCGCTGACCACGACATTGATTTCGTTCGGCTTGTCCTGCGACTGCGGCGCATCCGCCGTCGGCAGGTTGATTTCCAGGCCGGAGAACTTGGAATACGTCGTCGTGATCATGAGGAAGATGAGGATGACGAGCAGGACGTCGATCATCGGGATCAGGTTGATCTCCGGCTCTTCCCGGAAACGTCCGCGCTGGAAATTCATGTCAGGTCGCCCTCAACCCGCGCGCTGGCCGTGCACCAGTTCGACCAATTTCACCGCCTGTTGCTCCATCTCGATGACGAAGCTGTCGACCAGGGCGCGAAAGTGGCGGTAGAAGATCATCGCCGGAATGGCGATGAGAATGCCGAATCCCGCGTTGTACAGCGCGATCGAGATGCCGTGCGCGAGCTGCTGGGGATTGGCCGTCGCCGGGCTTTGCGCGCCGAAGATCTCGATCATGCCGACGATGGTGCCGAAGAGCCCCATCAGCGGCGCGATCGAGGCGATGGTGCCGAGGCTGGTGAGGAAACGTTCCAGTTCGTGCGTGACGCCGCGTCCCGCCTCCTCGATGGCCTCCTTCATCGCCTCGCGCGAACTCTTCACGTTGCGCAGGCCCGCCGCCAGCACGCGTCCGAGCGGAGAATGCCGCGTGACGCGAACCAGCATGTCCTCCGTCACTCCGGTCTGGCGATATTCGGCGATCACGCTCTGGATCAGTTCGGCCGGCACGACCTTGTTGCGGCGCAGGGCAACCGATCGTTCGATGATGAAGGCAACGGCCAGGACCGACGCGAACAGCAACGGCCAGATCGGCCAGCCGGCGGCTTGAATGATGGCGAACACGAGGCACTCCCGGGTCGTTTCAAATAACGGCGCACTTTATCTTGGCGACCCGCTTTCGGCAAGGAAAACTCAGCCGCAATGTCGCCACCGAACGACAACCTCCTTATCCACAAAAGTTGTGGATAAGCTTGTGCATTTGTGTTGGGTGTTTGTAGTAAGTCGGCTTGCCAAAAGAGTTTTTCTTGCTTCGATGCAAAATGAAGCTTTGGTTTTTATTCTTGATTATCAATAAATTACATAGACGCGCCGTAGGCGTACAGCTGTTGCCCCCGCTTCAGAAGAAAAGCCCAGGGGATGTCTCGGCTAAAATCGCACAATGCCTTCTGAAACAGGAATTTTCGCTCCGGAAGGGGCGCCACTGCTGAGCGTTTCGGAATTGAATCGCCTTGCCCGCGAGACCCTCGAAGGCCGCTTTCCGCTGTCGTGGGTAGGGGGAGAAATTTCCAACCTGCGCCGTCCTGCCTCGGGACATCTCTATTTCGCCCTGAAGGACGAAAACGCCCAGGTCGATTGCGTCATGTTCCGTGGCCGCGCCCAGCTTCTTCCTTTCCGCCTGCAGGACGGCCTGCGCGTCGAGGCGCGCGCGCTGGTCACGTTGTACGAGGCGCGCGGCAGCTTCCAGCTCAACATCGAGGCCTTGCGGCATGCGGGCGTCGGCGCACTGTACGAAGCGTTCGCGCGGCTGCGCGCCAGACTCGAGGGGGAAGGCCTTTTCGCAGCGGAGCGCCGGCTACCCCTGCCGCGCTTTCCACGCCGCATCGGGGTAGTGACGTCGCTGCAGGCCGCCGCCCTGCGCGACGTGCTCGCCGCCCTGGCGCGCCGCGCGCCGCAGGTGCCGGTGACGATCTACCCGACCCTGGTACAGGGGGAAGGCGCCGCCGCCAACATCGCCGGGGCCATCCGCGGCGCGGACGCACGCGCGGAATGCGATCTCCTCATCGTCGCGCGCGGCGGCGGCAGCATCGAGGATCTGTGGGCCTTCAACGAGGAAATCGTCGCGCGCGCCATCGACGCCTGCGCCATCCCGGTGATCTCGGGCATCGGCCACGAATCCGACACCACCATCGCCGACCTGGCGGCCGACTGCCGCGCCGCCACGCCCACGGCGGCCGCCGAGCTGGCCAGCGCGGGCTGGCACGAAGCGACCGGCGAGCTGCGACGCCTCGCTTCGATCCTGCGCACGCTAATGCAGCGCCGCTTGCAGGAGCGCATGCAGCGCGCCGACCTGCTGGCGCGGCGCCTATTGCATCCGGGCGAACGCCTGGGCCGGCTGCGCGCCGAAACGGCGCATATCGCCGCCCGGCTCCACGCCGCGCTGCGTCGGCGCCTGCACGAAGGCGGTCAGTCCGTGAGGCAATTGCATTTGCGCATCGTCAGGCACCGGCCGGAGACACGGCACGCGCGACAGGTCGTGAACTCGCTCGCCGCACGATTGCAGGGCGCAACATCCGTCGGTCTCGCCCGACATGCCAGCCGCCTCGATCATCTGGCAAGCAGCCTCGCTCATCTCAGCCCGCAGTCCGTGCTGCGGCGAGGCTACAGCCTGGTACGCAAGTCCGATGGCAGCATCGTGCGCGGCAGCGCCCATCTGGCCGTCGGCGAAAGCGTGCAACTCACCTTCGGCGAAGGCGGCGCCGACGCGCGAGTGACGCACAAACGCGATGCTTGAGCAGGAAATGTTTGCCAAATAAACCTATTCCGACTAAAATTGTCGGGTATCGCAACCCCTGACTGAAACCGGAGACACCCTATGGAACACACCCTCCCGCCGCTGCCTTACGCGCTGGACGCCCTGGCGCCGCACATGTCGAAGGAAACCTTCGAGTACCACTACGCCAAGCATCACCAGGCCTATGTCGCCAACCTGAACAACCTGATCAAGGGCACCGAGTACGAGAACCTCGACCTCGAAGCCATCGTCAGGAAGGCGCCTGCCGGAGGCATCTACAACAACTCCGCCCAGGTGTGGAACCACACCTTCTTCTGGAACTGCATGAAGCCGAATGGCGGCGGCGTTCCGGGCGGTGCGCTGGCCGACGCCATCAACAAGAAGTGGGGTTCCCACGACGAGTTCAAAAAGGCCTTCCAGACTTCCGCCGTCGGCAACTTCGGCTCGGGCTGGACCTGGCTGGTGAAGAAGGCCGACGGCTCGGTGGACATCGTCAACATGGGCGCCGCCGGCACGCCGCTCACCACAGGCGACAAGGCGCTCCTGTGCGTCGACGTCTGGGAGCACGCCTATTACATCGACTACCGCAACCTGCGCCCCAAGTTCGTCGAAACCTTCCTCAACCATCTGGCCAACTGGGATTTCGCGGCGAAGAATTTCGCCGGCTGAGTCCGTACCGCCGTACTGGCGGGACTGACTTTCCGCAAGCAGGGCGACACGGCAGCGTGGCGCCCTTTTCGTTCGCGACGCCGGCCGGGCTAGAATCGAGCCTCCCCTTCCGGCGTATTTTAGCCCCCATGTCCTCTGACACGCTCGAACTGCTGGCGCCCGCCCGCGATGCCGACATCGGCATCGCGGCCGTGAAGCACGGTGCCGACGCCGTGTACATCGGCGGCCCGGCCTTCGGCGCGCGCGCCGGCGCCGGCAATGCAGTGGCGGACATCGCGCGCCTGGCAGCATTCGCCCACCGCTTCCACGCCAAGGTCTTCGTCGCCATCAACACCATCCTCGACGACGGCGAGATCGAGGAAGCGCGCAGGCTCGCCTGGGCGGTGTACGAGGCCGGCGCCGACGCGCTCATCGTGCAGGACATGGGGCTGCTGGAAGTCGAGCTGCCGCCCCTGCAACTGCATGCCAGCACGCAGTGCGACATCCGCACGCCGGAGAAGGCGCGCTTCCTGCAGGACGTCGGCTTCTCGCAGATCGTGCTGGCGCGCGAGCTGACGCTGGACGACGTCCGCCGTGTGCGCGCCGCCACCGATCCGGCGCGCTGCACGCTGGAGTACTTCATCCACGGCGCGCTGTGCGTGGCGTTCTCCGGCCAGTGCTACATCAGCCATGCCCACACCGGACGCAGCGCCAACCGCGGCGAATGCTCGCAGGCCTGCCGCCTGCCGTACACGCTCGAAGACCCAAATGGCCGCATCGTCGCCTACGACAAGCACCTGCTGTCGATGAAGGACAACGACCAGAGCGCCAACCTGCGCGCGCTGATCGCGGCGGGCATCCGTTCCTTCAAGATCGAGGGGCGCTACAAGGACATGGCCTACGTCAAGAACACCGTCGCCCACTACCGGCGGCTGCTCGACGCCATCCTCGCCGAACAGCCCCACATCCGCGCCGCCTCGTCCGGGCGCTGCAGCCACTTCTTCACGCCGCAGCCGGAGAAGACCTTCAATCGCGGCGCCACCGATTACTTCGTCCACGGCCGCCAGACCGACATCGGCGCCTTCGAGACGCCCAAGTTCTCCGGCGAGGCGATCGGCACCGTGACGCGCCTCGGCGCCGACTGGTTCGAGATCGACGGCGACGTCGAACTGCGCAACGGCGACGGCGTCAGTTACCAGCCGCAGGGCAGCAAGGGCGCCAACAAGCTCGCCGGCATGCGCATCAACGTCGCCCGCCGCCAGCGCCTCCATCCCAACGAACTGCCGGCGGACCTGAAGCCGGGCATGACGCTCTATCGCAACCGCGACCAGGCCTTCGAGCGCACGCTGGAAAAGGAATCGGCCGAGCGGCGCATCGGCGTGAAGATGAGCCTCGCCGTCATCGACGACGGTCTGGAACTGGCGCTGGTGGATGAGGACGGCATCGCCGCTAAAGTTCGCCAGAAGACGCACGTCGAGCCGGCACGCGACGCCGAGAAGGCGCTCGCCTCGCTACGGAGCCACCTGGGCAAACTCGGCAGCACCGATTTCAATACAACGCAAATCGACCTCGCCGCACTGATCTTCGTGCCCGTCTCCGCGATCAACGCCCTGCGCCGCGACGGCATCGCGGCGCTGGTTGAAGCGCGCGAGGCCCGGCGGCCGCGCCTGTCACGCGCCACGCCGGCCGAACCGCCGGCCGCCTACCCGGAAAAGGAACTGACCTACCTCGGCAACGTCTTCAACGAGTGCGCGCGCACCTTTTACCGGAAGCATGGCGTCGAACTGATCGCCGACGCCTATGAGGCCGACACGACGCCCGGCGACGTCTCCCTGATGATCACCAAGCACTGCCTGCGCTACAGCTTCAACCTCTGCCCGAAGGAAGCCAAAGCCTGGCAGATCAAGGGCATCAACGCCGAGCCGATGACGCTGGTCAACAGCGCCGAGCACCTGACGCTGCGCTTCGATTGCAAGGCCTGCGAAATGCACGTCATCGGCCGGAAGCGCTAGGGAAGAACAGCTGCTCGCCGCTCACCTTGAAGCCGGCAATCAGCGCCTGTCCCTCCTTCGAGGTGATCCATTCAATCAGCTTCATGGCGCCGTCGATGTTCATATCCGGGTACTTCTTCGGGCTGACGGCGATGATGCCGTATGGATTGAACATCTTCGGGTCGCCCTGCACGAGAATGTCGAGCCCGGTCCTGGCGCGGTAGGCGCCGTAGGTGGCGCGGTCGGACAGGGTGTAGGACTGCATCTCGCCGGCCATGGTCAGCACCTCGCCCATGCCGAGGCCGGCCGAGACGAACCAGGCGCCCTTCGGCGCGACGCCCGCCTCCTTCCAGTAGGATTTTTCCATCTGGTCGGTGCCGGAGTTGTCGCCGCGCGAGATGAACCTGGCGCGGCCTTCGCCCAGCGTGCGGAAAGCGGCGATGACCTCGCGCGTGCCGCGCAGGCGGAGGGGATCCTCCTGCACGCCGACCAGGATGAAATCGTTGTACATCACGTCGCGGCGGCTCACGCCGTGTCCGTCGGCGACGAACTTGTCCTCCGCCGCGCGGGCGTGCACCAGCACGACGTCCACGTCGCCGTTCTTTCCCAGCTCGAGCGCCTTGCCGGTGCCGACCGAGACGACGCGCACCTTGACGCCGTGCTTCTTCTCGAACGCCGGCAGGATGGCCTTGAGCAGGCCGGTGTTTTCCGTGCTGGTGGTGGTGGACAGGCGGATGTCGCGCGCCAGCGCGGGCTGCGCTATGACCGACGCCGCCAGGGCGAAAACAAAAGTCAGTCTCCCTGACACGGCGGTCAGCGCCCTAACGGTGCCTTGTCGAGGCCGTTGATGCGAGCGCCCGGTGCGAGGCCGCGGCTCCTGAACCAGCCGGCGTTCATCTCCAGCGCGAAGCGAACCGGCTTCGCCGAGCAGTGGTTGTCGAGCGACTGCGGCTGCATGTCGACGATCTGCACGATGCGACCGCCGTCGTCGATGAAGGCGATGCTGAGCGGAATCAGGGTGTTCTTCATCCAGAAGCACTGCACGGCGTCCTCGGGGAAGACGAAGAGCATGCCGCGCTGCATCGGCATGGAGGGCCGATTCATCAGGCCGGTGGCCCGCGCAGCGTTGTCGTTCGCCACCTCGGCCTCGATGCGGTGCATGCCGGCGGACAGTTCGAGAATCGGTGCGGCCTGGGCGACGCCGCTCGCCAGCAGCAAGGCCAGGATGGTGGTAAAGACTTTCAAGGAAGGCTCCTGAACACAGGAGCGAGAGCTTACCAGTTTGGCGCAGCCCCCGGCATGTAGGCGAGCGGCTGTACCTGGACGCGCCGCTTCGGCTGGAGCCGGGCCTCGACCTCGTCGCGCGTCGGGCGCGCTTCGCCCAGCCCCTCGGCGAGCAGGTCTCGCAGTCGTTCGCACCAGAGAAAAGTCAGTCGCTGCAGCACGGCGTAAAAAGGCGTGGCGCAGCGGCCGGCGACGCGCTCGGCGAAACCGGGCAGCCAGCGCAGCAGATGCTCGTCCATCGTCTTCGCCAGCCTGCGCAGGGCGTCGGCATCGGCGGATCGGCGCAGGGCATGCGCGAGGTAGAGCAGTTGCAGCACCAGGTGATCGTCCGGTCGGCGGCGCCAGTCCGCCGCCGCGAGTCCGGCCTCCGCATAGATCCCGCGCAGGGCGAACATCGCTTCCTGGCAGGCCAGATGGTCGTCGTCGGTCCACACCGATTCGCAGGGCGAGGCGCCGCAGGCGCCGGTGAGATAGATCGCGGCGTAGTCGGCGGCAAGATCGTCGAGAGGCGTCCGGCTCGCCTCCTCCGCCGCCGGCGCCATCAAACGCCAGGCTTCCCGCATCGCCTCGCCCGCCGGCAGCAGGCCGAGATTGGCGGGAAAGCCGCTCTCGCGCAGGGCGCTCAGCGTCTCTTGGGTCAGTTCGCGGTCGTGCAGGGCGGCGAGCATCTCGGCGTCCTCGGCGAGCGCGCTCTTCAGCTCGGCGGTAAACGTGGCAGCCGTCACTTGCTCTCCAACCGGCCCTTGCTGTGCGGCACGAAGACGATCGAGGGTCGCGTCAATTCCGGATTGGCCATGTTCTTCACCTGGCGCACCGGCATCTCGCCCGACCCGAGCGCCGTCGTCTTCCAGGTGCCGGCGGCCAGCTGCTGGATCGGGCCGATGTCGAGCACGCGCATCATGCAGGCCATGACGCAATAGGGCTTGCGTCCGGCCTCCAGCTCGTCGATGCACATATTGCACTTCTTGACGATTCTCTCCTTCGGGTCCCACTGCGGCGCGCCGTAGGGGCAGGCCGCCTCGCAGCGGCGGCAACCGATGCACAGCGTCGAGTCGATGTCAACGACGCCGTTGTCCGCCCGCTTCCAGATGGCGCCGGAGGGGCAGGTCGGCAGGCAGGCCGGTTCGGCGCAGTGGTTGCACGACATGTTCACCTTGTAGGCGTACACGTCCGGATAGCTGCCGCCCTCGATGTACATGACGCGGCGGAAGCGCGGCCCGGGCGGCAGGCCGTTCTTGTCCTTGCAGGCGATCTCGCAGGCGCGGCAGCCGATGCAGTCGACGTTGTGATGGATGAAGCCGAGCTGCGTCTTCGGCTGCACCGGCCGGTAGGTCTGCGCCACCTTGCGCTCGAGCGCCTTCTTGACTTCCGCCTTGTCCAGTTTCGTCGCCATGTCAGTAGTCCCGGCGGAACACGTGCGAGCGGGACGTCGCCCGCTCGTCCCAGCCCGGCCGGTGCGCCAGCGCCGTCTTCTTCACATCGCACAGGATGGTGTTGTAGGCGAAGGCGCCCGCCGGCGAGGGCTCGTCCAGCGTGAGGAAGTCCGGATTGCCGGCGCGGTCGACGCCGTCCTTGTCGCGGTCCATCCAGGCGCCCTCGTACACCACCACCACGCCCGGCATGCAGCGCTCGGTGACGTAGGCCGGCAGCACGATGCGGCCGCGCTCGTTCCAGGCCTCGACCATGTCGCCGGTGCGGATATCGAGGCGCTTGGCGTCGGCGGCGTTCAGCGTGATCTCCTGCTGGAAGGCCTCGCGCAGCCAGGGGATGTTGTGGAAGATCGAGTGCGTGCGCCAGCGCGGGTGCGGCGTGATCATGTGGAAGGGGTAGCGCTTCGCCTTGGGATGGTTGAGCGACTCGAAGGGCTCGATCCATTTCGGGATGGCAGGAATCTCGTAGCCCCACTGCGTCTTCGTCCAGTCGGTGACCTTGGCCAGGGTGGTCGACAGGATCTCGATCTTGCCGGAGGGCGTCTGGAACGGCTTGCCCTGCTCGATCTGCTCGCGGAAGGCGACCAGCGGCTGCCTGAACTCGAACTTGTACACGCCGCGGCGCTTGAATTCTTCCCAGGACATGGTCACGCCCTGGTGGGCCTCCACCCTGCCCTTCCACCAGGCGGCGAGATAGGCCGCGTCGACCGCATCCGGGTTGTCGAAGTAGCCGCGCTCGGCGCGCGGGTTGTAGCGCTTGCCGAAATCCTTCAGCGCCGGGTCGAGTTTCTCCAGCCGCCAGGCGAGTTCGGTGAACACCTGGAAGTCCGTCTTCGACTCGCCGAGCGGCGCGATCGCCTTCGGCCGATGGATGTAGTAATGGCCCTTGTACCAGGGCAGCGCCACGCCGTGGCGCTCGAAGTGGGTGGCGATGGGCAGCAGCACGTCGGCCCACAGGCCGGAGGGCGTGATGGTGGAGTCCTGACAGACGACCAGCTCCAGCTTCTTCACCGCCTGTATTTCCTTGTTGATGTGGGTGAGCTGGTTGAACCAGTCCGAGCCGTGCCACCAGATGGCCTTGATGTTCGGTATCGTGCCGTCGAGATTGTCCGAGCGCGGCCACAGGCCGATCTCCTCGCGCTTCACGTTCGGGTAGTTCAGCACGCAGTGCGCCCAGCGGTCCGACTTGATCGAGGCATACCAGACGTTGGCGTAGTCGTCGTAGGGATAGGCCACGCTCTCGGCATGCCAGCCCTTGCCCACCCCCTCGGCGCAGCCGCCGAGGATGCCGATGTTGCCGGTCATCGCCTGCAGCGCCGCCGCCATGCGGTTGTACTGCTCGCCGTAGGCGGCGCGCCCCGGCGCCCAGGAGGCCTTCAGCGCCGCCGGCCTGGTGCGCGCATACAGGTCGGCGAGCTTTTTGATGTCCGCCGCCGGCACGCCGCAGATTTTCTCCGCCCACTCCGGCGTCTTCGGCGTGCCGTCCGACTTGCCGAGGATGTAGTCCTTGAAGTTCTCCTTGCTCTTGGCCCACTCCGGCATGGTGCCGGCATCCATGCCCTGCACGAACTTGTCGATGAACTTCTGGTCCTGCAGGTTGTGGGTGAAGATATGGTGCGCCATGCCGGCAAGCATGGCGGCGTCGGTGTTGGGCTTGATGGGAATCCACCAGGCGTCGTAGCTGGCGGCCGAATCGGTGTATTGCGGATCGACCAGCACGAACTTGCAACCGCGCTGCTTGGCCAGGCGCATGTAGTAGAAGGTGTTGCCGCCGTGGAAGGTGTAGGCCGGATTCCAGCCCCACATGATGATGAGCTTGCTATGGGCGAAGGCATCGTCCTCGTTGCCGTCCTCGATGGTGCCGAAGGTCATGCGACTGGAGAACGTCGTGCCCTGGTAGGACGGCACCGACCAGGAGTTGGTGCGGCAGCCGAACATGCCGAGGAAGCGCGCCAGCAGTCCCTCGATCTGGTCCGACTTGTGCAGCACGCAGTACGACGTGCCGGCATAGGCCTGGTCGAGGATTGCCGTCGGGCCGTACTTCGCCTTCAGTTCGACCATCTTCCTGGCGATGAAGTCGAGCGCCTCGTCCCAGCTCACGCGCTTGAACCTGCCTTCGCCGCGCTCGCCGACGCGCAGCATCGGATACAGCAGGCGCTCGGGCGAGTAGATGCGCGAGCGGTAGGAGCGGCCGCGCAGGCAGGCGCGCAGTTGGGGCACCTGCTCGCTCTCGAAGCCGACGGCGCCGCCGGCCTGGTAGCGGCCGTCGTCGGTCGACAGGCGCACGATGACGTCGCCCTTCTTGTACGCCACCAGCATGTGGCGCGAGCCGCAGTTGTGGTCGCAGCTCGTCACCACCGTCTCGAGCTGATCGTCGGTGGGATACGGCTCGTAGGCATGGGCCCGCGCTTCCTTCTCGCCGAAAGTCAGTTCCGCCAGACCGCCGGCGGCGGCCACGGCGCCGCCCGCCGCGGCGGTCTTGAGGAAACTGCGACGCCGCGGATTGAGCACCCTATCTTCCTGTCGTTCGTTCGTACTCATGGTTTGCTTTCCGTCTGCTTGAGGAAGCGCGCCTCGGATTGCACGGGCCGGTTCTTCGCCCACTCCGGCACTTCGGCCGGCATGTCGGGCCAGGGCGTGCGCGCGTAGGGATAGCTGATGCGATACCAGGCGCGCCCGCCGTGGCAACCGTAGCAGGTGTCGGCAGCGGTCTTGCCCGCCTCCTCGATCGCCGCGGCGTTGAGGTACGTCACCTCGTGCCGCTTGGTGCGGATGGCCCCATGGCAGGTCTGGCAATTGTTGCCGAACACGGCCTTGTGCTCGTCCCACGGACCGGGCAGGCCCATCAACTGCCAGGGAAACTGGCCATGGCATTTGAGGCAGGCGGTTTCCGGATTCACCTGCTTGCGCAGCGTGAAGCCGGCGTCGGCCTGCTGCGCCGAGTCGGCCGCCGCGCCCTGGGCTTCCTCGCGCGGGTCGTGCCCTTCATGGCAGGTGTTGCATCTCAGATTCATCAGTTGCTTGGCCAGCGGCGTGACGAGATGGCGGCGGTGAAAGGTATCCTGCTCGCCGGCGTAGGTCGGCGTCTGCTGGTACCAGGCGCGCATCAACTCGGCCTTCCTGCCGGCGGGCGAATCGACGCGCACCTTGTCGTCGAGCACTTCGCGATGGCAGGCCAGGCACTGCGCATCGTCGGCGGCCTCTATGGCCGGTCGGAAATGCAGCGGACTGTAGGCCGCCTGCAGATAGCTCCGCTCCGCCGGCGCGGCGGGCTCGGCATAGGGCACGAATTCCGCGCGCGGCGGGATGTCGGCCGCAATCCACGCAATGAAGCCGATCGCCACGACAGCGGCCAATGCGGCGGCGGCGAATGCCTGTTTCACGGCCTGGCCTCCTTGCGCACCGGAGGTTTCGTCACGTGCCAGCCGCGCAGGTCATAGGGACCGGTCAGCCCTGGCCGGTCGAACGGCGAGTACCACGCGCCCTGATACTCGAGAAAACCCAGGCCCTGAGGATGCGGCTCGCTGATGCCCTTGAGCGCCCTCGCACGCCACTCAGCCGTCTGCTCGAAGCGGGCAATGGCCGGCGCGCCCGCCGGACGCAGGGAGGGCGTCAGTCCGGCGACCGGATAGTCCCCCTCGGCGCAAGCGGAAGTGGCCCAGATCGATTGGCAAAGAACGAAGAGGAACGCGCATTGCCGGTTGCGGCGGGAAAACGGAGGGCGCATTTCGTGGCGTAGGCCTGGCATCGGTGGCGACGCGATGCTCCGAAGGTTGATTTAGGTTTCGATTGTGAAAACCATATCGAATGACACATTGACCCACGTCAAGCCCGCGATGCATCGCCCTCACGCCATGTGCCCGGCGACAACCCTGCGAGCGTGAAAGGACCGATCACGGCACGGATCAGACGCAGCGTCGGATGGCCTATCCTGGCGGTCATGCGCCTCACCTGTCGATTCTTTCCTTCGCGCAGGACGATCTCCAGCCAGGCGGTCGGAATATTCCTGCGTTGCCGGATCGGCGGATCGCGCGGCCACAGGCCGGCGGGCTCGGCCATGCGCCTGACGTCGCATGGGCGGGTGACGAAGTCGCCGAGATCGACGCCTCGGCGCAAGTGTTCCAGCGCCGCCTCGGCCGGCTCGCCCTCGACCTGCACCCAGTAGGTCTTAGGCAGCTTGTGCGCGGGATCGGCGATGCGCTTCTGCAAACGGCCGTCGTCGGTGAGCAGGAGCAGCCCCTCGCTGTCGGCATCGAGGCGCCCGGCCGGATAGACGCCTTTCACCGGAATGAAATCGGCCAGGCAGGGGTGCCCAGCCTCGGGCGTGAACTGGCTCAGCACGCCGCAGGGCTTGTTGAACAGCAGGAGCCGGCTCACGCCGTCTCGGCCTCGCTCGGCTGCTTCTCCTGGCGCGACTCCCCCTCGAACATGCGGGAGAAGCGCATCTCCTCGGGATAGGGAAAGAAATCCGGCACGAAGCCGTCGAGGATCATCTGCTTGGTCTCCTGCCAGAATTCGGGCTCGAGCAGGTCGGCGTGGTGCTTCATGAAGACGCGCCGCGTGTCCGGATTGCCGAGCAGGAAGGTGCCGAATTCTTCCGGAAAAACGTCGTTGCGCGCCACCGAGTACCACGGCTCGCCCGACATCTCCGCTTCCGGATTCGGCGCGGGCGGGATACGGCGGAAGTTGCAGTCCGTCATGTACTCGATCTCGTCGTAGTCGTAGAAGACCACTCGGCCGAAGCGGGTGACGCCGAAGTTCTTGAACAGCATGTCGCCGGGAAAGATGTTGGCATAGGCAAGCTCCTTGATGGCATTGCCGTACTCCAGCACCGCCGCCTCCCGCCTCGCTTCGTCGGCGCTGTCGAGGTACAGGTTGAGCGGCTTCATGCGCCGCTCGATGTAGACGTGGTGGATGACGAGCTCGCTGTCGTTTTCCTCCAGCAGCGACGGGCATTCCTTGCGGAGCTCGTCGAGCAGTTCAGCGCTGAAGCGCGCCTTCGGCAGGGCAACGTTGGAGAACTCGAGGGTGTCGGCCATGCGGCCGACGCGGTCGTGCTGCTTGACCAGCACGTACTTCGCCTTCACCGTCGCGTGGTCCACTTCCTTGGCCGGCGCGAAGACGTCGCGGATCACCTTGAAGACGTAAGGAAAGGACGGCAGGGTGAACACGCTCATCACCATGCCCGGAATGCCCGGCGCGATGGCAAACTTGTCCTGCGAGTGGCGCAGGTGGTGCATCAGGTCGCGGAAGAACATGGTCTTGCCCTGCTTGCCCAGCCCGAGCATGGTGTAGATCTCGGCCGCCGGCTTGCGCGGCATCAGGCTCGACAGGAAATCGACGTAGGCCGACGGCACTTCCATATCCACCATGAAGTAGGCGCGGCTCAGGCTGAACAGCGTCCTGATCTGGGCCGGGTCGAGCAGGATGGCGTCGACGAAGAGCCGTCCGTCCGGGTCGTGAAGTACGGGGACGACGAAGGGATACTCGTAGTCCCCGTTGATCGCCTTGCCGACGATGTAGGCCGCCTTGTTTCGGTAGAAGGCCGAGTGCAATACCTGGATCTGAAAATTTGCCTCGGCCGCGACCAGCTTGCCGCCGAACTGCCTCAGGACCGCATCGATGACGTGCTCCACGTCTCGTTCGAGGTTGGCGAAGGGGCACTGCCAGGCGAAATCCATGCAGATGTCCCGGATAGTCTGGCGCAGGCCGGCCTGATTCGGGTAATAGCTGCGGTAGGCAGGCGGATCCGACTCGATGAATTCGGTCGACACGACCGGGCGCACGAAGATGAAATCGTTGTGAAAGTAGGTCCGGTGCATGATCTTGCAGAACACCGAGTTGAAGAAGGTCTCCGCCAGTTCGGGCTGTTTGTGATTGGTGAGCAGACCGATATAGAGCAGCTTGGCCAGTTGCCAGGTGTTGTCGTCGATATCCTCGGCCTGCAGTTGCTCGTGCAGCTGTCCCGCCGTTTCGTTGACCCGGGTGTCGTAGAAGGCGATGCGTTCGCGCACCGCGCGCTGACCGGCCAGCCAGTCGCCCGAGTCGAAGCGCGCCTTGGCCTGGGCGCTGGATTCGCGAAAAAGACGATAGTGCTTGTTGAAGCCATCGAACAGGGTGCGCGCGATGGCCTGGGCAACGGGGTTTTCACCGGTGGGTATTTCCATTTCTCATCTCATGCTGCAGCGCAAAGAAAGCAGCATACCGGCAATTCAGCTGCAGCGCCAAGGCGTTACGTCAGGCCTAGCGGGCTGCGCTGGCGTAAATAACTGGAATGGCGGATAATATTTCTTTATACGGCTGGCACCCTTCGAAGCTGCCGCTTCGCTTCCCGGACTCGCTTCAACGCCGGCCGCACGGCTTCACAAAACCACTAACCGAAGATGGAGTTGTCAATGGGCGCGAGTTCTCAGGTCAAGGTTCCTCAAGGCGGTGCAAAAATCATCCCCGGCAAGCCGATGCCGGACAATCCGATCATCCCCTACATCGAAGGCGACGGCATCGGCGTGGACATCACGCCCGTGATGATCAAGGTCGTCGACGCCGCGGTCGCCAAGGCCTATGGCGGCAAGAAGAAGATCCACTGGATGGAAGTCTATGCGGGCGAGAAATCGACGCAGATCTACGGCGGTGACGTCTGGCTGTCCGAGGAAACGCTGAACCTGCTGAAGGAATACTCCATCTCGATCAAGGGCCCGATGACGACGCCGGTGGGCGGCGGCATCCGTTCCCTCAACGTCGCCCTGCGCCAGGAACTCGATCTGTACCAGTGCGTGCGGCCGGTGCGCTACTTCAAGGGCGTGCCCAGCCCGCTGAAGAACCCGGAAAAGGTCGACATGGTCATCTACCGCGAGAACACGGAAGACATCTACGCCGGCATAGAGTGGGCGGCCGAGACGGATAACTGCAAGAAGATGATCAAGTTCCTGCAGGAAGAGATGGGCGTCAAGAAAATCCGCTTCCCGAACACCTCGGGCATCGGCATCAAGCCGGTCTCGCGCGAAGGCACCTCGCGCCTGATGCGCGCCGCCATCAAGTACGCCATCGACAACGACCGCAAGTCGGTCACCATCGTGCACAAGGGCAACATCCAGAAGTTCACCGAGGGCGCCTTCCGCGACTGGAGCTACGAAGTGGCGCAGAAGGAATTCGGCGCCCAGCTGCTCGACGGCGGCCCGTGGTGCTCGTTCAAGAACCCGAAGACCGGCCGCGAGATCGTCATCAAGGACGTCATCGCCGACGCCTTCCTGCAGCAGATCCTGCTGCGCCCGGCCGAGTACGACGTGATCGCCACGCTGAACCTGAACGGCGACTACATCTCCGACGCCCTGGCGGCCCAGGTCGGCGGCATCGGCATCGCCCCCGGCGCCAACATCTCCGACCTCTACGCCTGCTTCGAGGCCACCCACGGCACGGCACCGAAGTACGCTGGCAAGGACTACGTCAACCCAGGTTCGCTCATCCTCTCCGCCGAGATGATGCTGCGCCACATGGGCTGGAAGGAAGCCGCCGACCTGATCATCAAGTCGATGGAAGCCGCCATCGGCGACAAGGTCGTCACCTACGACTTCGCGCGTCTGATGGAAGGCGCCACCGAGGTCAAGTGCTCGGCCTTCGGCCAGGCGATGATCGACCGCATGTAGAAGCCGCAGGAAGAAAGATGAAAACCGAGCGCAGCGTCGGCGCCATCATGTCGCCCTTCCAGATGGTGGGCGGGCGGGAAACCGTGGATTCGGCCATGCATGTCATGCGCGAGCATGGCCTGAACGCCATCCTGGTCGAGCCCAACGCAGAAGGCGAGTGGGGCATCATGACCAAGCGCGACGTGCTGCGCAAAGTCATCGTGCCCAACCGCGCCCCCGGCGGCATGACGGTCGACGAGATCGCCAACCGCTTCCTCATCACCTGCACGCGCGACGCCTCCCTGCTCCAGGTCGCGCGGCAGATGATGAACAACGGCATCCGCCGCATCGTCGTCATGGAGAATGGCCAGCCGCTCGGCATCATCACCGAAGCCGACCTGTTCCGTCTGGTCGAGCAATCCGGTTGGGGCCCGGCCGCGGCCTGAGCCAGGCACAGGCCAGCGAAAGGCCGGCGCAACCGGCGACGGCTTGCACCGCGCCGGATCAGACCGCCCTCAGGCAGCCTGGATATTCGAGGCCTGCTTGCCCTTCGGGCCCTGCGTCACCTCGAACGATACTTTCTGCCCCTCCTTGAGCGTCTTGAAGCCGCCCATCTGGATCGCCGAAAAATGGGCGAACAGATCCTCGCTGCCGTCATCCGGCGTGATGAACCCATACCCCTTGGCGTCGTTGAACCACTTGACAGTACCCGTTGCCATAAACCCTTTTCCTCGTGTTGTACATACCGGACAGGCTATGCGAGGCATGAACCCGGATGTTTGTTTCCAAAACAGGCAACAGCCACGGGAGTGAAGCGGGATTCGGCAAGAAACGCTGCGTCCAACCTGCGGTATTGCATGATTTTTGTGACAAACACGCATGGCTTTTTACGCCAGGCAAATATGTCGCGTCAAGGGATTTTCCGGCTTTTTTCATGCTGCACGACAGCAATTTGTCGCTTTTCGGCACACCGCCAGCACGCGGAAAAAAACCATAAAAGGGACGTTCCTCGCGCGCTTGCACAATCGCACAGTGTGATTAGAATTCAAGCATGGCTACACGCAGGCAGAGCGATTCGGTGCTCGAGGTGGAGCGGAGCAAGACCAAGGCGCCGCCCCTGTTCAAGGTTTTGCTGCTGAATGACGACTACACGCCCATGGAGTTCGTGGTCGTCGTCCTGCAGAAATTTTTCGGCATGGGCCGCGAACAAGCGACGCGGATCATGCTCAAAGTGCACAGGGAGGGCGTCGGCATCTGCGGCGTCTTTCCGCGGGACGTGGCCGCCACCAAGGTAGAACTGGTGACCGATTTCGCCCGGGAGCACCAGCACCCGCTGGCGTGCGTCATGGAGGAAAGTTGAGATGATCGCGCAGGAACTCGAAGTCAGTCTGCACATGGCCTTCGTCGAGGCGAGACAGAAGCGGCACGAATTCATCACCGTGGAGCACCTCCTGCTGGCCCTGCTCGACAATCCGTCGGCGGCCGAAGTGCTGCGCGCCTGCGCCGCGAATATAGAGGAACTGCGCAAGGAACTCGTCGCCTTCATCACCGAGCACACGCCGACGGTCGCCGGAACGGACGAGATCGATACGCAGCCGACGCTGGGCTTCCAGAGAGTGATCCAGCGCGCCATCCTGCACGTGCAGTCCTCCGGCAAGAAGGAGGTCACCGGCGCCAACGTGCTGGTCGCCATCTTCGGCGAGAAGGATTCGCACGCCGTGTACTTCCTGCAGCGCCAGGGCATCACGCGCCTGGACGTCGTGAACTTCATCTCGCACGGCATCACCAAAGCGCCGGCGCAGGGCGGCCCGCGCGGCGAGAACGAGCAGCAGGAACAGGAGCAGGACGGCCAGCAGGCCGGCGGCGCGCTCGAGAGCTACACGCAGAACCTCAACGCCCAGGCGCTGATGGGCAAGATCGACCCGCTCATCGGCCGCGACAAGGAGCTCGAGCGCGTCATCCAGACACTGTGCCGCCGGCGCAAGAACAACCCGCTGCTGGTCGGCGAGGCCGGCGTCGGCAAGACCGCCATCGCCGAGGGCCTGGCGCGGCGCATCGTCGAGGGCCGCGTGCCCGACATCCTGGCGCACGCCCAGATCTACGCCCTCGACATGGGCGCACTGCTGGCCGGCACGAAGTACCGCGGCGATTTCGAGCAACGCCTGAAGGCGGTGCTCAAGCAGCTGGTCGACAACAGCAACGCCATTCTCTTCATCGACGAGATCCACACCCTGATCGGCGCCGGCGCCGCCTCGGGCGGCACGCTGGACGCCTCCAACCTGCTCAAGCCGGCCCTCGCCTCCGGCCAGATGAAGTGCATCGGCGCCACCACCTACACCGAGTACCGCGGCGTGTTCGAGAAGGACCACGCCCTGTCGCGGCGCTTCCAGAAGATCGACGTGAACGAGCCCTCGGTCGAGGAGACCGTCTCCATCCTGAAGGGCCTCAAGACGCGCTTCGAGCAGCACCACGGCGTGAAGTACTCGGCGACGGCGATTTCCAGCGCCGCCGAGCTCTCGGCGCGCTACATCAGCGACCGCCACCTGCCGGACAAGGCCATCGACGTCATCGACGAGGCGGGCGCAGCCCAGCGCATCCTGCCGAAATCGAAGCAGAAGAAGGTGATCGGCAAGACCGAGATCGAGGAGATCGTGGCCAAGATCGCCCGCGTGCCCTCGCAGCACGTGTCGACCGACGACCGCGCCGCGCTGAAGAATCTCGACCGCGACCTGAAATCCGTCGTCTTCGGCCAGGACAAGGCGATCGAGGCGCTGGCCAAGGCGATCAAGATGTCGCGCTCCGGCCTCGGCAGCCCGACCAGGCCGATCGGCAGCTTCCTCTTTTCCGGCCCGACCGGCGTCGGCAAGACCGAGGTCGCGCGCCAGCTCGCCTATTGCATGGGCATCGAACTGGTGCGCTTCGACATGTCGGAATACATGGAGCGCCACGCTGTCTCGCGTCTCATCGGCGCGCCGCCCGGCTATGTCGGCTTCGACCAGGGCGGCCAGCTCACCGAAGCCATCACCAAGAAGCCGCACGCCGTGCTGCTGCTCGACGAGATCGAGAAGGCGCATCAGGACATCTACAACATCCTGCTGCAGGTGATGGACCACGGCACGCTGACCGACAACAACGGCCGCAAGACGGACTTCCGCAACGTCGTCATCGTCATGACCACCAATGCCGGCGCCGAGCTGCTGCAGAAGGGCGGCATCGGCTTCTCGATTTCGCGCGCCGCCGGCGACGAGATGGGCGAGATCAAGCGCATGTTCTCGCCGGAGTTCCGCAACCGGCTCGACGGCATCATCTCCTTCGCCGCCCTCGACCACGAAATCATCCTGCGCGTGGTGGACAAGTTCCTCATGCAGCTCGAGGCCCAGCTCCACGAGAAGAAGGTCGAGGCGGTGTTTACCGACAAACTCAAGGAATGGCTGTCCGAGAAGGGCTTCGACCCGCTCATGGGCGCCCGCCCCATGGCGCGCCTGATCCAGGACACCATCCGCGCCGCGCTGGCCGACGAATTGTTGTTCGGCCGGCTGGCCAACGGCGGCCGCGTCACCATCGACCACGATGCTGAAGACAGGGTCAAGCTGATCTTCGACGAGGTGCCCGAAACAGTCGCCTGATTGTCGACGTTTTTCGTCCGACGGCGGCTACAATGCCGCCGTTTCTTTTGGGAGCTTGCCAATGGATTACCAGACCGCCGAACTCTGCGACAAATTCGAGGAGCGCCTTCGCGCAGGAGAACTGCGCGTGCTCGATCCGATGCTGAATTCCTACGGGGGCCGCGAGGCCTTCCACGGCCGCATCGCCACGCTCAAGCTGTTCGAGGACAACTCGCTCGTGCGCAAGACGCTCGAGTCGCCCGGTGAGGGCCGCGTGCTGGTCATCGACGGCGGCGGCAGCCTGCGCTGCGCCCTGGTCGGCGACCAGTTGGCGGCGCTCGGCGTAAAAAACGGCTGGGCCGGGATCGTCGTGTACGGCTGCATCCGCGATTCGCGCGCCATCGGCGAGATGGACATCGGCGTGCTGGCGCTGGACACCCACCCCCTCAAGAGCATCAAGAAGAATGTCGGCGAAGCCGACCTAGCCGTCAGCTTCGGGGGAGTCACCTTTGTGCCAGGGCACATGCTCTATGCAGACGAGGATGGCATGCTGGTTTCACCGACAGCCTTGCTGGGCTAGTCGCCCTCTCACAGATGCTGACTTTTGTCGCACTGCAGCATGCATCTCATTTCATGGAATGAACATAATTTTACAATCCGGTAAATATTACATATATATTTGTTTATAATAAAAAAACAAATTATATATAAGACTTCGTTTTTTATTGTTGCTGCGCAAAATCCCCTCTATACTTCTGCCCTGAATGCGCTAGCGCCCACTTACTCCTGAGCGGGCCATTTTCAAACCCCAAAGTACTGACGAAGAGGATTGCGATGAACAACGAACTCGAAATTGCCAAGCTCAAGAAGGATTGGGCCGAGAACCCCCGCTGGAAGAACATCAAGCGCGGCTACAGCGCGGAGGACGTCGTCCGCCTGCGCGGCTCCCTGCAGATCGAGCACACCCTGGCCCGCCGCGGCGCCGAGAAGCTGTGGACCCTGGTGAACAACGAGCCCTTCGTCAACGCCCTCGGCGCCCTCACCGGCAACCAGGCCATGCAGCAGGTCAAGGCCGGCCTGAAGGCCATCTACCTCTCCGGCTGGCAGGTCGCGGGCGACGCCAACATCGCCGGCGAGATGTACCCCGATCAGTCGCTCTACCCCGCCAACTCCGTGCCGCTGGTGGTCAAGCGCATCAACAACACCTTCCAGCGCTGCGACCAGATCCAGTGGTCCGAGGGCAAGCGCCCCGGCGACGAAGGCTATCTCGACTACTTCGCCCCGATCGTCGCCGACGCCGAGGCCGGCTTCGGCGGCGTGCTCAATGCCTTCGAACTGATGAAGGCCATGATCGAGGCCGGCGCCGCCGGCGTGCACTGGGAAGACCAGCTCGCCTCCGTCAAGAAGTGCGGCCACATGGGCGGCAAGGTGCTCGTGCCCTCGCGCGAGGCCGTCGCCAAGCTGGTCGCCGCGCGTCTGGCCGCCGACGTCATGGGCGTGCCGACCCTGGTCGTCGCCCGCACCGATGCCGAGGCCGCCGACCTGCTGACCTCCGACGTGGATCCCAACGACAAGCCGTTCTGCACCGGCGAGCGCACCGTCGAAGGCTTCTACAAGACCAAGCCGGGCCTCGAGCAGGCCATCTCGCGCGGCCTCGCCTACGCCCCCTGGGCCGACCTGGTGTGGTGCGAGACCGGCAAGCCGGACCTCGCCTTCGCCCGCAAGTTCGCCGAGGCGATCCACAAACAGTTCCCCGGCAAGCTGCTCGCCTACAACTGCTCGCCGTCCTTCAACTGGAAGAAGAACCTGGACGACGCCACCATCGCCAAGTTCCAGAAGGAGCTCGGCGCCATGGGCTACAAGTTCCAGTTCATCACCCTGGCCGGCTTCCACAGCCTCAACTACTCGATGTTCAACCTGGCCCACGGCTACGCCCGCAACCAGATGAGCGCCTTCGTCGAACTGCAGGAGGCCGAGTTCGCCGCCGCCGAGAAGGGCTTCACCGCCGTCAAGCACCAGCGCGAGGTCGGCACCGGCTACTTCGACGCCGTCACCACGACGATCGAGCGCGACGCTTCCACCGCCGCCCTCAAGGGCTCGACGGAAGACGAGCAGTTCTTCGACAAGAAGGCTGCCAGCCACTAAACGTCATGCCATGCCAAAAAGCCACCCCGCGCGGGTGGCTTTTTTTCGCCTGTAAAATAGCGACTGACGTTTTTCAAAGGACGCACCATGAACAAGCTTGCCCTAGCCCTGACCCTGTCGCTCGGCGCGACCCTGCCCGCCCTCGCCGAAACCATCGCCTGCCCGGATCCGGCCAAGGCCGTGCAGGTCGCCACCTGCCCCTCGGAAGAGGAATTGAAATACACCTACAACGGATTCTGCAGTGACGATCGTCGCCTGTACGCGAGGGATTACGACACCTGCGCCAGCTACGAGAACTACCGAAAGGTGAAGAACGTCGCCCTGTGGGAATCGGCCGACGGCGCCTTCCAGGCCTATCTTTCCTGCGACCGGCCGGCCGGCGCGCTGAAGAATCTCAAACCCGCGGCGATTTCCGTCAGCAAGCAGGGCAAGCTGACGCGTGTCGCCTGCAGCTATGGAGACAACATCGTCTTCACCTACCGCAGCAAGGCGCAGTGCAAGGTGGAGGGCAGCGGCAACTGCGCCGCCGATCCCGCCGCCTGCAAGGCCAGCTGCGATTGATCGCGGCGACGCGCCGTATCACAGGGACTGACTTTTAACGGACCAAGTCTTCGACGGCGTCGAGCACCCTGCTGGTACCGACGGCAATCAGCAGGGTGTCGGCGGCGACGCGCACGTAGCGGCGGCCGGCGGGCATTTCTCGCCTTTGCCGCCGCCTGCCCACTCGGGCTTGTCCGCGAGCGCGGGAGCGGCTGCGAGGGTGAGGGCAAGGACGAAAGCGGTTGCGATTCTCAAGTTCGTTTCCCTAAAGGAATCGGTCCAGCAATTTGCGGCTGTGCTTGTCGAGGATATTGATGTCGCGCATCAGAAAGTGAATGCCATGGCTGTCCTCGATGAGCAGGCCGGACTTGCCGAGGCGGCGGATGAACTCCTCGCCCCACAGCACGAACTGCGTTTCGCCGCGGTCGGTGTCCACGGTCCAGGTGCTCGGCGTGGCGAAGCTCGACACCGCGCGCAGGCGGCGGATCTCGGGCATGAACTCGCGCCGGCCGAGCTCCTCCTCGACCAGTTGCCGCAAGGCATCGGGCAGGACATCGAGCCGGCCGATCCAGGCGGCTTCGTGGCCGTCCGGTCCGACGAGGGCGATGCCCTCGCCCGGCGCGGCGATGGGAAAGGCGCGCACCGGCACGACCCCCTCGACGACGTCGCCCGCCGCGGTGGTGAGCACCAGGCGCCCGTAGGCGTTGCGTTCGAGTTTGAAGTTCGAATCCATCATTGCGTCTTGGGCTTGTGCTCGATGCGCGGGATCTCGGCCTCGGCCTCCCCGGCATCGACGTCGACATTGCGCGCCTGCGCCTGGTAGAGGCGGAAGTAGGCGCCCTCTCGCGCCATGAGCTGGTCGTGGTTGCCGACCTCGACGACGCGGCCGCGGTCCATCACCACCAGGCGGTCGGCCTTGCGCAGGGTGGACAGGCGATGCGCGATGGCAATGGTGGTGCGGCCGCGCACCAGGTTGTCGAGCGCCTTCTGGATTTCCTTTTCCGTTTCGGTATCCACCGACGAGGTGGCCTCGTCGAGGATGAGGATGCGCGGGTCGATGAGCAGCGCGCGGGCGATGGAGATGCGCTGGCGCTCGCCTCCGGAGAGGCCCTGGCCGCGCTCGCCGACCAGCGAATCGTAGCCCTGCGGCAGGCGCAGGATGAAGTCGTGGGCGTGCGCGGCGCGGGCGGCGGCGACGATTTCTTCCCGCGTGGCGCCCGGCTTGCCGTAGGCGATGTTGTCGGCCACGGTGCCGAAGAACAGAAACGGCTCCTGCAGCACGAGGCCGATGTTGCGCCGGTAGTCGGCCACGGCCAGCTGGCGGATGTCGACCCCTTCGAGTCGGATGGCGCCCTCGGTGACGTCGTAGAAGCGGCACAGCAGGTTCACCAGCGTCGTCTTGCCCGACCCGCTGTGGCCGACCAGGCCGACCATTTCACCCGGCTCGATGGCGAGGTCCACCCCGCGCAGGATCGAGCGGTTGCCGTAGCGGAAGGCGACGTCGCGGATCTCGATGCGCCCCTTCACCTCCGGCAGCCGCGCCGGCCTGGCCGGCTCCGGCACGCTGGAGACGTGGTCGAGAATGTCGAACAGGCGCTTGGCGCTGGAGGCCGCGCGCTGCGTGGTCGACACGATGCGGCTCATCGAATCGAGCCGCGTGTAGAAGCGCGAGATGTAGGCGAGGAAGGCGGTCAGCACGCCCACCGTGATCTGGTCCTTCGCCACCAGCCAGATGCCGAAGGCCCACACCACCAGCAGGCCGATCTCGGTGAGCAGGGTGATCGAAGGCGAAAAGAGCGACCAGACGCGATTGACGCGGTCATTCACCTGGAGGTTGACGGCGTTGGCGGCGCGGAAGCGCTGCGTCTCGCGGCTCTCCTGGGCGAAGGCCTTGACGACGCGGATTCCCGGAATCGTGTCGGCCAGCACGTTGGAAATCTCCGACCAGATGCGGTCGGCCTTCTCGAAGCCGGTGCGCAGACGGTCGCGCACCAGCTGGATCATCCAGGCGATGATCGGCAGCGGCAGCAGCGTCGCCAGCGCCAGCCAGGGATTGATGGAGAAAAGGATGGCGGCCGTCATCGTGATCATCAGCACGTCGGTGGCGAAATCGAGCACGTGGATGGAGAGGAACTGGCAGATGCGGTCGGACTCCGAGCCGATTCGCGCCATCAGGTCGCCGGTGCGCTTGCCGCCGTAGTATTCCAGCGAGAGCTGCATCAGGTGCTCGAAGGTGGTCGTGCGCAGGTCGGAGCCGATGTGCTCGGCCACCAGCGAGAGCATGTAGGTCTTGATCCATGAGAGACCCCAGGCCAGAAGCGCCGCGCCGAACAGGCCGGCAAGCAGCATCGTGACGAGTTCGATGTCGATCGGCTTGCCGTTCTGGTAGGGAATCAGCACGTCGTCCATCAGCGGCATGGTGAGATAGGGCGGCACCATGGCCGCGGCGGTCGAGGCCAGCGTCAGGGCGAATCCCCAGAACAGCGGCCAGCGATAAGGCCTGGCGAAGCGTCCCAGGCGCAGCAGGGTGCGGGTCGATGGCGGCGCATGGATTTCCTTGGCGCACACCGCGCACTCTTCCTCGCCATCGAGCGCCGCCCCGCACTTCGGGCAAACGTCCTCTTCCACCCGCTCCACCGGCCGGCCGCTGAGATGGCTTTCCAAGCGGCGCTCGAAGGCCTCGGTCAGACGCAAGGCGGCCGGATTCTGGCCGATGGTGAAACGCCAGCTCGCCAGCCGCGCCGTTTCGTCGAAGAGTTCCAGGCAGCCCACGCCGGCGTGATCGAAATGCGTCAGCCGCAGGCCGGCACGGTAAGGCCATGCTTGCCATTCGCCCCCCGCCCCGCGTGCCAGCAGCCGGCGATCCGTCACCAGGAGCAGGCCCTCGGTGTACACCAGCCGGGTGTCCAGATCCAGGACCAGGCCGGCTTCGAGCGCTTCGCCCTGCTCGAGCCGGGCCAATGCCTCGGACCGCCATGG
Source organism: Betaproteobacteria bacterium (assembly GCA_016868295.1). Lineage (GTDB taxonomy): Bacteria > Pseudomonadota > Gammaproteobacteria > Burkholderiales > Rhodocyclaceae > Desulfobacillus. The sequence goes on along the minus strand of VGHJ01000003.1, from coordinate 33,784 downwards.
CTCGGCAGGGGCTGGCTCGCTCATCACCTGGATATTATTGAAATTCATATAGTTATATTAATCAGCCGCAAACCTCGTGCCTTCTGCGGCGCAGCATCAATAGCTGCCGGCAGGCAAGTATAACTTTGTAACGCAGGCCAGCCTCCGTCGGGATACAGCTTGTGCAGAGCTTTTTTTCGATCCGGGTAAACCTTATCCGGCAAGCCTCGTTATTTCCCCCAACATGACACGCATCCTGCCTGGGCAAGCGGCTCAGCGGCAGGAATAATAATTGAAATTCAAAGAGATACAGTTTATCCGCATCACCGCCCTGCGCGGCCCGACGATGTGGACCTACCGCCCGATCATCGAGGCCTGGGTCGACCTCGGCGAACTGGAAGACTGGCCGTCGAACAAGATACCGGGTTTCTACGAGCGCCTTTCCGCCTGGCTGCCCTCCCTCATCGAACACCGCTGCAGCGAAGGGGAACGCGGCGGCTTCCTGCAGCGCCTGAAGGAAGGCACCTGGGCTGCGCATATCCTCGAACACGTCACGCTGGAATTGCAGAACCTCTCCGGCCAGCGCACCGGTTTCGGCAAGGCGCGCCAGACCTCGCAGCGCGGCATTTATAAAGTGGTGATCCGCTCGCGCCAGGAGGATGTCACCCGCGCCTGCCTGACGGCCGGGCGCGATCTGGTCATGGCCGCCATCAACGACACGCATTACGACGTGCCGGCCGCCATCGAGAAACTGCGCGAGCTGGCCGATAAATTGTGCCTTGGCCCCAGCACGGCGAGCATCGTCAATGCGGCAACCGAGCGGCGCATCCCTTCGATCCGCCTCAATGATGGCAACCTGGTGCAAATCGGTTACGGCACTCGCCAGCGGCGCATCTGGACGGCGGAAACCGACCAGACCAGCGCCATCGCAGAAAGCATTTCCTGCGACAAGGAACTCACCAAAAGCCTGCTCGCCGCTTGCGGCGTGCCAATTCCGGAAGGGCGCATCGTGCATGACGCCGCCGAAGCCTGGGAAGGCGCCGAGGACATCGGACTGCCGGTGGTGGTCAAGCCGCGCGACGGCAACCACGGCCGCGGCGTATCCACCAATCTAAAGACGCAGAAGGAAGTCGAGGACGCCTACGCCATCGCCGACATTGAAGGCAGCGGCGTGATGGTCGAGCGCTTCGTGTCCGGCGACGAGCATCGCCTGCTGGTGGTCGGCGGCAAGGTGGTTGCGGCAGCCAAGGGCGAAACCGCCTGGGTAGTTGGCGACGGCAAGGCGTCCATCGCCGAACTGATCGACCGCCAGCTGAACAGCGATCCGCGCCGCGGTCCGACCGACGATTTTCCGCTCGGCTTCGTTCTGCTCAACGAAGACCCGGCCGTCGTGCTCGAACTGAAGCGCCAGGGTTATACGCCCGATGCGGTTCCTGCCAGGGGCGAGAAGGTGCTGATCCAGCGCAACGGCAATATCGCCAACGACGTCACAGACCAGGTGCATCCGGAGGTCGATGCAATCGCTTCGCTCGCCGCTCGCGTGGTGGGTCTGGACATCGCCGGCATCGATGTCGTCTGCGAGGACATCTCGCGCCCGCTCGAAGAACAACGCGGCGCCATCGTCGAGGTGAATGCCGGACCCGGCCTGCACATGCATCTGATGCCGGCCGAAGGCGAGCCGCGCCCGGTCGGCAAGGCCATCGTGGACAGCCTGTTCCCGGAAAACGACAACGGCCGCATCCCCATCGTCGGCATCGCCGGCACCCAAGGCGCGACGCTCACCGCGCGCCTGGTCTCCTGGCTGGTGCAACTCACCGGCCGCCATGTCGGCCTGGCCTGCCGCGACGGCCTGCTGCTCGACAAGCGCGTGGTGGACAAGCGGGACAGCGCCAACTGGGCGGCCGGCCAGCGCCTGCTCATCAACCGTTCCGTGGACGCCGCGGTGTTCGAGAACGGCGCCGCAACGATCCTCGGCGAGGGCATCGCCTACGACCGCTGCCAGGTCGGCATCGTCACCGACTGCGCGGACGCCGAAGGGCTCGGCGAATTCGACATCCATACGACGGACCAGCTCTACCACGTGCTGCGCACCCAGGTGGACATCGTGCTGCCCGAGGGCACGGCGGTTCTCAACGCCGCCGACCCGCAGGTGGCGCGCATGGCCGAACTCTGCGACGGCGACGTCATCTTCTACGGCCTGGCGCAGGACCTGCCGGCCATTGCCGAGCATCGCCGGAAGGGGGGGCGCGCCCTTTACCTGCGCGAGAACCGCATCATGCTGGCGACCGGCGCCGTGGAGGGGCCCTTCATGGAGCTGCCGGTGTTCGCCATGAACAAGGACGGCACCGACACCGAACGCGCCGCTTGTCTCCTGGCGGCCGTCGGCGCCGCCGTGGCGCTCGACATTCCGGTCGACAAGATTCGCGTCGGCATCGACACCTTCGAGCGGGAGCAGAAACGCCCGCCCCGCAGCCGCCCGCGCCGGGTGGCCAACCAATAACGAAATCCTTTTACGAAAGTCCTGATCATGGAAGTCTCCCGTATTCGAGCCCTGCGCGGTCCCAACCTGTGGAGTCGCCATACCGCCATCGAGGCGGTGGTGCGCACCGAAGGCGCCGAATGCGCCATCGGCGCCCTGCCCGGCTTCGAGGAACGCCTGCGCGCGCGTTTCCCCAACATCGGCCCGATGCGCCCGATCGGGCACGAGGGCGACATCTCCGTGGCCCACGCCCTCGCCTTCGCCGCCCTGGGCCTGCAGGCCCAGGCCGGCTGCCCGGTCACCTTCAGCCGCGTCACGCAAACCGTCGAGCGCTGCGTCTTCCAGGTCGTCGTCGAATATTCCGAGGAGGAAGTTGGCCGGCTGGCCATGGAATTCGCCGAGCGGCTCTGCCGCGCCGCCCTCGACGACGTTCCCTTCGATCTGGCCGACGCGCTCTCGCGCCTGCGCGAACTCGATGAAGACGTGCGCCTCGGCCCGAGCACCGGCTCGATCGTGCATGCCGCCACCGCGCGCGGCATCCCCTTCCGCCGCCTGACCCAGGGCAGCCTGGTGCAATTCGGCTGGGGTTCGAAGCAGCGCCGCATCCAGGCCGCCGAGATCGACCGCACCGGCGCCATCGCCGAGACCATCGCGCAGGACAAGCAACTCACCAAGCATCTGCTGGAGGCCGCCGGCGTGCCGGTGCCGCAGGGCCGGCCGGTCGTCGACGCCGACGACGCCTGGGCCGCCATGCAGGAGATCGGATCGGCCGTGGTGGTCAAGCCGCAGGACGGCAACCAGGGCAAGGGCGTCACGGTGAACGTCACCGCGCGCGAACAGCTTGAGGCGGCCTTCGCCAACGCCGCCGCCTACGGCTCGACGGTGATGGTCGAGCGCTTCGTGCCCGGCCACGACTTCCGCCTGCTGGTGGTCGGCAACCGCCTGGTCGCCGCCGCGCGCCGCGACCCGCCGCACGTCATCGGCGACGGCGTGCACACCGTGCGTCAGCTGGTCGAGATCGTAAACAGCGATCCGCGCCGCGGCGACGGCCACGCCACTTCTCTCACCAGGATCCGTTTCGACGACATCGCGCTGCGCCGCCTCGCCCTGCAGGGCCTGACGGCCGAATCCGTCCCGGCGCAGGGCGTGCGCGTCGTGCTGCGCAACAACGCCAACCTGTCGACCGGCGGCACCGCCACCGACGTCACCGACGACGTGCATCCCGCCGTGGCGGCGCGCGCCGTGGCGGCGGCGCAGATGATCGGCCTCGACATCGCCGGCGTCGACGTCGTCTGCGAGACGATGGAAAAGCGGCTCGAGGAGCAGGCCGGCGCCGTGGTCGAGGTCAACGCCGCGCCCGGACTGCGCATGCACCTGGCGCCGTCCTTCGGCAAGGGCCGCGCCGTCGGCGAGGCGGTGATTGCCGACATGTTCCCGGACGGCTGCGACGGCCGCATCCCGGTGGTGGCCGTGACCGGCACCAACGGCAAGACCACCACGGTGCGCCTGATCGCCCACCTGCTCGCCGGCACGGGGCTCACCACCGGCATGACCTGCACCGACGGTGTCTACGTCGGCGAGCGCCGCCTCGACACGGGCGACTGCAGCGGCCCGAAGAGCGCGCGCAACGTCCTGATGCATCCCGACGTCGACGCTGCCGTGTTCGAGACGGCGCGCGGCGGCCTGCTGCGCGAGGGCCTCGCCTTCGACCGCTGCAATGTGGCGGTGGTGACCAACATCGGCGAGGGCGACCACCTCGGCCTGAATTTCATCACCACGGTGGAAGACCTCGCCGTGCTGAAGCGCATCATCGTGCAGAACGTCGCGCCAGACGGCATGGCGGTGCTGAATGCCGCCGACCCGATCGTCGCACGGATGGCGGAGAACTGCCCCGGCGCGGTGACCTACTTCGCCGCCGACCGCCACCATCCGGTGATGGCCACGCACAACGCCCAGGGCAAGCGCGTCGTCTATGTCGACGGCAGCCATATCGTCTGCGCCGAGGGCGGCGCGGTCGTGCAGCGCATCCCGCTCGGCGACGTGCCGCTCACGCGCAAGGGCACCATCGGCTTTCAGGTGGACAACGCCATGGCCTCGGTCGCCGCCGCCTGGGCGCTCGACCTCGACTGGGACGCCGTGCGCGCCGCGCTGAAATCCTTCGCCAGCGACGCCGACACAGCGCCGGGCCGCTTCAACGTATTCAGCACCCGCGGCGCCACGCTGATCGCCGACTACGGCCACAACCCCGATGCCATCGCCGCCCTGGTGCGCGCCGTCGAAGCCATGCCGGCCGAGCGGCGCATGATGGTCATCAGCGGCGCTGGCGACCGCCGCGACGAGGACATCCGCCGCCAGACCGAAATCCTCGGTGACGCCTTCGACGAAGTCATCCTTTACCAGGACCAGTGCCAGCGCGGCCGCGCCGACGGCGAAGTGCTCGCCCTGCTGCGCGAGGGCCTCGCGCAGGCCAAGCGCACCCAGCGGGTGGAGGAAATTCGCGGCGAGTTCCTCGCCATCGACACGGCGCTGGCGCGCCTGCAGCCGGGCGAGCTGTGCCTGATCCTGATCGACCAGGTCGAGGAAGCGCTGGAGCACATCGCGCGCCGCCTGGCCGAGGTGTCGATCGAGCGCCCGGCCAAGGCCGCCACTCCGGAAGACCGGCGGGAGACGAAGGCCGTCGCCTGAGCCGTGTCGCGCTTGCGCTAAGATAGGGTGATGTACGCAGTCCGGGGCATCGCCCTTTTTCTTTGCGGCATGCTCGCCTTCCCGCTGGCCGCGGCGGAGCCGCGCGAGGGCGTGAATGTCGGCCAGCCTTCGGCCGTGCGCAAGCTGGTGCCGGCGGAAGGCCTCGAGCGCCAGGCCACGCTCGAATTCTCACAACTCAAGCAGCAGGCATCGGCGAAGAAGGCGCTGGCGCCCGACGACCACCCCCAGACGCGCCGCCTGCGCCAGATCGCCGGCCGCCTCATTCCCCATGCCAGCCGCTTCAACCCGCGTGCCCAGCAGTGGCAATGGGAAGTCATCCTCATCGGCTCGCAGCAGGTGAACGCCTTCTGCATGCCGGGCGGCAAGATCGCCGTTTTCAGCGGCCTGCTGCTCGGCCTGCAGCTCACCGACGACGAGGCGGCGGCGGTGATGGGCCACGAGATCGCCCACGCCCTGCGCGAGCACGCGCGCGAGCGCATCGCCAAAACCGAACTCACCCGCCTGGGCGCAAGCCTGCTCAGCGAGTTCGTCGGCGGCGGAAAGTATTCTGGATTGTTCAGCGCGGGCGGCCAGCTGATGACCCTGAAGTTCTCGCGCGACGACGAGACCGAGGCCGATACCGTCGGCCTGGAGCTCGCCGCCCGCGCCGGCTACGACCCGCGCGCCGGCATCACGCTGTGGCGGAAGATGATGGCCGCCAACAGGGGCGCGCCGCCGCAGTGGTTCTCCACCCACCCCTCGGGCAAGAACCGCATCGAGGAAATCGAGCGCCGCCTGCCCGAGGTGATGCCGCTCTACGAGAAGGCGAAGCTCGCCGAGAAAAGTCAGTCCCGCTGATACGGCGAGTCGCTCAGAACCGCCGGTATAGCCAGTACTTCTCGTAAAGGATCTTGCCGGCGTGCCAGAACAGGCTGGGCGGGCGAATGTCCACCCTCGGTGTCGGTTCGTCGTAGAAATCGCCCTTGCCGATGCCGGCGCGGCCGCCGCCAGCCTCGATGAAGCACATGCCGTGACCGTCGAAGCGGCGTGGCGCGCCCTTGCCGGTCCAAGCGTGGGCGATGTTGTTGGCCACGGTCTCGGCCTGGCCGTGGGCGAAGACGCCGGCCTTGGGCAGCGGGCGTCCCATCTTCAGCGGAATGGTGGTGATGTCGCCGATGGCAAAGACGCCCTCGAACTGCGTTTGCAGCGTGTGCCGATCAACCGGTATCCAGCCCGCCTCGTTGGTCAGGCCGGCTTCGCGCACGACCACCGGCGCGCGGTGCGGCGGGACATAGAGCAGCAGGTCGTAATCGGTGGATGCGCCGTTGGCGAACTCGATGCGGTGCGCTGCGGCATCGACGGCCTTCACCTGGTGTTCCGGACGATAGGCGATGCCGCGCGCCTCGATCATGCCGCGCACGGCCGCGCCCACCGCCGGGCCGGCCACGGACATCGGCTGCGGCTCGGCGGCGAAAAACTCCAGTGTCGTCGAGTTGCGAATGCCGCGTCGGCGCAGGAAGTCCTCGACCAGAAGCGCCGCCTCGTAAGGCGCCGCCGGGCACTTGTACATCGGCGCGGCCGTCAGGAAGACAATGCGCCCGCCTGCGAACCCGGCCAGGGCGTCACGAACGGCTGCCGCTCCATCCAGGGTGTAGAAGTCGAGGCCTCCCTCTTTCAATCCGGGAATCGCCTCGGGCGCATATTCCGCTCCGAGGGCGACCACCAGCGCGTCGGCCGAAAGCGTCTGCCCGTCGATGTCGACCCGCCTGCCCTGCGCGTCGATCCGCGTCACGCTGCCTTGCCGGAACGTCACCCCGCGGCCCGCCAGCCGTGCCAGAGGCCGGGTAAAGTCCGCCGGCGTGCGCCGACCGACCATCAGCCAGAGCAGCGACGGCGGAAAGTAGTGCTCTGCCGCCCGGTCCACGGCAATGACCCGATCCGTGGCCGGCAGCAGCTTGCGCAGCGTTTCCGCCGCCACCAGGCCGCCGAGGCCGGCGCCGAGGACCAGCGCGGTGCGCGCCATCAGAAACTCACCACCTTGTCGGCCCACTGCATCCATTCGACCAGCTGGGCCATGTTGCCGCGCCGGGCGCCCGGAATCAGGTCGCTGTCGGCGATGCCGCGGGCGTCGATGCATGTGCCGCAAACCGCCACCTCGCCGCCGCGGCGGATGACGCCGCCCAGCATGTCGCCCAGGTTGTAGTAGCCCTGCGGGACCTTCTGGCCGGCCTTGCCGCAGGCGGCCCCGTCGCCGATCAGGAACACCCTCACCGCACAGTCGCCCGCTTCGAGCATGCCGCGCGCCAGCCTCGCCCCGTTATAGCTGCGCTCGGTGCCATAGGGCGGATCGTTCAGGATGAACAGACAGTTCTGCATGGCGGCTCCTTCCGTCTAGTATTCGTACAATCATACGAATACTAGACGGAACACGGAAGCCCGGCAAGCTCACCGTCCGGCCGATTCGACCGGCAGCCGCTCCGCCTGCCACTCCGGAAAGCCGTCCTCGAGCCGGCGCGCCCGGAAGCCCTTGCTGCGCAGCTTCTCCACCGCCTCGAAGGCGAGCAGGCAGTAGGGGCCGCGGCAGTAGGCGACGATCTCCTGTTCCCTGGGCAGCTTTCTGAGGAAGCGCGGCAGCGCATCGAGCGGCACATTTACCGCGCCCGCGATATGTCCGGCCTCGTATTCCGCCTCCGGCCGCACGTCGATCACCACCGCCTCGCCGCGGCGCGCCATCTTCAGCAGTTCGTCGCGCCGCACCGGCTGCAGGGCGTCGCGGGACTCGAAATTCTCGCGCACGATGCGCTGCACCTCGGCCAGCTGGCGCTCGGCGATGCGCCGCACGGTGGCCACCACCGCGGTGACCTCGGCATCGGCGAGGCGGTAGAACACCTGGAGGCCCTCCTTGCGCGAGGCGGCCAGGCCGCAGTCCTTGAGGATGAGAAGATGGTGCGAGGCATTCGAGATCGGCATGCCGCAGGTCTTCGCCAGCGCGTCCACGCTGCGCTCGCCCTGCGCCAGGGCTTCCAGCAGATCGAGCCGCGCCTCGTGGGAGAGCCCCTTGCCGACGCGCGCGAGGTGCTCGAAGACCTGTTTCTTCGGGCTGGGATTCGACATGGCCCAATCATATCAGCGCAGGACGCCCCAATAGGCATCGTTGCCATAGGTGTGCTTCAGGTGGTCGATGAGCAGGCGCACGCGCAGCGGCAGGTATTTGCGCTGCGGGAACACGGCATAAATGCCCGTGGGCGGCGCGGCAAACTCGTCCAGCACCGAGACGAGCATGCCGTCTTTCAGATCCTGCCCCACTTCCCACATCGAGCGCCAGGCCAGACCGCGGCCGGCGAGCGCCCATTCGTGCAGCACCGCGCCGTCGTTGCATTCGAGCAGGCCGTTCACCTTGATGCTCACCGTCTCCTCTCCGACGCGGAACAGCCAGCCGCGTTGCTGCCCGAGCGACAGGCAGTTGTGGCGCGCGAGGTCCCCGACCGTGCGCGGCGCGCCATGTTTCTCCAGGTAGCCGGGGCTCGCCACCACGGCGCGGCGGTTCTCTGCCAGCCTGATGCTGACCAGGCTGGAATCGGTCAGTTCGCCGACGCGGATGGCGCAATCGATGCCCTCGTTCACCAGATCGACGAGCCGGTCGGAAAGATCGAGGTTTACCGTCACTTCGGGATGAGCATCGAGGAACTGCATGATGACGGGCGCGACATGCCTGCGGCCGAAGCCAGCCGGCGCGGAGACGCGCAGGTGGCCGCGCGCCTTGACGCCCCCGAGCGACACCGACGCCTCGGCCTCCACCAGTTCGCGCAGGATGCGCTGGCAATCCTCGAGATAGGCGCTGCCCTCGAATGTCAGCGTCACGCGCCGGGTCGTGCGCAGCAGGAGCTTCACCCCCAGCCGCGCCTCGAGCGCATCCAGGCGCCGGCTCACCACGGCGGGCGCCACGCCTTCCGCGCCCGCAGCGGCTGTCAGGCTGCCGCGGCCGGCCACGGAAACGAAAGTTTCAATCTGCTTGAGCTTATCCATGGCATTTTTGCTTTTTTCGCAATGATGATTTGATTTTACCTGTATTTTATTGACAACGAATGCGGGGTATCTTGGCGCCATGCCAAGATTCGCCGCCAACCTGTCGATGCTGTTCACCGAAGCGCCGCTGCTCGAGCGCTTCGAGCGCGCCGCGCGTGCCGGCTTCACGGCGGTGGAAATCCAGTTCCCCTATGACGCACCGGCCGAACATCTGCAGCAGGCCCTGCTCCAGAACAGGCTTTCCTGCGTGCTGTTCAATCTGCCGGCCGGCAACTGGGCGACGGGCGAGCGTGACATCGCCTGCCATCCGGAGAGGATCGACGAATTCCGCCAGGGCCTCGACACGGCACTGACCTATGCCTCGGCGCTGGGCGTACCACAGTTGAATTGCCTGGCGGGCATTCGTCCGGCGGGCGTGCCGGCCGAGACCGCGCGCCACGTCCTGGTCGGCAATCTGCGCTACGCCGCCCTGCGGCTGCAGGCCCATGGACTCAAACTGCTGATCGAGCCGATCAACACGCATGACATCCCGGGCTTTTTCCTGCATGGCACGCGGCAGGCACTCGACCTGATCGCCGAAGTGGGCGCGGACAACCTTTTCCTGCAGTACGACGTCTATCACATGCAGCGCATGGAAGGCGAACTGGCCGGCACCCTCGCAGCGCATCTCGACAAGATCGCGCACATCCAGATCGCCGACAACCCGGGCCGCCACGAGCCGGGCACGGGCGAGATCAACTTCGACTTTCTCTTCGCGCATCTCGACCGCATCGGCTATAAAGGATGGGTCGGCTGCGAATACAAGCCGGCCACGACGACCGAGGCCGGCCTCGCCTGGATGAAGCCATGAGCCATCCCGTCCGCGCCATCGCCTTCGACGCCTACGGCACGCTGTTCGACGTGTACTCCGTCGGCGCGCTGGCCGAGCAGCTTTTTCCCGGCAAGGGCGCGGAACTGACGGCGCTGTGGCGCGGCACGCAGATCGGCTACACGCACATCCGCACGCTGGCCGACCGCTACGCGCCGTTCTGGCAGGTCACCGAGGACGCGCTGGTCTTCTCCGCGCGCAAACTCGGCCTCGATCTCACGGAAGATGCCCGCAAGCGGCTGATGCAGCAATACACCTGCCTCTCCGCCTTCCCGGAAAACCTGGGCGCGCTGAAGGAACTGAAGAAAATGGGTGTGCCGCTGGCCATCCTCTCCAACGGCACGCCCGAGATGCTCGACATCGCCGTGAAGAGCGCCGGCATGAACGGCCTCTTCGACCACCTGCTGTCGGTCGAGGCGGTGAGGAAATACAAGACCGCCCCCGAGGCCTACCGGCTCGGGCCGGACGCCTTCAAGCTCCCCACGAGGGAGATTCTGTTCGTCTCGTCGAACTGCTGGGACGCCCTCGGCGCCGCATGGTTCGGCTACACGACGTTCTGGATCAACCGCGGCGGTCAGCCGCTCGAGGAACTGGGTGTGCAACCCGACGCCCAAGGCCGCCTGCTGACCGACGTGGTTTCATACGTAAAAAATTCAACCAAGGAGCCCTCATGAGCCTCAACCTGCCCGCCGGCGTGCAGATCAACGCGCCGATCCATCCGCGCTTCGAAGAGATCCTCACCCACGACGCGCTCGCCTTCGTCGCCAATCTGCACCGCGCCTTCGCGCCGCGCCGCAAGGAGCTGCTCGCCAAGCGCGTCGAGCGCCAGGCGCGCATCGACGCCGGCGAGATGCCGGACTTCCTGCCCGAGACGAAGCACATCCGCGAGGGCGACTGGAAGGTCGCGCCGCTGCCCAAGGCGCTGGAGTGCCGCCGCGTCGAGATCACCGGCCCGGTCGAGCGCAAGATGATCATCAACGCCTACAACTCGGGCGCCGATTCCTACATGACCGACTTCGAGGATTCCAACAGCCCGAACTGGTTCAACCAGGTGCAGGGCCAGGTGAACCTGAAGGACGCCATCCGCCGCACCATCAGCCTCGAGTCCGGCGGCAAGACCTACAAGCTCAACGACAAGATCGCCGTCCTGCAGATTCGCCCGCGCGGCTGGCACCTCGACGAGAAGCACGTGCTGGTCGATGGCCAGCGCGTCTCCGGCGGCATCTTCGACTTCGGCCTGGTGTTCTTCCACAACGCCAAGGAGCAGATCGCCCGCGGCGCGGGGCCCTTCTTCTACCTGCCGAAGATGGAGTCGCATCTCGAGGCGCGCCTGTGGAACGACATCTTCTGCCTGGCGCAGGACGAGATCGGCCTGCCGCGCGGCACCATCAAGGCCACCGTGCTGGTCGAGACCATCCTCGCCACCTTCGAACTGGAAGAGATCCTCTATGAACTGCGCGAGCATTCCGCCGGGCTGAATGCCGGGCGCTGGGACTACATCTTCTCCTGCATCAAGAAGTTCAAGAAGAACAAGGATTTCTGCCTGGCCAACCGCGGCGCCATCACCATGGAAGTGCCCTTCATGCGCAGCTACGCGCTGGCGCTGGTGAAGGCCTGCCACAAGCGCGGCGCGCCGGCCATCGGCGGCATGAGCGCGCTGATCCCGATCAAGAACGACCCCGCCGCCAACGAAAAGGCGCTCGCCGGCATCCGCCACGACAAGACGCGCGACGCCAACGACGGCTACGACGGCGGCTGGGTGGCCCACCCGGGCCTCGTCTCCATCGCCATGGAAGAGTTCGTCAAGGTGCTCGGCGACAAGCCCAACCAGTGGGAAAAACAGCGCAGCGACACCTACGGCCCGAAGGACTGGCTCAACTTCCAGCCCGAGCAGCCGATTACGGAAGTCGGCGTGCGCAACAACATCAACGTCGGCATCCATTACCTCGGCTCCTGGCTCGCCGGCAACGGCTGCGTGCCCATCCACAACCTGATGGAGGACGCCGCCACCGCCGAGATCTCGCGCTCGCAGGTGTGGCAGTGGGTGGTCAGCCCGAAGGGCAAGCTCGACGATGGCCGCAAGGTCACCGCCGAGATGGTCAAGGGCCTCATCGTCGAGGAGCTCGCCAAGGTCAAGACCACCGTCAGCGCCGCCGGCGAGAAGACCGAGACCTACGACCAGGCCGCCGGCATCTTCGAGACGATGAGCCTGTCGCCCGACTACCCGGAGTTCCTCACCCTGCCGCTCTACGAGGCGATGGAATAATAGTCAGTCTCCACAGGACGGCGCCCTAGGGACAAAAACCCCGGGCGCCGTTTTTTCATGGCTCTCAAATCGACCATCTTCAAGGCCGAGCTGCAGGTCTCCGACCTCGACCGGCATTACTACGCCACCCATGCGCTGACGCTGGCGCGCCATCCCTCGGAGACCGACGAGCGCATGATGGTGCGCCTGCTCGCCTTCGCGCTTTACGCACACGAGCGGCTGGAGTTCGGCCGCGGCCTGTCGACCGAGGACGAGCCGGCGCTATGGCAGGCGGATCTCACCGGGGCCGTGGCGCTGTGGGTCGAGGTCGGCCTGCCCGACGAGCGCGAGATCCGCAAGGCCTGCGGCAGGGCGGACCGCGTCGTGGTGTTGTGCTATGGCGGGCGCGGCGCCGACATCTGGTGGCAGCAAAACCGCGACAAGCTGGAGCGGCTGAGCAACCTCGAGGTGATGAATCTGCCGGCGGCCACCACCCAGGCGCTCGCCGCACTGGTCCGGCGCGGCATGAGCCTCCAGTGCACGATCCAGGACGGGCAGGCGTGGCTGACGGACGGCGACCGCAGCGTGCAGATCGGCCTGCTGCGGCTGAAGGAAGCCGCCTGAATCAGGCCGGTTGCGCGGTCGTTTGGGCGGCGTGGCGGGCGACGACGCCGTCGATGAAGCGGCGCAGGAAGCCTTCGGTCTGCGCGCTGTCGAAGCGGTCGATCTCGACGCCGCGGCTGTAGGCGATCACCGTCGGGAAGCCGCGCACCTTGTGGCGCCCGGCAAGCTTCATGTTCTCGTCGGCATCGACGTTGGCGAGGATGAAGGCGCCGGCATGCTCCTTCGCCAGCCGCTCCAGCAGCGGCGTCAGCACGCGGCAGGGCCCGCACCAGCCGGCGCCGATATCCACCAGCACCGGCACCGCATGCGAGCGCGCCACGACGCGCTCATCGAAATCGGCTTCCACGACGTCGCAGAGATACTCCATTCAGCCTCTCAAACACAGCCGGTCGGCTTCGGCATGCCGGCGTAGCGCGCGCCCTGCTTGGCCGGACCGTAGGGAAAGAGGTCGAACAGGCGCTTCTTGTCGGCCCACTCCTCGCCCAGGTCTTCCTTGAGCAGCTTCTGCATCACTCGCAGGTTCGGCGCCGTGCCGTTCTCCTGGTAATAGGCGCGGATCCAGTTGAGCAGCTTCCAGTGGTCCTCGGTGAGTTGCAGGTTGTCCTGCTTGGCCAGGTAGCCGGCGATGTCCTCCGACCAGTCGTCGAGCTGCGCCAGATAGCCTTCCGCATCTGTTTCGATTTCCTTGCCGTTGATCACGATCATGGTGTTATCTCTCTGTTGGGGTTGGGGATCCGTTTTAATACTTGACATTATTTGTCGGGATTAATTTTCTGTCAAACAATGCTCCTGATGGCCCCATCAAGGCTTCAGGAAAGCAAGGGCAGCAGGTGTGCGCGCCAGAGGGACTGCTCGAACTTCGGTCTGAAAAAACCGAAATGACCGATGCGTTTGACGCCGATCTCCTTCGGCGCGTAGCGCTTCAGGGTGCGCGGGGCGCTGACATACTGGCCGTGGATGGCCTCTACGTTGCGGCGGGACATGTATTCGTCGTCGGTGAAGGAGAGCGAGACGATCGGCGTGGTCACCGAGGCGTAGGCCTCGCGCGCCGGTTCGCCCTCCACGCCCACGGCGTATTCGGGGTTGAGGCACCAGCGCCGCCATTGCTCCATCACGCCGCGCGGCAGATCGCCGATCTTGCGCAGGCGTTTGCCCGGGAAATAGCCGAACAGGCGCACCGAAAGCGGCGCGGCGACGAACCACAGCCACCAGGAGACGCGCCGCAGCGCGGCGGTGTTCTCGCGCCAGTAGCCGCTGCCGGTGGCGACGGTGACGATGCGTGCGACACGCTCTCGGTTCGGCACGAAGGGGAGGATCTGCCCGCCCAGGCTGTGGCCGACCCAGTAGAGCGGTCGGCCTTCCGCGCGCGCCGTCACGGCCTCGACCATCGCCGCGCAGTCCTGCCGCGCCCAGTCGAGCACATCCACCTTTAGCCCGCGCAGCCGGCCGTAGCGCGACTGGCCGATGCCGCGGTAATCGAACGTCGCCACCAGATAGCCCTGTGCCGCCAGCCATTCGGCAAACGGCGCGTAATAGGCCTGCGTCACCCCCATCGCCGGCACCACCAGCACGGCCGCCTTCGCCTCGCCCGGCGGGGCGAAGAAGCGCGCGACGACGTGCTGGTGCGCGTCGATGGCCGCATGCTCCCGCGTGAACCCGTTCACGGCAGCTTGCCCGAAATCGCGCGCAGGAATTCCATGCGCAGCTGATCCGATTTCTCGAAGGCGCCGGTGAAGGCCTGCGTCACCACGCGCTCGTCGCCGCGGCGGTCCTCGCCCAGCAGCAGGCACAGTTGCTCGGCCTCGATGACGCAGGCGCCGCCGGCGGCCTTGCCGTGCGTCACCAGCGCCTCGGCGATGTCGCGCGTCATCCACTCCTGGTAGGTGAAGCGATGGCCGATGGCGTCGACCATGCGCGCGATGCGGCCGAAGCCGTGCAGGCGCCCGCCGGGCAGGTAGGCGACGTGCGCCACGCCGCGGAAGGGCACCAGGTGATGCGGGCAGACGCCATGCACGGCGATGCCGCGCACCACCACCATGTCGCGGCGCGGGTCCTCGAAGCCCTCGCCCAGCGCCTCGGCCGGATCCAGGTCGTAGCCGCCGAGCAGGCGCCGCTGCCACAGCGTGCGCACGCGTTCCGCGGTGCGGCCCATGTGCTTCATGTCGGGCGCGATGCCGCAGGCGGCGAGGAGATCGGCGACGGCCCGCTCGAAGGCGACGGGGTCGAAGGCATTCCTGCGGGCGATGCCGATGCCGTCGCGGGAAGGGGCAGCGGGTTCGTGCTCGGAGCAGCCACTCATGATCGGTTCCGTTTCTCGACAGGCGGGGCGTCGTGCACACGGTAAACGCGAACGTTTCAGCGCGCAACAGGGGCATATAGTGGCACAGGCCATGACCCCGCGGACGACCCGAAAAGCTCACCTCCATCCCGGCGACCTGCACGGCTTCAGCCGGCTGGCGATCCGCCTGCGCCGCGACAACAGCGGCCGCCACATCTCGACCAACGGGCGCGAACTCGCCGATCGGATCGAGGCCCTGCTCGGCAACTGGCCCGTCCCGGTGGAAGAGCTGGCCATTCTCGGCCACAGCATGGGCGGCCTGCTGGCGCGCAGCGCCTGGCATTACGGCACGGCGGCGGGGCATGCCTGGCCACGGCATCTGAAATAGCCGGTGTTCCTCGGCACGCCGCACCACGGCGCGCCGATGGAGCGCGGCGGCCACTGGATCGACACGCGCTGGGCGCCAGCCCCTGCACGGCCCCGCTCTCCCGCCTCGGCAAGATCCGCAGCGCCGGCATCACCGACCTGCGCCACCGCTGGCTGCTCGACGAGGACTGGCGGGGACGCGACCGCTTCGCCCGCTCGCACGGACATCACAAGGCGCTGCCGCTGCCGCAAGGGGTGGCCTGCCATGCGATTGCCGCGACCACCGGCAAGCAGGCCGGGGACCTTAAGGACCGCCTTCGAGGCGGGCCACCTCGACCTGCTCTCGCGGCCGGAGGTGTACGCGCGCATCCGGCAATGGCTGGAAACGGCCTGAACCCCCTCGGGGCGCATCGCGCCCCGGCAGCCACCGCAGCGGACCGCTGCGATGGATCACCGAATGCGCCTGCCGAACAGCGGGCGCGCGATCAGCGCGGCGCGGCGACGGAGCTTTCGAGGTGCTTGCGCAAATCGCCGTTGCGCCAGGCGCCGCTGACGACGAACTGGCCGAGCTTCAGGAAATTGTCGGCGTTGCGGATTTCGCCGTAATGGCGCGCCATCTCCCGCCCCTGCAGGTCGAGGAACAGAAAGGCCGGCGTGCCGCGGATGCCGACCCCTTCCTTGCCCGCATAGCGCTTTTCGCTCAGCACGCGGCCGGCCGGATCGACGACGTCCTGGTCGCCGTTGAAATCGATGCTGATGACGCGAAAGTGCTTGCGGTAATAGTCCTGCACGCGGACCTGGCTGAGGATGTCGCGCTTCATCCGCTTGCAAGGCGGACAGTCTTCCGCCTCGAACATGATCGCCAGGCCGCGCTTGCCCTCGGTTTTCGCCAGCGAGATCTCCTCGGGAAAATCGCGGAAGCCGCTCTGGAAGAAATGGCTGTCGGCATCGCGCGTCGGCGCCGCCAAAGCCGTCGATGGGACTAACCAGGCCAGCGTCAGCGCGAAAAAAAAGGTTCTCATGTTCCGCCTCCTCGTCCGCTACGCGCCCTTGACCTTGACGCGCGACGTCGTGTCGAGGCGCACGCGCTTCACGTTGCGCAGATGCTCGGCTACGACGTCGTATACCGGCGGCCCGTCCACCTCGGCCATGCTCGCCCAGCCGGCCGCCTTGTAGCGCTTGTCGGCCTGCATCGGCTTGCCGCCGATGCGCAGGTCCCGGATGCGCTCGCCGATCTTGGCAAGCGGATCGATGGTGTAGCTGACGCCGCCGACGCGCACCATGTCGCCGCCCTGGCGATAGTAGGGGTCGCGGTTGAACAGGTTGTCGGCGACGTCCTCCATGATCGTCTTGATTTCCGCGCCGTCCATCTCGCGCGCCCAGGTGTTCGGATAGGTCAGCGCGGTGTGGGTGTAGGCATCCTCCAGGGTGATGTCCTGCCCCGGTATCAGCGAAACGCCCCAGCGGAAACCCGGCGAAAAGGCCACCTGGGCGTCGAAGCGCTTCATCAGCGCCTCCAGGATCACCTCGTCGAAGGTGCCGTTGAAGTTGCCGCGCCGATAGAGCAGCGTCTCCGAAACGGCGAGCTTCTCGCCGAGACGCCTTGCGAAGGGCGCGCGCACCCGCTCGATCAGCGCCGCCATGTCGGGGTCCGCCGGAATATGCTCGGACAGCACGGGAATCAGCTTGAAGCGGAATCCCGCCACGCGGCCTTTCCCGACATCCAGATCGAGGCGCGAGAGGAATTTGCCGTGGCAGCCGGAATTGATCACCAGCGTGTCGCCGACCTTGATCGGCGCCGGCAGGCCGTCATGGGTATGGCCGCCCAGAATCACATCGATGCCGCGCACCCGTTGCGCCATCTTGAGATCGACCGCCACGCCGTTGTGCGAGAGCAGCACCACCGCATCCACCTTCCGCTCCTTGCGCAGCTCGTCGACCCACTTCTGCGCCTGTTCGTCGCGGATGCCGAAGGAAAGGTCGGGCATGAAGCGGCGCGGATGCGAAATCGGCGTGTAGGGGAAGGCCTGGCCGAGGATGCCGATGCGCGCCCCGCCCAGCTCGCGAACGACATAGGGCTTGAACACCGGCTCGCCCGGCGGTCCCCAGGATACGTCCATGACGTTTTGCGCGACGAACTCGCCCTTGAAGCTGCCGGACTTCTCCCTGTCGCCGAAGATTTCCTTGACGCGCTCGATGCCGAAGGTGAATTCCCAGTGCGGGCACATGACGTCGACGCCGAGGCGGTTGATCGCCTGCACCATGTCCTCGGCATGGGTCCACAGGGAGGTGGCCGAGCCCTGCAGGGTGTCGCCGCCGTCGAGCAGCAGCGTCCGGCCGGAGCGCTCGGCGCGTACCTTTTTCACCAGCGTGGCGATGTGCGCGTAGCCGCCCATGCGGCCGTAGCGTTTGGCGAGTTCAACGAAATCGAGATGCGCCATCGCATGGGCGGCGGCGCTGCCGCGTTTGACGCCGTAGTGGTCGAGGAAGGCCTGACCGGTGAGGAAGGGCGGCTTGCCGCGTTCGGCGCCGATGCCGAGCAGGGTGTCCGGTTCGCGGAAGTGCACCGGCAGCAGCGTGGCGTGGCTGTCCGTCATGTGCAGCAGCGTGACGTTGCCGTAGGCTTCGAAATCGAGCAGCCGTTCCGGCGCCATGGCGGCGAGCGCGCGCCGCGGATCGGCCAGACCGATGCCGCCGGCCACCGCCAGCAGCTTGACGAAATCCCTGCGGGTGACTTCCATCGACTCTGTCCTTCAGGTGTTCATGCGGGGAAAAACCGCGGCGCCAAGGCGCCGCGGCAGGAAACGGCAGCCGGTCAGTGCGACAGGCGCGGCACCTCCACCTTGTCGCCGCGCCTGGTCTGCTTGGCGATGATGAAGGTTTCCAGGTCGGCATACTCGGGCGCGTCGCCGGGCAGCATGTTGGTACGCAGCGGCGTCATGCACCACTGGAAGCGGATGCGGATGTCGATCAGCCGCTGCCAGGCGGTGCGCCAGTACGGATGGTTGACCATCGCGTCCTCCTCGATGTCGGCAAGGAAGCGGCCGCCAAGGAACTTGCGCCCGCCGCCGCGTGCGGTGTGGCAGTTGGCGCAGGCCTGGCCGCGCTGGCCGACACGGCGGCTGAACATTTCCTCGCCGCGGGCGATTGCGGCCTGCACGTTGCGGTCGTCGAGGGCGATGTTGTAGGGCATGCCGTTCGACTGCATCTTGACGAGGATCGACATGGACAGGTTCTCGTCGCCCTGCGAGGGCATCGCGTCGCCGGTCGTCTCCGGCGCATGCACGGCGAGGAAATCCTCGATCGACATCATGCGCTTGTGCTGCGGCATCCACTTCGGATACTGCGCGCCGACGCCGACCATCGAGGTGATGACGCCGATTGACCGCTTCGCGTCGGGCGCGGCGATCGGGCCGTGGCAGTTCGCGCAGGACTGGCCTTTCGGGCCGGTCTTGCTCCAGCGCGGCACGGCCAGGCTCTCGGCCTGACCCAGGCCGGGGTTGGCGATGGGATCGAGCGGGTCGCCGTAGGCCGGACGCACCACCTTGCGGGTGTACGGGTTCCAGTCGGGATCCTTGCTCACTTCTTCGGCGACGCCGGGCGGGTTGCCCTTGAGCGACTGGATGTAGGCGACCGCATGCACGATCTCCTCCGGCGTCCACATGCCGGAGGCGCCGAAGGGCGCCATCGGCGTGTCGGGACCGTAAATGACGCGCGGATCGTAAATGATCTGGTAGAAGATCTCGTCCGGGACGCCGCGCGAACCGGAAGTGCGCAGGTCGGGGCCGACATTGCCGGCCGGCCAGACCGTGGCGTCGGGTATCAGATGGCAGGCGGTGCAGGGACCCTTGCTGGCATTCTTCATCAAGGCTTGCCCCTTCTTCGGATCGCCCTTGACGTCCTTCGGCATCTCGCCCTTCTTGGGCGGGAAATAGGCCGGACTGTTTGCGGCGAAGGTCGGCCATTTCTCGAAGTTGACCGTGCCGAACCCGCCGTAGGGGTAACGCTGCTGGATGCGCTTGCCGTCGACCTCCTTGACGATGCCCTGCGACTGTGGAATCGCGTTCGTTTTCCACTCGCTGGAGGTGACGCCGACGCCGACCGTCGCGCAGGCGGCCAGAAACGCTACGCCGAGCACGGCCGGCGCAAGCCGTCCGTGGCGAGAAAGGCGCTGCCTGATCCATTCCTTCATGTTGCATCCTCCTTTGGATTATCGATCGCGCCGCAGCAGCGCGATCGCCTTATTCTTGTCGCATCAGAACTTGATGTCCGCCTCTCCGGTGTAGGTCTTCCCCTCGGTGTCGTGGAAGATCACCCTGACCTTGCCCGGCTCGTTCACCTTGATGGTGAACGAAAAGAAAGGGTTCTGGCTCACGGCCTGCGTCGTTTCGGCCTCGAGCACCGGCTTGCCGTTGTAGCTGGCTTCCACCTTGTGGATGAAGTTGTAGTTCTTCTCGACGGGCTTGCCGTCGCGCGTCTGCATGACCTCCATCGGATGGGTCACCAGGGCGCGCACGGTGATCACATCGCCCGCCTTGGCCTTTTCCGGCACCCGGATACGTACTTGCGACATCGTTTTCTCCTCGCTTGTGTTTGAATGGCCGGATGCTCAGCCGCCGCAGCCGCCGACGGTGACCTTGACTTCCTGCTTGAACTGGTAAAGGTTGCCGTCGCTCGTCTCGGCTATGACGCGCACGTCCGAGGTGCCGCCCATGCGGATGTTGGTGGCGATCGACAGCTTGCCGGCATCCGGCGTCAGCGACATGCGCGCATTGAGCGGCCGGCGGTTCTTGTCGGTGATGATGTAGATGTTCTTGACGTAGCTGTTCGCCTGCATCGGCAGGTTCGACTCGATGCGCACAGGCACCACCGCGCCGTTCTCGGCGATCAGCGGCAACTCGACCTTCATCTTGTCGCCGGCCGCCTGCAGCGGGCGCTTGCCGAACAGCCGTTCCAGGGTCTGCTCGACCTTCTCGTCCGGCTTCGGCATGCCGAGCCCGCTCGCGGCCGCCGCCGTGCCCGGCAGCAGTCCGAGCGGAATCATTGCCGCGACGCCGGCGCCGCCAAACAGCCGCAGTGCCCGACGGCGCCCGGCATCGTGGTTGTGCTGCGGGATCGTATTCATGATGTCTCCTCCTTGTGATTGATACAAAAGACGCTCAAACCTTGATGTAAGTCCAGCCGCCCTGCACCCGCTCGGCGATGTGGGCGATCGCATTGCGGGTGCGCACGGCCTGCGGCAGGATGGTCACCTGCTCGCCCTCCTGCTCGAAACGGGCGATGGCGCGTTCGCAGGCGATGAACACCACGTTGTCGTAGCGGTATTCGAGCTCGGCGATGCGGCCCGCAAACGGGGTGCGATCGGCACGCAGCATGTCCAGGCCGCGGTTGTTGACCACGACCTCGACATGGGCGCTGCCGTTCTTTTCCAGATAGGCGCCGACGAGATCGAGCGCCGCTTCCATGTGCTCGGGGTCGGCGTGGTCGAGATGCACGAGGATGCGGCCGGGCTGGGCAACGAAGAAATGGCTGGCCCAGCCGGACAACGTCATTGTTGCCGGCAAGGGCACGCGCTGCAACTGAGCGCCGACGACGATGCCGAAGGCGAGCAGCACGCCCGCCGCGAGGGCGTGGGTCCACCGGCTGCGACCGCGCGGTGCGCGTCGCGGGGCCGGCAGGACGTTGCGGTCATACGCATGGCGCAGCAGATCCTTGCCAGCGCGCAGCGCGCACAGCCGCTGCGCGATCTCGGGATCGGACGAGCTGGCGGCGAGGACTTCCTCGCGTTCCGCCGCCGCCAGTTCGCCGTCGACGAAGGCATTCAACTGTTCTTCGGAAAACCGGGTGCTCATTTCACTCGCCTCAAGAGCAGGTTCTCGCCGCGCGCCGGCTCCAGCAGCGCGCGCAGGGCGCCGCGCGCGCGGCACAGCCGGCTCATGACGGTGCCGATCGGAATGCCGAGGATGTCCGCCACGTCGGCATAGGAAAGCTCCTCGAGATCGACCAGTGTGATCACCTGGCGCTGTCCGAGCGGCAGGGCCTCCACGGCCAGCCGCACCTGCCGCACGGTCTCGCGCGCCTCGGCATGCGCCTCCGGACCCGGCTCGTCGGACGGCAGCTCGGCCAGCGCTTCCTCGCTCTCGCAATCGCGGCGGCCGCGCAGATGGTCGATCCAGCAGCGATGCAGGATCGACAGCAGCCAGCCGACGAGCCGCTCCTCGTCGCGCAACTGGTCGAGACTGTCGAGCCCGCGCGAAAGGGCATCCTGCGTCAGGTCGTCGGCCAGCGCCGCATCGTGACACCAGGCGTAGGCGACGCGAAAGACGCGCGCCCGGTTCGACTCGATCCGCCTGGCGAGTTCGCGCCGCTGAGGCGACACGAACCAGAGCATTTTCCTGGCTTCCATGATCGGGTATGACGGGACAGCACGCCGCTTTATTCCCTCCCCGGCGAAAAATTCTTGCCCATCATGCCGGAATAAATCGCCGCCGTGTCGCGTCTACCCCGAAACTCGACGAGGAGGAAGTGACATGTTCCCGAGGGGAGGCTTTATGTTGCGCTGCCGCGAACTGCTCGCCATTCTGGCGCTCGGTTTGTGCGCGCAGACGGCCGGCGCCGAACCGCGCGAAGTTCTGCTGCCCCATGGCAATCTTGAACTGAGCGGCGTGCTCGAAATCGCGCCCGGCAGGACCGTGGCGGACGGTGTCGTTCTCATGCTGCATGGCAACATGGCGCATGCGGACATGGGGGTGATGCGGCAGTTTCGAAAAGCCCTGAACGAAAGCGGCTTCAGCACGCTGGCCATCAACCTTTCCCTGAAGCACAACCGCCGGCGCGGCATGCTCGAGTGCGACGGCACGATCGGCCACCGGGTCGAGGACGCCCTGCCCGAACTCAGGGCCTGGCTCGACTGGCTGGCGCGACAGGGCGCACGCTCGGCGACGCTGCTCGGCTTCTCGCGCGGCGGCCATCAGGTCGGCTGGTTCCTCGCCGAGCACCCGCATCCCCTGGTGCGTTCCGCCGTGCTGCTGGCCCCCATCGTCGGTCGCGACGGCGCGGCAGCGGAGCGCTACCAGGCCCGTTACGGGAAGCCGCTCGCACCGCTGCTGAAGCAGGCGCGCGCGCTGGTGGCGGCAGGCCGGGCGGACGCCGTCCTCGATCAGGCCGGCTTCCTGAGCTGCGACGCCGCCCGCGTGAGCGCCGCCGCCTTTCTCTCGCACTACGGGCTCGCCGAGAAGAACGACACCCCCGCGCTCCTGGCGCGCATCCGCGTCCCAACCCTGGTGGTGGTGGCCGGCGGCGACGAAATCGCCCGCGACACCGAGCCGCGCTTGCGGCCGCACATCGACGGCAAGCTGCGGCGCCTTGTCGTCGTTCCGGGCGCCGACCATTTCTTCCACGATCTCTACGGCGAGGATGCCGGTGATGTCCTCGTCAAGTTCCTGCGCGGCTTGCAGGGCGGCTGATTTTCATCGCGGAGCAAGCGCATGTCCTCACTATTCGCATCCGGCGCGCACGGCCAAGTGCTGTTGTGGATGTTCGTCATCGCGGTCGTTTTCGGCGCGGTGGCCAGCAAGACGAACTTCTGCACGATGGGCGCGGTTTCCGACTGGCTCAACATGGGCGACACCGGGCGCATGCGCGCCTGGCTGCTCGGCATCGCCATCGCCATCCTCGGCGTCACGGCGCTCGAGGCGGCCTCCATCGCCACCCTGCGCGGCAACACCATGCCGCCCTACCGCACGGAGAACTTCGCCTGGCTGCGCTACATCGCCGGCGGCCTGATTTTCGGCGTCGGCATGACGCTGGGCAGCGGCTGCGGCAGCAAGACCCTGCTGCGCATCGGCGGCGGCAACCTCAAGTCGGTTTTCGTCGCCGCCGCCATCGCCACCGTCGTCTATTTCATGACCACCACCCGCCTGTTCGAGATTTCCGTGGCGAGCTGGATCGGTCCGACCGTCGTCAGCCTCGCCTCTTACGGCATGAGCGGCCAGGGCATCGACGATTTCCTCGCCAGGATCACCGGCATCAGCGCGACGGCGGCGCGGCTCATGGCGGGCGCGGCGATCGGCGCGGCATTGCTCTGGTTCGTCTTCAGGTCGGCCGACTTTCGCGGCAATCGCGACAACATCCTGGCCGGTGCCGTAATCGGCCTCGCGGTTGTCGCCGGCTGGTACGTCACCGCCGGCCCACTCGGCGCCGAATGGGTTGAGGAAGCCATGATGGAAGGCGAACCCAACCGCGCCGCCATACAGTCCTTCACCTTCATCAGCCCCATCGGCGAAACCGGGCGCTTCCTGGCCGACCCGACCAACCTCCGCCTGATCCGCGTCGGCGTCGTCGCCGTCTTCGGGATGATCCTCGGCTCATTCCTGTATGCCCTGGCGAGCCGCAGCTTTCGCTTCGAGTGGTTCACCTCGCCGGGCGATTTCTTCCAGCACGTCGGCGGCGGGCTGCTGATGGGCTATGGCGGCTTCGTCGCCATGGGCTGCACCGTCGGGCAGGGCGTCAGCGGCGTGTCGACGCTCGCGCTCGGCTCCTTCCTCGCCCTCGCCGGCATGATCGCCGGCAGCGCGCTGACGATGAAGGTCCAGTTCGCGCTGATGGAATAAGGCGCCCTGCCATGCGCCGTGCCGTCCTCGCCGTTTTCGCCGCTTGCGCCCTCGCCAAACCCGCCCATGCGTCGGGCGAGCCGCTCCCCGGCGTCGTGCGCTATGCCAAACAGGCGGCTTTCGAGGACGTGCGCGAAGACCTCTCCATCGCCATCCAGAACCGCGGCCTGGCGCCCGACCTCACGTCGCGCATCCACGACATGCTTCAGCGCACCGGCAAGGACCTCGGCGACGCCGCGCCGCTGTTCGGGAATGCCGTCGCCTACTCGTTTTGCAGCGCCGCCGTCTCGCGGGCGATCATGGCGGCCGACCCGCACAACGTCGTCTTCTGCCCATTCACCGTGATTGCCTATGCGCCGCTGAACGAGCCCGGCAAGGTCTATGTCGCCTACCGCCGCCCGCCCGCGGCGGCCGACGCGAAATCCAACGCCGCGCTGAGAAAACTCGAAGCCCTGCTCGACGGCATCGCGCGCGAGGCCGTCGGCATGCCGTAGAGGATTGCGGGACGGCGACGACAGCAGCAAGGACGATGACGATCCGGCGTGGCTATTTCGAATTGGCCATGACCGACTCCTTTGCTCACCTTTGCAGGCGCTGCACCGGCATGCGACGGATTTCCTCCTGCAGCAGCGCATCGATGCGCTCGGCGATCTGCCGGGCCGGGGTGGCATAGGCGAAGCGCGCGGCGGTGCGCCCGTCGGGGCCAAGCAGCACCATGCCGGCCGAGTGGTCCACCGTGTAGCTGCCGGGCGGCGCAGCCGGGTCGCGAACCTTCTCGTAGCGCATCCTGAATTCGGCGGCGGCACGTCGCGTCAGTTCCTCAGAACCGCGCAGGCCGAGAATGCGCGGATCGAAGGCCGCGGTGTACTCGCGCAGCACCTGCGCGCTGTCGCGCTCCGGATCGACGGTGATGAAGATCGGCTGCAACTGCGCGGCCTTGAAGCCGAGCAGCCGCAGCACCTCCTTCATTTCCAGCAGCGTGGTCGGGCAGACGTCCGGACAGGAGGTGTAGCCGAAGGTGACGAGCTGGAAGCGGCCGAGGAAATCCTCGTTCGACACGGCGCGTCCGTTCGGGTCCTGCAGCAGGTAGCGCGGCACGACGGCGTTCGGTGCCGTTTCCGCCGGACTGTGCCCTTGCGGCACCTGCCCCGGTGCCGGCAGCACCTTCTTCAGGCGCTGCGTGATTGCGTCGACCTGCGCCGCCAGTTCGGCCGCGGCAGGGCAGGGCGTACCGCGGTTATGGGCGATGAAGGACTGGTTGGTGCCCTCTTCGTACGCTTCGCCGTAGGCCCGCGTCTTCGGCGCGTGATTGAGCATGAGGATGCGCACCCAGGCGGCGCTCTCCTTCTGCCCGCAGGCCAGCGCCTGGCCGTTGAGCCGTCCCAGGTCGCGCACGGCGGCGAGACCGGCTTCGTCGGAAGCAAAGGCCATGGCCGAAAAAGTCAGTCCGCACAGCACGGCGAAGAGCTTGTTACACACAGTCATCCTTTCAGCGGCTTGTAGCGCAGGCGCTTCGGCTTGGCGCCCTCCTCGCCCAGGCGCTTGACCTTGTCGGCCTCGTACTCGTGGTAGTTGCCGTTGAAAAAAACCCACTGCGACTCGCCCTCGCAGGCAAGGATGTGGGTGGCGATGCGGTCGAGGAACCAGCGGTCGTGCGAGATCACCAGCACGCAGCCGGCGAACTCGAGCAAGGCGTCTTCCAATGCGCGCAGGGTTTCTACATCGAGATCGTTGGACGGCTCGTCGAGCAGCAGCACGTTGCCGCCGGCGATCAGCGTCTTGGCCAGGTGCAGGCGTCCGCGCTCGCCGCCGGAGAGGTTGCCGACGAGCTTCTGCTGATCGGCGCCCTTGAAGTTGAAGCGGCCGATGTAGGCGCGCGAGGGCGTCTCGAACTTGCCGACGGTGAGGATGTCGGCGCCGCCGGAAATCGCCTCCCACACGCTCTTGTCGTTGGGCAGCGCCTCGCGCGACTGGTCCACCGAAACCAGCTTGACGGTCGGACCGGTGACGACCTCGCCGGCATCCGGTTGCTCCTTGCCCGTGAGCATGCGGAACAGGGTCGACTTGCCGGCGCCGTTCGGGCCGATGATGCCGACGATGGCCCCGGGCGGGATCTGGAAGCTGAGGTTGTCAATCAGCAACCGCTCGCCGTAGCCCTTGGAGACGCCCTTGAACTCGATGACCTTGTCGCCGAGGCGCTCGGCCACCGGGATGAATATCTCCTGCGTCTCGTTGCGCTTCTGGTATTCCTGGCTCGACAGCTCGTCGAAACGGGCCAGGCGCGCCTTGCTCTTGGCCTGGCGGCCCTTCGGGTTCTGCCGCACCCATTCCAGCTCCTTCTTGATCGCCTTCTGGCGGGCCGACTCTGCCGCCTCCTCCTGCTTCAGGCGCTCCTCCTTCTGCTCCAGCCAGGAGGAGTAGTTGCCCTTCCAGGGAATGCCGTGGCCGCGGTCGAGTTCGAGGATCCACTCGGCGGCGTTGTCGAGGAAGTAGCGGTCGTGGGTCACCGCCACCACGGTGCCGGGGAAGCGCGTGAGGAACTGCTCCAGCCAGTCCACCGACTCGGCGTCGAGGTGGTTGGTCGGCTCGTCGAGCAGCAGCATGTCCGGTTTGGACAACAGAAGGCGGCACAGCGCCACGCGGCGCTTCTCGCCGCCGGAAAGGAGGCCGATCTTTGCCTCCCACGGCGGCAAGCGCAGGGCGTCGGCGGCGACTTCGAGTTGCTGCTCCGCACTGTGGCCGTCGGCGGCGGCGATGATCGCCTCCAGGCGCGCCTGCTCGGCGGCCAGCGCGTCGAAGTCGGCATCCGGCTCGGCATAGGCGGCGTACACGGCGTCGAGCTTCTGCTGCGCCTCGAACACTTCCCCGAGCCCCTCCTCGACGGCCTGGCGCACGGTCATCGAAGGATCGAGCTGCGGCTCCTGCGGCAGGTAGCCGATCGACAGGTTGGGCATCGGCGTCGCCTCGCCCTCGATGTCCTTGTCCGCGCCGGCCATGATCTTCAGCAGCGTCGACTTGCCCGAGCCGTTCAGGCCGAGCACGCCGATCTTGGCGCCGGGAAAGAAGGAAAGCGAGATGTCCTTGAGGATGTGGCGCTTGGGCGGGACGATCTTGCCCACGCGGTTCATGGTGAAAACGTATTGGGCCATGCGCTGTATGCCTGAGTGGAAAAGCGTGATTCTAGCGGAGAGTGCTCAGGACGGCGCGAGGGCCGGCAGCAGGCTTTGGATCACGACTTCACCGCTGCCGCAGTTGCCGCAGGTCTATCGGCACTCGGGATACCCGGGCATGCGGATTTCGATGGTGCCGCTTATTCCTCACTCCGTCGCATCGGCAAGAAGATTAGAAAAAGCTGAAACAACTAACATAATTGCCGCAACAGCAAGTTTGATGGAATATTGATTGTCCTTTTGGAGATTATCCTTTAGATTGCCAAGGACAATAACAAGTCTCGGGGCAATGCACGCACCCGATGACGAGAACAGCGCTTACCACGCATCTACCACTAAGAAGAGGAGGAAGCCGATGAAGTACCGGAAAATCGCGCTCGCCGTTTCGCTGCTGGGTCTTGCCGGCGCAGCGTCCGCGGACAATCACGTTCTCAGCCGCAACATGGCCTCGGCCTGCGCCAGTTGCCATGGCACCAACGGCAACAGCATCGGGGGCATGGATCCGCTGGCAGGCATGCCGAAAGCCGAGATGATCAAGAAGATGCAGGATTACCGCTCCGGCGCCAAGCCGGCGACGGTCATGCATCAGTTGGCCAAGGGCTACACCGACCAGCAGGTCGAAATGATCGCCAACTTCTTCGCCGCGCAGAAATAAGGATAAGGGGAAAACCATGACATTCAACAGACGCGATTTCCTCAAGATGTCCGGCGCGGCGGCGGCGGGCGCCCTCTACGGCTGCGCGGGCGGGACCAGGGCCTCGGGCAACGTGGTGGTCATCGGCGGCGGCTACGGCGGCGCCACGGCGGCCAAATACATCCGCATGTGGTCGAACGGCGGCATCAACGTCACGCTGGTCGAGCGCAACCCGGCCTTCGTCTCCTGCCCGATCTCCAACCTGGTGCTTTCCGGCGACAAGACCATGGCCGACATCACCACCGGCTACGACGGCCTGAAGAAGCACGGCGTGCGCGTCGTGCAGGGCGACGCCGTGGCGGTCGACCCGGTCAAGCGCACGGTCAAGCTCGGCAACGGCCAGGAGCTGTCCTACGACCGCCTGGTGGTCTCGCCCGGCATCGATTTCATGTTCGAGAGCGTGCCCGGCCTCACCCCGGCGCTTGCCGACAGCAAGATTCTTCATGCCTGGAAGGCCGGTCCGCAGACCGTGGCCCTGAGGAAGCAACTGGAGGACATGAAGGACGGCGGCGTCTTCGCCATCGCCATCCCCAAAGCGCCCTACCGCTGCCCGCCCGGACCCTACGAGCGCGCCTGCGTGGTGGCCGAATACTTCAAGACGAAAAAGCCGAAGTCGAAGCTGCTGATCCTCGACGCCAACGAGGACGTCGTCTCGAAGAAGGGCCTCTTCATGAAGGCCTGGGGCGATCTCTACAAGGGCATCATCGAGTACCGCCCGAACCACGTCGTCACCCAGCTCGACGCCAACGCCATGACGCTGAAGTTCGAGTTCGCCGACGCCGTCAAGGCCGACGTGCTCAACGTCATCCCCGGCCAGATGGCGGGCGGCATCGCCAAGGCGGCCGGCCTCATCACCGCCAACAACCGCTGGTGCGGCATCGACTGGCGCACCATGGAATCGGTCACGCACAAGAACATCCACGTGCTCGGCGATTCCACGCTGTCCGCGCCGGCCATGCCGAAGTCGGGCCACATGACGACGCAGCACGCCAAGATCGCCGCCGGCGCCATCGTCGCCCTGATGTCCGGCGAGCAGGCGCCCGACCCGATGGTGATCGCCAACACCTGCTACAGCTTCGTGAATTCGAAGAACACGGTTCACGTCGCCTCGGTGCACACCTACGACGCCAAGGACAAGACGTTCAAGACGGTGCCGGGTTCCGGCGGCCTGTCGTCGGCGGCCAACGAGCAGGAGGCCAAGTACGCCATGGCCTGGGCCAGAAACGTATGGGCCGACGCGCTGTTGTAAAAGTCAGTCCCTAAAACACGGCGGCGCTCCTTCCCGGGTGCGCCGCCGTTTTTATTGATCCGCCGCAGAGCGGGCATGCGGAAGAGAACACATGAGACGACGATTCCTGCTGGCGGGCATTCTGGCCCTGGCCCTTTCCTGGCTGCCGGCCCAGGCGCAGGAGCGGGCCTACCTCCTCGGCGTCATCAGCTACGGCACCAGCCCGCAGATGATCGCCTCGGAATACCATGGCCTCACGGAGTACCTCGGCCGCGTGCTCAAGCGGCCCGTGCGCGTCGAGGGCACGCGCGACTTCACTTCCTTCGGCGAGCGCGCCAAGGCGAAGCGCTACCACATGATGTTCGCCGCCCCCTCGGCGGTGATCGAGGCGAACCGCTCGGCCGGCTACCTGCCGGTCGCCAAGATCCCCGGACTGCTCTCGGTCTCCTTCATGGCGCCGACCAAGACCAACATCGCCTTCCCCGAGGACATGAAGGGCAAGCGCATCGGCTTCACCGGCAAGGACGCCATGATCACCAAGCTGGCCTTCGTCGAACTGAAGGCCATGGGCATCAAGGAACCGGAAAAGCACTTCGCCAGCATCGCCTACTACAACGATGCCGACGGCGTCCTCGCCGGCATGCAGATGAACCTGATCGACATCGGCGTCGCCAACACGGGGCTGTTCAACGTGTGGACCAACAAGGGCGAGAACATGAACCTGATCCACACCGGCAAGGGCGTGCCGCACCTCACCTTCGGCGTGCGCGGCGATCTGCCCGATTCGGAACGGCGCGCCGTCACCGAGGCCCTGCTCAAGGCCAGCCAAGACAAGGACGCGCAGGAGTTCCTGCGCTTCTCCAATTTCCCCGGCTTCGAGCCGGCCAGGCTCGCCGACTACGACGAACTGGCCAGGATGCTGGGCATCAAGTAGGCGGGGCTACAGCTTGCCGCTGAGATAAACGGCCACGGCGCGCATCTCCAGCTCGGTGAGCTTCGAGGCGATGGCGTGCATGATGGCGTTGTCGTTGGTGCGCTCGCGCTTGTTGAATTCCTTCAACTGCGCCTCCGTGTAGGCGGCGTGCTGGCCGGCGATGCGCGGCAACTGCGCCGTGCCGTCCCCTGTCGCACCGTGGCAGCTAGCGCAGGAAGCCACGCCGGAATAGGAATTCCCCTTGTGGTAGATGTATCGGCCGACGGCGGCGATATCCTGGTCGGCGACGGTATAGGCCTTGGGCTTTTTCTGGGCGAAGTAGGCGCCGAGCGCCTTCATCTCCTCGTCGGTGAGCTCGGCGGCCTGGTCGTTCATGGTGCCCTTGCGCCGGCCGGCCTTGAAGTCGGCGAGCTGCTTGGCCATGTACTCGGGGTGCTGGCCGGCGAGGCGCGGGAAGATCGGGCTGGCGCTTTCGCCCTCGGCACCGTGGCAGAGCGCGCAGCGGCCGGCGACGATGTCCTGGGCGCGTTTGAGTTCGGCGCTCGGTTCGGCCGATTTGCTTGCGGCCGGCTTGGCGGCCGCGGGCTGGGGCTTGGCCGCCTGGGCGAGGGCGACGGGCGCGCAGAGGGACAGCGCGAGTGCTGCGAGGTATGACTGCGGTTTCACGGCGGACTCCTGAAATGTTGAGACCTCAACATCCTAGCAAAGCCGCCGCGGTCGCGGGATAAAACTCCGTTAGCCCCGCATAAGGTTCAGTGCTTGCCGGTGCTGCCGAAGCCGCCGTCGCCGCGGTGCGATTCCTCGAAGTTATCGACAATATTGAAGGCCACCTGCAACACGGGCACGACGACCATCTGCGCCAGGCGGTCCATCGGGTTGATGGTGAAGGTCTCGCGGCCGCGGTTCCAGGTGGAGACGAAGATCTCGCCCTGGTAGTCGGAATCGATCAGCCCGACCAGGTTGCCCAGCACGATGCCGTGCTTGTGGCCGAGGCCCGAGCGCGGCAGGATCATCGCCGCCAGGCCGGGATCGGCGAGGTGTATGGCGATGCCGGTGGGAATCAGCTGCGTGTCGCCCGGGTGCAGCTTCACCGGCATGTCGACGCAGGCGCGCAGGTCGAGGCCGGCGGCGCCGGGCGTGGCGTAATGGGGCGGATTGTCCTTCAGGCGCGCGTCGAGGATGCGCACGTC
This sequence comes from Betaproteobacteria bacterium, assembly GCA_016868295.1. GTDB lineage: Bacteria > Pseudomonadota > Gammaproteobacteria > Burkholderiales > Rhodocyclaceae > Desulfobacillus. The sequence continues at coordinate 2,406 of VGHJ01000003.1, read as the reverse complement.
GATTCGGTGCACCTGTTTACCCCTCGTTGCCGGCGAGCATCTGCCCGATGTGGGCGACGATGCCGCGCGCGATCTCGATCTTCGGCGCCGGCCCGAGCGAATGGCGGCCCCGGTCATCGAACAGGATGACCGCGTTGCTGTCGCCGCCCAGGCCGTCCTGCACCAGGTTGCCGACCACCAGCGTCAGCCTCTTCTTCTGCCGCTTGCCCTCGGCGTACGTCTCCAGGTCGCGGCTCTCCGCGGCAAAGCCGACGCAGAAGGGCGGCTTCGGTCGCGCCGCCACCTCGGCGAGGATGTCCGGATTCGGTGTCAGCGTGATCTGCAGGGACTTGTCGTCCTTCTTGATTTTTTCCCGCGCCATGTCGGCCGGGCGGTAGTCGGCCACCGCCGCGACGCCGATGAAGATGTCGCACTCGGCGACGCGGCCCATCACCGCGGCGTGCATCTCGAGCGCGCTCGTCACGTCGATGCGCGCGACACCGGCCGGCGTCGCCTGCGCCACCGGCCCGCTCACCAGCATCACCCGTGCGCCGGCATCGCGCGCCGCGCGTGCCAGGGCGAAGCCCATCTTGCCCGAACTGAGGTTGGTCAGCCCGCGCACCGCGTCGAGCGCCTCGAAGGTCGGCCCGGCGGTGAGCATGACGCGCCGCCCCGCCAGCACCTTGGGCTGGAAGAAGCCGGTCAGCGCCTCGTGGAGATCCGCCGCCTCGAGCATGCGCCCGAGGCCCGTCTCGCCGCAGGCCTGCTCGCCCGCGGCCGGGCCGAGGATCGTCACGCCGTCCTGCAGGAGCTGACTTATGTTCCGCTGCGTCGCCGGGTTCTCCCACATCTGGCGGTTCATCGCCGGCGCCACGATCAAGGGGCAGTCGCGCGCCAGGCAAAGCGTGGAGAGCAGGTCGTCGGCGAGGCCGTGCGCCAGCTTGGCGAGGAAGTCGGCCGAGGCCGGCGCGACAACGATGGCGTCTGCCCCGCGCGAGAGGTCGATGTGCGCCATGTTGTTGGGCATGCGCGCGTCCCACTGGTCACACCAGGCCGGATTGCCCGTGAGGGCCTGGAAGGTCACCGGCGTGACGAACTGCGCGCCGGACTTCGTCAGCACGGCATGCACCTCGGCGCCGTCCCTGACGAGCAGGCGCGCCAGTTCCGCCGCCTTGTAGGCCGCGATGCCGCCCGTGACGCCCAGCACCAGCCGCTTGCCGCCCAGTTCCGCCATGACGATGAGATAGAATCCCGAAAAAGACCGATCGATTCTACACCACGCATGGCGATCACCGACTGGCCCGAAAGCGAACGCCCGCGCGAACGGCTCCTCGCGCATGGCGCCGGCGCGCTCTCCGACGCCGAACTGCTCGCCCTTTTCCTGCGCGTCGGCGTGAAGGGGGCCAGCGCCGTCGACCTGGCGCGCACCCTGCTCAAGCGCTTCGGCAGCCTCGAGCGCCTGTTCGCCGCCGGCCGGGCCGAATTCTCCGAGATCCCCGGCATGGGCGACGCCAAGTACGCCCAATTGCAGGCGGTGCTGGAAATGGCGCGCCGGGCGCTGCGCGAAGGCATGGCCGCCGGCGACGCCCTCGCCTCGCCGCGCGCCGTGCGCGACTATCTCAGGCTGGCGCTGGGCGGCCTGCCGCACGAAGTGTTCATGGTGCTGCTGCTCGACGCGCAGAACCGCCTCATCGCCGCCGAGGAGCTGTTCCGCGGCACCCTGACGCAAACCAGCGTGCATCCGCGCGAGGTGGTCAAGCTGGCCCTGTCGCAAAACGCAGCCGGCGCCATCCTCGCCCACAACCATCCCTCCGGCGTGGCCGAGCCGAGCCGCGCCGACGAAGCCCTCACCCAGGCCCTCAAGCAGGCCCTGGCCCTGGTGGACGTCAGGCTGCTCGATCATTTCATCGTCGCCGGCCAGGCAGAGCCCCTTTCCTTCGCGGAAAAGGGCTTGATTTAGCTGCCAAAGCTTGCGTATAATGCGCGGCTTCGCTTAATCGAACACCGAATTCTGGAGCACACCATGGCCCGCGTCTGCCAAGTGACCGGCAAGTCACCGATGGTGGGAAACCACGTTTCCCACGCCAACAACAAGACCAAGCGCCGCTTTCTGCCCAACCTGCAGAGCCGCCGCTTCTGGGTCGAGTCCGAAAACCGCTGGGTGAGCCTGCGCGTGTCCAACGCCGGCCTGCGCACCATCGACAAGAAGGGCATCGACGTCGTCCTGGCCGAGCTGCGCGCCAAGGGCACCATCTAAGGAGAGCCGCCATGCCCCGCGAGAAGATCAAACTGGAAAGCTCGGCCGGCACCGGCCACTTCTACACGACGACCAAGAACAAGCGCACCATGCCCGAGAAGCTGGAGATCATGAAGTTCGATCCGAAGGCGCGCAAGCACGTCAAGTACAAGGAAACCAAGCTGAAGTAA
>VGHJ01000002.1 GCA_016868295.1 Betaproteobacteria bacterium | reverse complement strand
AAAAGTGAGTCGGGCATTCTTATGCATGTTCATTCGGCTGATCTCCTGAGAGTAGTTGGTCGGTTCGCACCTCCAAGTCTCTCAGACTCAGTCCGAATGAACAGAAACAACCTATTGGGCCATCACAGCTAGCCGAGAACGGCCCGCACGCCCTGGAGCAGGATGACGAATCCGCCCAGGCCGACGGCGCCGACGAGGAGATTGTTCAGGCTGGAATTGAAGTCGCGGTCGAGGATGCGCTTGGCGACCGCAATCGAGACGATCACGGCCGCGAGGGATGCAAGCGCCGCCAGGTTCGGGTCCTGCAGCACATCGCGCACCATGCCGGTCAGCCAGCCGTCCGACCCCAGCGTGTAGACGACCGCCCCGCCGATGCCGGCGGCGAGGCAGGCGACGATCATCGCAGCCGTCAGGGTTTCCCTGGCTTCGTGCATCAGGCGTTCCATGTCGTCACCTCTGCGAAAAAAAGAGCCGGCACAGACAGGGCGCAATCGGTTGGCCCAGGACCGATCCCCGAAGGTAGAGGCATCCTGTCTTTGGGCGGCCGGCATTCGTAAATCGTGGGTGTTGCAGCCAGTCACGCCATCCTCTATGCAAGCCATGTGCCAGATTGCATTTTCTTTTCAGGAACAAGCGGTTGGAAAAGTCAGTGTCTATGGGACGGTGCCGGAACGATGCGCAAGCGTCGGGCGGCAGCGACAGGCACGCCACACCGCAACGCTAACTTCTTGTAAGAGATGAATTGTTGCTTGTCGTCCCTTGACGACAGCAAGGACAGCTAGGGCGTGTTCTCAATGATTCCGTCGGTGCGACGGAATCATTGAGAACACGCCCTAGGCCTTTTCCGTCTTGAACAGCGCCGGGCTCAGGTTGTGCCGTTGCAGCAGCTTGTAGAACTCCGTGCGGTTGCGCTGCGCCATGCGCGCCGCCTGGGTCACGTTGCCCTCGGTGGTGCGCAGGAGCCTGACCAGATAGTCGTGCTCGAAAGTGCGCCGCGCCTCGTCGAGCGAGACCATCATGGTGTTGTCGTCGCGCAAGGCCTGCTGCACCAGCGAGGCCGGCACCACCGGCGAGGTGGACAGGGCGACGGTCTGTTCGACGACGTTGAGCAGCTGGCGCACGTTGCCGGGCCAGGAGGCGTTCACCAGCAGTTCCATCGCCTCGGGCGCGAAGGTGCGCGCCGGCTTGGCGTAGCGGGCGGCCAGTTCCTCGACGAAGTGCGCGCACAGCAGCGGGATGTCCTCGCGCCGCTCGGTGAGAGGCGGCAGGGCGAGCGAGACCACGTTGAGGCGGTAGTAGAGGTCCGGCCGGAAAGCGCCGCCGCGGATGCTCTCGGACAGGTCGCGATGCGTGGCGGAGATGACGCGCACGTCGATGGGCACCATCTCGGTCGAACCGACCGGGCGCACGCTGCGGTCCTGCAGCGCGCGCAGCAGCTTGGCCTGCAGGGCGAGCGGCATGTCGCCGATCTCGTCGAGGAAGAGCGTGCCACCCTGCGCCGCCTGGAACAGGCCGCGATGCGCGTAGATGGCGCCCGAGAATGCGCCCTTGGCATGGCCGAAGAGTTCGCTTTCGAGGAGGTGTTCCGGAATGGCGGCGCAGTTGATGGCCATGAACGGGCCCTTGGCGCGCGTGCTGGCGAGGTGGATGGCCTGGGCCAGCAGCTCCTTGCCGCTGCCCGAATCGCCGACGATGAGCACGCTGGCGTCGGAGCCGGCGACGAGCTTGGTCTGCCGCAACACCTCCTCCATGCGCTGGCTGCGCGTGACGATCGAGGCACGCCAGGTTTCGGGCTCGCCCATCGTCTCGCCGCCGCCGGAGAACTTGAGCGCCTGTTCGACCTGCGCCAGCAGGTCCTGCCCGTCGAAGGGTTTGGTGAGAAAGCTGAACACGCCGCGCTGGGTCGCCGTCACCGCATCGGGAATCGTCCCATGGGCGGTCAGGATGATGACCGGCAGGGTCGGCATGGTGGCATGGATGCGGTCGAACAGCGCCATGCCGTCCATGCCTTCCATGCGCAGGTCGGTGACGACCAGGCCCGGGCGCGCCACGGCGAGTTGGGCCAGGGCCTGCTCGCCGCTCTCCACCGTCTGCACTTCGTACCCGGCCGCGCTCAGGCGCAGGGAAATCAGCTTGAGCAGATCCCGGTCGTCGTCCACCAGGAGAATTCGCGCTTTGCTTCCACTCATTTCGGCTTGCTTTGTCTTTCGCGCATCCTGCGCTCGATATTGGCCATGGAATCCAGCTTCTGTTGCAGTTCGTCGGCGCGCTTCTGCTCGCGCTGGCGTTCGGCCACCAGCTTCTGCAGCAACGCCACGAACTGCGCTTCGGCGGCGGCTGTCGAGACTGGCTCGGCTTCGGTCGTCAGCCCCGGAAACAGGGCGCAGCCCGCCATCGCGCACGCAGCGGCGAAGACCAGCAAACGTACCGGCATCAATCGCGTTTTTCCCAATGCATCGGCAGGGTGACGCGGAAATGCCCACCCCTGCCTTCCTTGACAACCTCTATTTTGCCACGGTGCGCCAACGCGTATTCCTTGGCGATGGCCAGGCCGAGGCCGCTGCCCTTGACCGTGCCGCGCCGCGCCCGCGTGCCGCGGAAAAAGGGCTCGAAGATGTGCTCCGCTTCCTCGGCCGCCACACCGGGGCCGTCGTCGGTCACGTCGAGCAGGGCATGGCCGTCGCTCTTGCCGAGCGAGACGTGCACCACGCCTTCGCGCGGGGAGAACTTGATGGCGTTGGTGATGAGATTGTCCACCACCACGCGCAGCTTGTCGGCATCGCCTTCGACCAGTACCGGATGCAGGCTGCGCTCGAAGCGGATGGCGCGCGCGGCGGCCACCAGGCGGTGCGTGCGCAGCACCTGGGTGCACACCACGTCGAGCGCGACCGGCTGGGGATCGATGCTGCTGACGGCGAAACCGGCCTGCTGGTAATTGATCAGCTCCTCGATCAACTGCTGCAGGCGGCGGCTGTTCTGGTTGAGGATCTCGATGATGGTCTTCTGCTGGTCGTTGAGCGGCCCCGGCACGCCTTCGCTCAGCAGCTGCGCGCCTTCCCGTATCGCCGTCAGCGGCGTCTTCAGGTCATGCGAGACGTGCCGCAGGAAGCGGTTCTTCTGCTCCTCGAGCTCGGCCAGGCGACGCCTGAGCCAGTCGAGGCGGCGGCCCAGGTAGGCGAGATCCTGCGGCCCCGCGACCGTCACCCCGTCGGAATACTCGGCCCGCCCGATGGCGCGGATGGCGCGGTCGAACTGCTGCAACTGGGACGAGATGACCGAGCGGAACCACACGGCGATGCCGAGCGCGACGGGAATCGCCGCCAGCAACTGCCAGACCAGCATGTTGCGCGCCTCGAGCGCCGTGGTGCGCAGGCGCTCGATCTCGCTGTCGATGAGGCGGCCGCTGGCGACCAGCACGATCCTCGCCCGCTCGGCGATGGCGACGAACTCGTCCGCCGTGACCGCCGCGCCTTCATCCAGGGCGGACAGCATTCTCTTCTCGCGCGCCAGCACGTCGATCAGGCGGCTGCGCTCGTTTTCGTCCAGCGAGAGGCGCGCGTATTCCCGGGCCGCCCGCACGAACTCGCCGTGCAGCCGGCGATAATCCTCCATCAGCACGCGGTCCCGCACGACGAGATGCTGGCGCAGCGCGCGCTCCATGCCCGTCAGCGCCTCCAGCATCTCGCGGCTGGCGCGCGTCGCCACCGCCGCCTCGCGCACCGCCCGCTCGCTCTGCTCGGCGATGTGCTGCACGTTGTAGGCCGCGTTGCCGAGCGCGAAGACGAGCGGCAGCGCCACCAGGCCGAACCCGATCAGGATCAGCCGCAGGAATGATTTAGGGTAGAGACGGCTCACTCGCTATAATCCGGCGATCACGTTTTTACGATAGCACCCCCATGCCCGACGACCGCAAGCCGCGCCTCTCCCTGATCGCCGCCGTCGCCGCCAACGGCGTCATCGGAGCCGACAATGCCCTGCCCTGGCGGCTGCCCGAGGACCTGAAGCGCTTCAAGGCGCTGACGCTGGGGCACCCCGTGATCATGGGGCGCAAGACCTTCGAGTCGATCGGGCGGCCGCTGCCGGGGCGGCGCAACCTGGTCGTCACGCGCAATGCCGGCTATCGCGTCGATGGATGCGAAGTGCTGGGCTCGCTCGAAGCCGCGCTTGACGCCTGCGCCGGCAGCAGCGACGAGGTGTTCGTCATCGGCGGGGCGCAGATCTATGCCGAGGCGCTGCCCCTGGCGCAGCGCATTTATCTCACCGAACTGCATCGCGATTTCATGGGGGATGCCCGCTTTCCGGACTTTGCGCGAACAGCGTGGAAAGAAACCTCGCGGGAAAAGCGGTGCGGCGAGGACGGCCTGCCGTACGATTTCGCTGTCTACGAACGGATCTGAGCAGGCCCTAGTAATTCAGTCGGTAGCCCCCCTGATTGATGCGCTGCTGCGGGGCTTGATGCTGCGGGGCTTGAAGTGCGCCCGGGCTGTCGCCTGCGCTGAATCCCGGGGCAAGCGGACCTTGCGGTTGCGTCAACGGAGCCAGCGCATTCCTTTTCGTGAAGTTGGGCGGCGTGTTGGCGTCCAGCACATAGGCCGACTGCCCGGCCTCCACGAGAAGGCAGCCGGCATTGTTGCAGACCTCGATCAGGCCGGAGCCGGTCGTCACCGTGATGCTCCTGCCGTAGGCCACCGCGTACTCGGTGCCGCGGATGCCGATGGTGGCCACCGCGGTGTCGAGTCGATAGGCCTTGCGATCCGCCTTGCCGATGGCGCCGGTGATGGTGCGCATGGCGCCCTTGAGCAGGCTGAAAAAACCCTTCTCGCTGCCGTCCGCCGCGCCCTTGAATTCGTAGGCGTCGATGCGAAACTGCGTCTGCGGCTGCAGCGAGACCATGGCCCCGTCGCTGAAGCGCAACTGCGTGCGGCCGCTGCCCGTATCCACCGTTTCGCCGTTCTCGATCTCGGCGCCCTTGCCGAGGGTCCGGCTGCGGCCGTCGGGCGAAAGCGCCTTGACGTCGCCGACGGCGAAATCGACCCGAGCGGCGCCGGCGGCCTGGCCGGCAAGGGGGAATGCCGCCGCCAGCGCCGCCATCAGGGCGGCACTGGATTTCATCTTGAATTCGATAGGCATGATGCCTCCTGCTCAGAACTCCCGGCGCACGGTGACTGAGACGAGCTCGCGCCGGAAACGGTTGATCTCGAGATTCGAGCGGTTGTCGGCGTACTGGAATTGCGGCGTCACGACCCAGTGCTTCGCCGGGTTCCAGACCATTCCGACAATCAGGTTCCACTGGTCGTCCTCGCGCACGCGCAGCAGCAAGGGATGCTCGCCGCTATAGCGCCGGTGCTCGTAGCCAAGGTTGACAAATGCCTTGACGACGCGATGAAGCTCGTGCTGCGCCCCCAAACGAATACCGGACAGGACATGGCCGAGGTGGGGAACGGTGTCGTCCTTGACCACCTCCTCGCCAAGATAGACGCCACCGTAATACACCGTCTTGAGACCAGGCCGGGCGTGCGCAAAGTTGGCGCCGAAGACGATGCGGTCGGCATTGCGCAAGTCATCGGACGGATAGCGCAGATTGGCGTACTGCACGTAGAAGCTGGACTGGTTGCGCGCATCGTAGTTGTGCTGCCATTGCGTGGTGAAGCCGGCCGCCTCGCGGTAGCGATCGTTGTCCACCCACATCTGGTTGTATTGCAGCACGGCGCTGAAATCGTCCTTGCCGTAGGTGCGCACGAAGCCCGCATGACCATCCACCTGCCCGGCGTCGAAGGTGTCTTCATGCTTGTTGTTCATCCGTTTGTTGCCATTGAGCCCGGCAATGAACGCCCACTCCTTGCTAAGGGGATGGCGCACGCCGATGCCGGCCCCGACCGATGAAAATGCGTCGCTCTGCTGACGGCTGGCGGAGGTCAGCATCAAGACCGGCCCGCCGAACGCGGGCACGGAAATGCCGCTGGCGGAAGTTGCGCTGTTGACGTTGGTGTCGTGGCCGATGGTGGCTTCGGCGTAGCCGCGTACGGTGGTGCGGCCATCATCCTCGATCGCTCGACCGCCGAAATGAGGCGGTCGATGGTGGCGGCCGCTTCCGGCGGCACGCCCTGCTTCTGGACGGATTCGAATTCCTGCTTGGCGGTCTTCGTTTCACCCAGGGCAAGATAGGCGCGGGCGATCTCCGCACGAGCGCGGACGTGATTCGGATCGACGGCCAGTACGCGCTCGAAGGCGAACACGGCATTCGTATGCTTGCCGATCTCGATCGCGGCGAGGCCGAGCAGGAAGTCGTAATCCGGGTTGCCGGCGCGTTGCGATTCCAGCGGCTCGAGCAGCGCATAGGCGGCCTTCGCATCGCCCTTGTCGAGCAAGGCGCGCGCGTTGTCGGTCACCGCATCGGCGCGCGCCATGCCGCTGGCGAACAGCAGCCCCGCGGCGATCAGCGCCATACGTGCGAGATTTCTTGTTGTGTTATTCACCGGCCCTCCTTGCGACGAGTCCAAGCGGAGGAATTGTCGTATTCAACTTTGTTAGCGTAGCCGATTTCCGCCCGGCTATCAATGAAACACCCCCTCTGTGTATTGGATTTTCTTGAGAGATGATCTTAGGTTTTGGCTCTTGGCAAGAAAAGGCCGCCCGCAGGCGGCCGGGGTTGCGAAGCATCGGATTAGAACACGCAGTCCACGAAATAGCGCACCTTGCCGTCCGAATCGTCCTTGACCAGTCCGTGGATATCGGTTTCGAACCCCGGGAAGCGCTCGTTGAAATCGCGCGCGAATTTCAGGTAGCGGACGATGGTGCGGTTGAAGCGCTCGCCCGGGATCAGCAGGGGGATACCCGGCGGATAGGGCGTGAGCAGCACGCTGGTGATACGGCCCTCGAGCTGGTCGATCTCGACGCGCTCGATCTCGCGGTGCGCCATCTTGGCGAAGGCCTCGGCAGGGGGCATGGCCGGCACCATGTCGGAGAGATACATCTCGGTGGTCAGGCGTGCCACGTCCTTGGACTTATAGACGTCGTGGATCTGCTGGCACAGGTCGCGCAGGCCGACGCGCTCGTAGCGCGGATGCTTCTGGCAGAACTCCGGCAGTACCTTCCACAGCGGCTGGTTCTTGTCGTAGTCGTCCTTGAACTGCTGCAGCTCGGTCACCATGGTGTTCCAGCGGCCCTTGGTGATGCCGATGGTGAACATGATGAAGAAGGAGTAGAGGCCGCACTTCTCGACGATGACGCCATGCTCGGCGAGATACTTGGTGACGATGGCGGCCGGGATGCCCCATTCGTCGAAGTCGCCATCGACGTCCAAACCCGGCGTGATCACCGTCGCCTTGATCGGGTCGAGCAGGTTGAAACCCTTCGCCAGTTTGCCGAAGCCGTGCCAGCGCGCACCGGGCTTGAGCATCCAGGCGTCGCGCTCCTCGATGCCTTCTTCGGAGAGGTCATCCGGCCCCCACACCTTGAACCACCAGTCGGCACCCCACTCCTTGTCGACCTTGCGCATGGCGCGGCGGAAATCCAGCGCCTCGGCGATGGATTCCTCCACCAGGGCCGTGCCGCCCGGCTCCTCCATCATTGCCGCCGCCACGTCGCAAGAGGCGATGATGGCGTACTGCGGCGAGGTCGAGGTGTGCATGAGATACGCCTCGTTGAAGACATCGCGGTCGAGGCGGCGCGTCTCAGAGTCCTGCACCAGGATCTGCGAAGCCTGCGAGAGGCCGGCGAGCAGCTTGTGCGTCGACTGGGTCGAAAACACCATCGACTCCTTGCAGCGCGGCCGGTCGGCGCCGATGGCGTGGTAGTCGCCGTAGAAGTCGTGGAAGGCGGCGTGCGGCAGCCAGGCCTCGTCGAAATGCAGGGTGTCGATCCTGCCGTCGAGCATCTCCTTGATCTCTTCGACGTTGTAGAGGATGCCGTCGTAGGTCGACTGGGTGATGGTGAGCACGCGCGGTTTGCCCTTCACCTTGGAGGCGAAGGGATGGGCGGCGATCTTCTTCTGGATGTTCTTCCAGCGGAACTCCTCCTTCGGGATCGGCCCGATGATGCCGAAGTTGTTGCGCGTCGGCATGAGGAAGACGGGGATCGCCCCGGTCATGATGATCGAGTGGAGCACCGACTTGTGGCAGTTGCGGTCGACGACGACGATGTCGCCCGGCGCCACCGTCGAATGCCAGACGATCTTGTTCGAGGTCGACGTGCCGTTGGTGACGAAGAACAGGTGGTCGGCGTTGAAGATGCGCGCGGCGTTGCGCTCCGAGGCGGCCACCGGCCCGGTGTGGTCGAGCAGCTGGCCGAGTTCCTCCACCGCATTGCAGACGTCGGCGCGCAGCAGGTTCTCGCCGAAGAACTGGTGGAACATCTGGCCCACCGGGCTCTTGAGGAACGCCACCCCGCCCGAGTGTCCGGGGCAGTGCCAGGAGTAGGAGCCGTCGGCGGCGTAGTGGGTCAGCGCGCGGAAGAAGGGCGGCGGCAGCGCGTCCAGATAGGCCTTGGCCTCGCGCACCACGTAGCGTGCGATGAATTCCGGCGTGTCCTCGAACATGTGGATGAAGCCGTGCAGCTCGCGCAGCACGTCGTTCGGGATGTGGCGGCTGGTGCGCGTCTCGCCGTGCAGGAAGATCGGGATCTCGGCGTTGCGGAAGCGGATCTCGGAGACGAAGGCGCGCAGCTCGGCGATGGTCTCCTCCTCCTCGTTGGCCAGCTCCTCGTCGTCGACTGAGAGGATGAAGGCCGAGGCGCGGCTCTGCTGCTGGGCAAAGGAGGCGAGATCGCCGTAGCTGGTGACGCCGAGCACTTCCATGCCCTCGGCTTCGATCGCCTCCGCCAGGCGGCGGATGCCAAGGCCGGAGGCATTCTCCGAGCGGAAGTCCTCGTCGATGATGATGATGGGGAAGTGGAAACGCATAGATCAGTTCCCGGTTGCCTGTTGTCAGTTGCCAGTCGTATGTTCCCTGCCGTTGCCGGCAACTGGGAACCGGCAACTGGCAACTAAATTTTAGGTAGTGTAACGCCGACCTGCCCCTGGTACTTGCCGCCGCGGTCCTTGTAGGAGGTCTCGCAGGTCTCGTCGGACTCGAAGAACAGCACCTGGGCAACGCCCTCGTTGGCGTAGATCTTCGCCGGCAGCGGCGTGGTGTTGGAAAACTCCAGGGTGACGTAGCCCTCCCACTCCGGCTCGAAGGGCGTGACGTTGACGATGATGCCGCAGCGGGCATAGGTGCTCTTGCCGAGGCAGACCGTCAGCACGTTCCTCGGGATGCGGAAGTGCTCGACCGTGCGCGCCAGGGCGAAGGAATTGGGCGGGATGATGCAGAAGTCGTTCTTGATCTCGACGAAGGAATTCGGGTCGAAGTTCTTCGGGTCGACGATGGTGCAGTTGATGTCGGTGAAAAGCTTGAATTCGTTCGAGCAGCGGATGTCGTAGCCGTAGCTCGAGGTGCCGTAGGAAACGATCTTGCGGCCGTCGACCTCGCGCACCTGGCCGGGCTCGAAGGGCTCGATCATGCCGTGCTCCTGCGCCATACGGCGGATCCACTTGTCTGACTTGATGCTCATTGCGACACCGGAAAAAAGAAAGAGCGAATTATCCGCTCTTTCGGGGGTGGGTCAATAGAGTCGGACGCCGCGCTGCGGCGACTGACTTCTCCCAACAGGTTTTCACTCTCGCGTCAGCGCAACTCGTACCACACCCCGCGACCACTGCCATGCCGATTCAGCACGCCGCGTTCTACCAGGGCACGAAAGTGCTGTTTCAGCGTATTGCGGCTGGCGCCGGTGAGCTTGATGGTCTCGCCGATGGTGACGCGGCCGTGCTCGCGGGCGAATTCCACGATGCGAAGCTGCAGCTCGGGCATGGCGGCCAGCACGACCTTCTCGCGCTCGATTTTCCGGGCAAGGCGCGCGACCTGTTCGGCCAGCGAGCGGAGGAAGAATTCCAACCACGGCTGCCAGTTCGGCGCGTCAGTGCGGATCATGCCCTGCGTCTGGCGCAGCGCCAGGTAGTAGGCCTCCTTGTTCTGCTCGATCACGTTTTCCAGCGAACTGTATGGCACATAGGCGTAGCCGGCTTGCAGGAGCAGGAGCATAGTCAGCACGCGGGAAAGCCGGCCGTTGCCGTCCTGGAATGGGTGGATCTCCAGAAACACGACGACGCACAGGGTAATGACCAGCAGCGGATGCAGCCGATCCGCTTCGCGTTCCCGGTTCGCCCAGGCCACCAGTTCCGTCATCAGCCGCGGCGTGTTGAACGGCGTGGCGGTCTGGAATACGATGCCGATCCGCGCGCCGGTCTCGTCGAAGGCGGCAACGCTGTTCGGCTGGGTCTTGTAGTGGCCGCGATGACGGACGTCCTTCTCGCTGTGGCGCAGCAGTATCTGGTGCAGCTGCTTGATGTAGTTCTCGGTGAACGGGATGTCGCGCCAGGACGAGAACACCAGTTCCATCAACTCGGCGTAACCGGCCACTTCCTGTTCGTCGCGGGTGGCGAAGGACTTGATCTCCAGATTCGACAGCAGCCGCTCCACTTCCCGGTCGCTGAGCTTGCTGCCCTCGATGCGTGTGGAGGAACCGATGCTCTCGATGGCGGCCACGCGCAGCAGTGCCGACAGACGGTCGGGCGCGAGCGTGCCGAGGGCGCGCCAGGCGCCCTTGAACTCGTCGATCCGGGCGATCAGACTGAGGATCTCCGGAGTGATTTGGATAGTGTCGGTTCGCAGCATGAGCCAATACTACACCCATTTACACCCATTTATGCCAGAAGTGGCTTGTGCCGGAAAGTCAGCTTCGGTGACACGGCGCAAAGGATCACCCATTTGAATGTTGCGTCCGGCTGTGCCGCCGCCTACCGCAATGTGAATAAACCGAAGTTCTGCTGCGGCGCCTCGATCGGCAACAACGCCGTCGCCACCAGCCAGGCCGAGCAGGCCGCCGAGGCCTTCTTCGCACGGCATCCCCAGGCGGCGGAACCGGCGGGCGGGCGGACCTGGACGCCCAGGTCCGCGCCGACGAAGGAGGATGTCGTCGCGCTGGTGCAGGCGGCGAAGGCTTTCGCGACGGCGAACGGCAAGGACAAGCTGATCGAGGCGATCAATGCCATGGATGAGCGCTTCCGCAAGCGCCGGCTGTTTCTCGGCCTCGTGGACAAGCAGGGGATCAGCCTGGCGAGCGGGCTGCTGCCCATGGCCATGACGGGCTTCGACACCGCGAGCGCCAAGGATCTGGACGGCCGGCCGATCTTCGGTGTGCTTCAGGCAGCGCTCGAGCGCAACCCCTCGTGGGAAAGCATGCGTGGCATATTCGCCGACACCGAGATCTACGTCGAGCGGCTCGGCGAGGACCTGATCCAGGGATATCTGATCAAGTAAGCCGCGCTCCCCGCCGTGCCGGGAGGACTGACTTTTCTCAGGTGTTCTGGATGACGATGTTGGGGAACTTCGCCGTCATGTCCCTGGCCTTGTCGGCGATCTTCACGGCGACACGGCGGGCGATGCCGCGGTAGATCTCGGCGACGCGGCCGTCCGGGTCGGCCGCCACGGTCGGTTTGCCGGAATCGGTCTGCTCGCGGATCTGGATGTCGAGCGGCAGGGCGCCGAGGAACTCGACCTCGTAGTCCTGGCACATCTTCTCGCCGCCGCCCGAGCCGAAGATGTGCTCCTCGTGGCCGCACTTCGAGCAGATGTGGATGCTCATGTTCTCGACGATGCCGAGGATGGGGATGCCGACCTTCTCGAACATCTTGAGGCCCTTGCGCGCGTCGAGCAGCGCGATGTCCTGCGGCGTGGTGACGATCACAGCGCCGGTCACCGGCACCTGCTGCGCCAGGGTGAGCTGGATGTCGCCGGTGCCCGGCGGCAGGTCGATGACCAGATAGTCCACGTCCCGCCACTGCGTGTCGTTGAGCAACTGCTGCAGCGCCTGCGTCACCATCGGGCCGCGCCAGACCATCGGCGTCTCGACGTCGATGAGAAAGCCGATCGACATGGCCTGCAGGCCGTAGGCCTCCATCGGCTCGAGCGTCTTGCCGTCGCGCGACTCGGGCTTGTCGGTGATGCCGAGCATCTGCGGCTGCGACGGGCCGTAGATGTCGGCATCCAGCAGCGCCACGTTGGCGCCCTCGGCGGCCAGGGCGAGGGCCAGGTTCACCGCCGTGGTGGACTTGCCGACGCCGCCCTTGCCGGAGGCGACGGCGATGATGTTCTTCACGTGCGGGATCAGCTTGACGCCGCGCTGCACGCTGTGCGAGACGATCCTGCTGTAGACGTTGGCGGAGACGTTGCCGGAGCCCGGAATCGCCTTCAGCTTGTCGATGACCGCCTTGCGGATGGCGTCGATCTGGCTCTTCGCCGGATAGCCCAGTTCGATGTCGAGGGAAATGTCCGAGCCGTCGACCTTGATGTTCCTGGCGGAACGCGTGCTGACGAAATCCTTGCCGGTGTTCGGGTCGGTGATTTCCTTCAGAGCGGTCTGGACCTGGAGTTCGGAGATGGACATCGGAGCCTCGGCTGAAATCGTTGAGAACAAGGCCGCGATTATCCCACCGCGACCTTACTTGAGTAATTTTGTCGGATTATATATCAGGAATTCCTGATCCAACAAGAACGGCTGATTGCGTGGGATGCGATCAGCCACTATACTAACTAGTCATCAAACTAGTCAGCTTGGACCATATTATGAACCCTTGGCCGGTACAGGATGCGAAAGCCCACTTCAGCGAACTGCTGGATGCCTGCGTGAGCGAAGGGCCGCAGGTCGTCACGCGGCGCGGCGCGGAAACCGCCGTCCTCGTGCCCATCGCCGAATGGAGGCGGCTGTGCGCGGCGGCGCGGCCGTCCCTCAAGGCACTGCTGCTCTCCGACGACGGCCGCGCCGAGATCGAACTGCCGTCGCGCGGCAAAGCGCGCAGG
Source organism: Betaproteobacteria bacterium (assembly GCA_016868295.1). Classification (GTDB taxonomy): domain Bacteria; phylum Pseudomonadota; class Gammaproteobacteria; order Burkholderiales; family Rhodocyclaceae; genus Desulfobacillus. The sequence continues at coordinate 142,559 of VGHJ01000002.1, read as the reverse complement.
CGAGCGGCAACGGCATCCTGAGCGACATGTATCTTCTCGACACGAATGTCGTCTCCGAACTGCGCCGCCCCCGCCCGAACGGCGCGGTGGTCGCCTGGCTCGAAAGCGTCGCCGAAGCCGACCTGCATCTGTGCGCGCTTTCCCTGGGAGAGATCCAGGCCGGCATCGAGCTGACGCGCGAGCAGGATCCGGACAAGGCCGCGCAGCTCGAGCGCTGGACGGACCAACTGGCCACGGCCTACAACATCCTGCCGCTGGATGCCGCGACATTCCGGCTGTGGGCGAAACTGATGCACCGCAAATCCGACACCCTCTACGAAGACGCCCTGATCGCCGCCTGCGCGCTGGCCCACAAGCTCACCGTGGTCACCCGCAACGTGCGCGACTTCGCGCCCTTCGACGTGCCCGTCCTGAATCCATTCGAACATAGTAGCCGCTCATCATGACCCGCCAGATCCTCGTCACCAGCGCCCTGCCCTACGCCAACGGCGCCATCCACCTCGGCCACCTGGTCGAGTACATCCAGACCGACATCTGGGTGCGCTTCCAGAAGATGCGCGGCCACGCCTGCTGGTACGTCTGCGCCGACGACACGCACGGCACGCCGATCATGCTGCGCGCCGACAAGGAGGGCATCACGCCCGAGGCACTGATCGCCCGCGTGCACCAGGAGCACACGCGCGACTTCGCCGGCTTCCACGTCGCCTTCGACAACTACCACTCGACGCACTCCGAGGAGACGCGCTTCTTCGCCAACGACATCTACGGCAAGCTCAAGGCAGCCGGCCTGATCGAGGTGCGCCCGATCGAGCAGTTCTACGACCCGGTCCGGCAGATGTTCCTGCCCGACCGTTACATCAAGGGCGAGTGCCCGAAGTGCGGCGCGAACGACCAGTACGGCGATTCCTGCGAGTCCTGCGGCGCCGCCTACGCGCCCACCGATCTGAAGAACCCGGTCTCCGCCGTCTCCGGCGCGGTGCCGGTGAGGAAATCCTCCGACCACTACTTCTTCAGGCTCTCCGACCCGCGCTGCCAGGAATTCCTGCGCCGCGCCACGCGCGAGGTCTGCAAGGGCCAGCCCGAGGCGGTGAACAAGCTGCAGGAATGGCTGGGCGAGCCTGGCGAGAACAGGCTCACCGACTGGGACATCTCGCGCGACGCGCCCTACTTCGGCTTCGAGATCCCCGGCGCGCCGGGCAAGTATTTCTATGTCTGGCTGGACGCCCCGATCGGCTACTTCGGCAGCCTGAAGCACCTCGCCGCACGCACGCCGCAGATCGACGTCGCCGCCTTCACCGACAGGGCCGCGGCGGCCAGGGCCGGCACCGAGCTCTACCATTTCGTCGGCAAGGACATCCTCTACTTCCATGCCCTGTTCTGGCCGGCCGAGCTGGAGCACGCCGGCTACCGCATCCCGACGGCGGTGTTCGCCCATGGATTCCTCACCGTGGACGGCCAGAAGATGTCGAAGTCGCGCGGCACCTTCATCACCGCCGAGAGCTACCTGAAGCAGGGCCTCAACCCGGAGTGGCTGCGCTACTACTACGCCGCCAAGCTCAACGCGACGATGGAGGACATCGACCTCAACCTCGACGACTTCATCGCGCGGGTCAATTCCGATCTGGTCGGCAAGTACGTCAACATTGCCAGCCGCTGCGCCGGCTTCATCCACAAGCGCTTCGGCGGCAAGCTGGCGGCTGCCTCAAGCGATTTGCTGACCGACGCCCAGGCCGCCGGCGCAGCCATCGCCGCACATTACGAAGCACGCGAATACGGCAAGGCGCTGCGCGAGGTCATGGCGCTGGCCGACCGCGCCAACCAGTTCGTGAACGATCACGCTCCCTGGGAGCTCGCCAAACAGGAAGGCAAGGAGGCCGAGCTACACCGCGTCTGCTCGGAAGCGCTCAACCTGTTCCGCCTGCTCACGATCTACCTCAAGCCGGTGCTGCCGAAGCTGGCCGACGACGTCGAGGCCTTCCTCAAGGTCGCGCCGTTCGCCTGGGCCGACGCCGCAGCGCTGCTGCCGGGCGGCCACGTCATCGGAGAGTACAAGCACCTCACCACGCGCGTCGAGCGCAAGCGGATCGACGCCCTGGTCGAGGCCAACAAGGAATCGCTCGCCCCGGCGCCCGCGCCGCCGCCGCATTCCCAGCAGCGCCACGCCGAACACCAGCAACATGCCGAGGAGAAAGCCGCCGTGCCCCACATCTCGATCGACGATTTCAGCAAGGTGGACCTGCGCGTCGCCCGCATCGTCAGCGCCGAACACGTCGAGGGCGCCGAGAAGCTGATCAAGCTCACCCTCGACCTCGGCACGGAAACGCGCACGGTGTTCGCCGGCATCAAGTCGGCCTACGACCCGGCCGCGCTCGCCGGCCGCCTGACGGTGATGGTGGCGAACCTGGCGCCGCGCAAGATGAAGTTCGGCCTCTCCGAGGGCATGGTCCTGGCCGCCTCGGGCGACGGCCCCGGCCTCTTCCTGCTGTCGCCCGACACTGGCGCACAGCCGGGCATGCAGGTGAAATAATGGAGCGGCGGCGCCTGGTCATCCACGGCCGGGTACAGGGCGTCGGCTTCCGCGCCTCGCTGGCCTGGGAAGCGCAGCAGCATGGCGTCACCGGCTGGGTGCGCAACCGCCGCGACGGCACGGTGGAGACCATGGTCTGCGGCAGCGACGAGGCGGTGGCGGCGATGATCGCCTGGTCGCGGCGCGGCCCGCCGGGCGCGCGCGTGGACCGCGTCGAAGTCGAACTCGGCAGCGGCGATTTCACGGATTTCGAACAGCGGCCGACCGTATGACTCTTACGGACCTCCGTTACATCGTCGCCCTCGCTCGCGAGCGCCATTTCGGCCGCGCCGCCGAGAAGTGCTTCGTCTCGCAGCCGACGTTGTCGGTGGCCGTGAAGAAGCTGGAGGAGGAACTCGGCGTCATCCTCTTCGAGCGCTCGCCGCAGGAGGTGCGCGTCACCCCCGTCGGCGAGCGCATCGTCGCCCAGGCGGAAAAGGTGCTGGCAGAAGCCGCGCAGGTGACGGAAATCGCCGCCGCCGACAAGGGCCCGCTGGTCGGGCCGCTGCGCGTCGGCGTCATCTACACCATCGCGCCCTGGCTGCTGCCGCGCCTGGTGCCGCTGGTGAAGGCGCGCGCGCCGGAAATGCCGCTGCTGCTGGAAGAGAATTTCACCCACCGCCTGATCGAGAAGCTGAAAACCTCCGAGCTCGATCTCGCCATCCTCGCCCTGCCCGTCGAGGAGCCGACGCTGGTGGCGCAGGCGGTCTACGACGAGGAGTTCCGCGTGCTGGCGCCGGCCGGTCATCCCTGGGCGAAACAGAAAGCCATCGCCTCGTCCGCGCTGCTCGACGCGCAGCTGCTGATGCTCGGCGCCGGCAACTGCTTCCGCGACCAGGTGCTCGACCTCTGCGCGACCGCCATCAGCCAGGCCGGCGTGTCGCCGCATGTCATCGAGGGCAGCTCGCTGGAAACCATCCGCCACATGGTCGCCAGCGGCGTCGGCGTCACGGTGATGCCCGCCACGGCGGTGGACGACATCTCGCCCAAGGACCCCCTCCTGCGCGTGCGGCCGTTCCGCGAACCGCATCCGACGCGCCGCGTCGGCCTGGTCTGGCGCGCCAGCTATCCGCGCCAGCAGGCCGTCGAGGTGGTGCGCCGCGCCCTGCTCGAAAGCAGGCTGCCCGGCACGCGGGCCGTTTCCAGGCGATAGCCACTGCCTATCGCAAGGGTAGAAAAATCCAATTTCCCTTTCGTTTGAAAGGGGCCTATCTTTCGCATTGCCAGGACAGCAATGTCCTGTCGCATTCAACCCACGTGAGGAGTCAGACCATGCAACTCAAAGGAAGTAAGACCGAGAAACACCTGAAAGACGCCTTCGCCGGCGAATCCCAGGCCAACCGCCGCTACCTGTATTTCGCCAACAAGGCCGACGTCGAGGGCTATGCCGACGTGGCCGCCCTGTTCCGCTCCACCGCGGAAGGCGAGACCGGCCACGCCCACGGCCACCTCGAGTACCTGGAGAAGTGCGGCGACCCGGCCACCGGCCTGCCCTTCGGCGCCACCGCCGACAACCTGAAGTCCGCCGTCGCCGGCGAGACCCACGAGTACACCGACATGTACCCGGGCATGGCGAAGGACGCGCGTTCCGAAGGCTTCGACGAGATCGCCGACTGGTTCGAGACCCTGGCCAAGGCGGAGCGTTCGCACGCCAACCGCTACCAGAAGGCCCTGAACGAACTCGGCAAGTAAGACAACCCGGCTCCAGCTTCCTCTCCCCTCTCCCGCCCGCGGGAGAGGGGCTGGGGGAGAGGGAACGGGGGCCGCCCCCAACCCCAGACAGAGACGAATATGGCTGCACCGACCACCCGCGAAGGCAACCTCGAAGCGCCCACCCGCCATCCCCTCGACTGGCGGAACCCGGCGTTCTACGACGAGGCCGCGCTCACCCACGAGATGGAGCGCGTCTTCGACATCTGCCACGGCTGCCGCCGCTGCGTCAGCCTGTGCCAGTCCTTCCCGACGCTGTTCGACCTGGTCGACGCGTCGCCGACCCTGGAAGTGAACGGCGTCAAGAAGGAGGACTACTGGAAGGTGGTCGAGCACTGCTATCTGTGCGACCTCTGCTACATGACCAAGTGCCCCTACGTGCCGCCGCACGAGTGGAACCTGGATTTCCCGCATCTCATGCTGCGCGCCAAGGCGGTGCACTACAAGAAGGGCGCCACCAGTCTGCGCGACAAGGTGCTGACCAGCACCGACACGGTCGGCCGGCTGGCCGGCATTCCGGTGGTCGCCCAGACGATGAATGCCGTCAACAAGATCGGTCCCGCCCGCAAGGCGCTTCAAGCCGTCGCCGGCATCCATGCCGAGGCCTGGCTGCCCGAGTTCTCGAGCAAGCCGCTGCGCAGCCGCCTGGAAAAACAGCCGCTCGACTCGCCGGCGGAGCCGGCCGGCGAGACCAAGGGCAAGGTGGCCCTCTTCGCCACCTGCTACATGAACCGCAACGAGCCCGGCCCCGGCGAGGACCTCGCCGCCGTCTTCAATCACAACGGCATCCCGGTCACGCTGGCCGAGAAGGAGCGCTGCTGTGGCATGCCGAAGCTGGAACTGGGCGACCTCGAGTCGGTGCGCGCGGCGAAGGAAGTCAACATCCCGCAACTGGCGAAACTGGTCGACGCCGGCTGGGACTTGACCGCCCTGGTGCCCTCCTGCGTGCTGATGTTCAAGCAGGAACTGCCGCTGATGTTCCCGGACGACCCGGAGGTGCAGAAGGTGAAGAACGCCTTCTACGACCCCTTCGAGTACCTCATGCTGCGCCACCGGAAAGGCAAGCTGAAGACCGACTTCAAGGCGCCGCTGGGCAAGGTGTCCTACCACGCCGCCTGCCACCAGCGGGTGCAGAACATCGGGCCGAAGACGAAGGAGGCGCTATCGCTCGTGCCCGGCACCGAGGTGGACATCATCGAGCGCTGCTCCGGCCACGACGGCACCTACGCCGTGAAGCAGGAGTTCCACGACTACGCCGTGAAGATCGCCAGGCCGGTGGTCAAGCGCGTGAACGAGGCGCAGCCCGACCACTACGGCAGCGACTGCGCCATGGCCGGCCACCACATCGGCCACGTCCGCGCCGACGGCTCGTCGCCCGAACACCCGATAACACTTCTCAGAAAGGCCTACGGTATCTGACCATGCTGACCCACGAAAACCTTTTCAGCCTCGAGAAATACGCCCGCGTGCGGCCGGAGTTCCGTGCGAAAGTGATCGCGCACAAGAAGAACCGCCAGTTGCCCATCGGCGCGCACGCCACGCTGTATTTCGAGGATGCCCTCACCATGCAGTACCAGGTGCAGGAGATGCTGCGCCTCGAGCGCATGTTCGAGCCGGAGCTGATCCAGGAGGAGCTGGACGTCTACAACCCGCTCATCCCCGACGGCCACAACTGGAAGGCCACCTTCATGGTCGAGTACGGCGACGAGGCCGAGCGCCGCGCCGCCCTGGCCCGCCTGATCGGCATCGAGAAGAAGGTCTGGCTGCAGGTCGACGGGTTCGACAGGGTCTTCCCCATCGCCAACGAGGACCTCGAGCGCGAGACCGAGGACAAGACCGCCGCGGTGCACTTCCTGCGCTTCGAACTGACGCCGCCGATGATCGCCGCGGCGAAGGGCGGTGAGGCGATCCGCGCCGGCATCGACCACGATCTCTACCGCGAGAGCGTCACGGTGCCGCCGGCCGTGCGCGACTCGCTCGTCGCCGACCTGGCGTGACCTTATTGGTAGACGACCTCGACGTTCTCGGCCTGCAGCCATTGCTGCAGGCCGGCGAGCAGTTCGTCGTCGAGGCGCACGCGCCAGGCTTCCCCCAGCGGCAGCTCGCATTCGGCCTTGTCGTTCCTGTAGCGCACGCGCACCGGGCAGGGGCCGTTGCGGTAGGGCGCCAGCAGCATGCGCAGCTTCTCCGCCGCGGCCGCGCCGGCGCGGCTCGCCTCGCCGTTCAACGCCACACGCAGCGCCTTGGCGTAGCGGCCGCGAGCCTCGGCCAAGGTCATCAGCTTGTCGGCATTGACGCGCAGGCCGCCGTTGAAGTCATCGCGGCTCACCTTGCCCTCGACGATGAGCGGCTCGTCCTCGCGGATTTTCGCCCGCTCCGCTTCGTACACCTCGTTGAACACCGTCATCTCGACCTGCGCCGTGCCGTCGTCGAGCGTGACGACGATCATCTTGCCGCGCCGCGTCATCTGCGTGCGCGTGGCGGTGACGATGCCGGCCAGCAGCACCGACTCCTTCTGCGGCTCCAGTGAACCGAGCGGCCGGCGGATGAAGGCGGAAAGTTCGGCGCGCACCTCGCTGTAGGGGTGGCCGGAGAGGAAGAAACCCAGTGCCTGCTTTTCGTTGAGCAGCCGCTCGCGCTCGCTCCACGGCGGCGTGTCGGTGAGCTGCAGGCGCTGCTCGGGCGCGCCGCCGGCTTCGAACAGGCCCACCTGCAGGGCGTCGCGTTCGGCCTGTTCGGCCGCTTCCAGCGCGATGCCGACCGAGGCCATCAGCGCGGCGCGGCGCTCGTCGATGGAGTCGAAGGCGCCGGCGCGGATCAGCGCCTCGATGACGCGGCGGTTCACCACGCGCTTGTCGATGCGCCTGCAGAAATCGAACAGGTCGGTGAAATCGCCGTCTTCCTCGCGCGCGCGGGCGATGGCGCCGATGGCCGACTCGCCCGTGCCCTTGATGGCGCCGAGGCCGTAGCGGATGGTCTTCGCGTCCACCGGCGTGAAGCGGTAGCGACTGCGATTGACGTCGGGCGGCAGAAAAGTCAGTCCGTTCGACACGGCGTCGGCGACGAAGAACTGCACCTTGTCCGTGTCGGCCATTTCGGAGGATAGCGTCGCCGCCATGAAGGCCGCCGGATGGTGGCACTTCAGATACGCCGTCTGGTAGGCGACGAGCGAGTAGGCGGCGGCATGCGACTTGTTGAAGCCGTAGCCGGCGAACTTCTCCATGGTGTCGAAGATCTCGTTGGCCTTGTCGGCGCCGATGTCGTTCTTCCCCGCGCCCTCGACGAAAACCGCGCGCTGCTGGGCCATCTCCTCGGGCTTCTTCTTGCCCATGGCGCGGCGCAGGAGGTCGGCGCCGCCGAGCGAGTAGCCGGCCACCACCTGGGCGGCCTGCATCACCTGCTCCTGGTACACCATGATGCCGTAGGTGTTGCCGACCACCTTCTCGAGCAGCGGATGCGGGTAGACGATGCGCTCGCGGCCGTGCTTGCGCGCGATGAAGTTGGGGATGAAGTCCATCGGCCCAGGGCGGTAGAGCGCGTTCAGGGCGATCAGGTCTTCCAGCCGGTCGGGCTTGGCCTGCAGCAGCGTCTCCTTCATGCCGCGCGATTCGAACTGGAACACCGCCGTGGTGTTGGCCGTCTTGAAGATGCGGTCGTAGGTCGGCTTGTCGTCGAGCGGCAGGGTGTCCAGGTCGATGTCGACCTCCTCGACCTCCTTCACGAAGCGCACCGCCTCGGCCAGGATCGTCAGGGTGCGCAGGCCGAGGAAGTCGAACTTCACCAGACCGGCGCGCTCGACGTCATCCTTGTCGAACTGGCTCACGGCGGATTCGGCGCCGCCGGCCGAATAGAGCGGACAGAAGTCGGTCAGCTTGCCCGGCGCGATGAGCACGCCGCCGGCGTGCATGCCGACGTTGCGCGTCAGGCCCTCCAGTTTTTCCGCCAGATCGAGCAGCTGGCGGATCTCCTCCTCGCGCTCGGCGCGCTCGTTGATGGCCGGCTCTTTTTCGCGCGCATCCTTCAGCGTGATGCCCAGCTCGTTCGGAATCAGCTTGGCGAACTGGTCGACGAAATTGAAGCCGAGATCGAGCACGCGGCCGACGTCGCGGATCACCGCCTTCGCCGCCATGGTGCCGAAGGTGGCGATCTGCGACACGGCGTGGCCGCCGTAGTTGCGCTTGACGTAGTCGATGACGCGGTCGCGCCCCTCCTGACAGAAGTCCACGTCGAAATCGGGCATCGACACCCGCTCGGGGTTGAGGAAACGCTCGAACAGCAGCTCGTAGCGCAGCGGGTCGAGGTCGGTGATGCCCAGCGAATAGGCCACCAGCGAGCCGGCGCCCGAGCCGCGCCCCGGGCCGACCGGAACACCGTTCTGCTTGGCCCAGTTGATGAAGTCGGCGACGATGAGGAAGTAGCCGGGGAAGCCCATCTGGGCGATGGTCTTGCACTCGAAGGCGAGGCGCTCGGCGTATTCCGCCCGCTTCCGTTCGCGCTCGGCAGCATCGGGATAAAGCTGCGCCAGTCTCCGCGCCAGCCCGGCCTCCGCCTGCTGCGTCAGGTAGTCGTCGAGCGAAACGCCCTCCGGCGTCGGAAACAGGGGCAGCTTGTTCTTGCCCAGCTCGATGCCGAGGTTGCAGCGCCGCGCGATCTCGACGGAATTCTCCAGCGCCTCGGGCAGGTCGGCGAAGAGCGCCTGCATCTCGGCCTGCGTCTTGAAATACTGTTCCTCGGTGAACAGCTTCGGCCGGCGCGGGTCGGCCAGCACATAGCCCTCGGCAATGCAGACGCGCGCCTCATGCGCCTTGAAGTCTTCCCGATCGAGGAACTGCACGGGATGCGTCGCCACCACCGGCAGGTCCAGCTTCGCCGCCAGCGCCACGCTCGCCGACACCAGCGTCTCCGCCTGCGGCTGGCCGTAGCGCTGCAATTCGATGTAGAAGCTGCCGGGGAACATCCCGGCCCACTCGGCGGCGACCTTCTCGGCCTGCGCGGCATTGCCGGCCAGCAGGGCCTGGCCGATGTCGCCGAGGCCCGCGCCCGACAGCGCGATCAGCCCGGCGTTGTCGCCGGCCGCGAAGGCCTCGAGGGCCAGCTCGGGCCGTCCGCGGCTGCGCGGGCCGAGATAGGCCAGGGTGAGCAGTTCGCACAGGCGCAGGTAGCCGGCGCGATTCTTCGCCAGCAGCAGCAGGCGGCTGGCGCGTGCGCCCTCCGCCCCGGCACGGCCCGCGGCCGGCGCCACCCAGACTTCGCAGCCGACAACGGGCTTGAGTCCGCGGCTCCGCGCGCCGCTGTAGAACTTGACCATGCCGAACAGGTTGGCGAGATCGGTGAGTCCGAGGGCCGGCATGCCGTCGGCCGCGGCCCGCGCCACGGCGTCGTCCAGGCGCACCATGCCGTCGGAGATGGAGTATTCGCTGTGCAGCCGGAGATGGACAAAGGCGGGGGACGGCATGGCCGTATTTTAGAACCTAAGCCGTTCCCGTTCATATTGCCGGCCGCTGAAATATACTGGCCCCCGGCAAGAAAAAAGGATTGACAGATTGGACAGGATCGCAGGGCGCGGATCGGTGGCGCTGGCGGCGCTCTTCGCCGGCGCCCTCGGCATCGCCTTCGCGCCGATCTTCGTGCGCTGGTCCGAGGTCGGGCCGGTGGCGACCGCCTTCTGGCGCCTGTTTCTCGCGCTGCCGCTGCTGGCGCTGTGGGCGGCGCTGGAGAAGCGCGACGCTTCCACCGATCGTTCGAACAAGGGCCTGGCGATGGCCGCGATGGCCGGCCTCTTTTTCGCCGCCGACCTCGCCGTCTGGCACTGGTCGATCCGCCTCACCAGCGTGGCCAACGCCACCTTCCTCGCCAACCTGGCGCCGGTGGCCGTCACGCTCGGCGCCTGGCTGCTGCTCGGCGAGCGGACGCGGCCGGTGTTCTTCGGCGGCATGCTGCTGGCGCTGGCGGGGGCGGCGCTGCTGATGGGGGCGAACCTGGGCGGCCCGGGTGCCGTCCTGATCGGCGACGGCCTCGGCGTGCTGACGGCCGTGTTCTACGCCGGCTATCAGTTGTGCGTGAAGCGCCTGCGCGACACGCAGTCCACCGCGCGCATCATGCTGGTGAGCGGCTGCGCCTGCGCCGCGGCCTTGCTGCCCGTGGCGCTGCTGATGGGGGAGACGATCCTGCCGTCGTCGACGACAGGCTGGCTGGTGCTCGTCGGCCTGGCGCTGGTCTGCCAGTTCGCCGGGCAGAGCCTGATCGCCTGGGCGGTGGCGCACCTGTCGGCCAGCTTCTCGTCGGTGAGCCTGCTGCTGCAGCCGGTGGCGGCGGCGGGCTTCGCCTGGCTGATCTTCGGCGAGGCACTCGCCGCGCTGCAGTGGCTCGGCGCCGCGGCGGTGCTGGCCGGCATCTGGCTCGCCCGCCGCGGTACGTCTTAGGGTCTGCTATAGCGCAGCGCCGCTTCCGCCACGCGCCGGCCGAGATGGGCGGCGGTGGCGAGGTCGCTCTCCAGCATGGCGTCGGCCCCCTGGTCGACGTTCGACTGCGCCATGGCGCCGGAGAAGCTGCCGAGGCGGTTGAGGTCGGCAACCGAACCCTTGCTGCTGTTATTGCCGGGCATCAGCCCCAGGCTCACCCACAGCATGCCGTGCTGGTTGGCGAACACCATGAGCTGGACCAGCGAGTTGAGCTTGTCGCCACTCTGGCTGCCGGAGTTGGTGAAGCCGGCGGCGAGCTTGTCCTTCCAGGCCGAGGAGAACCAGGCCTTGGCGCTGGCGTCCATGAACTTCTTGAAGTCGGCCGAAACGCTGCCCATGTAGGTCGGCGCGCCGAAGACGATCGCATCGGCCGCCGCCAGCACGTCCCAGTTGCGGTCGGCATCGGCCACGGACAGCAGTTGCACCTTGACGTCCGCCACCGCCGCCGCGCCCTCCGCCACGGCCTTCGCCTGGCGCTCGGTATGGCCGTAGCCGCTGTGATACACCACCACCACTGTTTTCAAAGCCATCTCCTTTCAGGGCAAGTCGAACAACAGTATCTCCGCGTCCTGCGACGCGGCGATTTCGAGATCGGTTTCGTCGGCGATCTTCGCGCCGTCGCCGTCCCGCAGGAACTGACTTTTGAGCGTCACGGCGCCGCGCGCGACATGCAGGTAGGCATGCCGTCCAGCCGCCAGCGTGTGGCGCACCGTCTCGCCCGGCGCCAGCAGCGCGGTGTGCAGCGCCGCGTCCTGGTGGATCGTCACGCTGCCCTCGCGGCCGTCGCTCGAGGCGATGAGGCGCAGGCGGCCGCGCCGCTCCTCGGGCGGGAAGAAGGTCTGCTCGTAGCTCGGCGCAACACCGCGCATGTTCGGCTCGATCCATATCTGCAGCAGATGCGTCGGCCGGTCCGGCGCGGGATTGAATTCGCTGTGTAGCACGCCCCTGCCGGCGCTCATGCGCTGCGCCTCGCCCGGGCGGATCACGGCGCCGTTGCCCATGCTGTCCTTGTGCTCGAGCGCGCCATCGAGGATCCAGGTGACGATCTCCATGTCGCGGTGGCCGTGCATGCCGAAACCCATGCCCGGCGCGACGACGTCCTCGTTGATGACGCGCAGCGCGCTCCAGCCCATCTCGGCCGGGTCGTGGTAGCCGGCGAAGGAAAAGGTGTGCCAGGTGTCGAGCCAGCCGTGGTTGGCGTGGCCGCGCTCGCCGGCCCTGCGCAACAAGATCATGCGTGCGGGGCGTTCACCCAGTCGAGGATGCCCTGCCACTGCGGCAGGTCCTTCTCGGCGCGGGCGGGCGAGAGGTCGAACAGCGTCAGGCCGTGGGCGGCGGCCTGCACGTAGATCTGCGTGTCGCGCAAGAAGCCGAGCACCGGCACGTCGAGGCCCTCGACGAAGCGTTCCAGCTCGTGCGCCGCCCGCGTGCGCGCGTCGACGCGCATGCCGACCACCGCGACAAAGGTCTGCTGCTTCCTCACCGCCTTCTCCTCGAGCAGGACGTCGAGGAAGGCGCGCGTGGCGAGGATGTCGAAGATGGAGGGCTGCAGCGGCACGATGACGCGGTGGATGCTCTTCACCACCGCGTCGAGCTTCTTGCCGTGCAGGCCGGCCGGCGTGTCGAGCACGACATGCGTGGTGTCCTTGGGCGGCCGCGCCGGCTCGCCCGGGGCGATGTCCCAGCTGCGGATCGGCGGCAGGACGTCCGGCCTGAGCTTCAGCCACTCGCGCGCCGACTGCTGGCGGTCGATGTCGCCCAGCATGACGCGGTGGCCCTGGCGGGCGAAGTGGCCGGCGAGGTTGGTCGCCAGCGTCGTCTTGCCGCAGCCGCCCTTGGGGTTGGCGATGAGGAAGGATTTCAGCATGGCTTCAATTTATCACAGCTCCTGCGGCACAATGGGCGGACCGTCACGCTTGCAGGAGGCCGCAATGACCGAAAAACCCGGCTGGAAGGGCCGCTTCTACGAGGACTTCGAGGTCGGCGACCTCTACCGCCATCCGCTCGGGCGCACCGTGCTGGCGGTGGACAACGCCTGGTTCACCCTGCTGACGCAGAACACCGCGCCGATCCACTTCGACCGCCACTACGCGGCGCAGACCGAATTCGGGAAACCGCTGGTGGACTCCACCTTCACCCTGGCGCTGATCACCGGCCAGAGCGTCACCGACATCTCGCAGAACGTCTTCGCCAACCTCGGCTGGGACGAAGTGCGCCTGCCGAACCCGGTGTTCGAGGGCGACACGCTCTACTCGCAGTCGGAAGTGCTGGAGAAGCGCGAATCGAAATCGCGCCCCGATGTCGGCATCGTCAGGGTGCGCACCACCGGCTTCAACCAGGACGGCAAGACGGTGATCACTTTCATCCGCACGGTGATGGTGTTCCGGCGCGGCAAGGCGCCGGTCATCCCGCGGCCGGCGCCCTGAGAAAAGTCAGTCCCTGCGATACGACGATTACGGCAGCAGGACCGTCGAGCCGGTCGTCCTGCGCGCCTCGAGGTCGGCCTGCGCCTTCGCCGCATCCTTCAGGGCGTAGCGCTGGTTCACCTCGATCTTCACCTTGCCCGAGGTGACCATGCCGAACAGTTCGTCCGCCGTTTGCACGAGGTCGCTCCGTTTTGCCGTATAGACAAACAACGTCGGCCGGGTGATGAACAAGGCGCCCATCTTCGCCAGCAGGCCCAGGTCGAAGGACGGCACCGGTCCCGAGGCCTGGCCAAACAGCGCCAGCAGGCCGAGTGGACGCAGGCAGGCCAAGGAATCCATGTAGGTATCCTTGCCGATCGAGTCGTACACCACCGGCACGCCCTCGCCTCCGGTGATTTCCTTCACGCGGTCGGCGAATTTCTCGCGGGTATAGACGATCGGGTGGTCGCAGCCGTGCGCCTTCGCCAGCGCCGCTTTCTCGTCCGAGCCGACCGTGCCGATCACCGTTGCGCCGAGCGCCTTCGCCCACTGGCAGATGATGAGGCCGACGCCGCCGGCGGCGGCGTGGATGAGGAGGGTGTCGCCCGGCTGCATGCGGTAGGTGCGGCGCAGCAGGTACTGCGCCGTCATGCCCTGCAGCATCATCGCCGCGCCCTGCTCGAACGACAGCGCCTCGGGCAGCTTCACCAGCCGGTCGGCCGGGATCAGGCGCGCCTCGGCATAGGCGCCGACCGGCCCGCCGGCATAGGCGACGCGTTCGCCGGCCTTGAGGTCCTTCACCTCGGTGCCGACCGCTTCGACAACACCCGCGCCTTCCAGGCCGATGCCCGAGGGCAGCGGCAGCGGATAGGCACCGGTGCGGTGGTAGATGTCGATGAAGTTCAGGCCGACGGCGTGATGGCGCACGCGCGCCTCGTTCGGGCCGGGATCGCCGACGGTGACCTCCTCCCATTTCAAAACCTCGGGACCGCCGGGCTGATGGAAGCGGATGGCGTGGGGCATGGGGTTATCCTCGTTTTTTTGAGAGTGTGTCTAACGGAAACTACTCTGCCGAGCGGGGAATTTCAACTATTGCCGAGACACCTCACGATTATGAAAAGTCAGCCTCTGCGATACGGCGATTTGCTTGGGTGGAAATAGAAGATTGAAGTTTTCAAATCCACAGGTCGTAGCAACGGAATAGAACAGCCGTTAGAAATTCCTACGTGGTAAATGCAGCCCTCCCCTCTGCCCCGCCGAGCGCAGGGCTGCCAGACCGGGGCAGTCCGGAGCGAGGGAAGCCCGCAGGGCCGGGGCGCGCATTTTCAGACTCGCCTGCCGGGGCGAGTCCCGGCAAGACCTCCCCTCTCCCCAGCCCTTTCCCCGAAGGGGCGAGGGGGTTTCAGTTGCGAAGGTGGTGGGCGTCTACTACGGCTAACGCGGTCATATTCACCAGCCGCCGCACCGTCGCCGTCGAGGTGAGGATGTGCACCGGCTTCGCCGCGCCGAGCAGGATGGGGCCGACGGTGATGCCGTCGCCGCCGGTGATCTTGAGCAGGTTGAAGGCGATGTTGGCGGCATCGAGGTTGGGCATGATGAGCAGGTTGGCCTCGCCTTTCAGCACCGAATCGGGGAATACCTTGTTGCGGATCTCCTCGGAGAGCGCGGCGTCGCCGTGCATCTCGCCGTCCACCTCGAGCTGCGGCGCGCGCTCGGCGATGAGGCGGCGTGCCTCGCGCATCTTCAGGGCCGAGGGCGTCTTGCGGCTGCCGAAGTTGGAATAGGAGAGCAATGCCACCTTCGGTGCGATGCCGAAGCGGCGCACTTCCTCGGCCGCCATCAGCGTCATTTCGGCGATCTGCTCGGCCGCAGGATCGTCGTTGATGTAGGTATCGCAGATGAACAGGGTGTGGCGCGGCAGCATCAGCACGTTCATGGCGGCGAAGATGCGCGCGCCGGGTTTCAGGCCGATGACGTTGGCCACCCGTTCGAGGTGGCGCGGCAGCTGGCCCTGGGTGCCGCAGAGGATGGCATCGACGTCGCCGCGCCTGAGCAGCAGGGCGCCGATCAGGGTGTTCGAGCGCAGCACCTCGCGCTTGGCGATGGCGGGGGAGACGCCGTCGCGCTGCATCAGCTTGTAGTACTCGTGGGTGAGGTCGCGGTAGCGCGGGTCGTTGCCGACGTCGACCAGATCGAAGTCGCGGCCGACCTCGATGCGCAGGCCGAGCTTCTGCAGGCGCGCCGCGATCACTGCCGGCCGTCCCAGCGCCACGGGACGCGCGATGCCCTCGTCGACCACCGCCTGGATGGCGCGCAGCACGCGCTCGTCCTCGCCCTCGCAGTAGAGCACGCGCTTCGGCGCCTTCTGCGCCGCGGCGAACACCGGCTTCATCAGCGTGCCGGAGTGGAAGACGAACTGGGTGAGCTGCTGGCGGTAGGCGGCGAAATCGCGCACGGGCCGCGTCGCCACGCCGGAATCCATCGCCGCCTGCGCCACCGCCGGCGCGATCTTGACGATCAGGCGCGGGTCGAAGGGCTTCGGGATGATGTACTCGGGGCCGAAGGCCATCTCGGTGTCGCCGTAGGCCGTCGCCACGATGTCCGAGGCTTCCGCCTGCGCCAGCTCGGCGATGGCGCGCACGGCGGCGAGCTTCATTTCCTCCGTGATGGTGGTGGCGCCGGCATCCAGCGCGCCGCGGAAGATGAAGGGGAAGCAGAGGACGTTGTTCACCTGGTTCGGGTAGTCCGAGCGGCCGGTGGCGATGAGGGCGTCGCCGCGCACTTTCCTGACTTCCTCGGGCAGGATCTCCGGCGTCGGGTTGGCCAGCGCCAGGATGAGCGGGTTCTTCGCCATCTTCGCCACCATCTCGGGCTTGAGCACGCCGCCGGCGGAGAGGCCGAGGAAGACATCCGCTTCTGCGATCACCTCGGCGAGCTTGCGGGCGGCGGTCTTCTTGGCGTAGCGCGCCTTGATCTCGTCCATCTCCTCGGGCCGGCCCTCGTACACCACGCCGTGGAGGTCGGTAACCCAGACGTGCTCTACCTTGATGCCGAGCATGACGAGCAGGTCGAGGCAGGCCAGCGCGGCCGCGCCGGCGCCTGAGGTGACGAGCTTCACCTCGTCGACTTTCTTGCCGAGCAGCTTGAGGCCGTTCAGCACCGCCGCGCCGACGACGATGGCGGTGCCGTGCTGGTCGTCGTGGAAGACCGGGATGCGCATGCGCTCGCGCAGCTTCTTCTCGATGTAGAAGCACTCCGGCGCCTTGATGTCCTCGAGGTTGATGCCGCCGAAGGTGGGCTCCAGCGCGGCGATCATGTCGACCAGCTTGTCCGGGTCGCGCTCGGCGAGCTCGATGTCGAAGACGTCGATGCCGGAGAACTTCTTGAACAGGCAGGCCTTGCCCTCCATCACCGGCTTGGCGGCGAGCGGGCCGATGTTGCCGAGGCCGAGCACCGCCGTGCCGTTGGTCACCACGCCGACCAGGTTGGCGCGGGAAGTCAGCCCGGCCGCCGTGGCGGGCTCGGCGGCGATGGCGTTGCAGGCCGCCGCCACGCCGGGGGAATAGGCGAGCGCAAGGTCGCGCTGGTTGGTGAGGCCCTTGGTGGGCACCACGGAAATCTTGCCGGGGGTGGGCAGGCGATGGTATTCGAGCGCCGCCGCGTCGAGGTCTTTTTCCATTGTCTTCTCCTCCCGCCTTGTGGACGGTAGATGCATTCTAGGTAATTGCAGGCAGGGCTTCCATTGTGGGAAGCCGCAGGGGGAGTATCGCGGAACGGCGCGGCGGCGTCAGTCGCCCGGAAGACAGGCCGCGTCAGAACGTTCCCGGGTAGGCGCCACCGTCGAGCAGCCAGTTCTGCCCGGTGATGAAGCCGGCCTGGGCCGAGCACAGCCAGGCGCAGGCGGCGCCGAACTCCTCGGGGTCGCCGATGCGGCCGGCCGGGATGGTGCGGATGCGCTCGGCCAGCGCCGCCTCGTAGCTGACGCCGCGCGACTTCGCCTGGCCGCCGATCACCGCGCGGATGCGGTCGGTGTCGAAGAAGCCGGGCAGCAGATTGTTGATGGTGACGTTGTGCTGCACGGTCTTCCTCGCCAGGCCGGCGACGAAGCCGGTGAGGCCGCTCCGCGCGCCGTTGGACAGCCCGAGCACGTCGATCGGCGCCTTCACCGCGCCGGAGGTGATGTTCACGATGCGGCCGAAGCGCCGCGCGATCATGCCGTCCACCGTCGCCTTGATCAGCTCGATGGGGGTGAGCATGTTGGCGTCGAGCGCGGCGATCCAGTCCTCGCGCGACCACTCGCGGAAATCGCCTGGCGGCGGCCCGCCGGCGTTGTTCACCAGGATGTCCGGCTGCGGGCAGGCGGCGAGCGCCGCGGCGCGCCCTTCCGGCGTGGTGATGTCGGCAGCGACCCATTTGATCGCCGTATCGTGCGGACTGACTTTCTCCAGTTCGGCGGCGGTCGCCTCCAGCGCCGCGCGCCCGCGCGCGACGATCGTCACATGCACGCCCTCCTGCGCCAGCGCCCGCGCGCAGCCGCGGCCGAGGCCCTTGCTGGCGGCGCAGACGAGTGCCTTCTTTCCTGCGATTCCCAGATCCATCGTGGTTCCTCCGAGTAGGGTGCCGAGCTTACAATGCCGCGCAGGGACGAGCAAACATGATTCCGTTGCTGGTCGTCGTCGCAATTCTCGTCGCCATCGTTTTCGTTCTCTGGCGCCGCCAGGCCTGGCTGGCGCGCGGCCAGTTCATCCGCGGCGCATCCTTCCCGCCGGGACTGCTCGATCGCCTGGCCAAGCGCCGGCCGGAGCTCTCGCTGAAGGACCGCGTGCTGGTGTCGCGCGCGCTGCGCCAGTATTTCCTCGTCTATCACCACGGCGGCTACCGCTTCGTCTCGATGCCCTCGCAGGCGGCGGACGACCTGTAGCACGAATTCATCCTGTACACCAAGGCCTACGACGAATTCTGCCGCAAGGGTTTCGGCGACGCTTCGGGTGGTGACGGGGAGAGCGGCGGGGGCGGTGCCGACGGCAGCGGCTGCGGTGGGGGTTGTGGCGGTGGGGACTGATTAGTCCAGGAAATCAAGCAGCAGCTTGTTGAAGACTTCCGCCTGCTCTATGTTGGAGAGGTGCGAAGCCTCTGCAATCACTTCCAGCCGCGCGCCGGGAATCGCCGCAGCGATGACTTCCGACATCGCCGGCGGCGTGCCGCCGTCCTCGGCGCCGACGATCACCAGCGTCGGCGCCTGCACGGCATGCAGCCGGTCGGTGATGTCGATCTGCGCGATGGCCTGGGCGCAGCCGATGTAACCCGCCGGCGGCGTGTTGCGGATGAGATCGCCGATGCGCGCCATCACCTCGGGATGGGCCGCGCGGTAGGGCGCGGTGAACCAGCGCGCCAGGGTCGACTCCGCCAGCGCCGCCATGCCCTGCTCCGTGGCGATGCGGATGCGCTCGGGCCACAGGACGCGCGACTCCGACGGCATGCGGCTGGTGGTGTCGGCTAGCACCATGCGGTCAAGGCGCTGCGGCGCCTTCAAGGCGAGATGCTGGCCGATCATGCCGCCCATCGACAGACCGCAGTAGTGCGTGCGCCCGATCTTCAGCGCGTCGAGCAGGCCGAGCACGTCGTCGGTCAGCTGCGCGAAGGTGTAGGCGCCGGCCGGCGCGTCGGACTGGCCGTGGCCGCGCGTATCGTAGCGCAGCACGGTGAAGCGCTTCTCCAGCGCCGCCAGCTGCGGCTGCCACATGGAGCCGTCGCAGCAGAGCGAATGCGACAGCGTCAACCAGGGGCCGCTGCCGGAAATCTCGTAATGAATGTCGATGCCGTTGGCGCGAACCTTCATTGTGTCCTCCTCAAACGGCGGTCAGCTTGGCCACCGACAGCGCCAGCCACTTGACGCCCTCGCGGCCGAAATTCACCTGCACGCGGGCATCCGAGCCGGCGCCCTCGGCATTCACGATGACGCCCTGGCCGAATTTCGCGTGCTGCACGCTCTGGCCGATGCGAAAGCCGCCAGCCTCCTTCTCCGCCGTGCGGCGCATCACGGCGGCTGGCGGCGGGGCGTTCCAGGCCGGGCGGCGCGGCGCGGAAAAAGTCAGTCCCGGCGACACGGCGCCATGGCCGCGCGCCAGCTTCGGCGTCAGCCACTTGAGCAAGCCCTCGGGCACCTCGTCGAAGAAGCTCGAGGGCAGGTTGTAGCGCGTCTGGCCGTGCAGCATGCGCGTCTGCGCGTGGGAGAGATACAGGCGCTTTCTCGCCCTTGTGACGGCGACGTACATCAGGCGGCGCTCCTCCTCGAGCCCCTTGTCTTCGCGCACGCTGTTCTCGTGCGGGAACAGCCCTTCTTCCAGGCCGCTAATGAAGACGACGTCGAACTCGAGGCCCTTGGCCGAGTGCACCGTCATCAGCTGCAGGGCGTCGTCGCCCTCGCCGGCCTGGTGTTCGCCGGCCTCGAGCGAGGCGTGGGCGAGGAAAGCGGCGAGGTCGCCGGAGACTTCGCCCTCGGCGTCGACGTTGCCCTCCTCGGCGACGAAGTTCTCGGCGGCATTCACCAGTTCGTCGAGGTTGGCGAGGCGGTCCTGGCCTTCCTTCTCGGTGCGGTAGTGGGCGCGCAGGCCGGAAATCTCCAGCACCTGCTCGACGGTCTCCGGCAGGGTGAGTCCCTCGCAGGCGGCGCGCAATTTGTCGACGAGGGCGGCGAAGGCGGCCGCCTTGCCGCCCTGATTCGCCGTGGCGTAGAGACTGACTTTTGCAATCTTGGCCGCGTCCTGCAATTGCTCGATGGTGCGCGCGCCTAGCCCTCGCGCCGGGAAGTTCACCACACGGAGAAACGCCCCGTCGTCGTCGGCGTTGGCGATCAGGCGCAGATACGCCAGCGCGTGCTTGACCTCCTGCCGCTCGAAGAAACGCAGGCCGCCATACACGCGGTAGGGCAGGCCGGCGGAGAAAAGGGCATGCTCGAGCACGCGCGACTGGGCATTCGAGCGGTAGAGCAGCGCCATCTCGCGCCGCGCCAGGCCCTCTGCGGCGAGCGACTTGATCTCCTCGACGATCCAGCGCGCCTCTTCCGTGTCGTTGAAGGCCTCGTAGGCGCGGATCGGCTCGCCGGCGCCGGCGTCGGTCCACAGATTCTTGCCGAGGCGCGCCTCGTTGTGCTTGATGATGGCGTTGGCGGCATCGAGGATGTTGCCGTGCGAGCGGTAGTTCTGTTCCAGCCGGATCACGTTGCCGACGCGGAACTCGCGCTCGAAGTCGCGCATGTTGCCGACCTCGGCGCCGCGGAAGGCGTAAATGCTCTGGTCGTCGTCGCCGACGCAGAACAGGTGCGCGCCGCCGCCTGCCAGAAGCTTCAACCATCGATATTGCAGCACGTTGGTGTCCTGAAACTCGTCGACCAGGATGTGCCTGAAACGGCTCTGGTAGTGATGGCGTATCGGTTCGTTGCGCTGCAACAGCTCGTAGGCGCGCAGCAGCAGCTCGGCGAAATCTACCACGCCCTCGCGGCTACACTGCGCCTCGTATTCGCGATACAGCTCGACGCGCTTGCGCGTGTAATCGTCCCAGGCCTCGACGGCGTCCGGCCTCAAGCCAGCCTCCTTCTGGCCGTTAATGAAGTTGGCCACATCCCGGGGAGGATATTTTTCGTCATCGACATTCAAGGCCTTCAGCAATCGCTTGATGGCGGCGAGTTGGTCGGCCGAATCGAGGATCTGGAACAGTTGCGGCAGTCCGGCGTCGCGGTGGTGCGCCCGCAGCAGGCGGTTGCAGAGGCCGTGGAAGGTGCCGATCCACATGCCGCGCGTGTTGATCGGCAGCATCGCCGTCAGGCGGAGTAGCATCTCCTTGGCCGCCTTGTTGGTGAAGGTGACAGCGAGGATGCCGTGCGGGCCGGCCTGGCCGGTCTGGATCAACCAGGCGATGCGCGTCGTAAGCACGCGCGTCTTGCCCGAGCCGGCGCCGGCGAGGATCAGGGCGTGCTGCGGCGGCAGGGTGACGGCGGCCAGTTGCGGGGGATTGAGGGAGTTGAGAAGGTTCGACATCGACATGCCGCTCGCGGATGGCCGGATTATACCGCCGCCCCCTCGCGGCCGAGCCACGAGCCGATCATTCGCCGCCCCTGCCGCCACCCCTCATGATAGAAAGCGGAAAACAGTCGGGATATACATGGGAGCGCCCGAAATCGCACGGCGCGCGACATCACCGAGCAGATGCAGGCAAGGAACGAAATTCAGCGCCTGAACGAGCGGCTGGAAATCCGCGTGCGCGAGCGCACGGCCGAGCTGCAGTCCGCCAACAAGGAGCTGGAGTCCTTCGCCTACTCCGTCTCGCACGACCTGCGCGCGCCGCTGCGCGGCATCGACGGCTTCAGCCACCTGCTCGACGAGGAATACGGCGACCGGCTCGACGAAGAGGGGCGCGGCTACCTGAAGCGGGTGCGCGGCGCCGCCCAGCGCATGGGCCATCTCATCGACGACATCCTCGAACTCTCGCGCGTCACCCGCCAGGAGATGCGCCGCGTCCCGGTCGACCTGAGCCAGCTCGCCGCCGAACTGATCGAGGAGCGGGGGCGGGCCGAGCCCGAACGCCGCGTCGCGGTCAGCCTGGCGCCGCACTGCTCCGCCTTGGGCGACCCGCAGCTGCTGCGCGTGATGATGCAGAACCTCGTCGAGAACGCCTGGAAGTACTCCTCGCACAACCCCGACGCAAGGATCGAGTTCGGCAAGGAAGCGGCCGGCGGTGAGACCGTCTTCTTCATGCGCGACAACGGCGTCGGCTTCGACATGAAGTACGCCGACCGCCTGTTCACTCCCTTCCAGCGCCTGCACCGCCCGGAGGAGTTCGAGGGCACCGGCATCGGCCTGGCCACCGTGGCCAGGATTGTCCATCGCCATGGCGGCCGCGTCTGGGCCGAAGCCGCGCCCGGCAAGGGCGCTACTTTCCTGTTTACACTCGACTTCGACTCCGGCCACCTTTGATGTAAGTACACGCTCACATTGATTAGGCCTCGCTGCCTAATCGTGCTGCGCCGCAAGATATTCTTGAACAAAATCAAGCAAAAACAAGTCAAAACAACCGTAAAATCCGCATTACTGCGTTGTTGCGCTGCAATAATGCAGCCTGCAGTCGCCCATGAAGCCGCCGGCAGGCAGTGCCACTACACAAAGGTTGGAAAGGAGAACGCATGAACAGCCCGATGATCCTGCCCTGGATCGCCCACAAGGCCGGCATTTCCGAAGCCCGCGCCGAGGAACTCTGGCGCCAGGCGCTGTGCCACGCCACCGAAGAGACCGGCTGGGTCGGCACCAACGCGTATTGGGAAGCGGCCGAGGCACGCCTCCACGCGCTGATCGACCGCGAGGCCCGCACGAACAGCCTGCCGACACCGGAGTTCAGCGGCTGGGTGCGCCTGCAGGCCCGCATCGCGCACCTGCCGCTGCTGGTGGCCGAGAGCTGGTCGCTCGCCTGGGTGCGGATGATCGCCGCCCGCGCGGCGCTATAGCAAGACCCGCGCCGCCAGGCCAAGGCGGGGGCCAACACGCGCGGCCAGCGCCTCCGCTTCCGGCCGAGTGGGCAGGCTGCGGATGAAGACCTGGTAGCGATATCCCTCGCCTTCGCTGCGCGGGCGAATAACCGCGGCGTAGCCCGCCTGCCGGGCGCGATCGTAAAGGTCCAGCGCGCCGTCCTGGCCGTCCGCATCGCCGAGCACCACCCTCCACTTGCCGCCGCGGCGCGAGAGCTTCCTCAGCTTGTCGGTGGTGAAGCGGAAGGCGCCCTTGGCCACGTCCAGTGCGCCCGAAAAGAAATTCTTCTCGCTCGCTCCCAGGCGCTCGGCCAGCAACTCGCCGATCTTGACCGTACTGCCGTCGACCAGCTTCAGATAGACGCGCGCGCCCTCGCCGGTGCGGATGCGGTCGCGGCTCTGCACCTCCATGCCGGGCGCCAGGGCTTCGGCCCGTCCGTCTTGACGCGGCGGCATGCCGCATGCGCAGAGTATAATCCGCTCTTTTGCAACGCAAGCCGCCTCCTTCCATGCAGGACAAATACGCCCCGGCCGACATCGAGCAGGCCGCCCAGGCGCACTGGGAAAGCAGCGCCGCCTTCCGCGCCGTCGAAGACCCCTCCCGGCCGAAGTACTACTGCCTGTCGATGTTCCCCTATCCATCGGGCAAGCTGCACATGGGCCATGTGCGCAACTACACCATCGGCGACGTGCTGACGCGCTACCACCGCATGCGCGGTTTCAACGTGCTGCAGCCGATGGGCTGGGACGCCTTCGGCCTGCCGGCGGAGAACGCCGCCATGGCCAACAATGTTCCGCCGGCGCAGTGGACCTACGACAACATCGCCTACATGAAGAAGCAGCTCAGGTCGCTCGGCTTCGCCCTCGACTGGGCGCGCGAGCTGGCGACCTGCAGGCCGGACTACTACAAGTGGAACCAGTGGCTGTTCCTGCGCATGCTGGAAAAGGGCCTCGCCTACCAGAAGACCGGCGTGGTGAACTGGGATCCGGTCGACCAGACCGTGCTCGCCAACGAGCAGGTCATCGACGGCCGCGGCTGGCGCACCGGCGCCGTGGTGGAAAAGCGCGAGATCCCGATGTACTACCTCGCCATCACCAAGTACGCCGACGAGCTGCTTACCGCGCTCGGCGGCCTGCCCGGCTGGCCCGAGCGGGTGAAGACCATGCAGGCCAACTGGATCGGTAAGTCATATGGCGTCCGTTTCGCGTTCCCGTACGAGTTGGACGGCAAACAGGAAAAGCTCTGGGTATTCACCACCCGCGCCGACACCATCATGGGCGTCACCTTCTGCGCGGTGGCGGCCGAGCATCCGCTGGCGGCGCGCGCCGCACGCGACAACCCGGCACTCGCCGCCTTCGTCGAGGAATGCAAGCACGGCTCGGTGATGGAAGCCGATCTGGCGACGATGGAAAAGAAGGGCATGCCGACCGGCATCTTCGTGCGCCACCCGCTGACGGATGAAATGGTCGAGGTGTGGGTCGGCAACTACGTGCTGATGGGCTACGGCGAGGGCGCGGTGATGGCCGTGCCGGCGCACGACGAGCGCGACTTCCATTTCGCCAAGAAATACCGGCTGCCGATCAAGCAAGTCATCGACGTCCCCGGCAAGTCCTTCTCGCTCGACGCCTGGCAGGAATGGTATGCCGACAAACAGGGGAGCGTCTGCGTGCACTCGGGCCGGTACGACGGCCTCGGCTACGAAGCGGCAATCGACGCCATCGCCGCCGACCTCAAGGCGAAGGATCTCGGCGACAAGCAGGTGCAGTGGCGCCTGCGCGACTGGGGCATCTCGCGCCAGCGCTACTGGGGCTGCCCGATCCCGCTCATCCATTGCGACAAATGCGGCACGGTGCCGGTGCCCGACGAGCAGTTGCCGGTGGTGCTGCCGGAGGACTGCGTGCCCGACGGCTCGGGCAATCCGCTCAACAAACGTCCCGACTTCCTCGACTGCAGCTGCCCGAAGTGCGGCGGCAAGGCGCGGCGCGAGACGGACACCATGGACACCTTCGTCGACTCGTCCTGGTATTACAGCCGCTACGCTTCCGCCGACAGCGCCAATGCCATGGTGGACGAGCGCGTCAAGTACTGGCTGCCGGTCGACCAGTACATCGGCGGTATCGAGCACGCCATCCTGCATCTGCTCTACTCGCGCTTCTGGACCAAGGCGATGCGCGACCTGGGGCTGGTCGGCTTCGACGAGCCCTTTTCGCGCCTGCTGACGCAGGGCATGGTGCTCAACGAGATATTTTTCCGCAAGCCGGCGTCCGGACGCATCAGCTATTTCAACCCGGCCGAGGTCGAGCTGAAGTTCGACGACAAGGGCAACCGCACGGGCGCCACGCTGAAGGCCGACGGCCAGCCGGTCGAATCCGGCGGCATCGGCACCATGTCGAAGTCGAAGAACAACGGTGTCGACCCGCAGGCCCTCATCGAGCAGTACGGCGCCGACACGGCGCGCTTCTTCATGATGTTCGCCAGCCCGCCCGAGCAGACGCTGGAATGGTCGGACTCGGGCGTGGACGGCAGCTACCGCTTCCTCAAGCGCCTGTGGGCCTTCGCCGCCGGCGTGCGCGAGACCGTTCGCGGCGCGCCCGGCCTGCCGGAAAAGCTGCCGGAGGCGCTCGCCGCCGTACGGCGCGAGGTGCATCTCAACCTGAAGCAGGCCAACTACGATTTCGGCAAGTTCCAGTTCAACACCGTCGCCTCGGCCGCCATGAAGATGCTGAACGCCCTGGAGCGCGCGCCGAAGGATGCCGACGGCCATGCCGCCGTCGCGCGCGAAGGACTCTCCATCCTGCTGCGCCTGCTCTCCCCGATCACGCCGCATGTCTGTCATCATCTGTGGCGAGAACTGGGCTACGAGGCTCACCATGGGGACATCCTGCACGCCCCCTGGCCGGAGCCGCTCGATGCGGCGCTGGCGCAGGACGAGATCGAGCTGGTGCTGCAGGTCAACGGCAAGCTGCGCGGCGCCGTCAAGGTGCCGGCAGGCGCCTCAAAGGAACAAATCGAAGAGATCGCGCTGGCATCGGAAATTGCGCAGAAATACATGGAAGGCAAGCCGGCGAAAAAGGCGGTCGTCGTGCCGGGCCGGCTGGTGAACATCGTCGTATGAAGGAATTGAACATGCGCACGCTCTTAATCGTTTTCGTCGCAGCGCTGGTGACCGCCTGCGGCTTCCAGTTGCGCAGCGCGCAGCCGCTGCCCTTCACTAGCCTGTATATCGCGGAAAACTGGGAACTTGGCGCAATACTCCGACGCAATATCCGCGCCTTGGGCAGCACGCAATTGTCCGACCGTCCCCAAGAGGCGCAGGCTGTCTTCACTCTGATCGGCGAAGCCAAGGAAAAGCAGGTTCTTAGTGTATCCGCCACCGGCCGCGTGCGCGAATTCCAGTTGCGCCATCGCCTTGCCTTTCGCGTGCACGATCTGAAAGGCCGTGAGTTCATCCCGCCCACCGAGATCGTCCTGGCGCGCACCATCAGCTTCAACGACGAATACGTGCTGGCCAAGGAACGGGAAGAAGAACTGTATTACCGCGACATGCAGAACGACATGGTGCAGCAGATCATGCGCCGCCTCGCCGCGGCCAGGATCGAGGGTTAAGCCCCTCTTCCGCCATGCAGCTGCGTGCGGACCAGCTGACAGCGCACCTCGCCAGAAACCTGGCGCCGCTCTACGTCCTCCACGGCGACGAGCCGCTGCTGGTGATCGAGGCGGGCGACGCCATCCGCGCCGCCGCCCGCGCCAAGGGTTTCAGCGAGCGCGAAGTGCTGGTAGCCGGCGCCAACTTCAAGTGGGATGCCCTCATGCTCGCCGCCGGCAACATGTCGCTCTTCGGCGATAGCAAGCTGGTGGACCTGCGCATCCCGAACGGCAAGCCCGGCCGCGACGGCGGCGAGATGCTGGCCCGTTACTGCACGGCCCTGCCGGAGGGCGTGCTGACCCTGGTCACCCTGCCCCAGCTCGACTGGACGGCGCGCAAGGCCGCTTGGTTCAACGCCCTGGCGCAGGCCGGCGTGGCGATCGAACTGAACGCCCCCGCGCTGGCCGAACTGCCGGAATGGATCGCCCAGCGCCTGGCGCGGCAAAGTCAGTCCGCGGAGCACGGCGCGCTCGAGTTCATCGCCGTCCACGTCGAGGGCAACCTGCTCGCCGCCCACCAGGAGATCCAGAAGCTCGGCCTGCTCTACCCGGAGGGCAAGCTGACCCTCGCCCAGGTCGAGGATGCGGTGCTGAATGTGGCGCGCTATGATGTCGACAAGCTGCGCGCGGCGTTGCTCGACGGCGACGCCGCCCGCTGCGCCCGGCTGCTCGAGGGCCTGCGCGGCGAGGACGTGGCGCCGCCGCTGCTGCTGTGGGCCTTCGCCAGCGAGATCCGTACCCTGGCCGCGCTGCGCGCGGCGCAGGACGAAGGGCGGCCGCTGGCCGCGGCGCTGCGTGCCGAGCGGGTTTTCGACGATCGTCGCGAAGCCGCCCTGAAACGCGCGCTGGACAGGCTGCGCGCCCCGCAGCTGCGCGCGGCGCTGCTCGCCGCGGCGCGCATCGACCGCATGATCAAGGGCCTGGTGCAGGGCGACGTCTGGGACGAATTTCTCCAGCTCGGGCTGCGGCTGGCAAGGAAACCGACATGAAGAGCGAACAGGCAAACGTGAAAGACTACATGCAGGCGCTCGGCCGCCAGGCGCGCGAGGCCTCGCGCGCCATGGCCAGGGCCTCGACCCATGCCAAGAACCGCGCCCTGCTCGCCATGGCCGCCGCCATCCGGCGCGACCAGGCCCGGCTCCTCGCCGCCAACCGCGAGGATGTGGACGCCGCGCGCGCCGCCGGGCTGGATGCCGCCCTGCTCGACCGCCTCGCCCTCTCCGACAAGTCGGTGGCGACCATGGCCGAGGGGCTGAAACAGATCGCCGCCCTGGCCGATCCGATCGGCGAGATGACCGACCTCAAATTCCGCCCCACCGGCATCCAGGTCGGGCGCATGCGCGTGCCGCTCGGGGTCATCGGCATCATCTACGAGGCGCGCCCCAACGTCACCGTCGACGCCGCCGGGCTGTGCCTGAAGGCCGGCAACGCCGCCATCCTGCGCGGCGGCTCGGAAGCGATCCGCTGCAACCGCGCGCTGGCCGCCCTGGTGCACGAGGGGCTGCGCGAAGCCGGCCTGCCAGCCGCGGCCGTGCAGGTGGTGGACACCACCGATCGCGCCGCCGTCGGCGAGCTGGTGGCCATGAGGGAATACGTCGACGTCATCGTGCCGCGCGGCGGCAAGGGCCTCATCGAGCGCATCTCGAACGAGGCGCGCATCCCGGTCATCAAGCACCTCGACGGCAACTGCCACGTCTATGTCGACGACGACGCCGACGCCGACAAGGCGCTCGCCATCGTCGACAACGCCAAGACGCAGCGCCTCGGCACCTGCAACACCGCCGAGTCCCTGCTGGTGGCGCGCGGCGTCGCCAGGACGCTCCTGCCGCAAATCGGCGCCATGCTCGCCGGCAAGGGTGTCGAGCTGCGTGGCTGCGCGGAATCGCTGGCGCTGCTGCGCGCAGCCGGCATAGACGCCGCGAAGCTGAAGGAGGCGACGGAGCAGGACTGGTACGAGGAATACCTCGCCGCCATCATCGCCGTGAAGGTGGTGGCCGGCGTGGACGAGGCCATCGCCCACATCAACCAGTACTCCTCGCAGCACACCGACGCCATCGTCACCGAGGACTACACGCGCGCCATGCGCTTCCTGCGCGAGGTCGATTCGGCCTCGGTGATGGTGAATGCCTCGACGCGCTTCGCCGACGGCTTCGAGTACGGCCTCGGCGCCGAGATCGGCATCTCGACCGACAAGATCCACGCCCGGGGGCCGGTCGGCCTCGAGGGCCTCACCAGCCAGAAGTGGGTGGTGCTGGGCAACGGGGAGGTTAGGCAGTAAAAGTCAGTCCCTGCAGCACGGCGACGAGCCGACAACAACGACAAGGAGGAGAAGCCATGACACGACGCAGCGCCATCGCATTGCTCGCCGCAGCCCTCGTGCTGTCCGCCTGCGCCACGGTGCCGCCGGAAAGCCGGCAGCTTGCCGCCAACTTCATCGCCATGCAGCCGACCGCGGCGCTGCCCAAGGAAATGAGCATGGAGCAGGCCGTCCGCATCCGCGACGGCCTGGTCGCCGAGCTCTCCGCCACCCAGGGTAAGGCGGTCGGCTACAAGGCCGGCCTGACCAATCCGGCGGTGCAGAAGCGCTTCGGCACCACTTCCCCCGTGCGCGGCGTGCTGCTGGAGAAGATGCTGCTCGAGGATGGCGCGGAGGTGCCGGCGAAGTTCGGCGCGCTCCCCTTCTTCGAGGCCGACCTGGCGGTGGTGGTCAAGGACGAGGGCATCAACCAGGCCAGGACGCCGGCCGAGGTAATCAGGCACCTGGCGAGCATCCGGCCGTTCATCGAACTGCCCGATCTGGTGACGGTCAAGGAGCAGCCGCTCAGCGCCGCCATCATTACCTCCTTCAACGTCGGCGCCCGACTTGGCGTGCTCGGCAAGCCGATCGCCGCCACGACCGAGATGGCCGACGCGCTCGGCAGGATGACCGTCGTCATGCGCGACCAGGACGGCAAGGAGCTCGGCCGCGCGCCCGGCGCCGCCATCCTCGGCCACCCGCTCAACGCCGTCGTCTGGCTGGCGGAGGACCTGGCGAAATCCGGCGGCAGGCTGCGCGCCGGCGACATCCTCAGCCTCGGCTCGTTCACGCCGCCGAATTTCCAGAAGGCGGGCATGTCCGTCACGGTCACCTATGAAGGCCTGCCGGGCAACCCGACCGTTTCCGTCCGTTTCAAATAAGGAGACAACATGAAGAAACTCGCGCTCGCGGCCCTCGCCGCGCTTACCCTGAACCTGGCCCATGCCGTCGAACTGGAAGGCTTCAAGTTCGACGATCAGATCAAGCTCGGCAATGCCGAACTGGTCGGGAACGGCGCCGGCGTGCGCTCCAAGTTCGGCAAGCGCTACGCCATGACGCTCTACCTGCCGGCCAAGACCGCGGACGCCAGAGCAGCGCTCGCCGCCAAGGGCGCCAAGCGGGTCGACATCCGGCTCATCAAGGACGTTTCGGGCGACACCTTCGCCGGCGCCGTCAGCGGCGGCATCAACGACAACAGCACGGACGCCGAGAAGGCCGCGCTGAAGGATCGCCTCAAGCAACTCGTCGACACGGTCAACGCGCTGGGCGAAATCAAGGCCGGCACCGCCATCGTCTTCGACTGGCTGCCGGAGAAGGGCACGGTGCTCACCGTCGGCGGCCAGCAGAAGGGCAAGGAAATCGCCGGCGAGGACTTCTACACGGCCCTGCTCCGCGTCTGGCTGGGGGAGGATCCGGTGCAGAAGGACCTCAAGCAGGCCCTGCTCGGCAAGCCGCAGTAAACCGTAGCTATAATCGATCGTTCCGGAAACGCCAAATGACAGAGGAGACACAAAGATGAAAAACCTTTATCGCACGCTGCTGGCCGCTGTGGCCGGTGCCCTCATCACCGCCCCGGCCCTGGCCCAGCAGACGCGCCTTTCCATTGCCACCGGCGGCACCGGCGGCGTGTACTACCCGATGGGCGGCGCCATCGCCAGCGTGATCACGAAGAACATCCCCGGCGTCGAGGCCACCGCCGAGGTCACCAGCGCCTCGGTCGACAACATGCGCCTCATCGGCGCCGGCAAGGCGGACATCGCCTTCTCGCTCGCCGACACCGCCTGGGACGCCTATACCGCCGGCGGCAAGTTCAAGGACAAGCTGCCGGTGCGCGCGCTGGCGGTGATCTACACCAACCAGTCGCATTGGGTCACGGTCGAGGGCAGCGGCATCGAAAAGATGGCGGATCTGAAGGGCAAGCGCATCGCCACCGGCGCCGCCGGCAGCGGCACCGAGGTGATCGCCCTGCGCATCCTCGAGGCCTACGGCATCGACCCGGAGAAGGACGTCAAGCGCGAGAAGCTCTCCGTGGCCGAATCGGTGAACGCCATCAAGGACAGGAAGATCGACGCCTTCTTCTGGTCGGGCGGCGTGCCCACCGCGGCGGTGACCGACCTCTCGGCCACGCCGGGCGTCAAGATGAAGCTGCTCGACCACACCGAGGTGGTTCCTGCCCTGGCCAAGAAATATGGACCGATCTACGTCCCCGGACGCATTCCGGCCAAGTCCTACGCGGGCCAGGACAAGGATGCCCAGATCAGCGTGGTGTGGAACGTCCTGGTGGTGAACGAGAGCATGGACGAGAAGCTGGCCTACCAGATCGCCAAGACCATTTTCGAGAAGAAGGCCGACCTCGTCGCCACGCACAAGGAAGCGCAGAACATCGTGCTGGAAACCCAGCTCGACGGCGGCTCGCCCATTCCCTTCCACCCCGGCGTGCTGAAATATCTCGCCGAAAAGGGCATCAGGCCGAAGCAGTAACGAGGCCATGCGCGCCGCGCCGCCCGCAATCCTCCTGCTCCTGGTTGCGGGCATCGCCCATGCCGACGGCATCGATGTCGCCAACGGCGGGCGCTGCCATCGGCTCGACCTGCCCGACGGCCGTTTCGCCGTCACCTACCACCATTCGATGTACGACCAGCCGGTGAGGGAGGAATTCGTCGTGCGCGACGGGGCCATCGAACTGCGCCGCCTCGAGAGCCCGAGCGCCGCCGTGCTCGAGTACTTCGGGGTGACCGCCCCCGGCCCCACGCATGCGCGCTCGAGACGCCTGGGGGAAATCGTCATGCGCGTCGCCACCGGCGAGCCGCAGGTGCTGCAACTGGGCGCGACCGCGCGCAGCCTGCGCGAGTTCGGCCGGCCCGGCGACCGCATCGTGATCCGCGCCGCGACAGGGGCCCGGTGCCATGCCTGAGATCAGCCAGGACGCGCTGAAGAAGGCCGAGCAGTACATCGAGGAGGAGGAAGGCGCCGTCTCCAGGCTGCGCGGCGGGCTGGGGTGGTTCCTTACCGGCATGGCCGTCCTCATGTCCCTGTTTCACCTCTGGACGGTCTACGGCATCGTGCCGACGCAGATGCTGCGCGGCATCCACCTCGCCTTCGTGCTGTTCCTCTGCTTCCTCATGTTCCCGGCGCTCAAGCGCTGGCGCAATCGCCTGATGTGGTTCGACGTGCTGCTGGCGCTGGCGGCGCTGGCCTGCATCGGCTACATGCTCGCCGACTTCGACGACTTCATCGACCGCGCCGTGGTGCCGACACGCTGGGACATCGTCTTCGGCGTCGCGCTCATCGTGCTGGTGCTGGAGGCGGCGCGGCGCAGCACCGGCTGGGTCATGCCGCTGGTGGCGGCCGCCTTCCTCGCCTACGCCCTGTTCGGCCAGCACCTGCCCTCGCCGTGGACGCACCGCGGCTACGACATCGAGCGCCTGGTCGGCCACATGTACATGACGCTGGAGGGCATCTTCGGCACGGCGCTCGACGTCTCCGCCACGCTGATCATCCTGTTCACCATCTACGGCGCCTTCCTGCAGCAGTCCGGCGCCGGCAAGTTCTTCATCGACTTCTCCTTCGCCGCCACGGGCGGGCGATCGACCAGCGCAGGGCGCACCATCGTGCTCTCCTCCTTCCTCCTCGGCGGGCCCTCCGGCTCGGGCGTCGCCACCACGGTGACGCTCGGCTCCGCCGCCTATCCCGTGCTGGAGAAGGCCGGTTATGACAAGGATTCGGCCGGCGGCCTGCTCGCCGCCGGCGGCCTGGGCGCCATCCTCTCGCCGCCGGTGCTTGGCGCCGCGGCCTTCCTCATCGCCGAGTTCCTGAAGATCTCGTACATGGACGTGATCCTCATGGCGGTGATTCCGACCCTGCTCTACTACCTGTCGCTGTTCATCATGGTCGAGCTGGACAGCCGCCGCTTCGGCATGCACGGCGTGAGTTTTACTGCCCCGGTCGGCGCCTGGGCGCTGACGAAGCGCTACGGCTTCCATTTCGTCTCGCTCATCGCCATCGTCGCCTTCATGCTCGCCGGCTTCTCGCCGATGGCCTCGGTGTTCTGGGCCACCGTGGTGGCCTTCGCCACGAGTTTCATCAACAAGGAATGCGCGCTCACGCCGAGGAAGCTCCTCGCCGCGCTGGAGGGCGGCTCGGTCGGCATGCTCAACGTCGGCGCCACCTGCGCCTGTGCCGGCCTCATCGTCGGCGTCGTCACGCTGACCGGCCTGGGACTCAAGTTCTCCGACATCGTCATCGCCTATGCCGGCAACAGCCTGCCGCTCACCGCCCTGTACACGGCGCTGATCGTCTGGATCGTCGGCCTGGCCGTGCCGGTGACGGCGAGCTATATCATCTGCGCCGTCATCGCCGCGCCGGCACTGATCAAGTTGGGCGTGCCGGATTTCGCCGCGCACATGTTCATCTTCTACTACGCCGTGCTCTCGGAGGTCTCGCCGCCGACGGCGCTCTCGCCCTTCGCCGCCGCGGCCATCACCGGCGGCAATCCCTATCGCACCACGATGATGTCGTGGAAGTACACCCTGCCGGCCTTCGTCGTGCCCTTCATGTTCGTGCTCGACCCGGCCGGCCTCGGCCTGCTGCTGAAGGGCAGCTGGCAGGATGTCGCGCTCTCCTCGGTGACGGCGATGGTCGGCATTGCGGCATTGGCGGCCGGCGCGCAGAATTGGGCGCTGAAGCGCTGCAATCCGCCGGAGCGCTGGCTGCTGATTGGCGCCGGGCTGCTGCTGGTGTATCCGCAGCCACTCTACGACGCCGTGGGTGTGGGACTGACTTTTGCTGTCCTCGTCGTGCAGAAACTGCGCAAGGAGGCCGCGCCATGAGCCATGACGAATTCGATGCCGTCCTGAAGACCCCCTTCGGCGCCCTCGGCGTGCGCACCGCAGGTGGCGCCATCGCCGAAATTCGCTTCCTGCCGCCCGGGACGAAGTCGATGCGTCCGAAAAGCGCCCTGGCCGAGCGGGCTTGCGCGCAACTGGCTGCCTATCTGAACGACCCGAAGGCGGGCTTCGACCTGCCGCTCGAGCCCGCCGGCACGGAATTCCAGCGTAGCGTCTGGCGCGCCATCGCCGCCATCCCGAAGGGCAGGACGCTGACCTACGGCGAGATCGCCAAACGGCTGAAGAGCGCGCCGCGCGCCGTCGGCCAGGCCTGCGGCCGCAACCCCTATCCGGTGGTGGTGCCCTGTCACCGCGTCGTCGCCGCCGACGGCGGGCTGGGCGGCTTCGCCAGCGCAACGGGAGGCTATCTGCTCGACACCAAGCGCTGGCTGCTGGCGCATGAACGAAACTAACGCGGGACTGCTCGACGCCTTCGCCGACACGCTCTGGCTGGAAGCGGGCCTCTCGAAGAACACGCTCGCCAGCTACCGCGCCGATCTGGCGCAGTTCGCCGCCTGGCTTCGGCCGCAGGGAAAATCGCTCGCCGAGGTCGAGCCGGCCGACATCCACGGCTACCTGCGCGACTTCAGCCGGCGCGCCAAGCCCACCAGTCAGCGCCGCCTGATCGCTTCCCTGCGCCGCCTCTACCAGCACCTGCTGGCGGTCGGAGAAATCAAGGCCGATCCGACGCTGAATATCGAGCCGCCGCCGCGCCCGGAGCGTTTCCCGAAAACGCTGTCCGAAGCGCAGGTGGAGGCCCTGCTCGCCGCGCCGGACACCGAAACGCCGCTCGGGCTGCGCGACCGCGCCATGCTCGAGGTGCTCTACGCCAGCGGCCTGCGCGTCTCCGAACTCGTCGCGCTGAAGCTCTTCGAGGTCGGGCTGAACGAGGGGGTCGTGCGCGTCTTCGGCAAGGGCGCGAAGGAACGCCTGGTGCCGCTCGGCCAGGTGGCGCTGGAATGGCTGGAGCGGTACCTATCGGTGGCGCGGCCGCAACTGCTGGAAGGCCGCGCCTGCGACGCGGTGTTCGTCACGCGACGCGCGGCGGGCCTCACGCGCCAGATGTTCTGGACGCTCGTCAAGCGCCATGCCGCGCGCGCCGGCATCGACCCGGCGCGCCTGTCGCCGCACACCCTGCGCCACGCCTTCGCCACCCACCTCATCAACCACGGCGCCGACCTGCGCGTGGTGCAACTGCTGCTGGGGCACGCCGACATTTCGACCACGCAGGTGTATACCCACGTCGCTCGGGAGCGGTTGAAGCAGCTGCACGCACAGCATCATCCCAGGGGGTGAACCCTCTCCCCCACCCCCTCTCCCGCAAGCGGGAGAGGGGAGCGTAGTGAGTCGCTGCGCGACTCCCCTCAAATTGAGAAGCCCCCCAATCGCGGGTCACGCGAAATAAAAGAGCCCCGCGTGCGGGGCTCTTTTGCGCCTGCTTCGGCGCGGCGCCTTCGATGAGGCGCAACTGCGGGATCATGGATCCCGATAGGGTGCTCCGGTGAAACAATCGCTCCTGCTTCTTCCGGTCCGTTCTCCATGTGATGGGAACCGATTCCTTTATAGTTTCCGCCTGACCGAAGTTCAAGGGCGATTTTGTAGAATGCTGATATGAAACACGAATCCCACGCTCCCGAGACCCCCGCGACCGCCTTTCTGCGACAGCACCGCATCGCCCATTCCAACCACCTGTATGAATACGAGGAACATGGCGGCACGCGCGTCTCGGCACGCGAATTGAACGTGGACGAACACGCCGTGGTGAAGACCCTGGTGATGGAGGACGAGGCCGGCAAGCCGCTCATCGTGCTGATGCACGGCGACCGCAAGGTGTCGACCAAGAACCTGGCGCGGCAGATCGGCGCCAAGAGCGTCTCGCCCTGCAAGCCGGAGTCGGCCCAGCGCCACACCGGCTACATGGTCGGCGGCACCTCGCCCTTCGGCATGAAAAAGAAGCTGCCCGTCTACATCGAGCAGACCATCCTCGACCTGCCGCTCATCTACATCAACGGCGGCCGGCGCGGCTTCCTCGTCGGCGTGCAGCCGCACGCGCTGGTGCGCGTGCTGCAGCCGCAGCAGGTCGAGTGCGGTCTGAAAGACTAGCCGAGCTTTCCGCGCTCGATCGCCACGCCGACGCGCTTGACGCCTTTCGCCACGCCGGTCTTGGCGATGGAGATCCTCACCCACGGCGCGCCGAAATCCTCGGTCAGCAGGGCGACGACGTATTCCCCCAGGGTTTCCAGCAGGTTGAAATGGCGCTCGCCGAGTTCCTTGCGGATGCGCGCGATCACTTCGGCGTAGTCGATGGTGTCGGCGATGTCGTCGTGCTGGGCGGCGGCGTCGGGCACGCCGAACTCGAGGCTGATCTCGATGGTCTGGCGCGCCGCGCGCTCGCGCGGGTAGATGCCGACCCAGGCCTCTACGCGCAATTCATCGATGAAGATGCGATCCATGATCTGTTTTTGATTAGAATGCGGCAGATTCTATTTGATCCGACATGACTACGCTCGGTTTCGCCATCTTCGCCTATCTCCTCGGCTCGATCCCTTTCGCCATGGTGACGAGCCGGCTGTTCGGTCTCGCCGACCCGCGCACCTACGGCTCGGGCAATCCGGGTGCGACCAATGTCTTGCGCGGCGGCAACAAACTGGCCGCCGGGTTCACCCTGCTCGGCGATGCGGCCAAGGGCTGGCTCGCCGTGTATCTCGTCCAACAGTTCGGCCCGGCCTACGGCGCCCAGCCGCAGGACGCGGCCATCGCCGGCTTCGCCGCCTTCTTCGGCCACCTCCACTCACTCTTCCTCAACTTCCGCGGCGGCAAGGGCGTCGCCACCGCCGCCGGCGTGCTGTTCGGCTTCAATCTCTGGCTCGGCCTTGCCGTCCTGGCGGTCTGGGCCGGCGTGGTGTGGTTCTTCCGCTATTCCTCGCTCGGCGCCATCGCCGCCGCCATCACGGCGCCGCTGTTCGCGATCGCCTTCATCGGCTCAGGCGACATGCTCACGGCGGTATTCTGCATCGCCCTGCTGCTCTACTGGCGCCACAGCGAGAATCTGCAGCGCATCCGCGCCGGCACCGAGCCGAAGATCGGCGACAAGAAGGACGAAGCTATTTCCTGAGCTTGCCGGCCAGGCCGTCCGCCGCCTGCGCCAGCAGCGCGGCATCCACCCCCGCCGCGACGAAACCGCAACCGGCATCGAGCCAGCGCCGTGCCGCCTCCTCGCCGCGCGCGAGAATGCCCGCCGCCTTGCCCGCGCCGCGGACGCGGTGCACCGCGTCCGCGATCGCCGCCTGAACCACGGGATGCTGCGGCTCGCCCAGATGGCCCATGTCGGCGGAGAGGTCGGCCGGGCCGATGAACACACCATCGACGCCGGGCGTGGCGGCAATGGCGTCGAGATTGGCCAGGCCCGCGCGCGATTCCACCTGAACCAGCAGGCACAGCTCCTCCTCGACGCGCTTGTAGTAATCGCCGATGCGTCCCCACTGCGTGGCGCGCGTGCCGCCGGCCACGCCGCGGCGGCCCGCAGGGGGATAGCGCATGAAGGCGACTGCCTGCGCCGCCTCCTCGGCCGTCTGCACATAGGGGATCAGCAGGGTCTGCGCGCCGAGGTCGAGCACGCGCTTCACCCACACCATGTCGTTCCAGGGCGGGCGCACGATGGCCGTCGTATTCGAGCCGCGCAGCGCCTGCAGCTGCGCCTGCACGTCCGGCAGCTCGTTCGGCGCGTGCTCCATGTCGATGAGCAGCCAGTCGAAGCCGGAGGCGCCGAGCAGCTCGCTCACCGACGCATTCGCCAGCACCGACCACAGACCGATTTGCGGTTTGCCTTCGCGCAGGGCCTGCTTGAACGCGTTGCGGGGCA
Organism: Betaproteobacteria bacterium; assembly: GCA_016868295.1. Lineage (GTDB taxonomy): Bacteria > Pseudomonadota > Gammaproteobacteria > Burkholderiales > Rhodocyclaceae > Desulfobacillus. The sequence continues at coordinate 105,210 of VGHJ01000002.1, read as the reverse complement.
GATCCATTCAAACCTCCTGAAGATTCCAGCGCGGCCTGACGCCGAAGCCACCGGCTTGTTTGGCGGCAGCGGCAAAAGTCAGTCGCTGCGCCCCGGCGAAGGCGATCATCGCGCCATTGTCGGTGCACAGATCGAGTTCCGGATAGAACACGCGGGCGCCCATGCCTTGCGCCCCCGCGTCGAGCGCCGCGCGCAGGGCGCGATTCGCCCCGACGCCGCCGGCCACGACCAGCTGCTTCAGCGCGATCGCCTTCAGCGCGGCGAGCGCCTTGGCCGCCAGCACCTCGACGATGGCGGCCTGGAATTCGGCGCACAGGTCGGCCTTTTCACCTTCGTCCGGGCTGCGTTCCCGCACCCGTGTCAGCACGGCCGTCTTCAGGCCGGAAAAACTGAAGTTCAGGTCGCCGCTGTGCAGCATCGGTCGCGGCAGGGCATGGCGCCCCGGCCGGCCCCGGACCGCCAGCGCAGCCAGTTGCGGCCCGCCCGGATAGCCCAGGCCGAGCAGCTTGGCCGTCTTGTCGAAGGCCTCCCCCGCGGCGTCGTCCAGGGTTTCGCCCAGCAGCTCGTATTGGCCGACGCCGGACACCCGCATCAACTGGGTGTGCCCGCCCGAGACCAGCAGGGCGACGAAGGGAAAGCGCGGCGGGTCGGCCGAGAGCAGGGGCGAGAGCAGGTGCCCCTCGAGATGGTGCACCGGCACGGCCGGCACGTTCAGCGCCAGCGCCAGCGCCTCGGCGAAGCCCGCCCCCACCAGCAGGGCCCCTGCCAGACCGGGGCCGGCCGTATAGGCGACGGCGCCGATCTCCTCCCGACGGCAACCCGCCTTGTCCAGCACGCCGCGCAAGAGGGGGACGACGCGCCGGATGTGGTCGCGCGAGGCCAGTTCCGGCACCACCCCGCCGTAGGCCTCGTGCAGGTCGATCTGGGAATGGACGGCATGGGCGAGCAGCCCCCGCTCCGTGTCGTAGAGGGCCAGGCCGGTTTCGTCGCAGGAGGATTCGATGCCCAGGACCAGCATCCGGGCATTCTACGGGCTGTTGGACATTCCCGGAAATGCGGCTATAATGCGCGGCTTTCCCAGTTAAGCAGGGTTTATCCGCATGCCTGGCATCCGCGTCAAGGAAAACGAGCCGTTCGAAGTGGCCATCCGCCGCTTCAAGCGCGCCATCGAGAAAACCGGTCTGCTGACCGAGTTGCGTTCGCGCGAGTTCTACGAGAAGCCCACGGCCGAGCGCAAGCGCAAGCTCTCCGCTGCGGTGAAGCGCCATCACAAGCGCATCCGCAGCCAGATGCTGCCGCCGAAGATGTACTGAACGCAGTCCGTCCGGACTGCCCGAAGCACGCAGCCACGGCGAACACGGAAACCCTCTCCGTGTGATCCGTGGCTTTCGCATTTTGGAGAGCGCCATGAATCTCAAGTCACGCATCAACGAGGACATGAAGACCGCCATGAAGGCGCGCGAAACCGCGCGCCTGGGCGCCATCCGCCTGCTGCTGGCCGCCGTCAAGCAGAAGGAAGTCGACGAGCGCGTCGAACTGGACGACGCGGCCGTGCTGTCGGTGATCGACAAGATGCTCAAGCAGCGCCGCGACTCCATCGCCCAGTACGAGTCGGCCGGGCGCCAGGAGCTGGCCGACGCCGAGGAATTCGAGGTCGAGGTGCTCACGGCCTACATGCCGCAGGCCTTGTCGGAAGCCGAAATCCAGGCCGCCGTGGCCGAGGCCGTCGCCACCAGCGGCGCGGCCGGCATGCAGGACATGGGCAAGGTGATGGCGGTGCTGAAGCCGAAGCTGGCCGGACGCGCCGACATGGCCCAGGTCTCCGCCCGGGTCAAGTCGGCGCTGGCCAAATAAGCCGGCAATCGCGCCGGCCTTTCCTATAATGGGTTGAGGCCGGGGGGACGGCGGCGCCCGCTCCCGCAGACAGAAAACGTGATTCCAGACTCCTTCATCCAGGAACTCCTCGGACGCGTCGACATCATCGACGTCGTCGAGCGCTACCTGCCGCTGAAAAAGGCCGGCGCCAACTACGTCGCCTGCTGCCCCTTCCACAGCGAAAAGACGCCCTCCTTTTCGGTCAGTCCGACGAAGCAGTTCTACCACTGCTTCGGCTGCGGCGCCCACGGCAGCGCCATCGGCTTCGTCATGGAATACGCCGGCCTCGGCTTCGTCGAGAGCGTCGAGGAGCTTGCCCGGCACGCCGGCATGCAGGTGCCTTTCCAGAGGACGGAGGACAGAAGACTGAAGACAGAGGCGGCGCCGCTGACGGAAGTCATGTCGCAAGCCGCGAAGCATTACAAGGAGCAGCTCAAGGTCAGCCCGAAGGCCATCGATTACCTCAGGGGCCGCGGCCTCACCGGGGAAATCGCCGCGCGTTTCGGCCTCGGCTATGCGCCGGACGGCTGGCAAGGCCTCGCCGCAATCTTCTCCGATTATCAGAACAAGGCCCTCGTCGAATGCGGCCTCGTCATCGAGGGCGAGGGCGGCAAGCGCTACGACCGCTTCCGCGACCGCATCATGTTCCCCATCCTCGACGCGCGCGGCAATGTCATCGGCTTCGGCGGCCGCGTCATCGGACAGGGGGAACCCAAATACCTGAACTCTCCCGAGACGCCGCTGTTCGAGAAGGGCCGCGAGCTCTACGGCCTGCTGCAGGCGCGCGCCGCCATCCGCGAAGAGGATTGCGTCATCGTCGTCGAGGGCTACATGGACGTCGTCGCGCTGGCCCAGCACGGCGTCGGCAACGCCGTGGCGACGCTGGGCACCGCCACCACGCCGGTCCATGTGCACAAGCTGCTGCGCCATGCCGACCGCGTCATCTTCTGCTTCGACGGCGACAACGCCGGCCGCAAGGCGGCGGCGCGCGCGCTGGAAGCGAGCCTGGAGCAGGTCGCCGACAACAAGACCGTCGCCTTCCTGTTCCTGCCGCCCGAGGACGATCCGGACAGCTACGTGCGCGCCCACGGCGCGGAATCCTTCCGCCGGCTGGCGCGCCAGGCCGTGCCGCTCACCGATTTCCTCATGCAGGAACTCAAGGCCGGCAAGGACCTCGCCACGGCCGAGGGCCGCTCGCAGCTGGTGCACGCCGCCAAGCCGCTGCTCGGACGCCTGCAGGCGCAGCTGCTGCGCCTGCAGGTGGTGAAGCAACTGGCGCAGGCGAGCGGCTTCTCGCAGGCGGAAATCGAATCCCTCTGCGAACTGCCGGCCGTGGTGCGCCAGCGGGCGCCGGCGCGCGCGGCGCGCGGCGCGCCCTCGCCCATGGCGCGCAAGCTGCTGCGCCTGATCGTGCAGCAGCCGGGCCTCGCCGCGCGCCTGCCGGCCGAACTGATACCGGAAGGCCTGGCCGAAGGCGATGCCTTGGCAGCACTGGTCAGCGATGTCGCCAATGGACATCTCGCCGGCGAGGGCTTAGGCATGGTACTCGAACATTTCCGCGGCACGCAGCACGAGCCGCTCATTTCGGCAATTCTCGGTGAACTCGTCGAGCAGGAGTTCGACGAGGAATCCACCGAAGCCGTGTTCGCCGACACGGTCGAGCGCCTGCGCCAGGCAGGCATCCGCGGCGAGATCGACGCCCTCAACGCCAAGCAGAAGAGCGTCGGCCTGGCTCCCGACGAGGTGCGCCGCCTGCAGCAGTTATTGGCGCAAAAACAGTCAGTTAAACCTGGGGCTTCGGCCTGATTTTTTGATATAATTTGCGGTTTTCCCCGCATCCCTCCGACACTGAGGAAAGACATGGCCAAGGTCAAAGCCAAAGCGGCTGCAAAAACGCCCGTGAAACGCAAAGCCCCCGCCAAACCGGCCAAGGCCACGAAGGCGGGCAAGGCGGCGCCCAAGAAGGCCGTCGCCAAGGCCAAGGCGCCTGCGCGGCCGGCCCCCAAGGCCCAGCCCAAGCCGAAGACCCAGCCGAAATCACAGGCAAAAGCGCCGGCAAAAACAGTCTCCAAGGGACGCAAGGCGGAAGCCGCTCCCCCAATCGCGGCGCCGGCGCCCGTTCCCGCCGCGACACCCAAGGCGGTCGCCCGCGAAGTCCTGAAAAGCCGCGGCAGCAGGGGTCGCGGCCGCAGCCCGCTGGCGCCGACCCTACTGGCCCCCATCGACCTGGAAACGCGGCGCACCCGGTTGAAGAACCTGATCGCGCTCGGCAAGGAGCGCGGCTTCCTCACCTATGCCGAGGTGAACGACCACCTGCCCGACGACATGGTGGACGCCGAGCAGATCGAGTCGATCATCAGCACCTTCAGCGACATGGGCATCCAGGTTTTCGACGAGGCGCCGGCCGCCGAGGACCTGCTCATGTCCGAGGCCACGCCCCCGGTGGTGGCCGACGAGGACATCGAAGAAGAGGCCGAGCAGGCGCTGTCCACCGTCGAATCCGAGTTCGGCCGCACCACCGACCCGGTGCGCATGTACATGCGCGAGATGGGCTCGGTCGAGCTGCTCACGCGCGAGGGCGAGATCGAGATCGCCAAGCGCATCGAGGACGGGCTCAAACACATGGTGCAGGCAATCTCCGCCTGCCCGACCACCATCGCCGAGATGCTGGACATGGCGGCCAGGGTGGCGCGCGACGAGATGCGCATCGACGAGCTGGTGGACGGCCTGATCGATCCGAACGCACCGGGAGACATCGAGGCCCTGGCGGAGAACGAGGAACTCGCCGTCGAGGAAGACGAGGCCGAGGATGAAGAGAGCGAAGGCGGCGCGGTATCGGCCTCCCTGTTGCAGCTCAAGTCCGACGCGCTGGAGCGCTTCACCACCATCCACGGCCTCTTCGTCAGGATGCAGAACGTGCTGGCGAAGAAGGGCCCGCGCGAAAAGACCTACCTCAAGGCGCAGCAGCAGATCTCCGGCGAGCTGATGAACATCCGTTTCACCGCGCGCATCATCGAGCGGCTGTGCGACTCGGTGCGCCACATGGTGGAGGACGTGCGCAACCACGAGCGCAAGATCCAGGAGCTGTGCGTCAAGAAGGGCAACATGCCGCGGCCGCACTTCATCAAAGTCTTTCCCGGCAACGAGACCAACCTCGAGTGGCTCAAGCACGAGGTCACCGGCGGCAAGCCCTACGCCGCCACGCTGATGCGCGCCGCCCCCGCCATCATCGAGGAGCAGCAGAAGCTCCTCGGCCTGCAGAACCACATCGGCATCCCGCTGAAGGACCTGAAGGACATCAACAAGCAGATGTCCACGGGCGAAGCCAAGGCGCGGCGCGCCAAGCGCGAGATGACCGAGGCCAACCTGCGCCTGGTGATCTCCATCGCCAAGAAATACACCAACCGCGGCCTGCAGTTCCTCGACCTCATCCAGGAAGGCAACATCGGCCTGATGAAGGCGGTGGACAAGTTCGAATACCGCCGCGGCTACAAGTTCTCGACCTACGCCACCTGGTGGATTCGCCAGGCGATTACACGCTCGATCGCGGATCAGGCAAGAACCATCCGCATTCCGGTGCACATGATCGAGACCATCAACAAGATGAACCGCATCTCGCGCCAGATCCTGCAGGAGACCGGCCAGGAGCCGGATCCCGCCACGCTGGCGGTGAAGATGGAAATGCCCGAGGAGAAGATCCGCAAGATCCTCAAGATCTCCAAGGAGCCGATCTCCATGGAGACGCCGATCGGCGACGACGACGACTCGCATCTGGGCGACTTCATCGAGGACGCCGCCACCCTGGCGCCGGCCGAGGCCGCGGTGTATGCCAGCCTGCGCGACGTCACCAAGGAGATCCTCGACACGCTGACGCCGCGCGAGGCCAAGGTGCTGCGCATGCGCTTCGGCATCGAAATGAACACCGACCACACGCTGGAGGAAGTCGGCAAGCAGTTCGACGTCACGCGCGAGCGCATCCGCCAGATCGAGGCGAAGGCGCTGCGCAAGCTGCGCCACCCCTCGCGCTCGGAGAAGCTGCGCAGCTTCCTCGACACGGAAACGTAAAACGAAACGGCAGCCGAGGCTGCCGTTTCAGTATCATCGCGGCACGGGCCGTTAGCTCAGTCGGTTAGAGCAGGGGACTCATAATCCCTTGGTCGTTGGTTCGAGTCCAACACGGCCCACCAAACACATCAACTACTTAACTGCTTCCGGCGCCGGCGTCCTTGTGGGTCGCGTGACCGGATCGTGACTGGCCTTCGAGGCGTTGCACCGCGGCGCTGGATGGTCACCTGCCAGCCATGGGTTCGCGCGGCATCGTTGTCCGCCCGGCAAACGCCGTAGATCGCCTGCTTCCGCTTCATCTCTTCATCCGGCTCGCCATCTCGCCCCATTTCCGGTGGCTCAAGGCGGACACCGTCGCATCAGGGTGCAATCCGTGGAACGTTTTCTGCAGCACAATGCGCCCAAGCTTGCTGCCGGATTTGCCTCTGACCGGGTTGCTGTACTGATCGCGGAAGATCAGCTTTCACTGCAGGAACTCTATCGTCAGACGCTGGAAAGCTGGGGCCTGCCATTGACGGTGGCCATCGTCGGCGACGGATTCGATGTGCTTGTGCACCTAGGCCGACACCAGCCCGACGTGCTCATCGCCGATATGAAGATGCCGAGGATGAACGGAATTGAACTCGTGGCCCGGCTGCGGGCCGATCCGACGTTTGCGAACATGGACATCATCGCAGTCACGGGTCTTTCCACCCAGGAAATCGAAGCCAGGGGGGGATTGCCGCCCGACATTGCCGTTTTCGGGAAGCCGATTCCATTCGATGAATTGCGGGGTTATCTTCGCGCCAAAATCGCGCAGAAGCTTCGGGACAGGCTTTGAACCCAATCCCCTGGCGCGCCAATTGGACTGACGTGGGATATCCGCACCATAAACGCCATCGAGGATGAAACAGCGTGACAAATCGTGACTTGAGTCAGTCACGATTTGTCACGCAAGCACGGGGCGGTAGCGCGTAACGTGCTGATTTATAACATAACTCTTAGCTCAGTCGGTTAGAGCAGGGGACTCATAATCCCTTGGTCGTTGGTTCGAGTCCAACACGGCCCACCATATCTACCGCGAGGTGCTGCGCGACCTCGCTCGGTCGGCGGCTTCGCTATGGAAGCAGTCCCATAATCCCTTGGTCGTTGGTTCGAGTCCAACACGGCCCACCATATCTACCGCGAGGTGCTGCGCGACCTCGCTCGGTCGGCGGCTTCGCTATGGAAGCAGTCAATCGGCGGCATAATGCCGTCGGGTTGGAAGGCGAAAAACTGAGGGAAGCTCATTGGGGGGCTTTTATGTGTAACTATTTGAATATATGAATGAAGCTTCTTCGCGAACGGTTCCGGTCGACGTCCTCAGGACGGTCGCATCCCAGTTCATCGTGTTGCATCACCTGGCCTTCTACGGCCCGATGTCGGACGCGGCGCGCGAGCTCGCGCCGCATCTGATCGACGGGCTGGCAAGCCACGGTCGCCTTGCCGTGCAGGTCTTTTTGGTCGTCGGCGGCTATCTGGCCGCCCGCAGCCTCGCTGCGCACAACGTCTTCCGGACGGCGCCCCCCTTTCAACTCCTCTGGCGGCGCTACTGCCGTCTGGCCCTGCCCCTCATGGCGGCGATCGGACTGGCCGTTCTGTGCGCCGCCCTCGCCCGCGCCGTGCTGCCGCTGGCATCCACCCCGGCCGCGCCCAGCCTGCCGCAACTGCTGGCGCATCTTCTGTTGCTGCAGGACCTGCTCGGCGTCGAGGCGCTCTCGGCCGGCGTCTGGTACGTCGCCATCGATTTCCAGCTGTATGCGCTGCTGGCGATGCTCCTCTGGCTGTCGGGCCGCGCCGGCATCGCCTGGCGGCGGCAGGCGGCCGTCGCGCTGATATCGCTGCTGGCCGTCGCCTCGCTGTTCCATTTCAATCGGCTCGCCGCCTGGGACGCCTGGGCGCTGTATTTCTTCGGCGCCTACGCCCTGGGCGCGCTGGCCTTCTACGCGCACCAAAGCGGGCGCCCGGTTCCGTGGCTTGCGCTCGTTGCGGCAGTGGCGGCGGCCGCGCTCGCGCTGGATTTCCGCAGCCGCATCGCGCTGGCGCTGCTGGTCGCCGTGCCGCTGGGACTGACTTTTCATTCCGGTCGGCACCTGCCGCCCAGTCTTGCCCGCCTGTTCGCCCGTCTAGGCGACATCTCGTACTCCGTGTTCCTGGTGCACTATCCCGTCTGCCTGGTGGTGAATGCCGTCTTCGGCCGGTTCGCGCCGAACGAGCCGGCCGCCAACATGCTGGGCATGGCGGTCGCTTGGGCGGCCAGCCTCGGCGCCGGCGCCCTGTTCCATCGCCAGGTGGAGCGGCGATTCGCGGTTTATCAAGGTCTGCACCGCGACGCCGGCCTTGCCGCGCAGCCCCCGGCGGCAAGATAATGTCGCTCCCTGCCGACGGGCTTCCCACATGATCACGCGAGAGGAAATCGACGCCGTTCTGGCCGCCCATGCTTCATGGAAGGCGCGCTTTCACGAATTTTTGGTGGGGCGGGCGGGTCTGGACATCGCCGTGCTCGGCACGACGGACCACTGCGCCTTCGGCAACTGGCTGGACCGCTACGGGGCGAAATACCTGAAGCCGGAGCAATACCGGGAAATCGACGCTCTGCACGCCGAATTCCACCGGGTTGCCGCGGAGGTCGCGGACAAGCTGAAGTCCCGCGATTTCGCCGGCGCGCACGCCCTGGTCGCCCAGGGCGGCAAGCTGGAGCAGGCCAGCAGCGCGCTGGCCGCACGGCTGCTCCAGGTCAAGGACGCGCTTTAAGCCGACTTCTTCTGGATCAGCTCGATCTTGTAGCCGTCGGGATCCTGCACGAAGGCGATCACCGTGCTGCCGTGCTTCATCGGGCCGGCCTCCCGCGTCACCGTGCCGCCGCGGCGCCGGATCTCGGCGCAGGCGGCGTAGGCGTCATCGACTTCCAGCGCGACATGGCCGTAACCGGTGCCGATGTCGTACCGGTCCACGTCCCAGTTGAAAGTCAGTTCCAGCACGGCGCCGTCGCGCTCGTCCTGATAGCCGACGAAGGCCAGGGTGAATTTTCCGTCCGGGTAGTCGCTGCGTCGCAGGAGCCGCATGCCGAGCACCTCGGTGTAAAACCCGATCGAGCGATCGAGGTCGCCGACCCTGAGCATGGTGTGCAGGATGCGCATGTCTTCCCCTTCCCTATAACTGCGGACACGTCGCCGCCAGGCGCTTCAGTTCCTCGCGCGCGCCGCGGTACTCCGGATACAGGCGCTCGACGACCTTCCAGAAGCGCGGCGAATGGTTCATCTCGACCAGATGCGCCATCTCATGCGCCACGACGTAGTCGACCAGGCGCAGCGGCGCGTGGATCAACCGCCACGAGAGACGGAGGCCGGTTTGCTCGTTGCAACTGCCCCAGCGCGTCTGCGCGTTCGACAGGGCGACGCGCGGCGGCGCGCGATGCATCAGCGCGGCGAAATGCGCCGTGCGCTCGGCAAACACTTCCTGCGCCCGTTGGCGCAGGGCGCGCCGCGCCAGTGGCCGCAGGTCGGCGTCGGGCCGCGCCTGCAGGATCAGCGTGTGGCCGACCCAGCGCACGCGGTTGGCGCCCGGCTCGATGCGCACCACGCAGTTCTCGCCCAGCACCGGAATCAGGGCGCCGTCGCACACCGCCAGATGGCGCGATCCGCCATGTCCGTGCCACTCGTCGAGTTTCTTCAGCACCCAGGCGGCGTTGTGGCGCAGGAAGCGCTCGATGTCGGCCAGCGAGGTGCGCGGGCTGGCGCCGACGCGCAGGCCGCGCTGGTCGATGGTCATGCCGAGCGTGCGGCGGCCGGAGCGGATCAGGCGGTAGTCGACGACGCGGCTGCCGAGCTGGATGTGGCGCAGGCTGTCCTGCGGCGGCGCCGCGCGCCGGAAGAAGGGCAGCTCAAGCTGAAAGAGGCGCAGCATCCCAGAGGTCGCCCGCGCCGGCGCGCGAGCTCAGGGGCTGAAGCTGCCCCATCAGGCGGCGGTCGATGAGTTCCGGCGCGAGCTGCACCAGGCGCCAGGGCAGGCGCAGGCGTCCGTCCGCGCCCATTTCCGTCTGCAGCCCGGCGGTAAAGGCGAGCTGCCAGGCCGGCACCGGCAGGCCGAGCTGTTGCGCGCAGGCCGTCAGCCGTTCGCCCAGCACGCGCCGCGCCTCGCCCTGCAGCCATCCCTGGGCGCGATCCCGGATCTGCGCCGCCTCGGCCTCGGGCGGCAGCGGCAGAAAGAGGACGTCGCCGGCGAGCTCGGCGCGCTCGCGCGCACCGTCCAGCCTGAGCGTGACGCCGCGGCCGAGATAGGCCAGCGGCGCCGCGTCGCGCCAGGCGTCGTCCGCCGGCGCCTTGCGCGTGCGGCGCGGCGCGGCGTCGAATGCCCGCCCGAGCGGCAGATCAAGCTGCGGGTCGGGCAACATCGTCGGGGTAGAGGTGGGGGCAGATCCGGCGCATTTCCGCTTCCATCCAGGCTTCGGCGCGACTGCTCACATCATCCGCCGTGAGCCCGGCCGGGTCAATCGCCGGGCCGATGCTGACCGTCACCGTACCGGGATACTTGATGAAGGCCTGGCGACTCCAGAATTCGCCCGAGTTGAGCGCCACCGGCACGACCGGTGCGCCGGTTTCGACCGCCAGATGGGCGCCGCCGACCTTGTAGCGCCGGTGGCTGCCGACGGGCGTGCGCGTGCCCTCGGGAAAGATGATGACCCAGTAGCCCTGGCCGAGGCGCATGCGTCCCTGGTCGACCAGTTGCTGCAGCGCCGCCTTGCCGGCGCCGCGGTCCACCGAGATCATCGGCGTCGCCGCCAGCGCCCAGCCGAAGAAGGGCAGCATCTTCAGCTCCTTTTTCCAGACGAACAGCGTCCACGGAAAGATCATCTGCAGCACGATGGTTTCCCAGGCCGACTGGTGCTTGGCCAGGATCACGGAGGGACGATCCGGAATGTTTTCGCGGCCGAGCGCGCGGTAGTCGATGCCGAGGACGTGCTTGATCAGCCACGTGGCCATCACCACCCAGGGCACCACGGTACGGCGGCGCCAGCGGTGCGGCAGCGGGAAGCAGAGCATCACCCCCAGCGCGTAGGGTGGCGTGATGATCAGCAGCAGGGCCATGAACAGCGCCGAGCGCAGGACGATCGACAGGTTCGGCTTCTGCCTGCTCATGCGGCGATATGCGCCGCGGCGGCAGCGAGGTCGGGAAACACCAGCGTCTGGCGCGGCAGGTCGGGATGTTCGTGCGTCTTCGCGCCCTTGCCGGTTAGCACCAGAATGGGTTGCGCCCCCACAGATGCGGCAGCCTGCAGGTCGCGCAGGCTGTCGCCCACCGCCGGCACGCCCTTCAGATCCGTGTTGTAGCGCAGCGCGATCTCGCGCAGCAGGCCCGGCCGCGGCTTGCGGCATTCGCAGGTGGAATCCGCCGCGTGCGGGCAGAAGAAGACGGAATCGATGCGGCCGCCGGCCAGCGCCACCGCCTTCAGCATCTTGTCGTGGATGGCGTTGAGCGCATCCATGTCGAACAGGCCGCGGCCGATGCCGGACTGATTGGTGGCCACCACCACGCGATAGCCCCATTGCGACAGGCGGGCGATGGCCTCGAGGCTGCCGGGCAGCGGCCGCCACTCGTCCGGCGACTTGATGAACTGGTCGCTGTCGTGGTTGATGACGCCGTCGCGGTCGAGGATGACCAGTTTCATGCGGAAAGCCTGGACAGGTCGGCGACCCGGTTCATGGCCGCATGCAGGGTGGCGAGCAGGCCGAGGCGGTTGGCGCGCAGCGCGGCATCCTCGACGTTCACCATGACGTGGTCGAAGAAGGCGTCGACCGGGCCCTTCAATGCCGCCAGCGATTGCAGCGAAGCGGCGTAGTCGCCCCGCTCGAAGGCGGCATCGGCCTTCGGCCTGACGGCAGCCAGCGCGGCGCTCAACGCCACTTCAGCCGGCTCCCTGAGCAGCGCCGCGTCAACCTGCGCCGTCTCGCCGGGACTGACTTTTTTCAGGATGTTGCCGACGCGCTTGTTGGCGGCGGCGAGGCTGGCCGCTTCGGGCAGTTCAGCAAAGGCGCGCACCGCGGCCAGCCGCTTCGGGATGTCGCCCAAGCGCTGCGGGCGCAGGCCGAGCACGGCATCCACTTCCAGCGCCGAGTAGCCCTGCTCGCGCAGGCTGCCGGCGAGGCGTTCGTAGATGAAATCCGCAAGCTGCCCGGCGACCTTGCTATCCGAAAGCCGTGCCGCCTGGAACAGCCACGCCAGATCGAGCGGCAAATCGCGCTCGATCAGCATGCGGATCACGCCCAGCGCATGGCGGCGCAGGGCGAAGGGATCCTTGTCGCCGGTGGGCAATTGCCCGATGCCGAACATGTCGGCCAGGGTCTGCAGCTTGTCGGCCAGCGCCGCGCAGAGACCGACCGGATTGCGCGGCAACTCGTCGCCGGCGAAGCGCGGCCTGTAGTGGTCCTCGATGGCCTCGGCGATCTCCACGGGCTCGCCGTCGTGCAAGGCATAGTAGCGCCCCATGATGCCCTGCAGCTCGGGGAACTCGCCGACCATGTCGGTGAGCAGGTCGGCCTTCGATAGCACCGCGGCGCGGTCGGCCTGGTTCGCCAAGGCCTCGCCGCCCAGTTTGTCGCCGATGGCGCGGGCGAGTGCCGCAACACGCTCGACGCGCTCGCCCTGGGTGCCGAGCTTGTTGTGATAGACCACCCTGGCCAGGCCGGGGATGCGGTCCATCAGCGATTTCTTGCGGTCCTGGTCGAAAAAGAACTTGGCGTCGGCCAGGCGCGGCCGCACCACGCGCTCGTTGCCGCCGATCACCGCGGAAGGGTTGGCCGGTCGGATGTTGCTGACGACGAGGAACTTGTTCGTCAGCCTGCCCTTCGCATCGAGCAGCGGGAAATACTTCTGGTTGGCCTTCATGGTCAGGATCAGGCATTCCTGCGGCACATCGAGGAATTCCTGCTCGAACTGGCAGGCCAGCACGTTGGGCCGCTCGACCAGCGCCGTCACCTCGTCGAGCAGCGCCTCGTCCTCGATCGGGCGCAGCGCCTCCTGCGCCGCGGCAGCCTCGAGTTGCCGCTTGATCTCGACGCGACGCGCGGCAAAGCCGGCGATCACGGCGCCGTCGTTTCCCAACTGCTGGACGTAACAGTCGGCGTCACGGATCGACACAACGGGATGGGCGGCTTCGAAGCGGTGGCCCTGCGTTTCACGGCCGGCGCTGAGGCCGAGCACGGAAACCGGCACGACCTCGGCGCCGTGCAGTGCCACCAGCCCGTGCGCCGGACGCACGAAGTTCACGCTGCTCCAGCCGTCGGCGAGCTGGTAGCTCATCACCTTCTGGATCGGCAGCGCGGCAAGCGCGGCTTCCATGGCCGCCTGCAGACCTTCGGCCAGCGTCGCGCCGGGCACGACGGTGTCGAGGAACAGGGCCTCGGCCTTGCCGTCCGTGGCGCGTTTGAGCTTGGGCACCGCAGCGGCGTCGGCACCGAGTGCAGCGAGTTTCTTCAGCAGGGCGGGTGTCGCGTTCCCGGATGCGTCGAGTCCGACCGCGACCGGCATCAGTTTCTGCTGCACCGCCTTGTCGGCGGCTTTTGCCGCAACGGCGGTGACATGCACGGCCAGGCGGCGCGGCGAGGCGTAGGGGGTGACGACCGAGGCCGCGTCGGCCAGGCCCCGCGACCCGAGGTTGTCCGCCAGCGACGCAGCGAAGGTTTCGCCCAGCTTCTTCAGCGCCTTCGGCGGCAGTTCCTCGACGAAGAGCTCGACGAGCAGGTTTTTCGTCGTCATCTCAGTCCGCCCTCTTTGCCAGCGCGGCGGTCACTTCGTCGGCCCAGGCCTTCGGCGCCATCGGAAAGCCGAGGCGGGCGCGGCTGTCGACGTAGCTCTGCGCGACGCTGCGTGCCAGGTTGCGGATGCGGCCGATGTAGGCGGCGCGCTCGGTGACCGAGATGGCGCCGCGCGCGTCGAGCAGGTTGAAGGTATGCGCCGCCTTGAGGACCTGTTCGTACGCCGGCAGGGCGAGCTGCTGCTCCATCAGGTGCCTGGCGTTGCCTTCGTGGGCGCCGAAGGCGTGCAGCAGGAAGTCGACGTTGCTGTGCTCGAAGTTGTAGGCGCTCTGCTCCACCTCGTTCTGGTGGAAGACGTCGCCGTATTTCAGGCCCGGGGCATAGGTCAGGTCGAAGACGTTCTCGACGCCCTGCAGGTACATCGCCAGGCGCTCGAGGCCGTAGGTGATCTCGCCGGTGATCGGCCTGCAGTCGATGCCGCCGACCTGCTGGAAATAGGTGAACTGCGTCACCTCCATGCCGTTCAGCCACACCTCCCAGCCGAGACCCCAGGCGCCCAGCGTCGGGTTCTCCCAGTCGTCCTCGACGAAGCGCACGTCGTTCTGCTTCAGGTCGAAGCCGAGCGCCTCGAGCGAGCCGAGGTAGAGATCGAGGATGTTCTTCGGCGCCGGCTTGAGCACCACCTGGTACTGGTAGTAGTGCTGCATGCGGTTGGGGTTCTCGCCGTAGCGGCCGTCCTTGGGGCGGCGCGAGGGCTGCACATAGGCGGCCTTCCACGGCTCGGGGCCGAGGGCGCGCAGGAAGGTGGCGGTGTGGCTGGTGCCGGCGCCGACCTCCATGTCGTAAGGCTGCAGCAAGGCGCAGCCCTGCCTGTCCCAGAATTCCTGGAGTCGGAGGATGATTTCTTGGAACGTAGGCATGAAGCGCAGGGAACGAATCGCAAAAGCGCGATTTTACAGGCTTTGCCCCCTGAATGCGCCCCGGCTCAGGGGTTCTCGACCTTGCGTTTCCCCCTGAGAATCGCATCCGGCTGCTGCTCGAGCAATTCCGCCAGCTTGCGCAGGGCCTCGGCGGCGCGGGCGATTTCCTTCAGCGCCTGGTTGGCGTGCTGCACCGTCGGCGACTCGGATTCGGCGAGCCGGCGCACCGTCTGGGCCGCACCGGCCAGTTCGGCGCTGGCCTGGGTGAGGTTGCGCACCAGCTCCGAGTCCGCGCCGGCCAGCGCGCCAACGCGGTCCGCCGCGCCCTCGAGCCGCGCCATGGCGGCCTGCGCGGCGACGAGCGCCTTCTTCATCTCGACCAGATCGGCGCGCGTTTCCTCGAGGATCGGTCCGCTCTTCGCATCCAGCCGCGCCGCCAGCGACTCGAGGTGCTTCAGCGTGGCATCCATCCTCTTCGGCAGGTTGCGCGTCTCGGGCGTGTCGAGCGTCCGGCTCAGGGACGCGCCGATGGCCATCACGTCGGCGAGGAAGGTGTCCATGGGGAAGCCCTCGAGCTTGCGCGTCAGCTCCTGCACGGCGGTGCGGATGGTGGGGATCTCGCTCACGGCCGGATCGGCGGCGACGAAGCGCGCCGGCTTGTCGGGATGGAAATCCAGATCGACGTAGAGCTGGCCGGTGAGGATGCTCTGCAGGCGCAGGCGCGCGCGCAGGCCGCGCTCGACCAGGCGCCGCAGCGTCTCGCGGTCGCGCAGGTCGATCCGCTCGCCGCTGCGGGTGCGCACGACCTGAGGCTCGACCTCGATGGTCACCGGCACGACGAACTGGTGGTTGGATTCGTCCAGGCCAAGCTGGATCTTTTTCACGGTGCCGACCTTGACGCCGAGGAAGACGACCGGCGCGCCCACCTGCAGGCCGTGCGCGGCGCCCTCGAAATAGAGCAGGTGCTGACTGTGCTTGCGGAACCAGTCGTCCCCCGCCACCAGCAGGATGGTCGTCACCGCCAAGGCGATGGCACCGAGGACGAAAATGCCTATGAGAGTGGGATCGGCTTTTCTGCTCATGTTGCCTCCGCCGGGCCGCCCCAAGGAGGCAACCGTTCAGATACCGGAAGCCGCGCTGTTTGCGGCTGAACCATAGTCACCCCTTTCCCGGGGAAAGGGGATGGGGGATAGGTGGTCACTGCGAACCTCGGGTGAGAAAGTGCCGCACGCGCGGATCGCCCGTGCGCAGCGCCTCGCGCGGATTGCCGGTGGCGATCATGGTGCGCGTGTCGGCGTCCAGGTAGATCGAGTCGCTGCCGATGGCGAGGATGCTGGACAGGTCGTGCGAGATGACGATAATGGTGGTGCCGAGGCTGTCGCGCAGCTCGAGGATGAGGTCGTCGAGGCGGCGCGCCGTGAGCGGATCGAGGCCGGAGGACGGCTCGTCGATGATGAGAATGTCCGGGTCGAGCGCCATGGCGCGCGCCAGGCCCGCCCGCTTCTTCATGCCGCCGGAGAGCTCCGAGGGGTAGAAATCCTCGAAGCCGGCCAGACCGACCAGGGCCAGCTTGAAGGAGACGATCTCGGCGATGCGCGCGGGCGGGAAGTCCGTGTACTCGGCCAGCGGCAGGGCGACGTTCTCGGCCAGGGTGAGCGAGCTCCACAGCGCGCCGCCTTGGAACATGATGCCGAGACGGCGCTTCATGCGCTCGCGGCCCTCTTCCGTCGCGCCCCAGAAATCCTCGCCGTCGTAGCGCACCGTGCCGGCGGCGGGGCGCTGCAGGCCGATGAGCGCCCGCATCAGCGTCGTCTTGCCGCAGCCGTTGCCGCCCATGATGATGAAGACGTCGCCCTTGCCGACGCTGAAATTCAGGTCGCTCTGGACGACGAACTCGCCATAGCCCATGGCCACGCCGCGCACTTCGATCTGCGGAGCCCGCTCCATCCTAGATGTCCAGCTGGTAGTACACGATCGTCATCACCGAGGCGGCGATGGTGATGAGCAGGATGCCGGTGACCACGGCCGAGGTGGCCGCCTCGCCCACCGCCTCGGCGCTGCGGCCGCATTGCATGCCGCGCAGGCAGCCGGCGAAGGCGACCATGGCGCCGTACACCGTGCCCTTCGACAGGCCGACCCAGAAGTGCTTGAGCTCGAGCGCGCGCAGCGTCTCGTTGTAGTACTCGAACAGGCTGATGTCGAAGATGGTGACCGACACGACGAGGCCGGCGAACATGCCGACGAAGCCGGCGTAGAGGGTGAGCAGCGGCACCATCAGCATCAGCGCCAGCATGCGCGGCAGCACGAGAAAGTCCACCGGCGAGATGCCCAGCGTGCGGAAGGCGTCGATCTCCTCGTTCACCTGCATGGTGCCGAGCTGGGCGGCGAAGGCGGCGCCGGTGCGCCCGGCGATGATGATGCCGGTCATCAGCGCGCCGACCTCGCGCACCATGCCGATGGCCACCAGGTCGGCGATGAAGATCTGCGCGCCGACGAGCTTCAGCTGGTCGGCGCCGAGGTAGGCGAGGATGAGCCCGACGAGAAAGCTGATCACCGAGACGATGGGCAGGGCGCGCGGCCCGACCTGTTCCACTTCCAGCCACAGGTCGCTCATGCGGAAGTGCGCGCGGCCGGAGAAGAAGCGCATGAAGGACAGGGTGATCTCGCCGAGAAAGCGCAGCATGGCCGGCGCACCGCGCACCAGCTCGAGCGTCGCCTTGCCGACGCGGGCGGGCAGGGACTGCGCGGCGGCATCGCGCTGGGGCACCTTCTGCTCGGGAACGGCCGAAGCCATCGCCAGCAAATGGCGCACGCCCTCCGGCAGCCCGCCCTGCTCGACGGCGACGCCGCGCGCGGCGCAGGCCTTGAGCACGCCGGCGAGGAAGGTGAGCAGGCCGGAATCCCACTCGCCCAGCGCACCCGCCGCAAAAGTCAGCCTGCGCACCCCGGCGCCGAGCTCGCGTTCGACGGCATCGCGCGCGGGCAACGTGCCATCGAGGCACCAGCGTCCCGACAGGACGACTTCCAGGCTATCCTCCGCCGGCCTGCGCAGTTCGAGTTTCCGGCCCGCCTCCCCTGCGGCGGCCTCGTGAGCCAATGTCATGGCCGCATGCTAATCGCTGCCGGGCGCCCTCACAAGCCCGCCGGCGCAATTGTCGGTCCTGCGACTGTACGGCCGTTGCGGATGCGGTAACATGCGCCCATTCGATCCAATGCGGAGCGCAGAGATGGGCTGTCACGTCACCGTCGTCGCCGATAGCGGCGAACGCTACGAATTCGAGCTGCATGATGCGGACCTCGCCGGGCTGGATGCGCGGCAGGCGCAGGACTGGCTGGGGCGGGAGTTCGAGGCTGCCGGCTGCGTGCCGACCAATCCCGTCGGCAAGCTGCTGCTGGCCGACAAGATCCTCTGTCTGGCCAAGACGCAGACGGAAGCGGCTTACGCCAACCCGACCCCCTGGGTGGGGCAGTTCGTGCGCCATGCCGCAGCCGCCATCGGCCGCGCCGTGCTCACCATCGACCTGGGCGCCCACTCGCTCGGATATTGAGTCAAAGAAAACGGGGGCCGCAGCCCCCGTTTCCTCTCCTCCTCCCACGGCAGGCGTCGCCTGCCTTGCCTTCACCTTCAATCCGGGGCGCATTCTGCGACGATCGAAGCCGCGGGTCAATGTGCACCGCGGCGTAAACGCAGCAGGGGCAGGCCGAGGCCGGCAAACGCCAGCAGCAGGGCAGGCAGGTTGCCCCAGCGCACATAGGCCGTGGCCCCGCTGTAGGCGCTCACCTCCGCGGTGAGCGCCCCCTCGCTGAAGGGCGGCAGCACGCGCTCGATGCGACCGTTCGGTGCGACGACGGCGGTCATGCCGGTGTTGGTGGCGCGCAGCATGGTGCGCCCGGTCTCCAGCGCGCGCATCTGGGCGATCTGCAGGTGCTGCGGCTGCGCCAGCGAATCGCCGAACCAGGCCGTGTTGGAGAGGTTCACCAGCAACGTCGCCTCGGGCAGCGCGCGGATGAGCTCCTCGCCGAAGACGTCCTCGTAGCAGATGTTCACCGCCACCTTCTCCCCGGCCAGCGCGAGCGGCGGCTGCCGCGCGGCGCCGGGCGTGAAGTTCGACATCGGAATCCTGAGCAGGGCGAGCGTCCAGGCGAAGGCCGGCGGCGTGAACTCGCCGAAGGGCACGAGATGGCTCTTGCTGTAAATCTGTGCGCCGGCCGGTGTCACGCCCACCGCGCTGTTGAAGTAACGGCCCTGCCCATCCTGCGAGGCAATGCCGAACAGCACGTCGCCGGAACTCAGGTCGTTCAGGTAGGCGCGAGGCAGTTGATCGAGCATGAGGGGCAGCGCCGTCTCGGGCAGGATGAGGAGCTGCGCCGGATGCGCGCGCGCCAGGCGCAGGTAGGTCTCGAGGGACTGCTGCAGCCGCTCCGGCTTCCACTTCAGGCTCTGCTCGATGTTCCCCTGCAGCAGGCTCACGGTCACCGGCTTGCCGGTGGCCTGCGTCCATTCGACGCGCATCAGCCCGGCGCCCGCCGCGAGCAATGCGGCGGACGCCAGCGCCGCCTGCGGCCAGTGGCTGCGCCGGTGAAAAGTCAGTCCCCACAGCACGGCGACGAAGGCCGCCACGAAGCCGACGCCATACACGCCCAGCACGGGCGCGTAGCCGGCAAACGGACTCGGCGGCAACTGGGCGTAGCCGGTGGCCAGCCAGGGAAAGCCGGTGAGCACCCAGCCGCGCAGCCATTCGGCGAGCGTCCACGCGCCGGCGGCCAGCAGCGCATCCGTCGCCAACCGTCCGCTGCGCAGGCGCGCGAAGACGTAGCCGGCCAGGGCCGGATAGAGGGCAAGATAGGCGCAGAAGAGGACGGCGGCGAGGGCGGCCAACGGCGCCGGCATGCCGCCGAAGGCGTGCATGCTGATATATACCCAGGAGACGCCGGCGAGAAACAGACCGGCGCCGAAGGCGAAGCCCTGCGCGGCGGCGGTGCGCGGCGACGCCTCGCGCCAGAGCCAGGCCAGCGCGGCCAGCGCCAGTAGCGGCAAGGGGAAGAGCTGAAACGGCGCGAAGCCGAGAACCGATGTCGCGCCAAGAACGAACGCGACGACCAGCCGCAGCGCGCCCCGGCTCATGCAGCCGCGGTCGAACGGTCGACGAGCAGGGTATGCACGCGCCGGCTGTCGGCGCGCAGCACCTGGATGCGCAGGCCGTCGAGGTGCAGCACCTCGCCGCGCCTGGGCAGGCGGCCGAGGTGGCGGATCACCATGCCGCCGAAGGTATCGAACTCCGCGTCGCTGAACCGCGTGCCGAAGGCGGCGTTGAAGTCGGCGATCTCGGTGGCGGCCTTGACGCGGTAGTGGCCGGCCTGGTCGAGCAGGATGTTGTCGGCGGCCTCGTCGAAGTCGTACTCGTCCTCGATGTCGCCGACGATCTGCTCGAGCACGTCCTCGATCGTCACCAGCCCGGCGACCCCGCCGTACTCGTCCACCACGATGGCCATGTGGTTGCGCGAGGCACGGAACTCGCGCAGCAGCACGTTGAGCCGCTTCGAATCCGGAATGAAGATGGC
Organism: Betaproteobacteria bacterium; assembly: GCA_016868295.1. GTDB lineage: Bacteria > Pseudomonadota > Gammaproteobacteria > Burkholderiales > Rhodocyclaceae > Desulfobacillus. Next base: position 85,016 of record VGHJ01000002.1, on the reverse strand, counting down.
CGGCCGCAGCATGTCGCGCACGGCGACGTCCTCGCCGGCGTGCAGGCGCAAGAGGTCCTTGGCGAGCAGGATGCCGATGACGTCGTCGCGGTTCTCGCCGGTGACGGGAAAGCGCGAGTGGGCGGTCTCGATGGCCTTGACGGTCATCGCCGCCATGCTGTCGCTGATCGGAATCACCTGCATCTGGGCGCGCGGCACCATGACGTCGCGCACCTGCATGTCGGAAACGGCGAGCGCGCCCTCGATGATGGACAGCGCATCGGCGTCGATGAGGGCGCGCGTGTAGGCGGAATGCAGCAGGGCAACGAGCTGCTCGCGGTCCTCCGGCTCGCGCGCAAGCAGCGCGGAGAGGCGGTCCATCAGCGACGGGCGACTCGGGGAAGGGTCCATAGGGTCAATAGGGGTCGGAATAGCCGAGGCGGGCGAGGATCTCGCGTTCCCTGTCTTCCATGATGCGGGCGTCAGCGCCGTTCCCGTGATCGTATCCCTGCAGATGCAGCATACCATGCACGGCGAGGTGGGCGAAGTGGGCGGCGGCGGTCTTGCCCTGCGATGCGGCCTCCTGCAGCACCACCGGCAGGCACAGCACCAGGTCGCCGCAGAGGACGGGCTCCCGCGCATAGGGAAAGCTCAGCACGTTGGTGGCGTAGTCCTTGCCGCGGTACTGCGCGTTGAGCGCGCGTCCTTCCGCGGCCCCGACGAAGCGCACGGTGATCTCGGCCGCGCCCGGGGCGGCCGCGCGCACCCACCTGCGTACCGCGCTGCGCGTCGGCAGCGCATCATGCTCCACTGCATACTGCACCGACAGGCTAAGCGCCGCCGGCTTCGCGCTTTTCTTCGTGCTTTTCATAGGCGGCGACAATGCGCGCGACGAGCGGATGGCGCACGACGTCCTCGGCGAGGAATTCGGTGAAGGCGATGCCGCGCACCTCGCGCAGGATGCGCGCCGCCTCGACCAGCCCGCTCTTCATGCCGCGCGCCAGGTCGATCTGGGTGACGTCGCCGGTGACCACGGCGCGCGCGCCGATGCCGATGCGGGTGAGAAACATCTTCATCTGCTCGGGCGTGGTGTTCTGCGCCTCGTCGAGGATGATGAAGGCGTGGTTGAGCGTGCGCCCGCGCATGTAGGCGAGCGGCGCGATCTCGATGGCCTGGCGCTCGAAGAGCCTGGCCACCTTGTCGAAGCCCATCAGGTCGTAGAGCGCGTCGTAGAGCGGCCTGAGATACGGGTCGACCTTCTGCGCGAGGTCGCCGGGCAGGAAGCCGAGGCGCTCGCCGGCCTCGACCGCCGGGCGCGTCAGCACGATGCGGCTGACCTGGTCGCGCTCGAAGGCGTCCACCGCGCTCGCCACGGCGAGATAGGTCTTGCCGGTGCCGGCCGGGCCGATGCCGAAGGTGATGTCGTGCTCCTGGATCTGGCGCAGGTACTGCACCTGGCGCGGCGTGCGGCCGTGCAGCTCGGGCTTGCGCGTGAGCAGCCCCGGCGCCGGCATGCCGGCCTGTCCACGGTTGGCGAGTTCCACCAGTCCGAGCTGAATGGCGTCCACGGAAAGATGCTCGCCGGCCGCGGCGTAGAAATGCTGCAGGGCGTTGGCGGCCTGCGCCGACTGCGCCGGATGGCCGCGCACGGTGAAGCGCTCGCCGCGGCGCGCGATGGCGACGTCGTAGGCCGCCTCGATCTGGCGCAGGTTCTCGTCCAGCGCGCCGCACAGGTTGGCCAGCCGCTGGTTGTCCACAGGGGACAGAACGACTTCGAGGGCTTTGGCTTTCATGATTCGCGCGTGACGATCTCGCCGCGCAGCGAGTGCGGCAGGGCGGCGGTGATGATGACGTCGACGAAGCGCCCGATGAGCCGAGGATTGCCGCCGAAATTGACGATGCGATTGTTGTCGCTGCGGCCGGCCAGTTCCGCCGCATCCTTCTTCGAAGCGCCCTCGACCAGGATGCGCTGCGTCGTGCCGACCATTGCCGCGCCGATGGCCCGCGCCTGTTCCTCGATGCGCTTCTGCAGGCGCATCAGGCGCTGAGTCTTTACTTCCAGCGGCGTGTCGTCGGCGAGCTCCGCCGCCGGCGTGCCGGGGCGCGGGCTGAAGATGAAGCTGAACGAGGCATCGAAGCCGACCTCCTCGATCAGCCGCATGGTCGCCTCGAAATCGGCCTCCGTCTCGCCGGGAAAACCGACGATGAAGTCGGTCGACAGCGAGATGTCCGGGCGCGCGGCGCGCAGCTTGCGCGCCAGCGACTTGTATTCGAGCACGGTGTAGCCGCGCTTCATCGCCGCCAGCACGCGATCCGAGCCGGACTGCACCGGCAGGTGCAGGTGCGAGACCAGCTTCGGCAGGCGCGCGTAGGCCTCGACCAGGCGCGGCGTCATCTCGCGCGGATGCGAGGTGGTGTAGCGAATGCGCTCGATGCCGGGGATGTCGTGCACGCAGTCGAGCAGGAAAGCGAAATCCGCTGTCTCGCCGTCGTCCATGGCGCCGCGCCAGGCGTTCACGTTCTGGCCGAGCAGGGTCACTTCGCCGACGCCCTGCGCCGCCAGTCCGGCGACCTCGGCCAGCACGTCGCCAAGCGGACGCGAGATCTCCTCGCCGCGCGTGAACGGCACGATGCAGTAGGTGCAGAACTTGCTGCAGCCCTCCATGACTGAAACGAAAGCCAAGCCGCCCTCGACGCGCGCCGGCGGCAGGGCATCGAACTTCTCGATCTCGGGGAAGGAGACGTCCACCTGCGGCCGTCCAGAAGCGCGCCGCGCGCGGATGAGCTGCGGCAGGCGGTGCAGGGTCTGCGGGCCGAAGACGACATCGACGTAGGGGGCGCGGCGCACGATGGCCTCGCCCTCCTGGCTCGCCACGCAGCCGCCGACGCCGATGACGAGGTCGGGCTTCGCCTGCTTGAGCAGCCGCACGCGGCCGAGGTCATGAAAGACCTTCTCCTGCGCCTTCTCGCGCACCGAGCAGGTGTTGAACAGGATGACGTCGGCGTCCTCGGGGGAATCGGTCTTCACGATCCCCTCGGCGGCGAGCACGTCGGCCATGCGGTCCGAATCGTACTCGTTCATCTGGCAGCCGAAGGTTTTGATGTAGAGCTTCTTGGCCACTACTGTTTGGGGGGAGCGGCCGGCAACCGCTGCTTGATCAACTGGTCGGCGATTTCCGCCTCTTCCCGGGTCAGCACCCAGACGCGCTGCACCGTGCCGTATTCATCGAGCTTGTAGAGCACCGGCACCGGCTGCTGCAGGGTCCCCGACATGACGATGCGATTCTGCGTGTCGCGGATCTGCAGGCTGGCCGAGAGGCGCAGCGTCTGGTGGTTGAACTGGGCGAACCCGTTGCTCGGCGGCCCCATCACGGCAAGCGGGCCGTTCTGCAGCGCCGGCCGCACGATGCCGGGCGGCGTACTCGGCGGCGGAGCCGGCGTCGGCGCCATCATCGCCTCGAAAATGTGCTCGATGATGGTGCTGAGGATGGACGTGACGATCGGATTCATATCCCTGAATTATAGGCCATTGGGCCTGCATTCAAGACAGGGTGAAGAAGAAGGTCGCCCCCTTGCTCGGCGACGACTCCGCCCAGACGCGGCCGCCGGGCCGCTCGACGATTCGCTTGACGATGGCCAGTCCGACGCCCGTGCCGGGGAACTCGGACTCCCGGTGCAACCGCTGGAACACCCCGAACAGCTTGGCGGCATGCTGGCTGTCGAAGCCGGCGCCATTGTCGCGCACGAAATACACCGGCAGCCCTCCCTCCTCGATCGCGCCCACGTCGATGCGCGCGGCCGCGCGATGCGAACTGAACTTCATGGCGTTGCCGACCAGATTGAGCATCACCTGGCGCAACAGCGCGGGGTCCGCCCTGGCCCCCGGCATGGCCTGAATGCCGACCTGGGCATGGGGATTCGTCGCGCGCAGCTCCTCGGCCACCGTGCACGCCATGGCCTCCATGTCGACCTCCATGCAATTCAGCTCGCCACGGCCGACGCGGGAGAAGGTCAGCAGATCGTCGATGAGGTCGCCCATGCGCACGGCGCCGCGGGCGATGCGCTGCAGCATGTCGACCGCTTCCCCGTCCAGGCGCCCCTTCTGCTCCTCGACCAGGATGCTGGCGTAGCCGTTGATGGCGCGCAGCGGCGTGCGCAGATCGTGCGAGATCGAGTAGATGAAGGACTCCAGTTCGGTATTCGCCTGGGCCAGTTCGGCCGTGCGTTCGGTGACGCGCTTCTCGAGCGAACCGGTGAGCTTGACGATCTCCGACTGGGCGCGCTGGCGCTCGGTGATGTCGATGACTACCGCCAGGCACTTCCAGCGTCCCTCGCGCTCCACCGCCTGGATGTGCACTTCCACCGGGTACTCGCTGCCGTCCGAGCGGCGATGCACGGTCTCGAAGACCTGCTGCGCCCTCTCCCGCCGCAGCAACTGCTCGATCAGGCGCGCGAAGCCGCCTTCCGTATATTGCGGCATCAGGTCGAGCGGCGTCAGCAGCTTGAGGTGGCGAAACGAGTAGCCGAGGTTGTGCAGTGCGCCGCCGTTGGCGTACTCGTAGCGCATCGTGATGGCATCGAAGACGTAGATTTCGTTCCGGCTCTGCTCGGCGATGGCCAGCAACTGGCAGTTTTCCTCCTCCGCCTGCCTGCGCTCTTCCGGATGCGCCAGGTCCAGCCAGAGCCGCGGCTACGCCAGGAACTCCGCGGCCGCATGCCCGAATATCTGCTCGGTCGATACGCTGGCAAACAGCATGGTTCATGTCCGGCGCGAAGGACCTGAGCGCACGGTCCATCGAGCCGAGCACGCCGTTGAGCTTGTCCTGGCTTTCGATCAGGGAGCGTTCCTGCTCGGCGAGCATGTCGAACATGCGGTTCATCTGCATCGCCACCTCGGCGACCTCGCGCGCGCCGGCCCTCGCCATAGCCACGCACGGCCGCGGCCAGGGCGGACACCGGGCCCATACAGGCCCTGGCGCACCGCGCTCGCCCTGACGCCGACGCGGATGGGGGCGACATCGATGCCGACGACGGCCAGCCAGTCCGTACCGGCGGCCGGATGAAAGCCGTAGATACGCGCCACCCCATCGACCGACACGCCCGACGTCACGCCGCTGCGTCCTTCCAGGAGGGACCGGGTGAGGGCGTCGCCGCGCCGGCTTTGGCCGATATGCCGTTCCGGATCGTGGGAGAGGTAGATGACCGTGCCCTCCGCCTTGACGAAGAGCGTGATGGTCTTTTCGGGCAGGTCGAGACTCTCCACCACGGACTGGAAGCGGTCCAGCTGCGCCGCGGCAATGACGACGCCCGCCCGTCGCCGCCGCGCACGGCAAAGGCCAGGGGCAGCACCCATCCGCCCGCCGCTGCGCTGCGCACGGGAATGCCGCCCAGCAGCCTGGGCGGGCCATCGGCATGCGCGAGGAGCGGGCGCGCCGCCGTCAGTCCGGCCACGGCCTGCTCGTTCTGTTCGCCGGCAAAGCAGACCACCCGGCCATCCTTGTCCAGGATGGCCGGGGCCGCATATTCGCGCCGGATGGTTTCCGCGTCGGCGAACAGGCTGCGGCAACGGCCAGGCTCGAGGCTGCCGTCCTCTCTACACGCCGCGCGATGTCGCCCAGCCTTTGTTCGGCGCGGGCGAAGTAGCCTTGCGCATCGGCGGCGGCTATCTTGGCCAGGCGCTGCGCATTGGCCCGGGCGCGAGCGAAGCCCGCTTCCGCCTGCTGGTAGACATCGTAGGCAAAGGCCAGGAACAGCGGAGGCAAGCGCCTGTCGTCTATTTCCCGGTTCCGGCCGACATTTGCGTTTTGACCCGACGGCCGAGCTTCATGTCACGCGGAGAAAGTCTACGCAGCCTGGGCAAGAACACGCCCTCCCCCGGGCAACGCCTGCCATGCAAGTTCGCTACACCCTGATCGAAGGCCACCTCGCATTCGGTGCTGCGTGGCAGTGCAGAACCCCTTAGCGCTTTCACATCCGTCTGGCCCAAGGCCGCCTTCATGCCAGCGCCGACCTTTGGTGATGACGCCTGTTTTGAGCAGGTGTAAATCCTTGCAAGCAGGGGTATCATCGATACCGGCTATTATTCATCTCGTCAGTAGTGTCCGGTTAAATGAATGGTCGAATCGCTGAAAGCCATGACTGATGCGGGATTCCGAGGGATGAGGGGTGGTGTCGATTTGAACGCCGGCAGCCGGTTCGGGCAGTCTTCCGGGTTTCTCTCCGGAGTCCGCCATGAATCTTGGCAAGACCCTGTTCGCCCAGCTCATGGACTTCCTGCCCTGGACCACCTTTGCACGTTACGTTCAGAGATACGACGGCGATCGGCGCTGCCGCACGCTCACCTGTGCCGAGCAGTTCCGCATCATGGCCTTCGCCCAGCTGACCTACCGGGAGAGCCTGCGCGACATCGAGGCGTGCCTGGCGGCGCAAGCGGGCAAGCTCTACCACATGGGTTTGCGCGATTCTCCGTGCCGCGCGACGCTGGCGGACGCCAACGAGCTGCGCGATTGGCGCATCTATGCCGACTTCGCGCAACGTCTGATCGACCAGGCGAGGAAGCTCTACGCACAGGAAGACCTCGGCCTGGAGCTGACCAACACCGTCTATGCGCTGGGCTCCACCACCATCGACCTGTGCCTGTCGGTGTTTCCCTGGGCGCATTTCCGCACGACCAAGGCGGCGGTGAAGATGCATACCCTGCTCGATCTGCGCGGTGCCATTCCGAGCTTCATCCACATCTCCGAGGGCAAGCTGCACGACGTGCATGCCCTCGACCTGCTCATCCCCGAGGCCGGGGCGATCTACGTCATGGATCGGGCCTACGTCGATTTCGAGCGGCTGCATGTGCTGCATCTGGCCGGCAGCTTCTTCGTCACGCGCACCAAGTCGAACATGGATTTCCATCGGCTGTATTCCGCTCCCACGGATCGCAGCAGCGGCGTCATCTGCGACCAGACGATTGCGCTCGACGGGTTCTATACCCAGCAGCACTACCCGGAGCATCTGCGCCGCAACCGCTTCAGGGATGCCGAGTCGGGCAAGACGCTGGTCTTCCTGACCAACAACTTCACGCTGCCGGCAGCCGCCGTCTGCGCGCTCTACAAGAGCCGCTGGCAGGTGGAACTGCTCTTCAAGTGGGTCAAGCAGCATCTTCGCATCAAACGTTTCTTCGGCACCTCGGAGAATGCGATCAAGTCGCAAATCTGGATCGCCGTCTCGGTCTATGTGCTCGTGGCCATCGTCAAGAAGCGCCTCAACCTCGACGCTTCGCTCTATACCCTGCTACAGATTCTGTCGGTCACCCTGTTCGAGAAAATGCCATTGCAACAAGCCCTTGCCGCAAACGAACCGATCACGGAAAACCCCATGCCCCATAACCAACTGAATCTATTCGCGGTTTAACCGGACACTGCCATCATCTCGTCAAATTTTCGACAGGGTGCGCCTGCCAGATGAAGGCAATTCAGAGCTTACGCGCACAATGTGTACAGACGTGTTCATTTTGGAGGAGGAACAATCATGGTAAGAAAAATTGCGAAAAGTCTGTTGGCCGGCGTGTTGACGCTGTTTGCGGTGCCGGCCATAGCGGCCACGGCGGCAGAGAACAGTTTTGTCAATAAGCAGTTCATTGAAGCACGCGACTTCGCTAAGCGGAGCGGCACGCTGGATGATCTGTCTTTGCTGGCCTGGAGCCAGTTCATGCTGGATGACTATGGCGCGGCAGAGCAAAGTTTTCTCAAGCTTGCCAAATCGTGGCCCAATGACTTCGACGTCAAACTGGGGCTGGCCTGGGTGAGCATCAAGACAGGTAAGTTTGCCGATGCGGAGCGTTATCTGCAAGAAGCGACTCCTATCGCGGTGTTCTGGCAGACCTATATGGTGGAAGATGCCAAAGGCTGGCTGGCGCTGAAGAAAGGCGATGTGGAGCTGGCCGAGCAGATTTTCACCAAGGAACTGGGAATGACGTCAGCAGCAGGAAAGGCCGATCCAAATGTCGGTCTTGGCTGGGCGGCGTTTAACCGGGGCGATCTGTCGAAGGCAAAGTCTGCATTTGAAGAGGGGGCGAAGAAGGACAATAAGTGTTTTTTCTGTCGGGACGGTCTGGCACGCATTGCGCTCATCAAGAATGATGGCCCGGAAGCGCTCAAGCACGTGCTGGAAGGCATCAAGATCACGGCGGATAACATCGGGCTGAATACGCTGTTGGTCTCGGCGCTGACGGTCATGAATGATCCGGCGCTCAGTATCAAGACCTATCAGGATTTGATCCGGCAGCATCCGAAAACGGCTGCTTATAAAACCGGGTTGGGATTTTCCCTGCTGGCCGCAGGCAAACCGAAAGAAGCCGAAGCCGAGTTTCAGACCGTACTCAAGTCGGACGCGGGCAATCCTGCGGCGCTGGCCGGCATAGGCAGCTTGCAGTTTTACAAGACCGAGATGGTCAAGGAGGGCTGGGCCGCCTACTACAAAGGTGATTACGATGCGGCACTGAAGCTGTTCGATGGCAAGCTGACCGAATTGAACGATATAAAAAATCCCTCGGCGGCTGATGGGCGCGGCTGGACATTGCTGGCGTTGAACAAACCCCGGGAGGCGCGCGATGCCTTCCGTCAGGCCATTGCGCTCGACCCGGATTTCTATTACTCCCGCAGTGGCCTGGCGACCGCTGAGAGTTTGTTGCTGACAACCTATCGGAGCGCATGGGCGCTGGTTGATCTGCAGCGTTTTAATGAGGCGAGCGCGCTGTTTGAAAAAGCCAGAACTGAAACGCCAGTGGATTTTCAATGGCTGATTCAGGATGGCCTGGCATGGATCCAGTTTTACAAGAAGGACTACGACGGGGCCGAGAAAGCCTTCTCGGCCATCGTCGCAGCCAACCCCAATGCCTATCTCTCTCAGACCGGACTGGGGCAGATCGCGATGTTGCGCAAGGAATTCATCAAGGCGGGCCGCATGATTGCGCAGTCCCTGCTGATCAATCCGTATCAGGCCGTGTCCACCTATATTGGTGCGGCGGAGCGATTGATCGATGCCGGACAATACAAGGATGTGCGTGAAATATTGACACTCGGTGAGCGCATTTATCCTTATTCCTCAGATATTCACTTTTTGATGGCAAGAGCTCGCGCCGGGTTGAATGAAGACGGTGCGGCGGGTGCCAGTCTGGCGCGCGCGGCAGAGTTGGCGCCACTCTACATTGAACCGGCGTTCGACAAAATCACGATTGCGGTCAACGGCCGTCAACCGGCCCTTTTGTCACTGGCATGGTCGCTTTATTACGCCGGATCGTATGCGGCCGCCGTCAACCGATTCCAGCAGTACGCGTCCACAGGCGGGACTGCACCGACGGGGCTGACCGGCATGGGCTGGGCCCAACTGGCGTTGAACAGATTGCCGGAGGCGGAGCAGGCATTTCAGACAGCGCTGCAAAAAGGCGATCTGGGCGATGCCAATGCGGGTCTTGGCTGGGTGGCATTTGAACGTAAAGATAACGCGAATGCCGAAAAGAGCTTCAAGGCAGCGTTGAAGGCGGTGCCGTTTCACGCATCAGCACAATCCGGGCTGGCCGCCATTCAGTTTCAGAAGACCGAGGCGGTCAAGCCGGCGTGGGAAGCCTATTACAAGGCGGATTACAAGCGCGCACTGGATCTCTTTCAGTCCAGAGCGTCCGCATTGTCGGCGAGCGGTAATCCTGCTGCCGAGGACGGGCGCGGATGGACGTATTTGGCAATGGGGGATAGCAAAGCAGCGACCGCTGCTTTTGCTGCTGCACTGAAAATCGATCCTGATTACTACTCGGCACAAAGCGGCCAGATTGCCGCCAAACGAGCCGATCTGGTCCTCTATCAGCAGGCATGGAGCAAGCTGGAGGCGGGGCAATTTGCAGAAGCCAAATCCAGGTTTGATCAAGCGCGGGGTGATACCACACCTGAATTTCAATGGCTGATTGATGACGGCCTGGCGTGGCTTGCTTTCTACAAGAAAGATTACGACGCTGCCGAGAAAGCATTCAAGGCGGTCATCGCGACGACACCCAACGCTTACTTGTCGCGCAAAGGATTGGGTTATGTACTGATTGAGCGGAAACAGTATGCCGACGCCGCAAAGGAACTTGTCGCTTCATACAGTTTCGCCCCGTATCAAGGGGTGTTGTCATTCACGGCACCGACGCTCAAGATGCTTGATGCCAGGGCGTTTGCCGATACCAAAGAAGTCTTGCAGGTGGGTGAGCGTGCCTATCCATATTCCGCAGACATACAATATCTGCTGGCACGCACTTTTACCGGATTACGTGATGAAACGGCGGCCGGAAAGAAGCTTGCCATTGCTGCGGCATTGGCCCCGCTTTATATTGACCCTGTCGCCGACAAGCTGAAACTGTCGCCTGCGGCAGCAAAAGAAGCGTTCGCCAACCTAGGTTGGGGGCTCTATTTTGCGGGCAACCAGACCAAAGCCTTGAAGCGTTTCGATGAGGCGACCAAGGCAGGATCGACCGATCCCAATGTGGGGCGCGGTACTGCATTTGCACTTTTCCGGCAGGGGAAATACAAAGAGGCCATCCCGCTTCTTGAGGCGGCGATAAAGCATGAACCGAAAACCCTGCTGCCGATTGTCGAGACGGTGCCAATTCCAGGCACAAAACAGTACTGGACGATCGAGTACACCGCAGGCACGACTCTGGCGTGGGCCTACTATCGGCTTGGAGACGGCAGCAAAGCGGATAAATTATTCGCCGACGCCTTAAGTGTGAATCCCTTCAGTATCGATGCCCTGACCGGGCGTGGTTACGCCAAGCTGGCCTTGAAGGATGGTGCGGGAGCTCGCGGTTTCTTCGAGCAGGCGCTCAAAATATCGCCAAGTTATCCGGATGCCCGCCTAGGCCTTGAGGCGGCGAAAAAATTGTGAAAAAAACGACGCATGCTGCGCCGCCGGGACTCCGGCTGCGTAGTCGGATCCGTTTTGAAGAAGACTCGTCGGGTGAGGGTGGGATGCTGTTTGATACTCAGACTGCGGCCATTTGCGCCTGCAATTCTTCAGCCTGGGCCATTGTCTGCGCGCTGAAGAAAGCCAATGATACGGAGCGTCTGATCGAATTGCTGACGGAGGCATTCGAGGTGGGTGCCGGAACTGCGCGCAAGGATGTTCTATCGCTGGTAAAGGAATTGCGTTCTCTGGACATGCTGGAGCCGACGTGACGTCCAGACCATTGCGAGTGGCCATGACCGGTTTCGGGGGATTGGATAATCCCGAACCGGGCTTGGCGGCGGCCCGAGCGCTGCGGGCAAAATGGCCCGGCGCCCTGGAGATTGAAGGATTGGTCTATGACGCTTGGTCGACCGGAGCCTGGTGTCCGGGTATTGCCGATCGTTTGCATCTGGTGCCGCCGATTGCGCACGGCGATGTAGCCGTTCTGAATCGGATTCTTGCGATTCATCGCCAATATCCTATCGACGTGCTGATCCCTTGTCTGGATCTGGAGGTCCCGGTTTTTTCGCGCCTGGCCACCCGGCTGGCGCGCGAGGGAATACGAACCCTGCTGACAGCAGCAGAAGATGTTGCCGCGGTGACAAAGGTCAACCTCTACGGGTTTTGTTATGCCCACAAAATCCTGACACCCCATACCGTGCATGTACGCGATCTTTCTGCGGTCGCGGTGCACGCCGATCATTTCGGCTACCCATTGTGGGTCAAGGGCACCGTGGCGGGCGCGAAAAAAGTCGTTAACCGTGAGCAAGCCTTTTTCGAAGCGGAAGCATTGGCGGCGAAATGGGGCGGTGGTGTATTGCTGCAGGAGGCGATAGAAGGAAGCGAGCATGTAGTTGCCATGGTGGCTCGCGCCGACGGCAGTTGCCTGTCACTGACACAGATGCGCAAGATCGGACTGAACGCACGGGGCAAAGGTGTTGTCGGTGCGACGGTTGAAGATCAGGAATTGAAATCGCTGGCCTTGGAGATTCTTGCCAAGCTGCATTGGCGCGGGCCCCTGGAACTGGAGTTTGTGCGTTCGCAGTCGAGCGGACGTTTTTATCTGATCGAGATCAATTGCCGTTTCCCTTCGTGGATTTTTCTCACCGAATTCGCCAGGACAAACATGCCGATGGCATTGCTCAGGGAAATCATGGCGCCGGGCAGTCGTGCTCCGCAGCCGACGCGGGCAGGTGCGATGTACGCACGGGATGTGCAGGAAGCGACGGTGCCGGCGGAGTCGATTCTGGCGTTGAAGCGCACAGGGACAGCCCTAGTGCCGCCTCCTGTGGTTCTTCGCTACCGTCGCGGTGATATTACTGTCGGTCTGACCGGCATTTCAGCATTCGAGCTGACACAACCGGGTTTGGGTGTTGCTCGCTGCCTGCGTCTGGCGCCCGAGGTCGGACGCATTATCGGTCTGGCCTATACGCCCAATGACACCGGACTGTTTCGACGCGAGTGGTTTGATGCCTGCTGTCGGATTCCGATAGACGATACGCCTGAGGACAAGGCAAGGGGGGACGAGCGGCTGCTCGATCACCTGACGCGAATAAAAATGAAACAGGGAATGGATATCGTGATTCCCAATCTCGATCTTGAGATAGATCGCTTTCAGCGCCTTGCGCCAGAACTCGCGCGTTACGGGATTCAAACGCTATTGCCGGATTTGAAAGCACGTCAGAAGTTGTCCAAGGTGGGTTTATCCAGGCTCTCAACACGCCGGGGTCTTGGGTCGCTGGATTTCCCTGACACCACTATCGTGCGGAGCCGACGGGATGTCGCCATGGCATGGAAGCGCTTTGGTATGCCCATGATCCTCAAGGGAGTAGATGCCAGAGCGGCACGGGTGTACTCGCTGGAACAAGCGCTCGTGGTGATGGCGAGATTTAAAGAAGACGGTGAGACTACCATCCTCGCGCAGCCAACTATCTTTGGTGAGGAGTTTGGAGTCGGCGTGGTATGTGACCGTCAGGGACGCCTGGTGGAGTGCCTGCCGCTCAAGAAATTGCTGATGTGTGAGCGCGGGAAAACGTGGTCGGCGATATCCACTCCCTTATCCGCGGTAGTGGAGCAGCTTTCCGAACTGTTGCAAAGTGTCGGCTGGCAAGGGCCCGCCGATGTCGAATTGATTCGCGATGCCATGACCGATCGAATGTCGCTCATTGAAATCAACCCGCGCTTTCCAGCCTGGATCGGGTATGCCGCGATGCTGGATGTCAATCTTCCCCGGCAACTTGTATTGGCCACACTGAACAGGCCCGCCGCCGCTACGAATACCGAGAAAAAATTTCAGGACCTTGTCTTTATGCGCACGGCAGAAGAAATTCCGGCAGCGGCGGCAACCATGGCGGCTCTGATCAATCGCGGAGAAGTGGTTCATGGCAAAAACTAAAAAAGCCTATGTTCCGCCACGGCTGGAATTGCTCTCCTCACTGGGCATGCAAAAACATCGTACGGTGGATATTTCTGCAGCGGATTCGGGGAGCGAAGATATCGGGGACGTGAAGGCACTGCTGGCCGAGTTTGGCTCTCCGCTCTATGTTGTTTCGGAAAAGACGCTCCGCTCAGTTTTCAGAACGTTCCGCGATACCTTTACGGCACCCGGCATTGACACGGTGGTGGCTTATTCCTACAAGACCAACTACCTGCCCGCCGTTTGTGCAATCCTCCATCAAGAGGGCGCATGGGCCGAAGTGGTATCTGGCATGGAATACGATCTGGCCTGCTCGCTGGGCGTGCCGGGTGAACAGATCATTTTCAACGGCCCTTACAAGCGCGCCGATGAGTTGGCGCGGGCGGTTGCAGACGGCGCTCTCATCAACGTCGATAACTTTGATGAACTGGATCTGCTTATTGCGGTCGCCGGAAATTTGAAAAAGACGGCACGGATGGGTTTGCGAATCAATTTTCAGCATGGCCGGCAATCGTGGACAAAGTTTGGGTTTAACGCTGACAGTGGCGATGCCAGCGAGGCCTTGCAACGTGTAAAAAAGGCGGGGCGCAAGTTTCGCCTGGAGGCGCTGCATAATCATTCCGGCACATTCCAGATCAATCCCGATATTTATGCACGTGCGGCGCAGGTGTTGTCGAGTGTCGCCAAGCGGGCAAGGGATATGGGCCTTGCGCCAAACATCGTCGATTTCGGTGGTGGCTATCCCTCCAGCAATCGCTTGAAGCCGGCGTTTGAACCGGTAGGGGGCGTCGCTGCCGGGCAACATCTGGCGCCATTTGCCGAGGCCATCATCGGCGGGATAGGCAAGGCTCGCAAAGTGTTTGGTGAGCGGCCCATGGTGGTTCTGGAACCGGGCCGCGCCGTGGTTGATGCCGCCATGAAACTAGCGTGTACTGTTGTTTCCCGCAAGAGCATACCTGGTCAGGGCGACGCGGTGATTGTCGATGCGGGGGTCAACCTCTTGCCGACGGCGTATTGGTACGACCATGGTGTGGATGCCGTTGCCGGAAGCGATATGGATGCCGCTCTCGGGTCGAAACCGGTGGCGGTGTTTGGCCCGCTGTGCATGCAGATTGATGTACTGCGGGAACGAGCCGTATTGCCGCCGATGTCGCTGGGCTCGCCGTTGCTGGTGTCCAACGTGGGTGCTTACTGCCTGACGCAATCCATGCAATTCATTCAGCCGCGTCCGGCTGTCGTACTCGTTGGCCCCAAGGGGCCGGAACTGATTCGGCGACGCGAGACACGGGAAGATATTTTCAGTCTGGACAAAGTGCCGCCCCGATTGGCGTCGCGCCGCAGCGGAAAATAAGTCATGCCTGATTACGCAAGCCACTGGCAGAATCATGGCAAGGCTTGGCTCAATGGGCTGGCGCAGGCGGCTTTTCTGGACAAGCCTTGGCAAGGCCTTCTCTTGTTGGGCGCAATAGCCGCGATATCGCCCTGGAGTGCTGCGGGTGCTGCTCTGGGCGCCGGTATTTGCGTGGCTGTCGGGCGCCAGTGGTTCGATCATACAGATTCGGAATGGAGTACCGGACTGGGCTCGTATGATGGCGCATTGGTGGGATTGGCCTGGTCGGGCGTCCTTTCCCGCGGCGGGGCCGTCGGCGTGCTGTTTCCCTTGGCGCTCATCGGCTGCCTGGCCCTGCGCCGCCCAATTGCACGCCTGGTACATGGCTGGCATTTGCCGGTACTGGGCGTCCCTGCGCTGGTCGTGACGTGGATTTCGGTGTACGTTTTTGCGGTGCTGGGTGCAGATTTCTGGTCTTTCGACAAAACCCCGTCGCCCAGCATGGTGGATTACGCCGGGGCTATTCTGGCGGTGTCTGTCGCAATGGCTACCAAGCATATCAAAGCCGCCGCCGCTGCGATCCTAGCCGCATCTGCCGTTTCGATTGTGCTGCTTGGCGTTGGCAGCGATCCCCGTGACATTGGCAGTGCCGGCTTGTGGGCATTTACCGTCGCGCCCGCCTTATTTGCATTTCCAGCCACACTCCTGCCCGCTTGCCGGCACGGCTGGAAGGCGGGCATCACGGCAATGCTGGTTGGATCAATCATCTGGTTCGCGTGGCCACAGCTGGCTTTACTGCGCGGTGTGCCCCCCTTGATGGCGCCCTTGTTTCTGGGAATATGGACAGCTGCTTTGCTGGTGCTTCGGCGCGATCGCGATCTGTTCCTTGATCCAGAATTGCAACACGCCGCACAACTGATCGAGCACGCCCGACATAACGACGGCACGCTGGTATTGACAGGCGCGGGCATCAGCACGGCCTCCGGCATTCCCGACTATACATCGGGAGCGTGGCTCGCACCCGGAGTGCCATTGCATCACTATGGATTTCAGGCGTTTCTGTCTGATCGCGGGGCGCGAATTCTGTATTGGGATGCGTGTGCCTGGTTTCGCCAATGCGTCGAAAATGCGCAACCGAACCCGGGCCATCATGCATTGGCGGCGTTGCACGCTGCGGGTCATATCGGCAGCGTGATTACCCAGAACGTTG
This sequence comes from Betaproteobacteria bacterium, assembly GCA_016868295.1. Taxonomy (GTDB): domain Bacteria; phylum Pseudomonadota; class Gammaproteobacteria; order Burkholderiales; family Rhodocyclaceae; genus Desulfobacillus. The sequence goes on along the minus strand of VGHJ01000002.1, from coordinate 69,116 downwards.
ATGGACTGCATCAGGCTGCCGGCAGCGTGGATGTTGTCGAGCTGCACGGCTCGATTCACCATGTGCACTGCTTGACCTGCGGTTCGACGCAGCCCTGGCCTGCTACGGCAGAATGGCAAAATCACGACCTGCTTTGCCCGCAGTGCGGCGGATATACAAAGCCTGCTGTGGTCGCTTTTGGAGAAGGTATTCCACCCATGGCCTGGCGTCAGGCCCAGTTGGTGGCAACCTGCAGTGTCTTGCTCATCGTGGGAAGCCAACTGGCGGTTTCTTCGGCGGCGACTCTGATAGCGATGGCACGGGCTAACGTGGCACGCTGTATATTTCTGACGACTGGCTGGCTATCGGTGCCTGTGTTTCCCGGCGACCGGGTTCTGGTGCTCCCCGCCGAGCGGGCGTTGCCGGTACTGGCTGACTATTTGGGCGCGGGAAACCGCGACAGTCGGTGATGGCATGACGGCGCTCGTGTGGTCACCCGCGCAGATACGTCACGAGATCGAGCGCGTAACGGCCTTTTTACAGGAACGGCTTGGTGATGAGCATGACGCGGTGCTGGGGCTTTCCGGGGGTATTGATTCGGATGTGACAGCCCGCCTTCTGGTCAGGGCGGTGGGTGTCGAGCGGGTGCGGTTTTTTACCGTTGTACAGGCCGACATGGAGGATCGTCACCTGCGCAATGCCCGTGCCCTTGCGAAGGTTCTCGGGGTGCCTCTGGTTGAACTGCCGTTGGCGACGTGGGCCTGGGGCTTGATCGATGTCTTGGCCACATCAGATCCGGACGAAGGATTCAGTACCCAGGCATTTCTCGATGTCGGCCGGGCCAAGAACTCGCTGCGGAGCGTGGTTTATTCCACCTATCATGATCGCGGTTACATCACCGTGGGCACTTCGAACCGGACCGAGGCCGAGTGTGGTTTCTTTGTCCGCTTTGGCGATGGACTGTGGCATCTGGGCCCTATTGCGCATCTCTACAAAACCCAGGTTTTTCAGTTGGCAGCGATGCTGGGCAGTACGCAAGACGTCATCCAGCAACCAGCCTCGGCGGGTTATTGGCAAGGCCAGAGCGATCTTGAAGATTTAGCCTATTGGATGATCCACGGCGCGCCGATTGGCGCTCAGCGATCGTTCAGCCCGGCGGAAATTGAAGGTGCGGCGCACATTCATGCCGAGTTGTCTTTTGAGCGTCTTGATCAGGCATTGAACATGATTGCTGGGGGCGAAACGGAGCCCGTGGCCATTGCCCGCGCCGCCGATTTATCCACGGATACGGCAGCGCGACTGCGACGCCTGGTCATCGCTGCGAAGCGCATCAAGGGGTATCCGGTTGCGCAGCAGCTTGACTACCCGGTGGCGGAGGTAACGTGACGACCCATCCTCAATCCCAGTCGGCCGATGCCGCCGCAGATATTGCCGTAGTGCTGCGCCCGCCGCGCTACGATGATGTGGCGCACTATGCGACCTATCTGGCCGATCCGAACGTGACCCGCTGGCTGGAAGACCGCTGCCAGCGCCCCGTGCTTTTCCATCAAGCACACGCCTTTGTGTTGGGCGAAGCGTGGTGTCGCTTTGCCATTGAGTACGAAGGCCGTTTTGTCGGCATGGTTGGTCTCGATGACTACGATCCAGTGAATGCGACGGCGCGATTTTTCATTGTTGTGGGCGATCGCTCGGCCTGGAACAAGGGCGTTGGTACGGCTGTGGCGAGGCGGATGTTGTCTTACGGGTTCAATATCCTGGGCTTGCGCCGCATTTCATCCAACTATCTGGCTGAAAACGAAGCCTCGCGGATTATTCATGCGCGTGCCGGTTTTGAGATCGAAGGCCGGCAGCGCCAGATTGCCTGGCGCTATGGTCAGTGGGTCGATCAAGTCCTGCTGGCCGTGCTACACGATGAATGGCAGACACATCACCCCGGCTAATTAAACATAGCGTCTTAAATAATGCCGCATAGCCTCCGCAACACCGGGTTTGCTTTGCGCCAACGGTCGAAACAGATTTCGACCGCGGCGAGCAGTTCGTCCAGCGTGGCGAAGAAACGGTTGTGCGTGGCCGTCCGGCGAGCGAGCTTCCAGACCCGCTCGATGGGCGCCAGCTGCGGGCTGTACGGCGGCAGGAACAGGAGCGTGAGCACCCTGCGGTATTTCCGCAGCAGAGGTGCCAGCAGCCGGGCATGGTGGTACTTGGCATTGTCCAGCACGATCACCATGCGTTTGCCGCGTGAGCGATGCCGCAGCAGCTTTTTCAGGAAGGTCTCGAACGTCAGGGCATCGAACTTCCCGCACATGGCGCGAACAAACTTGCCGCTGGCCAGGCTCACCGCGCCGAAGCAGGCCACCGACTTGCGGGTGGGCGCATGGACCAGCACCGGGTCCTTGACCTCGGGCGGCACCCACATCCGGCATCGTGTGCCGTGCTGGTGGAAGTGGCATTCGTCCAGGCTCCACAGTTCAACGTCGCGGCGCTTTGCCAGGCGCCGCAGTTTTTTTGAAAGCCGCGACCTTTACCGGGTCGGACTGGGCCACCTGGGGTCTGGGCTTGCGCAACCGGAAGCCCATCTGTCCGAAGATGCGCTGGCATTGGCGTACCCCCAGGGCAACGCCATACCGTTGGCGAAGATGCGCGGAGAGCAGCTTGCCGTCCCACAGATGGCCGGACAGGCCAAACGCTGCGGGGTCGCGTCGCAGGTCACGCCCCAGCGCGGCCCATTGCTTGGCATCCAGCGTCGCAGGCCGCCCCGGCCGCCGCATGAAACACCACGCCGGGCACGGTGTCGGTGTCGCCCACCTCGGCCAGATCGAATACTCCGTCGTTGACGTAGCAATGAAAATGCACATGTTCGTTCGGGCTGGAGCCGAAGCGATGGATATGGGCCGCCGCACCGCTGCGCACTCTGTCGTCACTGTCGGCACTGTGTTTGCGCAGGCAACGGCATCTTTGTAGAGAGCTGATCGCGGTCACAGCGGGTAGAAAATGCTTCGACCGTAACGACCGCCTGAAGGTCTCCTTGTTGATTTCCACCCAGAGAGGAAAGGAAAAGTTCGGATAGAAGGGCAGCGTGGTCTTGGAGAACTGCGGCGCCTCGACGCGCTCGGCGGGCGCCTGCGCGGCCGCCCCGGCCACGTACATGCCCAGCATGAGGAAAAACAGGAATCGCATGCCCGTCGCGTACCCGCGTACAAATGCAACGCCGGGATTATAGGCTCGGAAGGGAAAGGTGGTGGTGATGGGCAGAATCGAACTGCCGACCTAGGGGTTATGAATCCCTCGCTCTAACCGACTGAGCTACATCACCACTGGGGAAGGGGGCGAATTATCGTTGCCGGGCAAGGCCTTGTCAAGGTTGGACGGCTCGCGTCACAATGCGCCACCGCCTCCCCTGCAGAGTGAAATTGCGCTTCGACATCGTCATCGTCGGCGCCGGCCTCGCCGGCGCCGGTCTCGCCGCCGCCCTCCGCCGGAGCCGCTACCGCATCGCCCTCGTCGAGGGCCGCGCACCCGCCCCGGCGCCGTCCGGCTGGGACAGCCGCGTCTACGCCGTCAGTCCCGCCGCGCAAGGCTTCCTGCAGGAAACCGGCGTCTGGCCGCATCTCGATCAGGCACGCCTCACGCCGGTCTACGACATGGCCATCCGCGGCGATGCCGGCGGCCGGCTCGATTTCTCCGCTTACGACAGCGGCGTCGGGCAGCTTGCCTGGATCGTCGAGGCCGGCCTCATGCAGCGCGAGCTGTGGGAAGGCGTCCGGCGCCAGGGCAACGTCACCCTGTTCTGCCCGGCGCAGCCGCAGCGCCTCGAACTGAACGCCGACGCCGTGTCCCTGACACTGACTTCCGGCGACACTCTGGAAGCCGCGCTCATCGTCGGCGCCGACGGCGCCGATTCCTGGGTGCGCGCCCAGGCCGGCCTGACGGCCGACACCCTGCTCTACGGCGAGATGGGCGTGGTGGCCAACTTCGAATGCGAGCGGCCGCATCGCCACACCGCCTTCCAGTGGTTCCGCGCCGATGGCGTGCTGGCGTATCTGCCGCTGCCGGGCAACCGCATCTCGATCGTCTGGTCCGCGCCGGAGGACCATGCGCGCGCCCTGCTCGGGCTCGCTGCGACGGACTTCTGCGCCCGCGTCGCCGCAGCCGGCGAGCACCGCCTCGGCGCCCTCGCCCCGCTCACGCCGCCGGCCGCCTTCCCGCTGCGGCTCACCCGCGTGCCGCGCATCGTCGCGCCGCGCCTCGCCCTCGTCGGCGACGCCGCCCACGCCATCCATCCGCTCTCCGGGCACGGCATCAACCTCGGCTTCCTCGACGCGCGCGAGCTGGCCGGCCGCCTGCATGGCCTGCCGGAGCACGCCGATTGCGGCGACGAACGGCACCTGCGGCGCTACGCCCGCGCACGGGCCGAGGAGGTCGCCCTGCTACAATGGACGACACATGGGCTGCAGAGGCTGTTCCGCCCGAAGCACCCCGCCGTTGCGCTCGTGCGCAACCTGGGCTTGAACCTCACCGACAGCCTGCCTGTCCTACGCAACATGCTGGTGCGCTACGCGCTCGGCTGACCCACCGGAGATCACCATGCTGAAGACGCTCGTTTCGCGCTCTTTTCTCGTCCTGCTGCTGTTGACCGGCGCCGCCCACGCCAACGAGGCTGCCGTTAGGAAATCGGTCGAGGCCTGGATGGGCGGCAAGGTCGACGCCGTGCGCAAGACAAACCTGCTCGGCCTCTACGAAATACAGGTCGGCCAGGAACTCTATTACACCGACGAGAAGGTCAGCCTGCTCTTCGACGGCAACATCATCGACACGAAGACCCGCAGCAACCTGACGCAGGAGCGCATCAACAAGCTCACCGCCATCAAGTTCTCCGATCTGCCGCTGGAACTGGCCGTCAAGACCGTACGCGGCGACGGCAAGCGCGTCATCGCCACCTTCGAGGACCCCAATTGCGGTTACTGCAAGAAACTGGCGAAGGACCTCGCCGGCATGAACAACATCACCATCTACACCTTCCTGCTGCCCATCCTGTCGCGCGACTCGGCCGAGAAGTCGCGTGCCATCTGGTGCGCACCCGATCGCTCCAAGGCGTGGAACGACCTGATGGTGAACAACATGCCGCCCGCCGCCGGCACCTGCGACGCGCCTCTCGACAAGGTCGTCGCGCTCGCCCAGAAATACAACATCCGCGGCACGCCGACGATATTCCTCGCCAGCGGCGAGCGCATCCCCGGCGCCCTTTCCATGGCGCAGCTCGAGCAGAAACTGGCGCAGATCAAGTAGCCGTGTCGCAGGGACTGACTATTTCCTGAGATCGCCCGGGAGAGGCGTCGGCTCGGGCGGCGGCCTGGGCTTGCCGTCCTGGGCCCAGGCGGCGCCGAAGAGAACGATCAGCAGCAGGCAGGCGATCCGGCGCATGAACTTCTCCACGCAACGAGCGGATGCCGGCCAAGCTACCTCAACACGGCCGCCTTGCCGAGCGGCAGGCTACCAGAGCGTCTCGCGCTCCGCCGTGGCGGAGATCTTGTGGATGGAGAGGTCGGCGCCGTTGAACTCCTCCTCGGCATCGAGGCGCAGGTCGGTGAGCTTCTTCAGCGTGCCGTACACGATGAAGCTGCCGATCACGGCCACCGCAATGCCCATCAGCGTGCCGATGAGCTGCGCCATGAAAGCGACGCCGCCCATGCCGCCGAGCGCCTTGGCGCCGAAGATGCCGGCGGCGATGCCGCCCCAGGCGCCGCAGAGGCCGTGCAGCGGCCAGACGCCGAGCACGTCGTCGATCTTCCAGCGGTTCTGCGTCAGGGTGAAGAGATAGACGAACAGCGCGCCGGCGATGGCGCCGGTGACCAGCGCGCCGAGCGGATGCATCAGGTCGGAACCGGCGCACACGGCCACCAGCCCGGCGAGCGGCCCGTTGTGCACGAAGCCCGGATCGTTCTTGCCGGCGATCCACGCCGCCAGCGTGCCGCCGACCATGGCCATGAGGGAATTCATCGCCACGAGGCCCGATATCTTGTCGAGCATCTGCGCGCTCATGACGTTGAAGCCGAACCAGCCGACCGTGAGGATCCAGGCGCCGAGCGCGAGGAAGGGAATGCTCGAGGGCGGATGCGCCGAGATGCCGCCGTCCTTGTTGTAGCGGCCGCGCCGCGCGCCGAGCAGCACGACGGCAATGAGACCGATCCAGCCGCCGACGGCATGCACCACCACCGAGCCGGCGAAGTCGTGGAACTCCTCGCCGAAGCTCGCTTTCAGCCAGGCCTGGATGCCGAAGGCCTGGTTCCAGGCGATGCCCTCGAAGAAGGGATAGACGAAGCCGACGAGCAGGAAGGTTGCCGCCAACTGTGGATTGAAGCGGGCGCGTTCGGCGATGCCGCCGGAAACGATGGCGGGAATCGCCGCGGCGAAGGTGAGCAGGAAAAAGAACTTCACCAGGTCGTAGCCGTTCTTCTGCGCCAGCGCCTCGGCGCCGGCGAAGAAGTGCACGCCGTAGGCGATGCCGTAGCCGATGAAGAAATAGGCGATGGTCGACATGGCGAAATCCACCATGATCTTGACCAGGGCGTTCACCTGGTTCTTCTTGCGCACCGTGCCGAGCTCGAGAAAGGCGAAGCCGGCATGCATGGCGAGAATCATGATGGCGCCGAGCAGGACGAAGAGGACGTCGGCGGAGGTGATCTTGACGACGGGTTCCATGGTGCGCTCCGAAGTTGAATTGAGCGCTCAAGCTGCAAAAACCGTTCCAGAAAAATTCGATTATCGAATCAGGGGATTAAAGTCAGCCCCCGCAACACGACGCACCATTGCGGTGCTCCCGCGCCGGGCCGCGCACCTCGACGGTGCGCCCGTACTGCCCGACGCACTACTTCGAGGAATGGTTCGGCACGAGGTCTTTCGGCAGCAGCGCCCACATCTGCCCGCGCTGCCGCATGCGCCCGGCCTGGGCGCCGGCATCATTGCCGAAGCCCCAGAAGAAGTCGGCGCGCACCGCGCCCTTGATGGCACCGCCGGTGTCCTGCGCCAGCACCAGGCGCTGCAAGGGCTGCTCGCTGTTGGGGAAGGTGGTCGCCAGAAACACCGGTGCGCCGAGCGGAATGGCGCGCGGGTCGACGGCGATGCTGCGGCCCGGCGTGAGCGGCACGCCGAGCGCGCCGGGCGGCCCGCCGCCGTTGTCGGGCAGCTCGCGGAAGAAGACGAAGCTCGGGTTGGCGTTGAGCAATTCGTTCACGCGCTTCGGATGGGTGCGCGCCCATTCCTGGATGCCCTGCATCGAGGCCTGCTCGAGCTTCAGCTCGCCCTTCTCCACCAGCCAGCGGCCGATGGATTGATAGGGATGGCCGTTCTGCTCGGCGAAGCCGACGCGCACACGGCGCCCGTCCGGCAACTCGACGCGGCCCGAGCCCTGCACCTGGAGGAAGAACAGTTCGATCGGGTCGGCCACCCACAAGAGCGCCTTGCCGGCGAGCGCCGGCGATTGCGGCACGAGCTCGGCGCGCGACCAGTAGGGCACCACCTTGCGGCCGTCGAGGCGGCCGCGCAGGCGGAAGTTCTTCAGCTCCGGATACAGCTCGCCGAGGTCCACCACCAGCAGGTCGTCGGGCACGCCGTAGATCGCATGCGCGAATTGTGTGCCGCGCTCGCGGCGGCCGCGCAGCAGCGGCTCGTAGTAGCCGGTGACGAGGCCTTCGCTCGTCTCGTCCGGGTTGGTCACCCGCCAGGGGCGGAAGCGCGCCTCGAAGAAGGCGCGCACGGCGGCGTCCTGCGGCGGCAGCGCGCGCGCCTCCCCGCAGGCGGCGCGCCAGGCCGGCAGCTTCTCCAAAACGCCGCAGGATTCGAGCAGCGCGGCGTGCGCCTCGGCCAGGTTGTCGTTGCGCCAGCCCTTGACGTCTTCCCAGCGCGCCTCCTGCAAGGGTTTCGCGGGCGCTTTGGGCGGCGGGGGCGGCGCGACCGTCGGACAGACCGGGCAGGACGGACAAGGCTGCGCCGCGGGGCAGGCGGCCGGCGCCGCGGCGCCGGGGGCGGGAGGCTGCAGGGCGCAACCGGCAAGGAGCAGCGCCCCGCAGAGGGGCGCGAGTTGGCGCAGGGACATGAAATTCGCTACATTCGGGCTTTGCCGCAAGTATAGCAACCCGCATGGAAGACCTTGCCCGCCTGATCCGGCGCGCCGAAGCGCTGCTCGAACGCATCGAAACCCTGCTGCCTCAGCCGGCCGCGGCGCCGGACTGGAAGGCGTCGACCGCCTTCCGCTGGCGCAGGCGCGGCGGCGTCCGCGGCCATCTCGAGCCGGTGGCGCGGCCGCACCGCATCCGCCTGCAGGACCTGCGCAACATCGACGAGCAGAAGAAGCGCATCGAGCAGAACACGCGCCAGTTCGTCGAGGGCAAGGGCGCCAACAACGTGCTGCTCACCGGCGCGCGCGGCACGGGCAAGAGTTCGCTAGTGAAGGCGCTGCTCGACCGCTACGCGGCGCAGGGCCTGCGCCTGATCGAGGTGGACAAGCACGATCTCATCGACCTGCCCGATATCGTCGATCTCGTCGCGCAGCGCAGCGAGCGCTTCGTCCTCTTCTGCGACGACCTCTCCTTCGAGGCGAGCGAGCCCGGCTACAAGGCGCTGAAGAGCATCCTCGACGGTTCGGTGGCGAGCACGCCGGACAACCTGCTGCTCTACGCCACCTCGAACCGCCGCCACCTGATGCCGGAGTTCATGGACGAGAACCTGGAGACGAAGCACGTCGACGGCGAGATCCATCCCGGCGAGACGACCGAGGAGAAGATCTCGCTCTCCGAGCGCTTCGGCCTGTGGCTGTCCTTCTATCCATTCGATCAGGACGAGTACCTCGCCATCAGCGCGCATTGGCTGCGCGAGTACGGCGTGCCGGCGGGGACGATCGCCGCCGCGCGCGAGGAAGCGCTGCAGTGGGCGCTGATGCGCGGCTCGCGCAGCGGCCGCGTCGCCTGGCAGTTCGCGCGCGACTTTGCCGGCCGGCACGGCAGCACAAGGAAGTGACGCGCATCGTCGAGGCGGCAGCGGCCGTCATCCTCCGGCCGGACGGCAGCTTCCTGCTCGGCCGCCGGCCCGCGGGCAAGCCCTATGCCGGCTACTGGGAATTTCCCGGCGGCAAGATCGAGGAAGGCGAGACTGCCGCGCAGGCGCTGGTGCGCGAACTGCACGAGGAACTCGGCATCGAGGCCGACCGCTACACGCCGTGGATCACGCGCGAGTTCGTCTACCCGCACGCCCACGTGCGGCTGCATTTCTTCCGCGTCGGCGGCTGGCACGGCGAGATCCGCGACATCCATCACGACGCGCTCGCCTGGCAGCGTGCCGGCAGGGTGGACGTCGCGCCCATGCTGCCTGCCAACGTACCCGTCCTGCGCGGACTGACTTTTCCCGACTTCCACGCCATCACCCACGCCGGCACGATCGGCGCCGAGGCGCAGCTCGAAAAGCTGGCGCGGGCGCTCGCCGGCGGGCTGCGCCTGTTGCAGATCCGCGAACCGCTGCTGACGGTGGAGAAGCGCGAGGCCTTCGCCCGCGCGGCGACACGGCTGGCGCACGCGCACGGCGCGCGCGTGCTGGTGAACGGCGACCTCGCGCTGGCGCGCCATGTCGGCGCCGACGGCGTGCACCTGCCCTGCGCCCAGCTCATGCAGCTCGGCGAACGCCCCGACCTGCCGCTGGTGGCGGCCTCCTGCCACAACGCGCCGGAACTGGCGCGCGCCGCCGCCCTCGACCTGGATTTCGCCGTGCTCGGCCCGGTGCGCGAGACGGCGAGCCACCCCGGCGTTGCCGGCCTCGGCTGGGCGCGCTGCGCGCAACTGCTGGAAAACGTTTCGCTGCCGGTGTTCGCCCTCGGCGGCCTGCGGCGCGAAGATCTCGATGCCGCGCAGCGGGCGGGCGCGCACGGCATCGCCGCCATCCGCACGGCGTGGGACTGAGTTACGGGTCTTCGCTCAGCGGCTTTTCGTTTTCCGGCACGCCGTATTCTTCCGCCGCCCAGGCGCCGAGGTCGATGTTGCGGCAGCGCTCCGAGCAGAATGGGCGAAAGACGCTTTCGGGAAGCCACGGCACCGGCTTGCCGCAGCCAGGGCAGTTGACGAGGCGCGGCGGGGAGGCCTGCGACACGGGACCTACAGGTTGCAGAACGTCATCTCGAAGACAACATCGCCCTCCGCCTGGCGCGGCCGGCCGTCGCTGCCGGGCGTGATGAAACGGATGTTGAGGGCGTACTTGTTGGCGCTGATCTCGGGCACGTAGGGCTGGCTGCGGGCGACCCGCAGGCGCACCATCTGCGCCGTGCGGCCGCCGAGCATGAGCTGGAAGGCGCCATGCTGAGCGACCTGCTCCTCCTGACGGCCCGAAGCGCGCAGCAGGCGCAGCACGATGGACAGGCCGTCGCGGATCGGCAGCATCGGATTGAGCCAGCCGACGAGGTCTCGGCTGCGCGCCTGCGGTTCGCGGTGCAGCCAGAAGTGGTAGGAGGGCAGGTCGAACTCGCACACGCCGCCGGGGATCGAGGCGCGGCTCTTGATGCTCATCAGCCATTCGTTCTCGCGCAGGTAGTGGCCGATCTTGCCCTGCATGCCGAGCAGCGCCGCCGAAGCCTGCTCGATCTCGTAGAGCGCGCCGGAGAGGGCCGCCTCGGAGATGTCGGGATTGTTGCGGAAGGAAAACAGGATCTGGCGCTGGCGCTCGAGTTCCTGCACGAGGTCGAACTTCAGGTCGGCGCGGCTGGCGACATCGAGGATCTCGAACAGCGTCACCAGCGCGATGTGATGCCCCTGCGCGCCCTCCGAGCCGATGAAGTGCCCGGTCTTGTCGAACAGGTCCTCCAGGCGCAGCAGAGTGCGAATGCGCTCGTTGAGAGGATGTTCGTAGGTGATCACGCCGCGCCGTGCCGTCGGGTGGGTTATCGATGTATTCGGGCAATTCTGACCTATTTATCCACAAAGTACAACAAGAACTCCCCGGAAGCCTATGAAACTGCGGCCATTTCCAGATAGCGCCGGTGCAGGGTCTCGACCTGGGGGCGCAGCGCGGCCAGATCGCCGCCGTTGTCGATGACGTCGTCGGCCACGGCCAGCCGCGCGGCGCGGCCGATCTGCGCCGCCATGATGGTGCGCGCCTCCTCGGCGGAAAGGCCGCTCCTCGCCATGACGCGCGCGACCTGGTTCTCCTCGGGGCAGTCGACGACGGCGACGCGCCGCACGCGGCTGCGGTAGCCGCCGGATTCGACCAGCAACGGCACCACCAGCACGACGTAGGGCGCGCGCGCGGCGGCGCTGCGCCGGTCGGCCTCGTCGCGGATCATGGGATGGAGGATGGCTTCCAGGCGCGCTTTCGCCTGGGCATCGGCGAACACCTTGCGGCGCATGGCGGCGCGGTCGAGCGCACCGCGCGCGTCGATCACGTCATCGCCGAAGGCGGCGCGGATCGGCGCGATGGCGGCGCCGCCCGGCGCCGTCAGCTCGTGCGCGATGGCATCGGTGTCCACCACGGCCGCGCCCAGCTCCGCGAAGAGGTCGGCGGCTGCGCTCTTGCCGCTGCCGATGCCGCCGGTGAGCCCGACGCACAAGGTCATGGCTTCGGACAGGCCGAGGGCGGCGGCGCGTGAAGCTCCGCCGGCAAGTCGGCGAGGGCCTTCGTCAGCCGGTCCGGCATGCCGCGCACCTCGACGACGATCTTGTCGCTGACCGACTCCCGCAGCAGCACGCGCGCCGACTTGACGCCCTTTTTCTGCAACACGTCGAGATACTCCTTGGCGCTCTCCTCGGTCTTGAACAGGCCGAGGGAGAGCGCATACTGGTTCGGCCCGCTCTCGCGCACGACGTAGAAATCCTTGATGCGCAGCTTGGACAGCTCGGCCGCCTTCCTGTCGGCCTGGGCGCTGTTGGCCTGCGGCGGGATATGCACCCACCAGGCGCGCGGCTCCTCGATCGGATGCTGGGATATTTTCAGTTGCGCGTCGCGCGCGCCGAGCAGGGCAAGCAGCGTCAGCGCGGCCGAGGGCTCGACGCCGGAGAGGGCGCGGCATTCTTCGCGTGGCGGTTCGGCCGCCCTGGGCGGCGCGCCGACGCCGGCGATGCGCAGCTTACCCGGCTCGATCTGGGCGGCGAACCGCTCGGACTCGCCGCCGCCCTTCGCTCCGAGATAACCCTGACCCCAGGCGAACAGCAGCAGGTTGCCAAGCACCAGCAGGAAAAATGCGGTGCGCAGAACCTGCATGCCGTCCTTTCTGCCCGCCTCAGGCCGCGATCTTCGGCAGGCGCTTGAGGGCTTCCTTGACCGCCTCCTCCGGATAGTCGTAGTCGACCAGTTCGCCGGCGAAGTACTTGTCGTAGGAAGCCATGTCGAAGTGGCCGTGGCCCGACAGGTTGAAGAACAGCGTCTTCGCTTCGCCGCTCGCCTTGCAGCGCAGCGCCTCGTCAATGCAGGCGCGCACGGCATGGCAGGACTCCGGCGCCGGGATGATGCCCTCGGCGCGGGCGAACTGCACGCCGGCCTCGAAGGTGGCGATCTGCGGCACCGCCACCGCCTCGATGAGGCCCTCGTTGTAGAGCTGGCAGACCAGCGGCGAATCGCCGTGGTAGCGGAGCCCTCCGGCATGGATCGAGGGCGGCATGAAGTCGTGGCCGAGGGTGTACATCTTCATCAGCGGCGTGTAGCCGGAGACGTCGCCGAAGTCGTAGGCATACACGCCCTTGGTCAGGCTCGGGCAGGAGGTCGGCTCGGCCGCCACGAGGCGCACCTTCTTGCCCGCCGCCTTGTCGGCGAGGAAGGGGAAGGCCGTGCCGGCGAAGTTGGAACCGCCGCCGCAGCAGGCGAACACCATGTCGGGGTAGTCGCCGACCTTCTCGAACTGCTTCTTCGCCTCGAGGCCGATCACCGTCTGGTGCAGGCAGACGTGGTTGAGCACCGAGCCGAGGCAGTAGTTGGTGTCCTTGCGCGAGGCGGCTTCTTCCACCGCCTCGGAAATCGCCAGGCCGAGCGAGCCGGGGTTGTTCGGATCGGCGGCGAGCGCGGCCCGGCCGGCGTTGGTCATGTCGGTCGGCGAGGCGAAGACTTCCGCGCCCCAGGTGTGCATCATCGAGCGGCGGAAGGGCTTCTGGTTGTAGCTCACCTTCACCATGTAGACGCGCACTTCGATGCCGAACATCTGGCCGGCCATCGACATCGAGGAGCCCCACTGGCCCGCCCCCGTCTCGGTGGTGAGGCGGTTGATGCCGACCATCTTGTTGAAGAAGGCCTGCGGCACGGAGGTGTTCACCTTGTGCGAGCCGGCCGGGCTGACGCCCTCGTACTTGTAGTAGATCTTCGCCGGCGTGCCGAGCATCTGCTCGAGGCGGCGGGCGCGGAACATCGGCGTCGGCCGCCACTGCTTGTAGATCTCGCGCACGGGCTCGGGGATCGGGATCCAGCGCTCGCCCGACATCTCCTGCTCGAGCAGCGGGCCGGGGAATATCGCCAGCATCTGCTCGGGGGTCACCGGATTGCCGTCCGGCGCCAGCGGCGGCAGCGGCGGCTTCGGCATGTCGGCCACCACGTTGTACCAGTGGGTCGGAATATCGGATTCGTTGAGCAAAATCTTGATGTCGGACATCTCTTGTCTCCTCCTCGTTTATTTGTGGATAGATACCAGGCCAGCTCCCTCCCCCACGGCCTGATCGATACCGCCTTGCAGAATCACCTTAGCCCAAGTGCGGGAAAAATAATAGTCCAAGTATACTGCATACACAAGCCTTGCCATCCATCAATCTCCCTCGGTCACCACGCTTATGAGCCGGCTTACCAGCGGATCCTGACTGTGTAGTCGAGCGTGGCCTTGCCCTGTGCCGGCACGCGCACCAGCCAGACCGCCGAATGGGCGTCGCCTTTCGCGTGTTTCTGGCTCTCCGCCACCATCTCCCAGTCGCCCGGCACCGGCTCGGCCACCTTCACCGTCACGGCGGCGTCCTTGGCGTTGGACAGCTCGAAGCCGTAGGCGCTCTCGTACACCCGGTCGGCGATCTTGCGGAAGGACGTCTGCTTGCGCGCCGCTTTGACGTCGAAGGCGTCGCCCAGCTTCAGCCTCACCGCCTCGTTCTTCGCCGTGTGGTCGATGCGGTCCTCGCCGATGAAGAGCACGTTGCCGCGCGAATCCTTCTTGTAGACCCGCACGACGCCCTTCGGCAGCGGCACGCGATTCACGTCGCCGGCGACGATCTGCAGCCTGGCGTTCTCGTAGCCGGTGCCGCTCTGGTTGGTCAGCGTCACCCAGCCGGCGAGATCGAGCTGCGACTCGTCGCCGACGAGTTCGGCGACGTAATCGGCGCGCCAGGACAGGCCGCCGGTGAGGTAGGACAGCTCCGCCGCCTGGCGACCGGCCGTCGCGCTCTCGAGCTGCACCACCAGCGTCGGCCGGTCGCGCAGGTTGGGCGGGATCGTTCCCTAGGCAATGGGGCCCGGCACGCCGCTCTCGATGCGGTCGGCGTACCTCAGCACGACGCCGCCGTTGGTGGCGAGCACCTCGGCCGGCTCGCGCGTCTCGGCGCCCGTCGCCGGATTGATCTTGATCACCGTAACACTGCGGCCGACGTATTTCTCCAGAAGCTTCTGCGGCGTCAACAGGTCGAAATCGAAGTTCTGCTCGATCAGGCGCAGGCTGCCGCCGCCGAGCGCGCGCAGGCTGGCCGTTTCCGGCCGCATCTTGGCGCTGACGTCGCGCAGGGCGATGCTGTTGGCGCCGCGCTCGAAAGCGATGCGGCGCACCTCCTTCACGAGGGCGCGCGAGTCGTTGTAGATGGTGACGGCAACCTCCTCGCGGTCCTCCGCGCGGCTGACCTTCTCGGCGGAGAAGGCGGTCAGGGGAAAGGCGACGATGATGGCCAGCGCGAGGGCGCGGCACGGCGTACGGGTGTTCATGGCAACACCTGTTGTGGTGACAGTCGCATTAACGCCTGGCAGTCCGGAACGGGGTCAGCTCATGCGCACCAGCCCCTCCAGCACCAGGTTGTCGACAAGCCGCTTCGGCACGCGCAGCAGCTCGTAGAACTGCCCCGCCGCGCCGCCGCTCACCAGGCATGTCGCGCCGGGATGGGCCGCCACCTGCTCGAACATGCGTTCCACCGCACCGGCCTGGGCATGCAGGCAGCCGCTGACGATGGCGTCCATGGTGTTGCGCGGCAGACCGGCGAAGCGCCCATCCGCCAGCGGCAGGCGCGCCGTGTTGGCCGCCAGCGCCTGGCACATCAGGGCGACGCCGGGGAGGATGAGGCCGCCCTGGAAATTGCCCTCCGCGTCGAGCACGTCGACCGTCGTCGCCGTGCCGGCGCACACCACCAGGCAGGCGCCCGCATGCAGGGCGCGCGCGCCGACCAGCGCCGACCAGCGGTCGGCGCCGAGTTGCTCGGGCACGTCGTAGAGATTACGCACGCCGTGTTGCAGGGACTGACTTTTAGCCTCCAGCACAGGCAGATCCAGGGCGGCCAGGGCGGCGCGCACGGCCTCGCCGATCTGCACGCCGGCGACGTTGCACACGATGGCACGGTGCGCGCTCGGCTGGGCGCGCAGCAGATCGGCCAATCCGGCCAGATCGGCGTAATCGAGCAGCCCCTGCGCCAGCCAGCGGGTACCGTCATGCACACCCCACTTCAGCCGCGTGTTGCCGCAATCGATCGCCAGGTTCACGTCGCCCTCAAGGAAACGTCGCCGCTGACGATGCGCCTGACGCCTGAGGCCGTCTCCAGCAGCAGGGCGCCGTCGGCGTCCACGCCCGCGGCGCGTCCCTCGATCGTCTCGGCGCCCTCGGCGAGAATGCGCACCAGCCGGCCGGCGTGGGCATGGCGCGCCTGCCATTCGCGGGCGAAACCGGCGAAGCCCGTGCGCTCGTATTCGTCCAGCACGTCGGCCAGCGACGCGAGCAGCCGGGCCAGCAGGAGGTTGCGCGAGGGTGCGCGGGACATCGTGCCGTCGAGCGCCCCGGCGCGCAGGTCGACCGCGGCGGCGATTTCGCGCGGCAGGCGCACGTTGAGACCGATGCCGATGACGGCGCCGTGGCGTCCGCCTTCCGTCACCGTCTCGATCAGGATGCCGCCCAGCTTGGCGCCGTCGGCGAGGATGTCGTTGGGCCACTTCAACCCGATGCCCGCCGCGCCCAGGCCTTCCAGCGCGCGCGCCACGGCGACGCCCACGGCAAGGCTGAGGCCGACCGGCGGCTGCGCGCCGGCCGGGAAACGCCAGAGCAGGGAGAAGGTCAGGCTGTCGCCCGGCGCCGACAGCCAGTTGCGGCCGCGCCGGCCGCGCCCGGCCGTCTGCGTCTCGCTGACGACGACGCTGCCCGAGGGCGCGCCGTCGCGCAAGCGCGCGTGCGCGACGTCGCTGGTCGAGGCGCAGGTCTCGCGCACGTCGAGCGCGAAGCGCGAGGAGAGATGGCCCAGCGCGGCGTCGATGAGGCGGCGGTCGAGCGGTTCGGCGGAAATGGCGTCCATGCGGAAGGCGCTTGGCGTTTCGCCGCATTATGCGGGAATTCAATGCGCAGCGTGGTGACTTGGCGTACCGGATGCACTAGACTGCGCCGCAATGATGTCGGCTCCTGCCCCCGCCGCAAGCGTGCGCGCCCTTGCCCTGCTGGCCTGCGCCTTCCTCGGCGCCGCATGTTCCACGTCGCCGACGACTGGCCGCACGCAGTTCAACATCCTGCCCGAGCAGCTGGAAGCCAGGGTCCCGGACCTGCGCTTCGAGGTGCACACCCTGCTTACCTCGAAAACGGAGTATTGCCGCGAGGAGGAGAACCCCTGCCCGGCGCTGGATCAGGCGGAGCGGCTGTCGAAGCGCGTCGCGCCCATCGCCGAACTGCTCGGCAACAAGGCGGTGGAGCTCAGCCCGGAACTGGCGCGGCGCGTGCCGCTGATCGAAGTGTTCGTCGCGCACAAGGATTCCCCCTCGGTGACCTCCAGCGCCGGCGGCAAGATCGCCGTCAGCAGCGCCCTGGCGCAACTCGATCTGTCCGATGCCGATCTGGCGCTGGCGCTGGCGCGCGAATTCGGCCGCCTGGCGGCGGCGCACCATCGCGAAAGCACCTCCGCCGGCCTGGCGGTGTCCATCGTGGCAGGCTCGCCGCTGGCGGGCGCCTACCTGGCGACATCGATCCTCGCCGACATCCTCTTCCCGATGGGCGCCCTGTTCAAACTCGGCATCTCCCTCGTCGGTTCGATCGGCGCGGAGCAACTGGTCGAGATGACGCAGCAGGAAGAAGCGGACGATTTCGCCGGCAGGCTGATGCTGGCGGCCGGTTACGACCTGGGCGAACTGGCCAGGCCCCATCCCGGCCTGGAGGAGGGCGCGATCAAGATCGGCTGGCTGCCGCGCTTTGTCGATTCGCGCGCTCGCATCGCCAGAATGCCCGCTGCCAAGGAAACGACGGCGGTCGCGGCGAAGGGGGAGCCGGAAGCCGCACCGGACCGCCTGCCCGTGGTCGTGGCGGCCGCGCCCGACCTCAATCCGGCCGACACGACCCTGCCTGAAGCCGAAACCCAGGCAAACGCCCCGCCGGAAACCGACCCGGCGACCAAGGTCGAGCTGGCCCGACGCGACGAGCCTGCCGTCGTGGCCGTGCGGCCGGAGGAGGAAGCGCCGCAGCCGGAGGTGACCAAGGCGGAGGAGCAGAAGAAAAAGGCAGCCGCGAAAAAGGCCAAGAAGCAGCCGCGCAAGCCGGTCAAGGCCAAGAAGAACGCCAACGCAGCCAAGCCGCCGTCCCGCGGCAACTGACTTTTCTACGGCTCCCCGCCGACTTCGTCGGCTTCCATCCCGAGTTCCTGGATCTTGCGCGTGATGGTGTTGCGGCCGATGCCGAGCATCTGCGCCGCCTCCACGCGCCGCCCGGCGGAAGCCAGCAGGGCGTGGCGGATGAGGGTACGCTCGAATTCGCGCGCCAGCGCCTCCCACACCGCGCCGGGGCGCCCCGCCAGCAGGCGGTCGGCCTCGGCGCCGAGCGCCCCTTTCCAGTCGGCCTCGGTTTCGCGCGGCGCCTGTTCGCGCAGTTCCGGCGGCAGGTCGGCGATCTCGATCGCCTGGCCCGGCGCCATGACGGTCAGCCAATGGCAGAGGTTCTCCAGCTGGCGCACGTTGCCGGGAAAAATCAGCGCCGAGAGAAACTTCAGCGCCGCCTCCGACACGCGCTTGGCCTCGACGCCGAGCTCCTGCGCGCTCTTGGCGAGGAAGTGCCGGGTCAGCAGCGAGATGTCCTCGCGCCGCTCGCGCAGCGGCGGCAGGCGCAGGCGGATGACGTTGAGGCGATGGAAGAGATCCTCGCGGAACAGGCCCTGGCGCACGCGCTCGTCGAGGTTCTGGTGGGTGGCGGCGATGACGCGCACGTTGGCCTTGATCGGCTGATGCCCGCCGACGCGGTAGAAGTTGCCGTCGGAGAGCACGCGCAGCAGGCGCGTCTGCAGCTCGGCCGGCATGTCGCCGATCTCGTCGAGGAACAGCGTGCCGCCCTCGGCCTGCTCGAAGCGGCCGCGGCGCATGCCGGTGGCGCCGGTGAACGCGCCGCGCTCGTGGCCGAAGAGCTCGGATTCGAGCAGGTCGCGCGGAATCGCCGCCGTGTTGATGGCGACGAAGGACTTGTCCGCGCGCGGGCTGTGCCGGTGCAGCGCACGCGCGACGAGTTCCTTGCCGGTGCCGGACTCGCCGTTGATGAGCACCGTGGCATGCGACTGGGCAAGCCGGCCGATGGCGCGAAATACCTCCTGCATCGAGGCCGCCTTGCCGAGGATCTCCGGCGCCATGGCGGAGGATTCCGGCACGGCCTCCTGCCGCGTCGACTCGTCGATGGCGCGGCGCACCAAGTCCACCGCCTGGTCGATATCGAAGGGCTTGGGCAGGTATTCGAAGGCGCCGCCCTGGAAGGCGGACACCGCGCTGTCGAGGTCGGAATAGGCCGTCATGATGATCACCGGCAGCGCGGGAAAGCGCGCCTTGACCTGCTGCAGCAGGGCGAGACCCGACTCGCCCGGCATGCGGATGTCGGACACCATCACCTGCGGCGGCGCCGCGCCGGCATCCAGCGCGGCCAGTGCCTCGGCCGCCGAGCCGAAGCTCTTGAAGGCAATGTCCTCGCGCCCGAGCGCCTTCTCGAAGACCCAGCGGATGGAGCGGTCGTCGTCGATGATCCAGACGGGGTTCATTGGCTGTCCTGAAAAGAGATGTGCAACGGCAGCAGCACCGTGAAGCAGGTGCGGCCGGGCTTGCTGTCGACCTCGATGCTGCCATGGTGCTGCTGGATGAAGTTCTGCGCCAGGGTGAGGCCCAGTCCGCTGCCGCCTTCCCGGCCGGAGACGAGGGGAAAGAACACCTGCTCGCGGATCGCCACGGGTATGCCCGGCCCGTTGTCGATCACCTGGAGTTCCAGCGCGAGGCGGTGGCGGCGCTTGGCCAGCGTGACCTGTCGGCGCGCGCGCGTGCGCAGCACGATCTCGCCGCGCCCGTCCAGCGCCTGGGCGGCGTTGCGCACGATGTTGAGTATGGCCTGGATGAGCTGCTCGCGGTCGCCGGTCAGCTCGGGCAGGCTGGTGTCGTAGTCGCGCCTCACGCTCACGTCGGAAAACTCGGCGAGGATCAGCGCGCGCACGCGTTCGAGGATCTCGTGCATGCCGACCGGCTGCGGCTGCATCAGGCGATGCGAACTGAGCAGGCGATGCATCAGCTCCTGCAGACGGTCCGCCTCCTTGATGATGACCTGGGTGTATTCGCGCAGCTGGGGGTTGTCGAGCTCGCGCTCGAGCAGTTGCGCCGAGCCGCGGATGCCACCGAGCGGGTTCTTGATCTCGTGCGCGAGGTTGCGCACCAGCTCGCGGTTCGCCTGCTGCTGCTCGGCGAGGCGCTCCTCGCGCGCCGTCTTCAACTGCGTGTCGATGGGGCGGAACTCCAGCAGCAGGCGGATGCTGCCCGCCTCCACCGGCGTCACCGTGCAATCGAGGTGCAAGGCCTCGCCGCCGTGGCGGTGCACCGTCAGGTTCTGTCCGGTGTAACTCCAGTTGTTGGCGAGCACGTTGTCGAGCGCGGCGGAGAGGCCGGGCGGCTCGCCCAGCAATTGGGCCAGCGGGCGGCGCAGGAGCTGGCGTGCCCCGGCGGCAAAGAGATTTTCGGCGGCCGGGTTGAGGTACTGTATGGCCAGATCGCTGTCGAGCAGGATCACCGCCGAGGACAGCAGATCGAGCCCGGCGAATGGGGTGATGGGGAGTTTTTCCGGCGCGGCCATGCCGTTAGGTTAGCAAAAACCGCACCAGCGGACGGAGACGCCTACTTGAGGTTGCCGATCTCCCTCTTCAGGGCCTCGATGTTGCGCTCGTGCAGGGCGACTCGATCCTTGTAAGGCTGCAGGCGTGCGATCACGCGCTCATAGTTGCGTTCGTCGCCCGTGCGCACGGCTTCCTGCTCGGAGAGCTCCTTCCTGGCCTGGTCGAGGTTCCTCTGCTCGGTCGCCAGTTCCTGCTCCAGGATCCTGCGGCGATCGTTGTCGCGCACCTTCTGCGTGTCGCCATCCACCCTGGGAAAGCCGGCGGGGGAGGGCGTCGCGGGCGCGGAGCGCCCGGGTACGGTCGAGACGCGCTGGTCGCGGCTGAGCGCAGTGCATTTGGCCTTGGGCGAGGGCTTGGCGTTGGTGTAAGTCACGTGCCCTTCGTCGTCCAGGCATTTGTAAACATCTGCCCAGGCCATCGGCGCGACCGCCAGCAGCCCCGCAATCATCGTGATTTTTCGCAAAATATTCATGATGTTCCGCCGTAAAACGAGAACCTGCTTCAAGTGTATGCGAAGACCCGGCTCTTTACAAACGCTTTCAGGTCCCGGGAAGTGGACAAAAAAGGGGCGGCCGAGGCCGCCCCTTTTCCAGCGCGTTTCCGCTTACAGGCTGTAGTACATGTCGTACTCGACCGGGTGGGTGGTCATGCGGAAGCGCGTGACCTCCTCCATCTTCAGCTCGATATAGGCGTCGATCATCTCGTTGGAGAAGACGCCGCCGCGGGTGAGGAACTCGCGGTCCTTGTCGAGGTAGTCGAGCGCCTGATCGAGCGAGGAGCATACGGTCGGGATCTTGGCATCCTCCTCCGGCGGCAGGTCGTACAGGTTCTTGTCGGCCGGATCGCCCGGGTGGATCTTGTTCTGCACGCCGTCCAGGCCGGCCATCATCAGGGCGGTGAAGGCCAGATAGGGGTTGGCGGTCGGATCAGGGAAGCGCACCTCGATGCGGCGCGCCTTGTCGCTCTGCACATACGGGATGCGGATCGAGGCGGAGCGGTTGCGCGCCGAGTAGGCCAGCTTGACCGGGGCCTCGAAGCCGGGCACCAGCCGCTTGTAGCTGTTGGTGCCGGGGTTGGTGATGGCGTTAAGCGCGCGCGCGTGCTTGATGATGCCGCCGATGTAGTGGAGGGCGAATTCCGACAGGCCGGCGTAGCCGTTGCCGGCGAACAGGTTCTTGCCGCCCTTCCACACCGACTGGTGCACGTGCATGCCGGAGCCGTTGTCGCCGACGATGGGCTTCGGCATGAAGGTGGCGGTCTTGCCGTAGCTGTGGGCGACGTTGTGCACAACGTACTTCAGCACCTGGGTCCAGTCGGCGCGGCGCACCAGGGTGTTATACACGGTGCCGATCTCGCACTGGCCGGCGGTGGCCACCTCGTGGTGGTGCACTTCGACGTCGACGCCGCACTGCTCCAGCGCCAGGCACATGGCGGCGCGGATGTCGTTCAGGCTGTCGACCGGCGGCACGGGGAAGTAGCCGCCCTTGACAGTGGGACGGTGGCCGATGTTGCCGCCCTCGAACTTCTCGGCCGAGGCCCAGGCGGCCTCCTCGGAGAACACCTTGCAGTAGGCGCCCGACATGTCGACGTTCCACTCGACGGAGTCGAAGATGAAGAATTCAGGCTCGGGACCGAAGTAGGCGGTGTCGCCCAGGCCGGTGGACTTGAGATAGGCCTCGGCGCGCTTGGCGATGGAGCGCGGGTCGCGGTCGTAGCCCTTGCCGTCGGCCGGCTCGACCACGTCGCAGGAGATGACCAGCGTGGTCTCGTCCATGAAGGGATCGACGTAGGCGGTGGCGGGGTCCGGCATGAGCAGCATGTCGGAGGCCTGGATGCCCTTCCAGCCGGCGATGGACGAACCGTCGAAGGCATGGCCGGACTCGAACTTGTCGGCGCCGAAATGCTTGACCGGCACGCCGACGTGCTGCTCCTTGCCGCGTGTATCCGTGAAACGGAAGTCGACGAACTTGACTTCCCTGTCCTTGACCAGTTTCAGAACGTCTTGAGGCGACATCACACTCTCCTAGTGTCTAGATCGAATTCGGGAATACTGCTTGTGCCGACGGATTTAGCAGAAACCGTGCCAATGGCGGTAGAAAGGAACGTCATTGTGCCACAAGGGAGAAGCCTCCGAACCGCCCGAGCGAACGCACCCGGTTGGTGCATGCCGCACGAACCATGCACTACTTTGGTGCTATTCGGCAATTGAGCGAGACGGCCCTGAAATAGGGATCGGCCGGCAGCTTGGCGACAAGGCGCTGCTCGAACCCGGCCATGCGGGCTGCATCGAAGCAGGTTTCCTGGGCCAGGAACACTTCCGCCTCGACCCGGTCGCCCAGATAGTGCAGAACGGCCTTGTCGATAGCGCCGGCTTCCTCGCCGAGAAGGGCATACAGGTGCGCGAGCAGGACATCACGGTCGGGCAAACCCGCGCTGTTGCTCATCAGCGCCTGGTCCTCCTCGGCGTCGATATGCACCAGCACGTCGGCCACTTCGGGGTGGGCGTCGAGCACGCGCCGGCGCGCCCGCTCGCCCAACCGGTGGCCCTCGGAAACGCTGATGCGCGGATCCACCAGCACATGGGCATCGACCAGGGCCTGATGCGCCATGCGCCGCGTGCGCAGCTCGTGAAGACCCAGCACGCCCGGGGTGTCGCGCAGGGTGCGGCGAATGGCTTCGACCTTGTCCTTGTCGAGCCCGGTATCGATCAGCTCCTGCAGGGATTCCCAGGCCAGCTTGAGGCCCATGCGCAGGATCATGAAGCCCATGATCGCCGCCGCCAGCAAATCGAGGAAGGCCCAGCCCATGAGCGCGCCGGCGATGCCGACCACCACCACCAGGGCCGACGCGGCGTCCGCCCGCGTATGCCAGGCATTGGCCGCCAGCATGGGCGAGCGCAGCCGCTCGGCGACGCGCAGCAGGTAGCGGAACAGCACTTCCTTCGAGGCCGCGGTCAAGATGGCGGCCCAGAGCGCCAGCGCCTCGACCGGCGGCAGTTCGGCCACCGCCTGCAGGCGCAGCGTCGCCTCCCACAGGATGCCGAAGCCGATGGCGGCGAGCGAGGCGCCGAGAATCAGCGTGGC
This sequence comes from Betaproteobacteria bacterium, assembly GCA_016868295.1. Classification (GTDB taxonomy): domain Bacteria; phylum Pseudomonadota; class Gammaproteobacteria; order Burkholderiales; family Rhodocyclaceae; genus Desulfobacillus. The sequence continues at coordinate 45,772 of VGHJ01000002.1, read as the reverse complement.
CGCCGTCTCGACGCGGGCGTGGCCGTAGGGATGCTCGCGATCCGCAGGGTGGCTGCCCTTGCGGTTGGCATAGAGCACGAGAAAATCCGACAGCAGATCTGAGAAGGAATGCAGACCGTGCGCAATCAGCGACTGCGAGTGCGCCAGCCAGCCGACGATCAACTGGGCGACGGTCAGCACCAGATTGAGCGCGGCGGAGATCCAGGTGGCGCGGCTCGCCTCGCGATAGCGCTGCGGGTCGACCGGCTCGGCATGCAGCAGGGCGTCTTCGATGGACATGGGGGCTCGCTTATACTTGTGCCGTCATTCTAATCGTCGACCGGCAATGGGAAAACTCAGCGACATCCTCGCCCTGGGCCAGAAGCGCGCCCGGGAGTTCGGGCTGCCCTACGCAGGCGCCCTCACGCCGGCGGAAGCCTTCGAGGTGCTGCAGCTGGCGCCGGGCGCGAAGCTGGTGGGCGAGCACACCCGCGCCGAGCTGGATTTCGTCGGGCGCATTCCCGGCGCCCTCGAGATCGAATGGCAGTTCTATCCCGGCTATTCGCCCAACCTCCATTTCATGGCCGAGCTCAAGCGGCAGGCCGACCATGAAGCGCTGGCCATGTTCATCTGCCGCAGCGGGCACCGCTCGCACCGCGCGGCGGCAGCAGCCACCGAGGCCGGCTTTCCCGACTGCTACAACGTGCTGGAAGGCTTCGAGGGCGACAAGGATGCGAAGGGGCAGCGCGGCAAGCTCGGCGGCTGGCGCGCCGCCGGCCTGCCCTGGCAGCAAAGCTGAGGCTTCCCCCGAAATTTGATAGATTACGCGGTCTTGCGATTTTTCAGGCTTGCCGACCATGCCCGCCACAGCAATGCAGTTCGACCGCTTCAACGCACTCGCCGACGAACAGGCGCAGGAGCGCATCCTCGCCGCACGCGCCCGCCTGGGCAAGCGCGCCGTGCTGCTGTGCCACCACTACCAGCGCGCCGACGTCTACCGCCACGCCGACCTGACCGGCGACTCGCTCAAGCTGTCGCGCCTGGCGGCGCAGTCCGACGCCGAATTCATCGTCTTCTGCGGCGTGCATTTCATGGCGGAGGTGGCCGACATCCTGTCCAAGCCCGAGCAGATTTCCATCCTGCCGGACCTCGCCGCCGGCTGCTCCATGGCCGACATGGCGAGCCTGGCCAAGGTGGCGCGCTGCTGGCGCGAACTGGAGGCGCTCGTCGGCGACCCGGACGGCCTCTTCACCCCCGTCACCTACATCAACTCGAGCGCCGACCTGAAGGCCTTCTGCGGCGAGCACGGCGGCATCGTGTGCACCTCGAGCAACGCGCCGAAGATCCTCGAGTGGTCCTTCGCGCGCCGCGGGAAGGTGCTGTTCTTCCCCGACCAGCACCTCGGCCGCTGGAGCGGCCACAAGATGGGCATTCCGCTCGACGAGATGGCGGTATGGGATCCCGACCTGGAGAACGGCGGCCTCACCGCCGAGCAGGTGCGCCGCGCGCGGATCCTGTTGTGGAAGGGCTTCTGCTCGGTGCACCAGATGTTCCAGGCCGGCCACATCCTGCGCTTCAGGAACGAGCATCCGGCGGGCCTCGTCATCTCCCATCCCGAGTCGAATTTCGACGTCTGCCGGCTGTCGGATTACGTCGGCTCGACGGAATTCATCATCAAGACCATCAAGGAAGCCGCTGCCGGCACGCGCTGGCTGGTCGGCACCGAGCTGAATCTCGTCAGCCGCCTCGCCGAGGAGGTGAAGCCCGAAGGCAAGGTCGTGCAGTTCATGGCGCCCATGGTCTGCATGTGCTCGACCATGGGCCGCATCGATCCGCAGCACCTCGCCTGGTGCCTGGAGAACCTGGCCGAAGGCAATGTCGTGAACCGCATTTCGGTGCCGGCGCACGAGGCGGAACTGGCGAAGGTGGCCCTCAACCGCATGCTCGAAGCGTCGTAGATGGTCAGACCCGCCGTCACCAGCAGGGGGCAACCCGACTCCCCGCGCCAGAAGGGCGTCGTGCGCAAGCTGCACGTGTGCACCTACAACATCCACAAGGGCTTCTCGCAGTTCAAGGCGCGCATGATGATCCACGAGCTGCGCAAGCGCCTGCACGGCCTCGATCCCGACATCGTCTTCCTGCAGGAAGTGCAGGGCTTGCACGAGCGCCATGCCGAACGGCATGCCAACTGGCCGGAAGCGGGGCAGCACGACTTCCTCGCCGAGGGCGTCTGGCCGGAGACGGCCTACGGCGGCAACGCCATCTACGACCACGGCCACCACGGCAACGCCATCCTCTCGCGCTTTCCCATCCTGTCCTCGCACAACCAGGACATCTCCGAACTGCGCTTCGAGCGGCGCGGCATGCTGCACACCGAGATCGCCGTGCCCGGCTGGAAGGCGCCGCTGCATTGCGTCTGCGTGCATCTGGGGCTCACCGCCGCCGCGCGCCGGCGCCAGATGCTGTCGCTTGCCGAGCGCATGGAAGAAGTCAGTCCCGGCGACACGCCGCTCATCGTCGCCGGCGACTTCAACGACTGGCACAACCGCGCCGGCAACCTGATTGCCGAGCGCCTCGGCATGGCCGAGGTATTCGGCGGCATCAACGGCATGCCGGCGCGCAGCTTTCCCGCCACCCTGCCGATGTTCCGCCTCGACCGCATCTACGTGCGCGGCTTTTCCATCCAACGCACCGAGGTCCATTTCGGTCGCCCCTGGTCGAAAATCTCCGACCATGCCGCGCTGTCGGCGCACATCGCCCTCGAATAGCCGCCGGGCATGAAAGCCGAGTTCCTGCCGGGCAATGCCGTCACCCTGCTGGAAACCGGCAGCGCCTTCTTTCCGGCGCTGATCGCGGCCATCGACGCGGCCGAGCGGGAGTTTCATCTCGAAACCTACATCTTCGAGGACGACGCCACGGGGCGTGACGTGGCCGGGGCGCTGTCGCGCGCCGCGCAGCGCGGCGTCGCCGTGCGCGTGGTGGTGGACGGCTTCGGTTCGCCGGCGTTCGCCGCACGACTGAGGCCGGCGCTCGAAGCGGCCGGCGTGCAGGTGCTGGTCTTCCGCCCGGAAATCGCGCGCCTGCGCCTGCGCCGCCACCGCCTGCGGCGCCTGCACCGCAAGCTGGCCGTCGCCGACGGCCGCACCGCCTTCGTCGGCGGCATCAATATCGTCGACGACGTCGACGCGGCACATCCTGCCCCGCCGCGTTTCGACTATGCCGTGAGGCTGGAAGGCCCGCTGCTGGCGCCCGTTCATGCCACGGTGCGGAAGCTGTGGGCCCTCGTCGCCTGGGCGAACTTCCGCCGGCGGCTGCGCCAGGCGCTGCCGACGCCGACGCTCGCCGCGCCCCGCGGCACGCTGCGCGCCGCCTTCGTCATGCGCGACAACTTCCGCCATCGCCGCGACATCGAGGAGGCCTACCTCCACGCGATCGGCTCGGCGAGCCGGGATATCGTCCTCGCCAACGCCTACTTCCTGCCTGGCCTGCGCTTTCGCCGTGCCCTGTTCGAGGCCGCCGCGCGCGGCGTGCGCGTTTCCATCCTGCTGCAGGGGAAGGTGGAATACGTCCTGCAGCACTACGCGACGCAGGCCCTCTACGGCGCACTGCTCGACGCCGGCATGCGGATATTCGAATACCACCGGAGCTTTCTCCATGCCAAGGTCGCCGTCGTCGACGACCGCTGGGCCACGGTGGGCTCGAGCAACATCGATCCCTTCAGCCTGCTTCTGGCGCGCGAGGCCAATGTCGTGATCGAGGACTCCGGGTTTTCCCTGGCATTGCGCGCCAGCCTGGAGGCCGCGATGCAGGCCGGCGCCCGCGAATTGCATCGGGAGGACTGGCAGCGCCAGTCTCGGCTGCACCGTTGGCTGAGCTGGATCGCCTACGGCATCGTCAGGATGCTCATCGGCATCGCCGGCTACAGCGGCAAGCACTGATTTCCTGCCTTGGCGCCGCTGCCTGAGGCATCCGACCTTGCGCCGGCGCTAGCCTGTCAGCGCGCCGCGAAGGCGTGGCAGGATGGCCTTTTCGAGGATACGATCCCGGTGTTCACGCCGAACCAGTTGAGGCCGCCGAACAGCCGCGCATGCTCGATCTTGACGCAGCGGTCCATGACCACCTCCAGACCCGCCGCCTCCGCCCTGCGCACCGCCTCGAGGTTGATCACCCCCAGTTGCAGCCACAGCACCTTCGCCCCGACGGCAATGGCCTCCTCCACGATGGCCGGGATTTCCTCGGCGCGCCGGAAGCAATCCACGATGCCCACCGGCACGGGCACCTCGCGCAGGGCGGGATAGCTGGCCTGCCCCAGCACCTCGCGGTAGGCCGGATTGACGGGAATCACGGAGTAGCCGTGGTCGAGCATGTACTTCGCGGCGAAGTGGCTGGGGCGGTACCACTGGGCGGACAGTCCGACCATGGCGATGGTGCGGTGCTTGAGCAGGACCCGGCGCAGGCCGGCGACGTCATCGATCATCTTCCCCTCCCATCAATATCCCGCTGGCGCCGCGGCAGATCGGCAGCGCGGCAGCGCATCGCGGTTCCAGTGCATTATCGCCCAGCGCCAGACATCGTCCAGCGCAGCCTCTGCCAGCGCTTGCGGCGGCTGCTGGCCGAGAAACTTCAGCGCGGCCAGCAGCGCGGCCTGCGGCCGCTGGCCGTCGATGGCCGCCGCCCGCGTCTGCTTGGACAGTTTCTCCCCCGCCGCGTTGACCGCAGCGGGCAGGTGCAGGTAGGCCGGCCGCGGCAGGCCGAGTTGCTGTTGCAGGAAAATCTGGCGCGGCGTCGAGTCGATCAGATCGGCGCCGCGCACGACATGGGTCACGCCCTGCGCCGCATCATCCACCACCGCCGCCAGCTGGTAGGCAAAACAGCCGTCGGCGCGCAGCACGACGAAATCGCCGACCTCGGCCGCCAGGTCCTGGCAGATGCGCCCCTGCAGGTCATCGTCGAAGCACACCTGCCCGGGCTCGACCTGAAGACGCCAGGCGCGCGCCTGGCGCCCCGGCGCAAGCCCCCGGCGGCAGGTGCCCGGATAGCGCGGCGCACCGTCCGGCCCCAGGCCCGAGTCGGCCACCTCGCGGCGGCTGCAGGCGCAGGCAAACACCCTGCCGGCCAGCTTCAGGCGCTCGAAGGCGGCCAGATAATGCGCGGTGCGGCGGCTTTGATATTCGACTGCCCCGTCCCAGGCGAAGCCGAGCCGCTCGAGCGTGCGCAGCATCGCTTCCGCCGCGCCCTCGACCATGCGAGGCGTGTCCACGTCCTCGATGCGCAGCAGCCAGCTCCCGCCCGCGGCGCGCGCGTCGAGACAGCTGCCGATCGCCGCCGCGAGCGAGCCGAAATGGAGCGGGCCCGTCGGCGACGGCGCGAAGCGGCCCCGGTATGGCATGTCGGATGTGGCCCTGTGCGGCATGGCGGAATGATAGCCAACTTGCCGACCGTCGGTCGCGTCCCGCCGCCCGACGCCGAGCGTGACGCTTTTCACGGCGGCGTATGACGCGCGCGTGTAGCATCGCGGCTCAAACGAATAACAAGAACGCGTCCAAAGGGGAGATCGTGTCGGAACCCTACCGTCTGGAAAACTGGCAATCCGGCGTGGCCGTGGCCTGCCACGCCGAGCGCGTGCGCATGCTTTTCGTCCTGTCGCGCACTTCGGTTTTCGCCACCCTGGCCGCGCTCACCCTGATCGCATACTGGCTATGGCCCGGGTCGGCTCGCGGCACGCTGCTGGTCTGGCTCGGCCTGATGGCCTGCAACGCGGCTGCGCTGACCTGGATGCAGCATCGCTTTCATCGCCAACAGCCGAGGCTGGAGGAGGCGCCGCGCTGGGAAAGGTTGTTCGCCCTGAAAACCGCGGTCGCCGGGCTGCTCTGGGGCGCCGCCCTCTGGCTGCTGACGCCGCAATCGGGCGAATTTCCCCGACTGTTCCTGGTGCTGACGCTGTGCACCGTCTGCCTGGGCGCCACGGCCGTGCTGGCCCCTTCCCGTCTCGCCTACTACTTCTTCATGGCGCCGACCGCGGTATCCGCCGCCGTCCTCCTGCTCGGAAGGCCCGATGGCATCGCCATCGCCGGCTGGTCCGTGCTGATCTACATCGCCGTGCTCGTCGGCATCCATGACGCCCTGCACCGCAACCTGGTCGCCACCTTGCGCAGGCGTTTCGAAAGCGAGGCGCTGGCCGCCGAGCACAATGTGATCTTCGACTCGGCGGCCGAGGCCATCGGGTTGGTGCGGCCGAATTACCTGGTGAAATGCAACCGCCAGTGGTGCGCGCTGTTCGGCGTGGAGATGCAGGACGCCCTGGGCAAGCCGGCCTGGACCACCTGGCCCAGCTACGACGAATGGCGCGGCTTCGCCCAGGAATGCATGCATCCCATCAGCCAGGGCAAGTCATACAGCGCCATCGTGCGGCAGCGTCGGGCCAGCGGCGAACTGTTCTGGGCGGAAATCAGCGGCATGGCGGTCGACCCGTCCAATCTCGACCTCGGTGTCGTCTGGATGGGCACCGACATCAGCGAACGTTTGCGGACCGAATCGGCCCTCAAGGCGAGCGAACAACGCTTCCGCGACCTGATTTCGCTCTCCACGGACTGGTACTGGGAAGTGGACCGCGATTTCCGCTTCACGCACATCTCCGGCGCGGCCATCGACAACTCCGGCTATCGCAAGGAGCAGGTGCTCGGGCTGCGCCGCTGGGAAATCCCCTTTGTCCGCGGCGTGACCGAAGCGCAGTGGCAGGCGCACCGCGCAACTCTCGAATCCCATCTTCCTTTTCGCGATTTCGTCTACCAGATCGCCAAGCCGGACGGCGAGCTGCGCTGGTTCTCCGTCAGCGGCAACCCTGCCTACGACGAGCAGGGCGACTTTGCCGGCTACCATGGCGTCGGCACGGACATCACGGAGCGCGTCACCGCGGCGGAACAGTTCCGCCATCTCGCCCATCACGACGTGCTGACCGGCCTGCCGAACCGCCGCCTCCTCGCCGACCGCGTCGAGCAGTCCCTCGCCCTGGCCAAGCGCAGCGGCCACCTCGTCGCACTGCTCCTGCTCGACCTGGACGACTTCAAGATCATCAACGACACGGAGGGGCACTCCACCGGCGACGCGGTGCTCGTCGTCATCGCGCAGCGCCTGCGCACGCTGGTGCGCCAAATCGACACGGTGGCACGGCTCGGCGGCGACGAGTTCGTCATTCTGCTGCAGGAAATGGCCCATCCGCAGGATGCCACCCGCGTCGCCGAAAAGGCGATCGAGTCCGTGCGCGAGCCGGTCGAAGTCGGCGGGCGTCAGTACCTGCTGGGCGTGTCGGTCGGCATCGCCCATTTCCCAGAGCATGCCGCCAACATGGAAGGCCTCATGCGGAAGGCCGACATCGCCATGTACGAGGCCAAGCAAGCGGGCGGCTCGGCCTACCGCTTCTCAGGCGGGAGCGCGCCCGCCGCGCCGGAGGGTGCCCGCGTGCCGGGGCAGCGCGGCGACGCCAAGCCTACACGTTGAAGCGGAAATGCATGACGTCGCCGTCATGCACGACATAGTCCTTTCCTTCCAAACGCATCTTGCCCGCCTCGCGCGCACCGGACTCCCCCTTGCAGGCGATGAAGTCGGCGAAGCCGATCACCTCGGCACGGATGAAGCCGCGCTCGAAGTCGGTGTGGATGACGCCGGCCGCCTGCGGCGCAGTGTCGCCGGCGTGGATGGTCCAGGCGCGCACCTCCTTCTCGCCGGCGGTGAAATAGGTCTGCAGACCGAGCAGCGCGTAACCGGCGCGGATGAGCCGGTTCAGGCCCGGTTCCTGCAGCCCCATGTCGGCGAGGAACACCGCCTTGTCCTCGTCCGAGAGATCGGCGATTTCCGCCTCCATCGCCGCGCAGAAGGCCACCACCGGCGCCTTCTCCCTCGCCGCGTACGCTTCCACGGCGGCGAGCAGCGGGTTGTCCGCGAAGCCCTTCTCGTCGACATTCGCGGCGTAGAGGGTGGGCTTCGCCGTGATCAGGCAGAAGGGCTTGAGGTTGGCCCATTCCTCCTTCGACAGATCGAGCGCGCGCACCGGCTTCGCCTCGTTCAGCTGTGCGACGCATTTGTCGAGCACGGCCACCAGGAGCTTCCCCTCCTTGTCGCCGGCCTGGGCCGGCTTGCGGTAGCGCGCCAGCGCCTTCTCGGCGGTGGCGAGGTCGGCGAGCGCCAGTTCCGTCTCGATGGTCTCGATGTCGGAAAGCGGCTTCACTTCGCCCGAGACATGCACGATGTTCTCGTTGTGGAAGCAGCGCACGACATGCACGATGGCGTCGGTCTCGCGGATGTTGGCGAGAAACTGGTTGCCCAGGCCCTCGCCCTTGCTCGCCCCCGCCACCAGACCGGCGATGTCCACGAACTCCACCACCGCCGGCATGACCCTTTGCGGCTTGACGATGGCGGCGAGTTGCGCCAGGCGCGCGTCGGGCACCTCGACGATGCCGACGTTGGGCTCGATGGTGCAGAAGGGGTAGTTCTCCGCAGCGATGCCCGACTTGGTCAGGGCGTTGAAGAGGGTCGACTTGCCGACGTTGGGCAGACCGACGATGCCGCACTTCAAACTCATGTGTTTCCCTTCGTGTTGAGCTTCTGCATCGCGGCGGGATACTCGCCGCGTTCGAGGTATGGCCAGTGCTCGAGGGCGCGGTCGAGCGCAGCGTCGATCAGCGTCCGCTCCTCGGCGCGCGGCTTCTTCAGCACGTAATCCACCACCTGGTCGCGGTCGCCGGGATGGCCGATGCCGATGCGCAGGCGCCAGAAGTCCTGCGTGCCGAGATGCGCCGCGATGTCCTTCAGGCCGTTGTGCCCGCCCAGGCCGCCGCCGAACTTCAGGCGCAGGGCGCCCGGCGGCAGATCCAGTTCGTCGTGCAACACCAGCATCTGCGCCGGCGGAATGCGGTAGAAGCGCGCCAGCGCCGCCACGGCCTGGCCGGAATGATTCATATAGGTCTGCGGCAGCAGCAGCCAGGCCTGATCCTGCCTGCGGCCGGCGAGACCGTGAAAACGGGATTCGCGCCTGAGCGCAGCGCCGAGTTTCGCCGCCAGCCTTTCGCACAGCCAGAAGCCGGCGTTGTGGCGGGTGTCGGCGTATTCGGCGCCGGGATTGCCCAGGCCGACGACGAGTCGGGGCGCGGCCATCGGACAGCGCCGCGGCCCTCAGGCCGCGGCGCCCGGGATCACTTCTTCTCGGCCTTGGCCGGCGCGGCAGCGGGAGCGGCGGCGGCCGGCGCGGCGGCCGTGGTGACAGCCGCGGCTTCCTCGCCCGCAGCCAGCTCGGCTTCGGTCGTGCCGCGCGGCACGACGATGGTGCCGACCACCGGGTTCTCGCCCCGGTGCAGCACCGCCTCGACGCCCTTGGGCAGCTTGAGGTCGTTGACGTGCACCGAGTGGCCGACCGCGACGTCCTTCATGTCCACCTCGATGAACTCGGGCAGGTCCGCCGGCAGGCAGCTGATGTCCAGCTCGTTCATGACATGGCTCACCACGCCGCCCTGCAGCTTGACGCCCGGGGCGATGTCGCCGTTGATGAAGTGCAGCGGCACCCTCATGTGGATCTTCTTGTCGGCCGACACGCGCTGGAAGTCGGCATGCATCACCAGCGGCCGGTAGGCGTGCATCTGGTAGTCGCGCAGCAGCACCTGCTGCTTCTGTCCGTCCAGGTTCATGGTCAGAATGGAGGCGTGAAACGCTTCCTGCTTGAGGCTGTGGAAAAGGGCGTTGTGGTCCAGCTCGATCGGCTGGGCGGCGACTTCCCCGCCATAGACGATGCCGGGCACCTTGCCCGCGCGGCGCAGGCGGCGGCTCGCTCCGGTGCCCTGCAGTTCGCGCTTGTTCGCGATGATTTCGATTTTCATTTGCTTGCTCCAAAAAAAACCTGCCCGCGACCAGGCAGGGGTTGAAAAAAACGAAAAAACTACTCCATAAAGAGGGACGACACCGACTCCTCGTTGCTGATGCGCAGCATCGTCTCGGCGAGCAGTTCGGCGATGGATATCTGGCGGATGGGCTTGCAGGCGCGCGCCTCGTCGCTGAGCGGAATGGTGTCCGTCACCACCAGCTCGTCCAGCACCGAGCCGCCGATGCGCTCGACCGCGCTGCCGGACAGCACCGGGTGGGTACAGTAGGCGAGCACCTTGGCGGCGCCGTGGTCCTTCAGCGCCTGCGCCGCCTTGCACAGCGTGCCGGCGGTGTCCACCATGTCGTCCATGATGACGCAGGTGCGGCCTTCCACCTCGCCGATGATGTTCATCACTTCCGACACGTTAGCCTTCGGCCGCCGCTTGTCGATGATCGCCAGGTCCGACTCGAGCCGCTTGGCCAGCGCCCGCGCCCGCACCACCCCGCCGACGTCGGGCGAGACCACCAGCAGGTCCTTGTGCTGGTGCTTCCAGATGTCGCCGAGCAGGATCGGCGCCGCATAGACGTTGTCGACCGGGATGTCGAAGAAACCCTGGATCTGGTCGGCATGCAGATCCACCGTCAGCACGCGGTCCACGCCCACCGCCTGAAGCATGTTCGCCACCACCTTGGCCGAGATCGCCACGCGCGCCGAGCGCGGCCGGCGGTCCTGGCGCGAATAGCCCATGTAGGGGATCGCCGCCGTGACGCGCCCCGCCGAGGAGCGCTTCAGCGCGTCGACCATGATGACGAGTTCCATCAGGTTGTCGTTGGTCGGCGCACAGGTCGATTGCAGGATGAAGCAGTCCTTGCCGCGGACGTTCTCCATGATCTCGACATTGACCTCGCCGTCGGAGAAGCGGCCGACGGCCGCGCGGCCGAGCGAGATGTTCAGGCGCCTGACCACGTCGGCGGCGAGCTTGGGGTTGGCGTTCCCCGTGAAGACCATCAGGCTGTCGTAGGCCATGCGTCCCTCTCGGACGATTCCGTTTGCGCAAACGATGCGGGCAGGTGAACCACCTGCCCGCATTCTCGAATTTGGCTGGGGAGGAAGGATTCGAACCTTCGCATGCCGGAATCAAAATCCGGTGCCTTAACCAACTTGGCGACTCCCCAAGAGTCTCAGTCAGCGAGTGCCCGCAGGGGATGCTCGTCCAGGCCGCGTGCCACCCAGCCACTCATGTCCTCCGGCATCCGTGCCAGCGCGGTGCGCGCGTCCTGCTCGTTGGCAAAGGGGGCGAACACACAGGCTCCGGAACCGGTCATGCGCGCTTCGGCGTGCTGCCCCAGCCAGGACAGCGCCCGCGCCACCTCGGGGTAGCGTTCCCGCACGACGGGCTCGAGATCGTTGCGGCCCGCATGCCGAAGGCCGTCCCAACCCGCTGAAAAGTCCGCCATTTTGAGTGGTTTCGTATCCCGTGTCAAATTCGGCGCGGCGAAGATTTCCGCCGTCGGCACGCTCGCCCGGGGTGCCACGACGAGATACCAGGCAGGCGGCAATTCGATCGCCCGCAACGTCTCGCCGATCCCCTCGACGAAGGCGTTGCGGCCGAAGAGGAAGAAGGGCACGTCGGCGCCCAGCCTGAGGCCCAGCGCCTGCAGGCGCGCACGCGGCCAGCCGAGGCCCCAGAGCCGGTTCAGCGCCAGGAGCACCGTCGCCGCATCCGAACTGCCGCCACCCAGCCCGCCACCCATGGGCAGGCGCTTTTCCAGGGCGATGCCCGCGCCCTGCCGGCAGCCGGATTCCGACTGCAGCAGCAGGGCGGCACGCACGCACAAGTCGGACGCCTCGGGCACGCCCTCGAGCGGACGGGTGCGTACGATACGGCCATCCTGGCGCGGGGAAAAGCGCAGCGTGTCGCCGAAGTCGATGAGGCGGAAGACCGACTGCAGGAGATGGTAGCCGTCGGGCCGGCGGCCGACGACATGGAGAAAGAGATTGAGCTTGGCCGGCGCCGGCCAGGCGCGCTCCCAGTCCCTCACCGCTTCCAGCTCCCGGAGCGAGGCGAACCGCTGTCACCCCCTTCCCGGGGAAGGGGAGCGAGGGGATGGCTCGTCGATTCGAGGCTCCAGCTGTCGATGACCAGACGCACCTCCACATCCTCGCGCCTAGCCTGCAGCAGCGCGGGCAGCGCCGCGGGCGTCTCGTCTTCATAGCGCAGGTATTCGATCGTCCAGCCCTGCTCCGACAGGCCCGCCAGACGGCCGAGCGCGTCGAGTCGCGCCGCGCCGCCGAAGGCGGAGCGCCCGAGCACCCAATGCCCGAGGCCGGAGACCGGCAGGCGCGTGCCGAACACCTGTTCGGTCAGGCCGTCCAGGTCGGCCGCGCTGAAACGCTTGTGGTCGGCCGTTTCCAGCAGGGCGGCACCGCCCGCGGCGGTAAGCCGGGCTAGGCCCTGGCCCAGCGGCCCGCTCACCGCCATGTCGTCGGACTGCGCATCGTGGCGCCAGTCGATGTTAGCCGAAAACCGCTCCCCCCCGCGACGCACGGCGATGCGTCCTTCCAGGCGAAAGGCCTCGATGGCGTCCCGTGCCGGCCTAGGCGCCGAGACCAGGGGTTCGATCAGCGCGCAGCCGGCAGACAAGAGAGCCAGCAACGCGACAACCGGCAGGCCACGCCGCATCAGGGAGCGAAACGCTTCATGACCTCGGCGAGCACCTCGTTGCCGGGGTGCGCCTTGGCGGCGTCCTGCCAGGTCTTCCTCGCCTCGTCGCGGCGGCCGAGCACCCACAGCACCTCGCCGAGATGCGCGGCGATTTCGGGATCGGGCCGGATCGCGTAGGCGCGCTGCAACTGGGTCAGGGCCCCGGCATTGTCGCCCTTGCGGAAGAGCACCCAGCCCATGCTGTCGATGATGAAGGGATCATTGGGCGAGAGCTTCAGCGCCTTCTCGATCAGTTCCTCCGCCTCGGCCAGCCGCTGATTGCGGTCGGCGAAGGAGTAGCCGAGCGCGTTGTAGGCGTGGGCGTGCTCCGGCTTGAGGCGGATGAGCTTGCGCAGATTGCCTTCCATCACGTCGTGGCGGCCGATCTTTTCGGCCAGCAGGGCGGATTCGTAGAGCAGCTCGGGCTGTTCCGGCTGGGCGGCCAGGCTCCCCGCCAGCAGTTCATAGGCTTCCGTCGTCCGGCCGGCGTCCCGCAGCAGCTGACTTTCCGCCAGCAGCAGCTGGACGCGGTCGGCGCCGTCCGTCGTACGCGCTTCCTGCAGGTGACGACGGCCCGCCTCCAGCTTGCCCTGCTTGGCCAGCAGCTGGGCGATGCGCAGTTGCGCCGCCAGATACTGCTCACCCGTCGCCACCGTCGCATACCAGCGCAGCGCCTCGTCGAACTGCTTGCGCTCCTCGGCGATCTGGCCGAGGTAGAGGCGCACCGTGTCGATCTCGGCATAGTCCTGGCCGATCAGCCTCCTGAAGTTCTCCTCGGCCGTGGTCCAGTCTGACAGCTGGACCGAGAGCATCGCCACGGCATAGACCACGTCGGCATTGCCTGGGTAATCGACCAGCAGGCGCTGGAACTCGGCGCGGGCCTGAGGATACATGCGCGCATCGACCAAGTGGCGCGCATATTGCAGGCGCACCTCGCGCGACCGTGGATGCCGGTCGAGGTGGCTGCGCAGGGTCTCGAGCGCCACCTCGGGCGTTTCGGTGCGCTGGAGTTGCGCCTTGAGCAGGACGGCATTGTCCCATTCCGGTTTCAGCGCCAGGGCCTTGTCGATCTCCGTCACGCCGCGCTTCCAGTCGCCGGCGTTAAGCGCCGCCTGCGCGCGGGCGAAATGCGCCTCGGCCAGGCCCACGTACGGCATCGTCAGCCGGTCGACGATGTGCATGACCGCCTTCTTGTCCGGATAGCGCGCGAACAGCCGGTTCAGGCGCAGCAGGCCGTCGCCGATATTGTCGCCCTCCTGCGCCAGCAGCTTGGCGACATGCGGTTGCAACTCCTCGAGACGGTTCGCGCTGACGAGCAGGCCGGCCATCATCTGCCGCGCCTGCGCCGACTCCGGGTCGAGCTCCACCCAAAGGCGTGCCGCCTGCAGGGCGACTTCGAGGTCGCGGCCATGCAGGCCGATCTCCGCTGCGCGGCGCGCGTAGCGCGGGTCACGCGTGGTGCGCGCCAGATCCAGATAGGCCGAGGCCGACAGGCCGTGATTGCCGCGCTGCCCCGCGATTTCCGCCAGCAGCGTCTGATAGAGGATCTGGCCGGTCAGTTCCTGCTTGGGCAGGGGTTCGACACGCACGACGGATTTCGGCTTCTGCGCCGGTTTCTCGGCAGCGGCTTCGGCAGGCTGCGGCGGCGGCGTATGGGCGCAGGCGGTCAGAAGGCATGCCGCGGCGGCAAGGCCGGACGGCGTCAGAAGGCGTTTCAGGTCGATCATGTCGGGGTCAGGGCGCTGCGGCGTAGAATTCTCGTTTCATGTTAGGGGGTTTTGCCATCCCCCGCAAGCAAGCCTCCACACGCCATGCCGGAATTGCCCGAAGTCGAAATCACGCGCCGCGGCCTGCTGCCCGATCTGCATGGGAAAGCCCTGAGCGACGTCGTCGCGCGCCATGCCGCGCTGCGCTATCCGCTGCCGCGCCATCTTGCGCGCCTGCTCGCCGGAAAAACCCTGCGCGGCATCGACCGGCGCGGCAAGTACCTGCTGTTCCGTTTCGATCACGGCACGCTGATCGTGCATCTGGGCATGTCCGGAAGTTTGCGGCTGGTGCAGTCGACCGAAGCGCCGGGCCGGCACGACCACGTCGATTTCGCGTTCGGCCGCAGGATCCTGCGCCTGCGCGACCCTCGCCGCTTCGGCGCCGTGCTGTGGACGCCGGAGGACCCCGCCCTGCACCCGCTCATCGCCCCGCTCGGCGTCGAGCCGCTCTCGGCGGATTTCTGCGGCGACTGGCTCTACACCGCGACGCGCCGGCGCGCAACGGCCGTCAAGCTCTTCCTGATGGACGCCCACACCCTCGTCGGCGTCGGCAACATCTACGCCTCGGAATGCCTGTTTCGCGCCGGCATCGATCCGCGCACTCCGGCCGGCCGCCTGTCCATGCCGCGCTGCGCGCGCCTGGCCGACGCCGTGCGCGCCACCCTGGAAGGCGCCCTCGCCGCCGGCGGCAGCACGCTGCGCGACTTCATCCACAGCGACGGCAGCGCCGGCTGGTTCCAGCAGCAGCATTTCGTGTATGGCCGCGCCGGCGAACCCTGCCGCGCCTGCGGCGCCAGGATACGCGCGCTGCGCATGGGGCAGCGCTCCACCTTCTACTGCCCGCGCTGCCAGCGCTGACAAACGGCGGAACGCGGGCGACAGCTTGCGTTGCCACTTCAAAAAGCTGTGCTAAATTACGGTTCCGACTGGATTTTTATGAACGATCCCGGAAGCGAGCATGGGCCTGGTTCAGCATTTTTCCGCTTACAGCAACTGGCGTTCGGCCGTCTCCGAGCACCTGCTCACGCTGCACGACTGGCTCGTCGCCAACGAACTGGGCGACGCCCAGAGCGATCTGCGCATCCAGCAGTTGCTCGAGCGCCTGCGCGAGGACAAGCTGATCATCGCCTTCGTCGCCGAGTTCTCGCGCGGCAAGTCGGAACTAATCAACGCCATCTTCTTCGGCGATTACGGCAACCGCATCCTGCCGTCCACGGCCGGACGCACCACCATGTGCCCGACTGAACTGCTCTACGACGCCGGCCGGCCGCCGGCGATCGAGCTGCTGCCGATCGAGACGCGCTCCTCGAACGCCAGCGTGACGGAGTTCAAGCGCTTTCCCGAGGAATGGCGCATCGTCAAGCTGGACACCGACTCGGCCGAAGCCATGCATGCGGCGCTCTCCCGCGTCGGCGAGCAGAAGCGCGTCGCGCAGGAGCTGGCCGACGCGCTCGGCTTCGCCATCGACCCCGTGGGCAAGGAAGGCCTCAAGCCCGACGCCGAGGGCCTGGTGGAAATCCCCTGCTGGCGCCATGCGGTCATCAACTTTGCCCACCCCCTGCTCGAGCAGGGCCTGGTTATCCTCGACACGCCGGGCCTGAACGCCATCGGCGCCGAGCCGGAGCTGACGCTCTCGCAGCTGCCCAACGCGCACGCCATACTGTTCATTCTCGCCGCCGACACCGGCGTGACGCAGTCCGACCTCGCCGTCTGGCGCGACCACGTGAACGGCGCGCGCACGCGGCAGAAGGGCCGCATCGCCGTGCTCAACAAGATCGACGGCCTGTGGGACGGCATCCGCAGCGAGGCCGAGATCGAATCGGAGATCGCGCGCCAGGTGCAGACCACGGCGCAAATCCTCGAGCTGGACGCCGGACATGTCTATCCGGTGTCGGCACAGAAGGGCCTGCTGGCCAAGATCAGCCGCGACGACGCCCTGCTCGAACGCAGCCGCCTGCTCCGGCTCGAGCAGGCGCTCACCGCCGAGCTGATTCCCGCCAAGCAGGAGATCGTCTGCGACAACACCGAGAGCGAGGCGGCCGATCTGGTCGCCCGCACGCGCGCCCTGCTCGAGACGCGCCGCGGCGGCGTCGCCGAACAGCTCGCCGAGCTCTCCGACCTGCGCGGCAAGAACCAGAGCGTCATCGAATACATGATGCGCAAGGTGAAGAGCGAAAAGGACGAGTTCGAGCGCGGCCTGCAGCGTTACTACGCGGTGCGCAGCGTCTTCTCCCAGCTCACCAACAACCTCTACTCGCACCTCGGCATGGACGCCCTGCGCGAAGAGACGCGGCGCACGCGCGAAGCCATGCTGAAAGCGCGCTTCAGCAAGAACCTGCGGGACGCCATGCGCAGCTATTTCCGGCACGTGCGCGCCAACCTGGGCAAGTCCGCCGGGGAAATCGCCGAGATCACCAGAATGATGGGGGCGATGTACGAGCGCTTCTCCACCGAGCACGGCATGAAGCTCGCCGCGCCGGCGCCCTTCTCGCTGCTGCGCTACGAGAAGGAGATCGATCGCCTCGAGGAGGGCTTCAACGCCCACTTCAACACCCTGCTCAACATGGTGACCCATGCCAAGCACGGCCTGACGCAGCGCTTCTTCGAGACCGTGGCGACCCAGGTGCGGCGCACCTTCGAGCTGATCAACCGCGATGCCGACCACTGGCTGCGCGCCGTCATGGCGCCGCTCGAGACCCAGGTGCGCGAGTACCAGCTGCAGCTGAAGCGCCGGCTGGAAAGCGTCAAGCGCATCCACCAGGCGACGGACACGCTCGAAGACCGGGTGCGCGAACTGGCGCAGATGAAGGCTGCGCTGGAAACGCAGCTGGCCGAACTGAACGGCATTGCGGCCGCGCTGCGCGAAACCCTGCACGCCGAGGCGCGCGAGGGCGCAGTCGCCGCCGCAGCCTGAGCGCGCCGGCCGGGGCGAACTACTTGGCGGCGGTCAGCTTGAGGAACTTCTGCTGCAGCTGATCCTTGTCCTCGGCATGATCGGGATTGGGGATGATACAGTCCACAGGGCAAACCTCGATGCACTGCGGCGTGTCGTAGTGGCCGACGCATTCGGTGCACTTGCTCGGGTCGATCTCGTAGATCTCTTCGCCCTGCGCGATGGCGCCGTTGGGGCACTCCGGCTCGCACACGTCGCAGTTGATGCATTCGTCGGTGATCATCAAAGCCATCTTGCTGTCCTCACTTGCTTGAAATTCTCTGCTTCAGCCTCTCGTGCACGAGAGGCTGGACGAACTTGCCCACGTCGCCACCGAGCATGGCGATCTCGCGCACCATGGTGGCGGAAATGAACTGGTACTTCTCGGCCGGCGTCAGGAACACCGTCTCGACGTCGGGGTTGAGGCTGCGGTTCATGCCGGCCATCTGGAACTCGTACTCGAAGTCCGACACCGCGCGCAGGCCGCGCAGGATGATGCGCGCCTCGTGGCGGCGCAGGAAATCCATGAGCAGGCCGTCGAAGCCCTCGACGCGGACGTTGGGATAGGGCCCCAGCACCTCGCGCGCCATGGCCACGCGCTCGCCTAGCGTGAAGAAGGGACGCTTGGTGCGGCTGTCGGCCACCGCCACCAGCACCTCGTCGAACAGGCGCGAGGCGCGGCGCACCAGGTCTTCATGGCCCAGGGTGAGGGGGTCGAAGGTGCCGGGGTAGATCGCGACGCCGTCGCTCATGTCTGCACTCGCTCCAGTAGTTGGTAGTGAACCTGTCCCGCCTGTCCGCTGCGCACCGCCTCCCAGGCGCCGATGCGCTCGACGGGATGCTCCGCTTCGGCGTAGATGCGCGCCTCGGGCGTCAGGACGCTGTCGAGCCGGGGGGCGATGCGCTCGATCCAGCCCCGGCCGTAGGGCGGGTCGAGAAAGAGCAAATCGTAGCGCCGGGTCGCGCGGGAGAGGAATTTTACCGCATCCGCGCGCACCAGCTCCAGCCGGTCGCCGTCGAGGAGGGCGGCATTGTCCCCGAGCGCGCCGAAGGTGCGCGCATCGCGCTCGACCAGCGTGACATGCGCGGCGCCGCGCGAGGCGGCCTCGAAGCCGAGCACGCCGCTGCCGGCGAAAAGATCGAGGCAGACGAGCCCCGTCAGGTCCTGCCCCAGCCAGTTGAAAAGGGTCTCGCGCACGGCGTCCGGCGTCGGCCGCAGGCCGGGCGCCGCATGGAAGGTGACGAAGCGGCGCTTCCACTCGCCGCCGACGATGCGCACCCGGGACAACGGCTCACTCTCCCGCCACGATCACCGTCACCATGTGTTCCGGCCGGACGTGTTTGCGGAATGCGGCGCGGATCTCGGCGGCGGTCACCGCCTCGACCTTGCGCGGGAAGTCGTCGAGATAGGTGAGCGGCAGGTCGTAGAAGCCGATCACCGAGAGGAACTCGATCAGCTTGCGGTTGCTGTCGATGCGCAGCGGAAAGCCATCGGCCAGGTTGCGCCGGGCGGCCTGAAGCTCCTCCTCCGTCGGTCCGCGCGCGAGGAACTCGGCTAGCACGTCCTCGACCACCTTGAGCGCCGCCTGCGCCTGCTCGCGCTTGGTCTGCAGGCCGATCTGGAACGGTCCGCGGCTGCGCTGCGGCTGGAAATAACTGTAGACGCTGTAGGCGTAGCCGCGCTTCTCGCGCACCTCCTTCATCAGGCGCGAGACGAAGCCGCCGCCGCCGAGGATGTAGTTGCCGACCAGCAGCGGGAAGAAGTCGGGATCGCCGCGGCGCACCGTCGGCAGGCCGAGCTGGATGTGCGCCTGGGTGGCCGGGTGCTCGACGCGCACGGTATCGCGCAACGGCAGCGCCGCCTCGGGGAGGCTGACTTTTTCCGGGGCGTCGGGCAGGCCCGCCGTCAGGCGCTGGGCGATCGCTTCCGCCTCGGCGCGCGAGAGGTCGCCGATGATGGAAACGACGGCGCGGCGCGCGCCGTAATGCGCGCGGTAGAAGGCAATCAGGTCCTCGCGCGTGATTCGCGCCACGCTCTCGGCCGTGGGCACGCGGCCATAGGGATGCTGCGGATAGAGCGCCCGGGCGAAGCGCTTGGCGGCGATGCTGCCCGGGCGCGTGTCGGCCTCGCGGATGCCGGCGATGGCGCGCGCCTTCTCGCGCTCGAGCACGGCGGCGGGAAAGGCCGGCTGCTGCAGCACCATCTGCATCAGCGCGAGCGCCGCCTCACGCTCCCGGGCGGAGGACAGGGTGCGCAGGGAAACGCTGGCGCGATCCTGGTCGGCGCCGCCGCCGAGGCGCGCGCCGATGTCGGCAAGCCGGTCGGCGATCTTCTCCTCGTCCAGCTCGCCCGCGCCCATGTCGAGCAGGCTGCGCGTGAGGCCGGCCACGCCGGCCTTGTCCTCCGTCGCCTCGGCCACGTAAGCGCCGCCGGCGGCGAAGTCCACCTGCACGTCGACGATCGGCACGACGCGGCTCTCGATGAAGAACACGCGCGCGCCGGACGGCGCCGTCCAGTGCTCGATCTTCGGGCCGGCCAGCGCCAGGGAGGCGTGCAGTCCCAGAACGCACGCACACAGCAGTCTCGTCGTCGCGCCCATGTCAGTGCCGTCCCG
The DNA here is from genome assembly GCA_016868295.1 of Betaproteobacteria bacterium. Lineage (GTDB taxonomy): Bacteria > Pseudomonadota > Gammaproteobacteria > Burkholderiales > Rhodocyclaceae > Desulfobacillus. Next base: position 25,926 of record VGHJ01000002.1, on the reverse strand, counting down.
TCGAGACTGACTTCTGCGGCGCACCCTCGGGCAGGGGCTGCGGGTCGAGCACCGCCACGGTGAGCGTATCGTCGCCGAAATATTTCTTCGCCACCGCCTGCACCTCCTCGGCGGTCACGCTGCGGATCTTCTCCAGCAGGGTGTCGATGTCGCGCCAGTGCACGCCGACCGCCTCGCTGCGGCCGATCTCCATCGCCTGCGCCATCATCGAGTCGCGCTTGTACACCTGGGCGGCGATGACCTGGGTCTTCACGCGCTCGAGTTCCTGCGCGCCGACGCCCTCGTTCGCCACGCGGGCGATCTCGGCGCGCAGGGCCGCCTCCAGCTCCGCCACGCCTTTCCCTTCCGCCGGCGTGCCGCTGACGACGAAGAGCGCCTCGCCGCGCACCGTGGCGTCGTAGCCGGCGCCGGCGGATACGGCGACCTTCGCGTCGCGCACCAGGTTGCGCGCCAGGCGCGCCGCCTCGTGGCCGTCGAGCACGCCGGCCAGCATCTCCAGCGCATAGGGCTCGCGCTCCTTGTGCAGGTCGCGCAGGACCGGCACCTTCCAGGCCAGCGAAACGTAGGGCAGCTTGGCCGGCGCCTTGACGCTGAGGCGCTTGATGCCGACCTGCGCCGGCTCGCTCTGCGGCTTGCGCTCGGGCAGCGCCCGGCGCGGGATCCTGCCGTAGTGTTTCTCGGCGAGACGAAACACCTCGTCCTTGGCGACATCGCCGACGACGACGACGTAGGCGTTGTTGGGCGCATACCAGCGGCGATACCAGTCGCGCGCGTCCGCCGCCGTCATGTTCTCCAGGTCGTTCATCCAGCCGATGATGGGGCGGCGGTAGGGGTGCGCCTGGAAGGCGGCCGCCATCTGCTTCTCGTAGACCAGGGCCTGCGGATTGTCCTCGGTGCGCAGCCGCCGCTCCTCCATGACGACCCTGATTTCCTGCGCGAACTCCTTCGGGTCGAGCACCAGGTTGGCCATGCGGTCGGCCTCCAGCGCCATCATCTCGCCCAGCCGCCGGGCCGGCACCTGCTGGAAATAGGCGGTGTAGTCGAGGCTGGTGAAGGCGTTGTCGCGCCCGCCGGCGGCGGCGACGCGCTTGTTGAACTCGCCCGGCCTGAGGGTCCTGGTGCCCTTGAACATCATGTGCTCGAGCACGTGGGCGACGCCGGAGGTGCCATCCACCTCGTCCATGCTGCCGGCGCGATACCAGACCATGTGCACCGCCGTCGGCGCGCGGCGGTCCTCCTGCACGATGACGCGCAGGCCGTTGGCCAGGATTTTCTCATGGGGATTGGCCAGGGCGGCGCCCGCCGCCATCGCCAACGATACGAATAACCTGATCTTCATGGGGTCATTGCCGCTTCTGATAAAATTCACGGGGTCATTTTCGCACGGGTTCTGAACCCGCGTCCGGTCTGACCGCCACATCTATGTTTGGTTTCCTGAAGAAGTCCGACACGTCCGATGCCCCGCGCGCCTCGTGGACCGAGCGCCTCAAGGCCGGACTTTCGCGCACCCGCGCCCAGCTGGGCGGCCTGTTCGGCCGGCGCATCGACGACGAGATGCTGGAGGAACTGGAGACCACCCTGCTCATGGCCGACGTCGGCGTCGAGGCGACGCAATACCTGCTCGCCGAACTCAAGGCCGCGGTCAAGCGCGAAAACCTGGAAACCGGCGAGCAGCTTCAGCGTGCGCTGGGCGAGCTCCTGCTGAAACTCATCGGCCCCCTCGAGCGGCCGCTCGACGTCGCCGCACACACGCCCTTCATCATCATGATCGCCGGCGTGAACGGCTCGGGCAAGACGACCTCCATCGGCAAGCTGGCCAAGCACTTCCAGGCGCAGGGTAAGTCGGTGCTGCTCGCCGCCGGCGACACCTTCCGCGCCGCGGCGCGCGAACAGCTGGCGATCTGGGGCGAGCGCAACGACGTTACCGTCATCGCCCAGGAATCGGGCGACCCGGCCGCCGTCATCTTCGATGCCGTGAATGCCGCCAAGGCGCGCCGCATCGATGTGGTACTGGCCGACACCGCCGGACGGCTGCCGACGCAACTGCACCTGATGGAGGAAATCGCCAAGGTGAAGCGCGTCATCGACAAGGCCGAACCAGGCGCGCCGCACGAGGTACTGCTGGTGCTCGACGCCAACATCGGCCAGAACGCGCTGGCCCAGGTGAAGGCCTTCGACGCGGCCATCGGCGTTACCGGCCTCGTCCTCACCAAGCTCGACGGCACGGCCAAGGGCGGCGTCATCGCCGCCATCGCGCGCCAGCAGCCCAGGCCGCTGCGCTTCATCGGCGTCGGCGAGGGCATCGACGACCTGCAGCCTTTCCGCGCGCATGAATTCGTGAGCGCCTTGTTCGGCAAATGACCTGCAAGCTCGCTACGCTGTATTACATGCTTAACTGCACGCGGAAAGTCGGAGTGTTGGCACCCCCTCCCATCCTCCCCCGCCAAGCGGCGGAGGTGACTGGTCACCCCCGCCCCAGGGGCGGGGGCAGGGGGGTGGGTCGTGTCATTGCGTCATGGGCAGAATGCCCATGATCCGCTTCGACAGCGTATCGAAGCGCTACCCGGGCGGCATCGCCGCCCTGGCGGAGTTGACTTTTGCCGTCGAGTCCGGCGAGATGATCGTCCTCTCCGGCCATTCCGGCGCCGGCAAGACCACCCTGCTCAAGCTGATCCCCGCCATCGAGCGGCCGACGCAGGGCTCGGTGATCGTGAACGGCCAGAACGTCGCCACGCTCAAACGCGCCGCCGTGCCCTACCTGCGCCGCAACATCGGCATGGTCTTCCAGGACCAGAAGCTGCTGCACGACCGCAGCGTCTTCGAGAACGTCATGCTGCCGCTGGCCATCGCCGGCGTGGCCGTGCGCGACGCCGGCCGGCGCGTGCGGGCGGCGCTCGACAAGGTCGGCCTGCTCGAGCGCGAAAAGGCCATGCCGGTGGCGCTCTCCGGCGGCGAGCAGCAGCGTCTGGCCATCGCCCGCGCCGTCGTGGCACGCCCCTCCATCCTCATCGCCGACGAGCCGACGGCGCATCTCGACGACGACACGGCGCGCGACATCGCCGCCATGTTCCACGCCTTCAACCAGGTCGGCGTCACGGTGCTGGTGGCCACGCACCACGAGGCGCTGTTCGCGCCCTACATGACGCGTCGCATCACGCTCGCGCACGGCAGGGTGGTCTCATGAAAGGCTGGCTGCTGCACCATCGTCAGGCTGCCCTGCAGGCTTTCCGCCGCCTGGCCGCGACTCCATTGAATACCGTGCTCGGTGCGCTGGTGCTGGGCATCGCCCTGGCCCTGCCGGCGGGCGGCGAAATGCTGCTCGCCAATTTTCAGCGCCTGGCGCAGCGCGTTGCCGCCACGCCGCAGATTTCCGTGTTCATGGCCCTCGACGCCGGCAGGAAGGAAGTCGCCGAGGTCGAATCGCGGCTGCGCAGGCACGCCCAGACGCGGGAGGTGAGCCTGGTGCCGCGCGAGGAAACGCTGAAGCGGCTCAAGGAAAGCGAGGGGCTGGGCGAAGTGATCGACAGCCTGCCGCGCAACCCCTTTCCCGATGCCTTCGTCGTGGTGCCGCGCACGGAAACACCCGAGGCGCTGGAAGCGATGCGCGCCGAATTCGCGCAGTACCCCAAGGTCGAGCACGTGCAGCTGGATTCGGCCTGGGTGAGGAAGCTCGACGCCCTCCTGCGCCTGGCGCGGCTCGTCGTGACCCTGCTGGCGACGGTGCTCGGCGTGGCGCTGGTCGCCATCACGTTCAACACCATCCGCCTGCAGATACTCACACAGCGCGACGAGATCGAGGTCAGCCGCCTGCTCGGCGCGACGGATGCCTTCATCCGCCGACCCTTCTTCTACTTCGGCGCCCTGCAGGGGCTCGCCGGGGGGCTCGTCGCCTGGCTGGCCGTGCTCGGTGCCACCCTGCTTTTGCGCGGACCGGTCGGCGAACTGGCCGGCCTCTACGGCATCGACTTTTCCCTTCATATCCTGCCCCTGGCGGATTCGCTTATGCTGCTCGGGCTCTCCGCCCTGCTCGGGCTGGCGGGTGCATGGATCTCTCTTCGCCGCCATCTTTCATCTTAAATACAGTTAGTTGCAACCAATTCAGAAGGGGAACCAAACCTCTTGTTAGCACTCGAAGCGTTTGAGTGCTAATATTGAGCCAGGAGGCAAATCCATATGATGCATACCTTGAATCTGCCCGCAGCCGTTCCCGTCGGCAGCCTGGAAAGCTATATCCAGGCCGCCAATCGCTATCCCCTGCTCACCGCAGCGGAAGAGGGGGAGTTGGCGCGACGCTTCCGTGGCGAGGGAGATATCGAGGCGGCGCGCCAGCTGGTGCTGTCGCATCTGCGCCTGGTGGTGTCGGTGGCGCGCGGCTATCTTGGTTACGGCCTGCCCCACGCCGATCTCATCCAGGAGGGCAACGTCGGCCTGATGAAGGCGGTGAAGCGCTACGACCCGGAGCGGGGTGTGCGCCTGGTGTCCTTCGCCATCCACTGGATCAAGGCCGAAATCCACGAATACATCCTGCGCAACTGGCGCCTGGTGAGGATCGCCACGACCAAGGCGCAGAGAAAGCTTTTCTTCAACCTGCGCAGCCTGAAGCAGGGCCTCAACACCATGAGCGGCGAGGAAGTCGGCGCCATGGCGAAGCAGTTGGGCGTCAAGCCGGAGGAGGTGCGCGAGATGGAGACGCGCCTCAGCGGCCGCGACATCGCCATGGAAGCCAGCACCGAGGAGGAGGACGAATCCTTCGCGCCCATCGCCTACCTGGCCGACCCCGCGGAGGAACCCTCGGAAGCCCTGGCCAACGGCGAGATCGAGCGCCTGCAGGAAACCGGGCTGAAGCAGGCACTCGAAAGCCTCGACGAGCGCAGCCGGCGCATCATCGAGCGGCGCTGGCTGGCCGAGGGCGAAGCGGCCACGCTGCACGAGCTGGCCGACGAGTACGGCGTGTCGGCCGAGCGCATCCGCCAGATCGAGGCGAAGGCCATGCAGAAAATGAAAGGGCTGCTGGCGCACGCCGCCTGATTCCCGCCTCCTGAAAACCAGGGACGGCAAGGCTAGGCATGTGCTGGCGCCGTGCGACGGCTTACTTTCCCGCAATCAGCAAACGAAGATCCTGGGCAATCAGTTCCGGCTTTTCGCCATGCTTGATGTAAAGGCGCGGCTTGCCTTGGGGATCGAAGGCAAAACTGCCGGCGGTATGGTCGACCGTATACGTCGTGGGCGAACTGCCCGGCTGCTTCTGATAGAAAACCCGAAAGCTCTGCGCCGTCTTCGCGATGGTCTGAGGATCCGAATACAGTCCGAGAAAGCTCGGATTGAAGACCGGCACGTACTGTCCAAGCAATTGCGGCGTGTCGCGCTCGGGATCGACGGTGACGAACAGCACCTGCACCTTCTCGGCGTCGGCGCCAAGCTGCTTCATGGCTTCGGCCATCCCGGTCATGGTCGTCGGGCAAACATCCGGACATTGGGTGTAGCCGAAGAAGATCACGACTGCCTTGCCGCGGAAGTCCGCCAGGGTGCGCGGCTTTCCATTATGGTCGATAAGCGCAAAATCCCTGGCGTAATCCACCATGGAAATATCGGCGCTGTTGAATTTCACTCCGGTGTCTCCGCATCCGGCCAGCCAGGCGGGAACCAGGGCCAGAATGGACACGCGGAGGATTTGTTTTATCAATGACACGAACACTTGGCACTCCGATTCGGCTCGACAGACCGCCAAATATACATGGACAGCATCGCCCTGTCCCGCCCCCGCGAATGCGACACGATGCCGCACTCCTGACGCCGCCCTGATGCATCGCACCCGCCCACTTCCCCGTTGCTGTCGGACATGGGGACAGCTAACATCACGCGCCATGAAACCGAACTGGAAGAAGGCCTCTGGCGTCTTGCTGTTTTGCGGGATACTCTTCGGTGCCTACGCAGCCCGGGCCGTAACGCCCCCCCAGGACGCCAAAGCGACGACTATCGATCCCAAGCTGATGCAGATCGACGAGGCGAACCACCTCGGCGCCTCCCTGCCCCGTGATCTCGTCATGATGGATGCGGACGGCCGGGAGTTTCCATTCGGCGAATTGCTCGGCAAGCCATCCATCCTGCTCCTGTCCTACTACGGCTGCGACGGCACCTGCCCGACCATGAACAAGCTGCTCTACCTCGAGTTGCCCAAGGTGACGCGGTTCAGGCTGGGCGCGGACTACCGGGTGCTGACCGTCTCGTTCGACCGCAACGACACGGCGGAAACCGCAGCCGGGTTCCTGCGCAAGAGCGGGATTCCCCCCGACCTGCACGCCGGCTGGCGGCATGCCATCATGAAGGACCGAGAGGCGGCCATTGACGCGCTGACCAAGGCCGTGGGATTCCGCTATTTCTGGTCCCGGCTGGACAAGATGTTCCTTCATCCGAACGTGCTGGTGTTCGTCACGCCGGACGGGCGTGTGGCGCGCTATCTCTATGGCACCACGCTGGACGCGCGCGCGATTGAATTGGCCCTGATCGACGCCGACTGGAATCGCATTGCCAATTCCGGCAACGTCATCGACATGCTCACGGGCGTCTGCTTCAGCTACAACTACGCGGAAGGCCGCTACCAACCGAACTATTCCCTGTTGATCGGCGTCGGCTCCTTCGTCTTCGGTATCGCGCTGATGGTGCTCGGCGCCCTGGCCTACCGGGTCTGGCGGCGGCGAAAGTCAGCCGCCGCGTAGCGCCGATGCGCCGGCTTATCGCTGCTGCGCCTGTGCTTCTGAAACCGGCAGGCCCATGAGCGAGGCCCATTCGCGCGGATGGGACATCCCAACCGGAGGTGGCGCCGCCTTCTGCCGCCTGCCCGGGCCGGAGCGGGGGTCCGGTTTGGGGGGGCTCTCCAGGTCGGCCTTGGACCGGGAGCCGAGGTAGGGCGCATAACATTCCTGCGCGCGCCCCTTCTCGTCCCGCTTCACGTTCGGCCAGACGGCGCCGGCGCAAAAGGAGTGGATCGTCATGCATCGGCTCCCGTCCGCTTCGCACAGATAGAGTTCCCAGTGGTCGTTGGCCTGGACGATCACCTGGGAGCCCTGTGCCGGAACATGCTTGGTGCCGCTCAGGAAATACAGCCCTTTTTCGGTCTGAACCACCGTCAGGGCGTTTCGCCAGTCGTCGCGCACCTCGACCGGATGCGCCGTCTGCGGCGGCGACGCGAGTTTCACGGGACGCCAGGACTGCCAGCGGGGGGTGTTGTGATAGCGTTGCTCGCCCCAGTAGCGGAAGCCGAGCCAGACAACGGCCAGCACCAGAAGAATGGAAAGCACCCAGAAAAACGGGCGCGGGTCGACGCTGCTTGATTGGTCGTTCATGCGGACTGCCAGCGGAAACAAGGCGCCAAAGGCGCCTTGTTCAGTGAATGGATATGGCTGCTAGCGCTTGGTGTAGGCGTAGGGATTCCAGTCCTCGGCGACGACCGGCGGCTTGGGCCAGTTGCCGTGCGGCGGGGGTGACACGGTCGTCCACTCCAGCGACATGGATCCCCAGGGGTTGTCGCTCGCCTTCGGGCCCCTCGCCGCGCCAATGATCCAGTTGAGCAGGGTGATGGTGAAGCCGATGGCGATGATGATGGCGCCGACCGACATGATGTACTGCTCGTTCGCCACTTGCGGGAACGCCGCAAAGTCGTAGTAGCGGCGCGGCAGGCCGGTGCGCACACCTACGTCCATCATGGTCCAGAAGATGACGTTGGCGCCGACGAACGTGAACCAGAAGCCGATCTTGCCCCAGAGCTCGCTGTACATCTTGCCGGTCATCTTCGGGAACCAGTAATAGACGCCCGCGAAGATCGCCATCGTGCCCGCCACCGCCATCACGTAATGGAAGTGCCCGACCACGTAATAGGTCTCCGACAGGTTGACCGTGAGCGAGGTCACCGCCAGGGGAATGCCGGTCAATCCGCCGATCAGGAACAGGACCAGCGTGCCCAGTCCGTACAGCATCGGCGTTTCGAAGGTGATCGACCCCTTGTAGAGCGTGCCGACCATGCTGATGGTGATGAGGCCGACCGGCACTGAGATCAGCAGGGTCGTCACCATCTGCCCTATGCGCAGCCAGTCAGGCATGCCCGAAACGTACAGATGGTGGATCCAGACTTCGCCGGAAATGATGACGATGCCCCAGCAGCCGCCATACACCGCCACCTTGTAGTTGAAGACGGGATTCTTCGCGAACGTGGCGAGGATCTCCATGAGGATGCCGATGAATGGCAGGAAGATCACGTAAACAGCCGGGTGCGAATAGAACCAGAACAGGTTCTGGTAGGTCAGCACGTCGCCGCCGATCGTCGGATCGAAGAAGTTGGTGCCGAGGTACTTGTCGAAGCTGATCAGCAGCACGGCCGTGCCCAGCACCGGGACGTAGATCAGCTGCATGACGAAGGAGCCGATGATGCTCCAGACGAAGAAATTCAGCTTGTTCCAGGTCATGCCCTGGGCGCGCATGTAGGCGATCGTCGTCAGGAAGTTGACCCCGGCAATGATGGACGCGAAACCGATCAGCAGGACGGTGAAGGTGTACAAGGCCGTGTTGCCCGTCGTGATGGTCGAGTAGGGCGGATAGCCGGTCCACAGCACGTCCGGGGGATCGGGAATGACGAAGGTCAGCAGCGCAAGTATGACGCCCATATAGAACAGCCACACCGAGAAGGCGTTCAGGCGCGGGAAAGCCACGTCCTTCGCGCCGATCATCAGCGGGATGCAGTAGTTCGCCGCAAAACCCGTCAGCGCCGGGATCTGGAAGCCCAGGATCATGATCGCCCCATGCGCGTACAACCACACGTTATAGGTGGTCGGGTTGGCGGTCAGGGTCGGCCCGATGGCGGACAGCTCGGCCCGCATCAGAAGGGCCATGATGCCGGCCACGACGAACGCGGCGACCGATCCGATCAGGTAAAGGATGCCGACCCGCTTGTGATCCGTGGTGAAAACCCATTCTTTGATAACACTCATGTCGCGCTCCCTTTATGCGGATTTCCGCTTTTGTGCGGCTGGCTTGGCGCCTCCATGATTCGGCTCGGGCGCTTCCGCTTTTTTCAGCTTTTCGCCTTCCTGCTCGTACCAGGCCTTGTACTCGGCCGGCGGCAGCACGATCACCTTGCCTGCCATGTACGAATGCATGACGCCGCAATACTCCGTGCAGGTCACCAGGTGCTCGCCCGGCTTCTGCGGATAGAACCACAGGTAGGTGATCCGGCCGGGCATCGAGTCCTCCTTCACCTTGAAGTCCGGCAGGTAGTGGCTGTGTATGGTGTCGCGGCTGGTCATGCGCAGCAGGATCGGCTTGCCGGCGGGCACCTTCAGCTCGTTCTGGGTCCTCACGCCGTTGGGATAGGTGTAGTCCCAGCTGTACATGCCGGACTCCAGCTTGATTTCCAGCCGGTCGGCCGGAACGGTGCGCTGGACGTTCCACAGCTGCCAGCCGTTTGCGGCGATGTAGAAGTCGTCCGCCAGAAAGATGAACGTGGGGATCACAGACCAGGCAACGGCGGCGCCGGTGCTCAGCGGCTTGGCGCCCCCGCCTTCATAGCCCGGGCGGCGCCGGTATTTCCAGACCAGGAAGAGGGTCGCGACGGCAAAGATCACGCCCAGGATCGTGATGTCGATGAGAACGGTCGTCCACAGGCGTTCCCAGCCGGCTGCGGGATCGACAATCTTTCCGCTGTCGTTCGAAGGTATGTATTTCTCGGCAAACGCCGGCCCGGCCGCAGCCAAGGCCGCGGCACCTGCCGAGGATTTCCAATGCTTGAACATGCTCCCCCCCTTCATTGCTTCCTTGCTCACCAGAAATACACCTGGGACACGACGAAAAACCAGATGATGTCCACGAAATGCCAGTACAGGCCGGCCGTGCGCCAGAACCCCACCGACAGATTGCCCTTCATGGCCGGAAGCAGTCCGGCGATGAAAATGGCCAAGCCGACGATCACGTGCGACCCGTGCAGGCCGGTGATGGAGTAGAAAAACGTGCCGAAAATGTTCGTTTTGACGGTGAAGTTCTCGTGAATCAGATGGTTCCACTCGTATGCCGACATGCCCAGGAAGGCCAGGCCAAGCAGGATCGTCAGCAGCAGCCATTTCACGAACCCGTCGCGGTTGCCCTCGTGCAGGAAATGCTCGGCCCGGTGAATGGTCAGCGAGGAGACGACCAGCGCCACCGTCATCACCAGCGGCAGCACCTTCGGAAGCGCCACGCTGCCTTCCGGCGGCCAGAACGGCGCTTCCAGGCGCGAAAACCAGTAGCCGACGAAGCAGGAAACGAAAATCATCGCCTCGGCGAGGATGAACCAGGCCATCGACGTGAAGGAGAAGCCCTCCCCCTCGCCCATCGCCTCGCTCACCCAGCCGGCGATGCCGCCCAGGATCAGCGGTATGCCCAGGCCAAGCGCGATCACCGCCGTAAACGTGCTGTGATAAACGAAGTGGAACGTGAACGAAAGCGTGAGCGCAAGAACGCCGAAACTGATGACGAAGGGCCAAATGCTCGTGCCCCAGGCGTCATGCCCTTCGTGATGAGCTGATTCGTGAGCGGCCATCAGATCCCCCTTATTGTTCTGGATTGTTTGCCTGCCAATCCGGATTGAGTGTTCGACGCTTGCAACAAGTCGATCTATTTTATTAGAATTCCTTGACCTGTATTAAATTGTCGCATAATTTTCCTATCCAACAAATATCCATCCTTGGATCGGCCCGGAAAACGGCATGTGACAGAACCAGAACGGGTGCGGGCTAAACTCAAATCAGATCGGGAGGAACGGGAAATGGACAAAATGGAATCCCTGCGGGCTTTCGCGTGCGCCGTGATTGCCGCCGCATGCTCGACGGCCTCGGCCGCAGGAAACCCCGAAGCCGGGGAAAAGAAGGCCGCGGCTTGCATCGCCTGCCACGGCCCGGACGGAAACAGTCCCGCCTTGCCCGAGCCTGCCGAGCCGTGGCCGAAACTGGCCGGACAACTGCCCGAATACATGACGAAGCAGTTGCATGACTTCAAGGCGGGCCGTCGCACGAACAGCCAGATGTCGCCCCAGGCCCAGGCGCTGGCGGAAAGCGACATCCCCGACATTGTCGCTTTCTTCGCGAAACAGAAGATCAAGTCCAATGAGCCCGCCGACAAGTCGGTGATGGCGCAAGGGGAGAAACTGTTCTTCAGCGGCAAAGGGCGCCCCGAGCCGGTCGTCGCCTGCGTCGGCTGCCACGGCCTGAACGGCGTGGGCAACAAGAACTGGAACAAGTCCCTGGCCAGCTTGCCTGCCGTACTCGCGCCGGCCATTGGCGGACAGCACGCCTCGTACGTTGCCAGGCAGCTCAAGGCCTATCGGGACGGCACGCGCAAGAACGATGCGTCCAATACCATGCGGGACATTGCCCGCCGCCTGACGGACAAGGATATCGTCGCGATAGCCGAGTATGTCGCGAGCCTGCCCCGCTAGTGGCGGAACAAGGTCGACAACCGCCCCGCCCTTGCGGCCAGAGGCTGGAATATTCCTCGCGACTTGACTCGTCCGACTTGATCGCCGCGTATTTCCGCGAGATCATTGCCGCCTGATGAAATCGTCAGCCCTCGAACAGGCAAGCCCCCTGCCGCGCTGGCGCCAGTACCTGGAACTGGCCAAGCCGCGCGTCAACACGCTCATCGTCTTCTGCGCGGTGATCGGCATGTTCCTCGCCGCGCCCGGCATGGTGCCCCTGCAGATCCTGCTCGCCGGGACGTTCGGCATCGCCTTCGCCGCCGGTGGCGCCGCGGTGATCAACTGCGTCTACGAGCGCACCATCGATGCCGTCATGGCGCGCACCAGCGGGCGGCCGCTGCCGAGAGGTGAGGTGAGCACCCTGCAGGCGCTCGTCTTCGGCTGCAGCATCGGCGCCCTCGGCCTGGCCATGCTCTACTACTGGGTGAACGCGCTGACGATGTGGCTGACGCTGGGCACCTTCGTCGGCTATGCGGTGATCTACACCATGATCCTCAAGCCGCTCACCTCGCAGAACATCGTGATCGGCGGCGCCTCCGGCGCCATGCCGCCGGTGCTCGGCTGGGCGGCGGTGACCGGGGAGGTCACGCTCGATGCGGTGCTGCTGTTCCTCATCATCTTCTTCTGGACGCCGCCGCACTTCTGGTCGCTGGCGCTCTACCGCCGCGGCGATTACGCCAAGTCCGGCCTGCCCATGCTTCCGGTGACCCACGGCGAAAAGACCACCCGCCTGCAGATCCTTCTCTACACCCTGCTGCTGTTCGCCGTGACGCTGACGCCCTTCTTCACCGGCATGAGCGGCTGGATCTATCTCTTCTGCGCAATCGGGCTCGGCGCCGCCTTCCTGCACTACGCCTACCGCCTGTGGCGCGAATACAGCGACCGGCTGGCGCAGCGCACCTTCCGCTTCTCGATCTTTTACCTGTCCTCGCTGTTCGGCGCCCTGCTCGTCGACCACTACATCCGCTTCTGAGCGGATGACCTCAGGCAGCGAGCGCCGCCAGCAGCTTCTCGTGCACCCCGCCGAAGCCGCCGTTGCTCATGACGAGCACGTGGTCGCCTGCCCGCGCAGAACCGGTCACGGCTGCGACCAACTCGCCCAGGTCCTCGAAGACGCGGGCGCGGGCACCCAGCGGGATGAGGGCGGCAGCGGCATCCCAGCCGAGGCTGGCGGCATAGCAGAAGGTTGCGTCGGCCTCCTCCAGGCTGCCCGGCAACTGCGCCTTCATCACGCCCAGCTTCATGGTGTTCGAGCGCGGCTCGAGCACGGCCAGGATGCGCCCCGAAGGCCGGCGCTGGCGCAGGCCGGCGATCGTGGCCGCGATCGCCGTCGGATGGTGGGCGAAATCGTCGTATACCGTGACGCCGCGCGCCTGTCCGCGCACTTCGAGGCGGCGCCGCACGCCGCCGAAACGGGCCAGCGCCTCGAGCGCAACGGCCGGCGCAACCCCGGCATGGCGTGCAGCCGCCACGGCCGCCAGGGCATTCGAGCGGTTGTGGTCGCCGGGCAGCGCCAGGGCAAGCCGGCCGATCTGCTCCCCTCCCAAACACACCTCGCACGACCCGTCCGACGCGGCCACCCCCAATTGCCAGCCTTCTGCGCTGCCGAACCATTCAACCGGCGTCCAGCAACCGCGCTGGAGCACGCGCTTCAAGCTGTCTTCGGCGGCATTGGCGACGATCAGGCCGGATCTCGGCATGATGCGCACAAAATGATGAAATTGGTTCTCGATAGAAGCAAGATCGCCGAAGATGTCGGCATGATCGAATTCCAGATTATTCAGGATGGCGGTCCGCGCACGGTAATGGACGAACTTCGAACGCTTGTCGCAGAAGGCCGTGTCGTACTCGTCCGCCTCGATGACGAAGAAGGGCGAAGAAGTCAGTCGCGCCGATACGCCGAAGTCCTGCGGCACGCCGCCGATGAGGAAACCCGGCGCCAGTCCGGCCTGGTCGAGAATCCAGGCCAGCAGGGACGAAGTGGTGGTCTTGCCATGCGTGCCCGCCACCGCCAGTACCCATTTGTCCCGCAGCACGTTCTCGGCCAGCCATTGCGGCCCCGAGACGTAGGGCAGCCCCCTGTCGAGGATCTCCTCCAGCAAGGGGTTGCCGCGCGAGATGGCGTTGCCGACCACGAACAGGTCCGGATTCAGCCCGGCCTGCGCCGCATCGTAGCCCTCCGTCAGCGCGATGCCCTGGGCCTCGAGCTGCGTGCTCATGGGGGGATAGACATTGGCGTCGCAGCCTGTCACGCGGTGGCCGGATGCCCTGGCCAGCAGGGCGATGCCGCCCATGAAGGTGCCGCAGATGCCGAGGATGTGGATATGCATGCGCTAACGGATAGAATAGCGGCGAATTCTAACCGATCATCCGGCATCCCCCTCATGGCTCACCACGATCGGAACGCCCTGCGCCTGAACGCCATGCGGCGGAACATTGCCGCGCTGGCGGCACGGCTGATGGCCGAGGATGGCATCGCCGACTTCGGACTGGCCAAGCGCAAGGCGGCACGGCAGCTCGGCGCCCAGGAGACCGAGGCGCTGCCCAACAACGCGGAAGTCGAAGCCGAACTGCGCGCCTACCAGGCCATTTACCAGGAAGACGAGCAGCGCGAGCGCCTGCTCGACCTGCGACGCACGGCGGTCGAGGTCATGCGCCTTCTGGAGCCGTTTCGCCCCTACCTCACGGGGCCCGTGCTGGACGGAACCGCCGGCCGCTATGCCGAGATCGAACTGGAGGCCTTTCCCGACAGCGGCAAGGAAGTGGAGATTTACCTGCTCAATCGGGGCATCCGATTCGAACAGAACGAGCCCCGCAGGAACGGGCCGGACACCGCAGAGTGCGTGCTCACCTTCGAGTGGAACGGCTTCCCGATTCGCCTCTCCCTCTATGAACCGGATGCCGAGCGGGCGCAGAAGCGCCGCAACGGCCGGGTTTCGGAGCGTGCCCGCCTATCTTCCGTAGAAGCCCTGCTGGCCACCCCCGAGACATGAGTCGGACAACCCGCTTCTCACTCCTGCTGATCGTTGTTTCGACTCTGGCGGCGACTGCCGGTTACTTCCTTGTCCAGCCGGAAAAACCTGCCCTTCCCGCGCCAGAAGCTGCACCGACCGCCGACGCCCCCGCCCGCCTGATGGCATTGACACTTCCGGATCTGGACAACCGACCACAAACGCTTGCCCAGTGGAAAGACAAGGTGCTGGTGGTGAACTTCTGGGCCACCTGGTGCCCTCCGTGCAAGGAAGAGATGCCGGAATTTTCACGATTGAACAGTAAATACGCTTCGAATGGTGTTCAATTTGTTGGTATCAGCATCGATACTGCAGATAAAGTCCTGACTTTCCAGAAAGAAACCCCAGTTTCCTATCCGCTGCTCATCAGCAGTCTCGAAACGCTCGCTCTTTCCAGAGATTTAGGCAATCGCGCCAATGCCTTACCTTTCACGGTCGTGCTTCGACGAGACGGCAGCGTGGTTCGCGCCAAACTCGGCAAATACGCCACACCTGAACTCGAAAAGACCATTCAGACGGCGCTCCAGCCGGGCTAACTTTTAAGGATTGTTCATCAAATTCTGGACAATTTGCTGCGATTTGCGGCAAACTTGCAACCATGAATGCCAAAAAAGCCGCCCCCAAGCCGGCCAAACGCACCCGTCGCAAACCCCGCATCCTGGTGCTGCACGGGCCAAACCTGAATCTGCTCGGAACTCGGGAGCCTGAAATCTACGGCAAGGAAACCCTCACCGGCATCAATGCCGCGCTGGCCGGGCAGGCCGCGGCGGCCGGGGTCGAACTGATCACGTTCCAAAGCAACCACGAGGGCGACCTGGTCGACCGCGTCCAGGCCGCCCGCAGCGAAGGCATCGCCTTCATCGTCATCAACCCGGGGGGCTACACCCACACCAGCGTCGCCCTGCGCGACGCCCTTGCTGCGGTGGCCATCCCCTTCGTCGAAGTTCATCTGTCGAATATCCACGCACGCGAACCCTTCCGCCGGCATTCCTACTTCTCGGACATCGCCGTCGGCGTGATCTGCGGCCTGGGCGGCCAGGGCTACCGGCTCGCCCTCGACTTCGCGCTCGACCGCATCCGCTAGTTACCGCTCCGCGGCCAAGCTCCAGGACGGCGGCCGCGGCGTTCATTCATGGAGGAAGAGAAAAAATGGACCTCAGAAAACTGAAGGCCTTGATCGACCTGGTGGAAAAGTCCGGCATCGCCGAACTGGAGATCACCGAGGGGGAGGAGAAGGTGCGCATCGCCAAGCATGGCGGCGGCGTTCCCCAGCCACATTATGCGCACCCTGTTCCGCCCGCGCCCTCCCACGCCCCGGCCGCTGCCGCCGCGCCGGTTGCCGAAGCTGCGGAAGCGGCCGTCCCGGCCGAGCCCGAGGGCCATGCCGTCAAGGCGCCCATGGTAGGCACCTTCTACCGTTCGTCCGCCCCCGGCTCCCCGTCCTTCGTCGAAGTCGGCCAGTCGGTGAAAGCCGGCGACACGCTGTGCATCATCGAGGCCATGAAACTGATGAACGAGATCGAGGCGGACGCTTCCGGCGTCATCAAGGCCATCCTGGTCGAGAACGGCCAGCCGGTCGAGTACGGCCAGCCCCTGTTCATCATCGGCTGATCCCCGTCTATGTTCGAAAAGATCCTCATCGCCAACCGCGGCGAAATCGCGCTGCGCATCCTGCGCGCCTGCCGCGAACTGGGCATCAAGACGGTGGCGGTGCATTCCGAGGCGGACACCGAGGCGAAATACGTCAAGCTCGCCGACGAGTCGGTCTGCATCGGCCCGGCCTCTTCCTCCGCCAGCTACCTGAACATCCCCTCGATCATCTCGGCAGCCGAAGTCACCGACGCCGAGGCCATCCATCCCGGCTACGGCTTCCTGTCGGAAAACGCCGACTTCGCCGAACGGGTGGAAAAGTCCGGCTTCGTCTTCATCGGCCCGCGCCCCGAAACCATCCGCCTCATGGGCGACAAGGTCTCCGCCAAGGACGCCATGAAGGCCGCCGGCGTGCCCTGCGTGCCCGGCTCCGACGGCGCCCTGCCAGAGGAACCGAAGGAAATCGTCAAGATCGCCCGCGCCATCGGCTACCCCGTGATCATCAAGGCGGCGGGCGGCGGCGGCGGGCGCGGCATGCGCGTCGTGCACACCGAGGCGGCGCTGCTCAACGCCGTCACCATGACGCGCGCCGAGGCGCAGGCCGCCTTCGGCAACCCGATGGTGTACATGGAGAAGTTCCTCGAGAACCCGCGCCACATCGAGTTCCAGGTGTTGGCGGACTCCTACAAGAACGCCGTCTGGCTGGGCGAGCGCGACTGCTCCATGCAGCGCCGCCACCAGAAAATCATCGAGGAGGCGCCGGCGCCGGAGATCGCGCGCCGCCTCATCGCGCGCATCGGCGACCGCTGCGCCGAGGCCTGCCGCAAGATCGCCTACCGCGGCGCCGGCACCTTCGAATTCCTCTTCGAAAACAACGAGTTCTACTTCATCGAAATGAACACCCGGCTGCAGGTCGAGCACCCGGTGACCGAGTTCATCACCGGCATCGATCTCGTGCAGCAGCAGATCCGCATCGCGGCGGGCGAAAAACTCGCCCTGCGCCAGCGCGACATCGAGCTGAAGGGCCATGCCATCGAGTGCCGCATCAACGCCGAGGATCCCTACAAGTTCACCCCCTCGCCCGGGCGCATCGGCTCCTACCACCCGCCCGGCGGGCCGGGCATTCGCGTCGACTCGCATGTCTATAGCGGCTACAACGTGCCGCCGCACTACGACTCGATGATCGGCAAGGTCATCGCCTACGGCGACACGCGCGACCAGGCCATCCGCCGCATGCGCATCGCCCTGTCGGAAATGGTGGTCGAGGGCATCAAGACCAACATCCCGCTGCACCAGGAGCTGATGCACGACCACCGCTTCGTCAAGGGCGGCACCAGCATCCATTACCTCGAGCACAAGCTGGCGGCGAAGGACGAGGCCGTCAAGGGGAAATAATGTGGCGGTCGCTTGCGCTGGCGACGGACGCCGCGCATGCAGAAGCCCTCGCCGACGCCCTGCTGGCGCGGGGCGCCCTCTCGGTCGGCGTCGAGGACGCCGATGCCGGCACCGAGCGCGAAACGCCGCAGTTCGGCGAGCCGGGCAGTGCGCCCGCTCCGCTGTGGGCGCATAGCCGGGTCGTCGCGCTGTTCGCCCCCGAGGCGGACCTGCCGGCCATCGCTGCATCTGCCGCTTCGGCGGCGGGATTGTCCGAAACGCCCCCCTTCGAGGTGACAACAGTAGCCGAGCAGGACTGGGTGCGACTCACCCAGTCCCAGTTCGAGCCCATCCGCATCAATGACCGCCTGTGGATCGTGCCGTCCTGGCACGCCGCGCCGGATCCGGCCGCGATCAACCTGGAGCTGGATCCCGGCCTGGCCTTCGGCACCGGCAGCCATCCGACCACGCACCTCTGCCTCGACTGGTTGTGCGGCCACGTGCAGGCCGGGGCCAGCGTGCTCGATTACGGTTGCGGTTCGGGTATATTAGCCATCGCTGCGGCAAAGCTCGGCGCCGGCCATGTCGCGGGCGTGGACATCGACGGGAACGCCCTGGTCGCCGCCGCGGACAACGCCAGACGCAATGGCGTGACAATACAGCTGCTGCATTCGAACCAGCCTCTCGACGCTTCATTCGATATCGTGGTCGCCAACATCCTCACCAATCCGCTCTGCGTGCTGGCGCCCCTGCTCGCCGCGCGCACGCGGGCCGGCGGGCGCATTGCGCTGTCCGGCATCCTGGCGCCCCAGGCGGAACAAGTCGGCGCTGCCTATCGGCCATTCATCGCACTGGATGTCCGCGCCGAGCGGGAAGGCTGGGTGCTGCTGGAGGGAACGCGCTCGTGCTGACGACGAACTGCCCTGCGTGCAGCACCGCTTTCCGCGTCACGCCGGAGCAGCTCAAGGCGCGCGCCGGCAAGGTGCGCTGCGGCCACTGCCAGGCCGTGTTCAACGCGCTGGAATCGCTCAACGACCTGCCGCCGGCCCTGCCGGAAACCGAAGCCGCTGCGCCTCCCGCAGACGAAACCACGGCGGCCGCGCCCATGCCTTCCGAGGCGGCCGCAGAGGAAAGCCTCCAGGACACTTCCATCGAAGCGGTCGACACCTCCTCGATCGACATCCTGCTCGAGGACGTCGCCGAAGAGCCGCCACGGCCTTCCCGAGTCAAGGCCGTGGCCTGGGGACTGGCCGCAACGCTCGCGCTCTGCCTCGCCGTCGTCCAGTTCGGCTACCATTCCCGGGCCGAGCTGGCGGTCAGCCAGCCCGACTTGCGGCCGCTGCTGGAGTCGCTGTGCGACCTGCTCGATTGCGACATCCCGCTGCCGCACAAGGCGGAACTGGTCAGCATCGAGGCCTCCGACCTGCACCCGGACCCGCAGCGGAAAAGCATGCTGGTGCTGGCCGCCGCGCTGAAGAACCGCGCGCCCTTCGCGCAGGCCTACCCGCATCTGGAACTGACGCTCACCGACACGCAGGACCAGCCCATCCTGCGCAAGGTGCTGGCGCCGGCCGACTATCTCGTGCCGGGCACGGACGAACGCGCCGGCTTCGCGGCCAACGGCGACCTGGCGGTCAACCTCTGGATCGAGGCCCTGCCCGGCGCCAGCGGCTACCGGCTCTATCTGTTTTACCCCTGAGCAGCACCCACCCAACCAAGGAGACATGACATGGCAACCGTAACCCTCGCTGGCAACCCGATTCACCTGAGCGGCGACTTTCCCAAGGCCGGCAGCGCCGCGCCCGCCTTCTCGCTCGTCGCCGCCGACCTGCGCGACCTGTCGCTGAAGGATTTCGCCGGCAAGCGCAAGGTGCTCAACATCGTGCCGAGCCTGGACACCCCCGTCTGCGCCACCTCGACGCGCAAGTTCAACGAGCAGGCCGGCAGCCTGCCCAACACCGTCGTGCTGGTCGTCTCGGCCGACCTGCCCTTCGCCATGAAGCGCTTCTGCGAGACCGAGGGCCTGAAGAACGTCGTCTCGCTGTCGACCATGCGCGGCCGCGACTTCATGAAGAGCTACGGCGTCGGCATCGAGGACGGCCCGCTCGCCGGCATCACGGCGCGTGCCGTGGTGGTGATCGACGAGAACGACAAGGTGGCCTACAGCGAGCTCGTGCCGGAGATCAAGCAGGAGCCGAACTACGACGCCGCGCTGGCCGCCCTCAAGTAATCCAGACCGAAAGGACCCCTGCGCAATGAGGACGCTGATCTGCGGCTCGATGGCCTACGACACCATCATGGTGTTCCACGACCGCTTCAAGAACCACATCCTGCCCGACCAGCTCCATATCCTCAACGTCGCCTTCCACGTGCCGGACATGCGGCGCGAGTTCGGCGGCTGCGCGGGGAACATCGCCTACAGCCTGAAGCTGCTCGGCGGCGAGCCGCTCATCATGGCCACCGTGGGCGAGGACAGCGCGCCCTACCTGCACCGCCTGGAGCGACTCGGCCTCGACCGCAGCCACGTGCGCGAGGTGCCGCAGACCTACACGGCGCAGGCCTTCATCACCACCGACCTCGACGACAACCAGATCACCGCCTTCCACCCGGGGGCGATGAACCACTCGCATTTCAACCATGTCGCCGATGCGCCGGGGCTGACGATCGGCATCGTCGCGCCGGACGGCCGCGAGGGCATGATGCAGCACGCCCAGGAGTTCCACGACGCCGGCGTGCCCTTCGTCTTCGACCCCGGCCAGGGCCTGCCGCTCTTCAACGGCGAGGAGTTGCTGAACTTCCTCACGCTCGCCGACTACTGCTGCGTCAACGACTACGAGGCGAAGCTGCTCTCGGAGAAGACCGGGCACCCGATAGAAGCGCTGGCGAAGATGGTGAACGCCCTCGTCGTCACGCTGGGCGGCGACGGGGCGCAGATCCATGTCGACGGCAGGCAAATCGATATCCCCAGCGTCAGACCCGACGACCTGGTCGATCCGACCGGCTGCGGCGACGCCTTCCGCGCCGGCCTGCTCTACGGCATCGCCGGCGGCCTGCCCTGGGAAAAGACGGGGCGCCTCGCTTCGCTCATGGGTTCGATCAAGATCGCCCACCGCGGCGGGCAGAACCACAAGCTGGAACGCGATCACATCGCCGAGCGCTACGAGTACGCCTTCGGCGACAAGCCCTGGTAAGCCATCTGCCCGCCGGGCTTCACGTCACGTCCTCGCCCGAGCAGTCGACCTGAAACACCTTGCGCCCCGGCAGGCGCAGGGCCGTCAGGTGGCGTCCCCACAGGCAGCCCGAGTCCAGCGCCAGGAGATTCGGTTCGATCTTCAGCCCGAGCGCGGACCAATGGCCGGTCACCAATACATGATCGGCGCTGCGGCGTCCGGGCACGGCAAACCAGGGCAGAAAACCCTCCGGCGCATCGCTTACCTCGCCCTTGGCCTTGAATTCCATGACCCCATCGGTCGAGCAGAAGCGCATCCGCGTCATGGCGTTCACGATGACGCGCAAGCGCGCCCATCCGGTCAACTCGTCTCTCCAGGAGGGCGGCTCGCTGCCCCACATGTGGGCGAGGAACTCGCCGTAATCCTCCGCGCGAAGCGCCACCTCGACCTCCCCCGCCAGCGCGCGCGCCTGGGCCACCGACCACTGCGGCAGCAGGCCGGCGTGCACCAGCGCGTAACCGTCCTCGACATGCATCATCGGGCGATGGCGCAGCCAGGCCAGCAGCTCATCGCGGTCGGGCGCGGCGAGGACGGCGTCCAGCGTGTCGTCCGCGCGCTTCTTCGAATGCCCCTCGGCCAGCATCACCAGGTGCAGATCGTGGTTGCCCAGCACGGTGACCGCCGCGTCGCCCAGCCCCTTGACGAAGCGCAGCGTCTCGAGCGAATGCGCTCCGCGGTTGACGAGATCGCCGACCAGCCAGAGCCGGTCGCGCTGCGGGTCGAAGCGAACCAGGTCGAGCAGGCGGTGGAAGGAATCGAAACAGCCCTGGATGTCGCCGATGGCGTAGGTGCTCACGCAGTGTAGCCGTCCGGATTCATGCTCTGCCAGCGCCAGGCGTCGCAACACATCTGCACGAGGTCGCGCTCGGCGCGCCAGTCCAGCAGGCGCGCCGCCAGGGACGTGTCGGCATAGCAGGCGGCGACATCGCCTGGCCGGCGCGCGACGATGCGGTGGGGAATCTCGCGGCCCGAGACCCGGCTGAAGGCCTCGACCACCTCCAGCACGCTGTAGCCGCGCCCCGTGCCGAGGTTGACCGTCAGGACGCCGTCCGCCGCATCCAGCTTCTCCAGCGCCGCCAGGTGGCCGCGGGCGAGATCGACGACATGGATGTAGTCGCGCACGCCGGTGCCGTCCGGCGTCGGGTAATCATTGCCGTAGACGTTGAGCGCCTCGCGCCGGCCTACCGCCACCTGGGCGATGTAGGGCACCAGGTTGTTCGGGACGCCGCCCGGATCCTCGCCGATCAGCCCGCTCTCGTGCGCGCCAACCGGATTGAAGTAGCGCAGCAGGGCGACCTTCCATGACGGATCGGCGGCGGCGAGGTCGCGCAGGATCGACTCGACCATGGCCTTGCCGCGCCCGTAGGGATTGGACGGCCGCAGGGGGTGGTCCTCGCGCACCGGCACGGCGTCGGGATCGCCGTATACAGTGGCCGACGAGCTGAAGACCAGTCGCCGGACGCCGGCTTCCGTCATCGCCGCGCACAAGGCCAGCGTGCCGCCGACATTGTTGTCGTAGTAATCGAGCGGCCGCGCCACCGACTCCTCCACCGCCTTCAGTCCGGCGAAGTGAAGGACGGCGTCGACGGCATGCGCGCGGAAGACGTCGCGCAGCGCTTCCTGGTCGCGCACGTCGCATTC
The DNA here is from genome assembly GCA_016868295.1 of Betaproteobacteria bacterium. Classification (GTDB taxonomy): domain Bacteria; phylum Pseudomonadota; class Gammaproteobacteria; order Burkholderiales; family Rhodocyclaceae; genus Desulfobacillus. Next base: position 3,583 of record VGHJ01000002.1, on the reverse strand, counting down.
ATGGAACGCGACCGCCCGGCCGGCGATGCGCGCGATGCGCTCGAACACTTCGCGCCGGCTGTTGCAAAGGTTGTCGACCACCACCACCTCGTGGCCGGTCCGCAGCAGTTCGACGCAGGCATGGGAGCCGATGTAGCCAGCGCCACCCGTTACGAGCAAAGCGCCTCTTTTAATGGGCGAGCGGATTGACATGCCGGATGCCGGGAAAGCGGCGGAAATCGTTGTCTGCCGAATAGACGGCACACCCCCTCTCGATCGCAAGCGCGGCGATGTGGGCGTCGGTGACGAGATTGCCTGCCGTACCGCATTGCGCCAGCAGATTCCTGAATATCTCCCAATGCCGCAGTCCCGGCGTCACCAGTTCCACTGTAGGCAACGCCACCCATTCCTCGACATAGGCAATCGCATCCTCGACCTTCAATGGCGCCTTGAACACGCGAGGATTGGTGCATAGCCGCAAAAATGCCAGCACCGTTACCCACGGCAAACCGACGCTCTCCTGATCGGAGAAGGTCTTCTCGATCCATGTCCTGGCTGCCTTGTGCTGCGGCAGATCCCGATTCACGGCATAGATGAGCAGGTTGGCATCGAGAAGAATCACTTGCGCTGCTCCAGCTTGTCCCGCAAGGCAATGTCCTCCAGCTCGTCCGCCAATTGCAGCGCCTTGTCCAGGTCCGCTGCCGCAGAGGGCGAACCCAACGAAGCCGGGCGCAAGCGATAGGAGGTTGAAGGTTTATTCCGCCCATGCAGGCCGGCACGAAGGGTCTCGTTGAGCACACTCTTGAACGGCTTGCCGGTCTCCGCGGACAGTCGTTTCAGTTCGCTCGCGAGCCGGTCATCGATCGTGATGGTTGTGCGCATATTGATGCCTTGAACATGAACATCAAAGCATCATCATATCACAGGGGTTTCGGCCTGAAGGCCGACCTACATATCCCATTCCCGTAGGTCGGGCTTCAGCCCGACAAAACGCCTCTCGCCAGTATCGACGCCAGTTCCCGCAAACCGATGGCCTCGGTGTCCTCGCCCAAGGGATAGCGATCATCGCCCGAGTACACTACGAACGACTTCCCGGGCTTCAGGTCCTGGCGCGCGAAATGGAACCCCTTCCCTAGGCGTGGCGACAAACCGTGCTTGATTTCCACAGCCCATCGCTTGCCGCCCGGCAACTCCAGCAGCAAGTCGATCTCCGCACCGGCTGCGGTACGATAAAAGCTGGCGTGGGTGCCCGCCGGCGCCGCCGCCAGCAGATTCTCGATGACAAAACCTTCCCAGCTTGCCCCCACCACGGGATGGCCTGCCAGCGTGTCGTGGTCGGCAATGCCGAGCAACGCATGCACCAAGCCGCTATCACGCACGTACACCTTCGGCGACTTCACAAGACGCTTGCCCGGATTGGCATGAAACGGACTCAGCCGCCTCACCAGCAACAAGTCAACCAGTAAATCGATGTAACGCGTCACGCTCTGGGCGCTTATCGCCAGCCCGGCGGCGAGACGAGATGCATTTAGCAGCGTCCCCTGTCCATGCGCCAGCATTGTCCAGAGCCGCTCCAGTGTCTCGGCCGGTATGCGCGGCCCGAACATCGGCACGTCGCGCTCGAGATAGGTGCGGATGAAATCACGGCGCAGGGCGAAACTCTGACCATCGTCCGCTGCCAGATAACTGTCTGGGAAGCCGCCACGAAGCCAAAGAGTTAGGCGCGCCGCCGGCTTCTGGCCAATCTCGAGGACGTCCAATGGCCCCAACTCCACGTATGCTATGCGACCGGCAAGACTCTCGCCCGACTGCCGAAGCAGATCGATCGAAGCGGAACCGAGGATCAGAAAACGGCCGGTACGGCGTCCCTTGCGTCGCCCCTTGTCGATCAGCCCCCGCAATGTCTGGAACAACTCCGGCAGCCGATGGACCTCGTCCAGGATAACCAGCCGATCCTCATGGCGCTCGAGAAACAACGCCGGATCGGACAGCTTCGCTCGATCAGCACGGTCTTCGAGGTCGAGATAGACGGATGGCGTTCTTTCTGCAATGGAGAGTGCCAATGTGGTCTTGCCCACCTGACGAGGACCGAGCAGAGCAACGGCTGCCTGGCGTTGCAAGGCCGCCTCGACCGCAGCCAGCGCTTTCCTTGGTATCATCATTGTATATTATCCATTGCGTGGATAATATACAAGAATAATATTCCTGTCTTGGACTGTACCCCGACTTACAGAAAATTGGAATAGTGGTCAGATTTCAGCCCGACTGCTGCGGACGGTATTCCGGCACAAGTTCCAACAGGCGTCGCTTGACCGCCGCCTCGTCCTGCGGTGCGCCCTGCAGCCAGGCCAGCAGGTCGGTCAGCGCCTCCGACAACAGCGAAGCCTGCGCCCTGGCAATGCGCAGCTTCGGATGCGGCGTCGGCAACGTGTGCTCGCCGTCGGCGAGCAACTCCTCGTAGAGCTTCTCGCCCGGACGCAGGCCGGTAAAGACGATCTTGATCTCTTCCTCGGTGTAGCCGGAGAGGCGGATCATGTCGCGGGCCAGATCGACGATCTTCACCGGCTCGCCCATGTCGAGCACGAAGATCTCGCCCCCCTGCCCCATCAGGCCGGCCTGCAGCACCAGCTGCGCCGCCTCGGGGATCAGCATGAAGTAACGGATGATGTCGGGATGCGTCACCGTCACCGGCCCGCCGCGGGCGATCTGCTCGCGGAAGCGCGGGATCACGCTGCCGCTGCTGCCGAGCACGTTGCCGAAGCGGACCGTGACGAAGTGCGTGACGTGGCTTTCCGCCTGCAATATCTGGCAGACCATCTCCGCCAAGCGCTTGCTGGCGCCCATCACGTTGGTCGGGTTCACCGCCTTGTCGGTAGACACCATGACGAACTTGCCGACGCACGCCGTCCTCGCGGCGCGCGCCACGCACCAGGTGCCGAGCACGTTGTTGCGCACCGCAGCCCAAGCGTTCTCGTTCTCCATCAGCGGCACGTGCTTGTAGGCCGCCGCGTGGAACACCACCTCGGGCCGGTGCATGGAGAAAGCGGCCGCCAGGCAGTCCTCGTCCTTGACATCGCCGACGACACAGGCGATTCCGATATCCGGAAACTGGGCGGAAAACTCCTGCTCGATGCGGTAAAGGGCGAACTCGGACTGCTCGAAGAACACCAGCCGCGCCGGCGCATAGCGCGCGATCTGCCGGCACAGTTCCGAACCGATCGAGCCGCCGGCGCCCGTCACCAGCACCCGCCGTCCCGTCAACAGTCGGTGCAGGCCCTCCTCGTCGAGCCGGATCGGGTCGCGGCCGAGCAGGTCTTCCAGCTCGACCTTGCGCAAATTCGATATCGCCACCCTGCCGGAAAGCAAATCGTCGATTGCAGGGACCGTCAGGGCCGTCAAACCGGCTGCCGTCGCAGCCTCCGCGGCACGGCGGCGCACCCCCGCCGAAGCGGAAGGCATCGCAATAATGACATGGCCTGTCGCTGCGCGTCTAAAAATACCCAGGGATGCGCGTTGAATTTTACCCAGGGGCTATAGCCGCCTGTCATAGAGGCGGCTGTGGATAAGTGTAGCGTAATTCGTCGGTTTGGTTTTCCTCCCGTAG
>VGHJ01000001.1 GCA_016868295.1 Betaproteobacteria bacterium | reverse complement strand
CCCTCTCCCCGGAGGGGCGAGGGGGAAAGCAAAAGGGCAGCTGCGCTGCCCTTTTGTTTTGATGCGTGGTATTGCTCAGTGCCGCGGCTTGCGCAGTTTCTGGATGGCGGCGAGCTGGGCGATGGCTTCGGCCAGTTCGGCCTGGGCCTTGGCGTACTCGAGTTGCGAGGTCTTGTTCTGCAGGGCTTCCTCGGCCTTCTTCTTGGCGTCGAGGGCCTTGGCTTCGTCGAGGTCCTTGCCGCGGATGGCGGTGTCGGCCAGGACGGTCACCAGGTTGGGCTGCACTTCGAGCATGCCGCCGGCGACGAAGACGAGTTCTTCATTGCCATCCTGCGTCTTGACGCGGACGACGCCCGGCTTGATGCGGGTGAGCAGCGGCGTGTGGCCGGGCATGATGCCCAGCTCGCCGGCTTCGCCCGGGAGGACGACGAACTCCGCCAGACCCGAGAAGATCGATTCTTCCGCGCTGACGATGTCGACGTGTACTGTCATTGCCATGGTTTCCTTCCCTATTTCCCTCTCCCCGGCCCTCTCCCGCTTGCGGGAGAGGGAGGGATGTTCGTTATTGCAGCGTCTTGGCCTTCTCGAAGGCTTCGTCGATGGTGCCGATCATGTAGAAGGCCTGCTCGGGCAGGGCGTCGCACTCGCCGTTCACGATCATCTTGAAGCCGCGGATGGTTTCCTTGAGCGGCACGTACTTGCCGGCGGAACCGGTGAACACTTCGGCGACGAAGAAGGGCTGCGAGAGGAAGCGCTGGATCTTGCGGGCGCGGGAGACGACGAGCTTGTCTTCCGGGGCCAGTTCGTCCATGCCGAGGATGGCGATGATGTCGCGCAGTTCCTTGTAGCGCTGCAGCGTCGCCTGCACGGCGCGGGTCGTGGAGTAGTGCTCCTCGCCGACGACGTTGGGGTCGATCTGGCGGCTGGTGGAATCGAGCGGATCGACGGCGGGGTAGATGCCCAGCGCGGCGATGTCGCGGGAGAGCACGACCGTGGCGTCGAGGTGGCCGAAGGTGGTGGCCGGCGACGGGTCGGTCAGGTCGTCCGCGGGAACGTACACGGCCTGGATCGAGGTGATCGAGCCGGTCTTGGTGGAGGTGATGCGCTCCTGCAGGCGGCCCATTTCCTCGGCCAGCGTCGGCTGGTAGCCCACGGCGGAGGGCATCCGGCCCAGCAGCGCGGACACTTCGGTGCCGGCCAGCGTGAAGCGGTAGATGTTGTCGACGAACAGCAGCACGTCGCGGCCTTCGTCGCGGAAGTGCTCGGCCATGGTGAGGCCGGTGAGCGCCACGCGCAGGCGGTTGCCGGGGGGCTCGTTCATCTGGCCGTACACCAGGGCAACCTTGTCGAGAACGTTGGACTCCTTCATCTCGTGGTAGAAGTCGTTGCCCTCGCGGGTACGCTCGCCCACGCCGGTGAACACGGAGTAGCCGGAGTGCTCGATGGCGATGTTGCGGATGAGCTCCATCATGTTCACCGTCTTGCCCACGCCGGCGCCGCCGAACAGGCCGACCTTGCCGCCCTTGGCGAACGGGCAGATCAGGTCGATCACCTTGATGCCGGTCTCGAGCAGCTCCTGGCTGGGGGCCAGCTCGTCGAAGGCCGGGGCCTTCTGGTGGATGGAGCGGCGGTCTTCGGTGCCGACCGGGCCGGCTTCGTCGATGGGCGCGCCGAGCACGTCCATGATGCGGCCGAGGGTGGCCTTGCCGCAGGGCACCATGATGGGCTTGCCGGTGTTGCTGACCACCATGCCGCGGCGCAGGCCCTCGGAGGAGCCCAGCGCGATGGTGCGCACGACGCCGTCGCCGAGCTGCTGCTGCACTTCCAGCGTCAGCTCCGAGCCGTCCATCTTCAGCGCGTCATAGACTTTCGGCATCTCTTCGCGCTTGAACTGGACGTCCACCACGGCGCCGATGCACTGTACGATCGTTCCTTGACTCATCGTATTTCCCCAATTAACAAATTCATTAGACGGCCGCAGCGCCGCCGACGATCTCGGAAATTTCCTTGGTGATCGCCGCCTGGCGGGTCTTGTTGTAGACCAGCTGCAGTTCGTTGATCACGTTGCCGGCGTTGTCGGAGGCGGCCTTCATGGCGACCATCCGCGCGCTCTGCTCGGAGGCCATGTTCTCGGCCACCGACTGGTACACCAGGGCTTCCACGTAGCGCACCAGCAGCTCGTCGATGACGGCGCGGGCGTCCGGCTCGTAGATGTAGTCCCAGCCGTGCTCGGTCTGGCGCAGCTGTTCGCCGGAGAGCGGCAGCAGCTGTTCCAGCACCGGCTCCTGCTTCATGGTGTTGAGGAAGCGGGTGTAGGCGATGTAGACGGCATCGAGTTCGCCGGATTGAAAGGCATCCAGCATGACCTTCACCGGCCCGATCATCTTCTCGAGGTGCGGCGTGTCGCCGAGGTGCGTGACGTTGGACACGACCTTGGCGCCGAGGCGCTGCATGAAGCCGAGGCCCTTCGAGCCTATGGCGGTGACGCGGATGTCGGTGACGCCCTTGCCTTCCCATTCCTTCAGGCTGTTGAGGGCGACGCGCAGCACGTTGGTGTTGAGACCGCCGCACAGACCCTTGTCGGTCGTGATGACGATCAGGCCGACGCGCTTCATCTCGCCCAGCTTCTTGAGGAAGGGGTGCTTGTACTCGGAGTTGGCGTGGGACAGGTTGGCGGCCAGCCGGCGGATCTTCTCGCCGTAGGGACGCGCGGCCTTCATGCGCTCCTGTGCCTTGCGCATCTTCGAGGCCGCGACCATCTCCATGGCCTTGGTGATCTTGCGCGTGTTTTGCACGCTCTTGATCTTGGTGCGTATTTCCTTGCCGCTTGGCATGGTTGGCTCCTAGATCAGATTACGCCCAGGTCTTCTTGAACTCTTGAACGGCGGCATCGAGGGCCTTCTCGGCATCGGCGTCGAGGTCCTTGCTGCTTTCGATCTTGTTCATCAGATCGGCGTACTTCTGGCGCATGTACTGGTGCAGCGCGGCTTCGCATTGCAGCGCGCGCTTCACCTCGACGTCGTCGAAGTAGCCCTTGTTGATGGTGAACAGCGTCACGGCCATCTCCGCGACCTGCATCGGCGAGTACTGGGCCTGCTTCATCAGTTCGGTCACCAGGCGGCCGCGCTCGAGCTGCTTGCGGGTGGCTTCGTCCAGGTCGGAGGCGAACTGGGCGAAGGCCGCGAGTTCGCGGTACTGGGCGAGGGCCAGACGCACGCCGCCGCCGAGCTTCTTGATGACCTTGGTCTGGGCGGCGCCGCCGACGCGGGACACCGAGATGCCGGCGTTGATGGCGGGACGGATGCCGGCGTTGAAGAGGTCGGTTTCCAGGAAGATCTGGCCGTCGGTGATCGAGATCACGTTGGTCGGCACGAAGGCGGTCACGTCGCCGGCCTGCGTCTCGATGACGGGGAGCGCGGTGAGCGAACCGGTCTTGCCCTTGACCTGGCCCTTGGTGTACTTCTCGACGTAGGCCTCGGAGACGCGGGCGGCGCGCTCGAGCAGGCGGGAGTGCAGATAGAACACGTCGCCGGGGTAGGCTTCGCGGCCGGGCGGACGACGCAGCAGCAGCGATATCTGGCGATAGGCCCAGGCCTGCTTGGTCAAGTCGTCATAAATGATCAGGGCGTCCTGGCCGTTGTCGCGGAAGTATTCGCCCATGGTGCAGCCGGAGTACGGGGCGATGTACTGCATCGCGGCGGACTCGGAGGCGGTGGCGACGACGACGATGGTGTAGGCCATCGCGCCGGTCTCTTCCAGCTTGCGGATCACGTTCTTCACCGTCGAGGCCTTCTGGCCGATGGCGACGTAGACGCAGAACAGGTCCTTGCCCTTCTGGTTGATGATGGTGTCGATGGCCACCGCGGTCTTGCCGGTCTGGCGGTCGCCGATGATCAGCTCGCGCTGGCCGCGGCCGATCGGCACCATGGAGTCGACCGACTTGAGGCCGGTCTGCACCGGCTGCGACACGGACTTCCGCCAGATCACGCCCGGGGCGATCTTCTCGATCGGCTCGGAGAGCTTGGCGGCGATCGGGCCCTTGCCGTCGATGGGCTGGCCCAGCGCGTTCACGACGCGGCCGACCATCTCGGGGCCGACCGGCACTTCAAGGATGCGGCCCGTGCACTTGACGGTGTCGCCTTCGGTGATGTGCTCGTATTCGCCGAGAATGATCGCGCCGACGGAGTCGCGCTCGAGGTTCATGGCGAGGCCGAAGGTGTTGCCGGGGAATTCCAGCATTTCGCCCTGCATGACGTCGGCCAGGCCGTGCACGCGGCAGATGCCGTCGGTCACGGAGACGACGGTACCTTCGGTGCGGGCCGTGGCGGCCAGCTGCAGGTTCTGAATCTTGCTCTTGATCAGATCGCTGATTTCAGAGGGATTGAGTTGCATGTGATAACTCCTGGTGTCTTAGCTCTGTAGCGCCGTGGCCATGGAAGCGAGCTTGCCGCGCACGGAAGCGTCGATGACCTGATCGCCGACGGCGATCCGCACCCCGCCGATGAGCTCGGGGTCGAGGCTGACCGTCGCCTGGATCCGGCACTTGAAGCGGGCTTCAAGATCGGCGACGAGGTTCTTCAGCGTGGCATCGTCGAGCGGGAAGGCGGAGGCGATGTCGGCCTCCTGCACGCCCTCCTGCCCGTTCTTCAGTTCGACGTAAAGGTCGCGGATCTCGGGGAGAACCTGCAGGCGCTCGTTGTCGACGAGGAGGCGGACGAAGTTCTGCTGTTCGGCAGAGACCGATCCGACGACGTCGAGGAACAGCTGCGCGACCTGCGCCGGCAGCAGGCGGGGATTGCCGATGCATTCCACCATCTGCGCGTCGGCGGCGACAGCCGCCATGCGGTCGAGCGCCTGCTGCCATGGACCCAGCGCATTGGTCGCCTCAGTTGCGTCCTTTGCCAATTGAAACGCGGCATCGGCGTAGGGGCGTGCGAGGGTGATGTTCTCGGCCATGGCTTACTTGAGTTCCTGTTTCAGGTTGGCCAGCAGATCGGCGTGGACTTGGGCGTTGATTTCCTTGCGCAGGATGCGCTCGGCGCCGGCGACGGCGAGGGCGGCGACCTGCTCGCGCAGGGCCTCCTTGGCGCGCTGGGCGGCGACGGCGGCTTCGCCTTCGGCGGCCTTGCGGGCCTGCGCGATGATCTGCGCCGCTTCCTGGCGGGCTTCCTCAACGAGCTGGGCGCCCTGCTTCTCGGCACCGGCACGCAGCTCGGTGGCGGATTCGCGGGCCTTCTTCAGTTCATCGACGACCTTCTTCTCGGCGAGCTGGAGGTCGGTTTTCGCCTTGTCCGCAGCCGATAGCCCGTCGGCGATCTTCTTCGCGCGCTCGTCGAGTGCCTTCATGATGGGCGGCCACACGAACTTCATGGTGAACCACGCCAAAATGAAGAACACAACGAGCTGGGCAAACAGCGTTGCGTTCAGATTCACGGTAATCGCTCCTTGATTGGACGGGGGTCGATTACTTGATGAACGGGTTGGCGGTCGTGTACCAGAGGGCGATACCGGTTCCGATAATGAACGCGGCGTCGATCAGGCCGACCAGCAGGAACATCTTGGTCTGCAGGGTGTTCATCAGCTCGGGCTGGCGCGCCGACGACTCGAGGAAGCGGCTGCCCATGATGCCGATGCCGATACAGGCGCCGGCGGCGCCCAGACCGATGATCAGGCCGGCGGCCAGAGCAACGAAGCCAACAACTTGTTCCATGACTACTCCTTTGGTTTCAGGGTTTAAGACAAAAGCGGGTTAGTGACTCTCGTGCGCCTGACCGACATACACCAGGGTCAGCATCATGAAGATGAAGGCCTGGAGGGTGATGATCAGGATGTGGAAAATGGCCCAGATCGTGCCGGCAATGACGCCGCCGATCCAGAGGAGGCCGGAGCCGACGGTGCCGGCCCAGGCCGCACCCATCAGGGCGATCAGCATGAAGATCAGTTCGCCGGCGTACATGTTGCCGAACAGACGCATGCCGTGCGAGACGGTCTTGGCGAGGAACTCGATCAGCTGCATGGCGAAGTTGATCGGCCACAGCAGCGGGTGGGCGCCGAAGGGCGCGGTGAAGAGTTCGTGGATCCAGTGGCCGAGGCCCTTGATCTTGACGCTGTAGTAGAGGCAAAGCAGCAGCACGGCCGTCGACATGCCGAGCGTGGCGTTGAGGTCGGCGGTCGGCACGACGCGCAGGTAGGCGTGGTGCGGATCGTGGCCGGCGGCGCCGTAGATGGCGGCCCAGATGTTCGGCAGCAGGTCGAGCGGCAGGAGGTCCATGGCGTTCATCAGGAAGATCCAGACGAACACGGTGAGGGCGAGCGGGGCGACGAACTTGCGCGACTCGGGCGAATGCACGATGCCCTTGGCCTGGTCGGCGACCATCTCGACGACGATCTCGACGGCGGCCTGGAAGCGGCCCGGCACGCCGGAGGTGGCGCGGGCGGCGAGGCGGGCGAGGACGAAGACGGCGAGCAGGCCGATGCCGATGGAGATGAACAGGGTATCGAGGTGGAAGACCGACCAGTCGACCAGGCCGGCCTGCTTCTTGTTGGTGAGGAACGTCAGATGGTGGACGATGTATTCGGAAGCGGTGGGGGCGTGCTCGGTAGCCATGTTCAGAACTTTTTGCTCAAAAGTGCCAATAGATTCGCTTTAAGGGCCACCACCAGACCGGCGATCAATGCGAGCCAGTGCATCTCGCGGTACAGGCTTGCGGCCGCCGCCAGCAACGCGACGGTTGCGGCGACTTTCATGAATTCCCCGACAAAGAACGCGGCGGGTGAAGCGCCGCCCGGTTTCCGGCTTTCCGCGAAGAGACGCAGGGCGAAAAGCGAATTGGGCAGGACGATCGCGGCACCACCGAGTGCTGCCGAAACCGCGCCATGCTTGCCCGCGAGAAGCCCCGCGATGGCCGCCACCACCAAGGTTGCGACGACTTGCAGGAGAATCGCCCGGAACATCAGCATGCCGGCTTCACCACGCGCGGCGACCATTTTGGCGCACTGCAAAAATACCCGGGCCGCCGCTTACAAAGACGGCGATTTTATAGTCTTATAAAAGATCTGTCAAACCCGAGAACCGCGTGGTTATTACTATGCAGCCCGATTAATGTCTCGCATATCAAACACTTTGCGATTTCTCAAGATATGTCGCAGTGCAGCAAACAAAGTGCTTGACAACACATAACCAAATAACTAATTACTTAATTATGAACTCCGATTACTCCCGCGCCATCCCGGACGCCTGGAAGCACATGTCCAAGGTATTTGCCGCCCTCGGCGACGAGCATCGCCAGCGCATTCTGCTGACGTTCGAGCCCGGCGAACGGCTGAATGTCGGCCAGATCGCCGAAGTTTCCACGCTTTCGCGTTCCGCCGTTTCGCATCACCTGAAGATCCTGCGCGAAGCCGGCGTGCTCGATAGCCGAAAGGAAGGGAAAGAGGTTTACTTCTGGCTGAACAAGGACTTCCTGCGCGAGACCCTGGCCAACGTGCTCGATTACCTGGAGCACAACGCATGAACCGCCGCCGGTTCCTGATAGCTGCCGGCGGCGCCGGCCTGGGCCTGGCGAGTGCCGCGGCCTGGCGCTTCTGGCCCGAGCATGGCCTTCTGAACCCTTGCCTGGCCTCGCTTCCGGAAGAAGTGACCGATCACGAACTGGTACAGGCCGCGTGGGAAGGCCTCGATCCGTCCCAGGTCTGGGACTGCCATGCGCACCTCGTCGGCACCGGCGATTCGGGCAGCGGCATCTGGCTCAATCCGGCTCTGGAATCGATGGTGCACCCCCTCCAATACGCCCAGCGCCTGTTCTTCCTCAACGCCGGCTGCGCCCACGAAGCGCCGGGTGGGGTGGACCAGAGCTACGTCGAACGCATGCACAACCTGCTCGACGGCCTGCGGCCGGGCGCCAAGCTGATGCTGTTCGCCTTCGACTTCAATTACCGCGAGGACGGCTCGGTGGATCGCGACGCCAGCGCCTTCTACCTGCCGAACGACTATGCGCGCGAAGTGGCGCGCAAGCATCCGCAGTATTTTGAGTGGGTCGCTTCGATTCACCCCTACCGCAAGGATTGCGTCGAGGCGCTCGAGCGCGCCGCGGCGGAAGGCGCCCGCGCCATCAAGTGGCTGCCGGCGGCGCAAGGCATGAATCCGGCCTCTCCGCTTTGCGACCGTTTCTTCGCGGCATTGGCCAAGCTCGGCCTGCCGCTCATCAGCCACGCCGGCGAGGAACGCGCGGTGCACGGCGGGAACACGCAGCACTTCGGCAACCCGCTGCTGCTGCGCCGGGCGCTCGACCACGGCGTACGGGTGGTGGTGGCGCACTGCGGCTCGATGGGCCAGGACCGCGACCTCGACCGGGGCGAGAACGGCCCCTACGTCAACAGCTTCGACCTCTTCGCCCGCCTGATGGACGACCCGGTATACGGTCCGAAGCTGCACGGCGACATCTCCGCCATGACCCAGCTGAACCGCGCCGGCCCGTCGCTGGAGGCGGTGCTCGCGCGCGAGGACTGGCACCCGCGCCTGCACAACGGCTCGGATTACCCGCTGCCCGGCGTGATGCCGCTGTTCTCCGTGACCTATATGGTGCAGCTCGGCCTGATCCCGCAGTCCGCCGTGCCGGTGCTCACCGAGATCCGCAAGCACAACCCGCTGCTGTTCGACTTCGTGCTGAAGCGCCAGTTGTCGTTCAAAGGCCGGCGCTTCGCACAGTCAGTCTTCGAGACACGGCGGTTTTTCGAGCGGCGGCCGTATTGATCGCCGTCCCGCGGCGACTGACTTTCAGCGCAGCTTTTCGAGCAGGCCGTCGAGCTGGTCGAGGCTGGCGAAGCCGATGCCGATCTGGCCGGCGCCCTTGGCGTTCACCTTGATCTTCACCTGTGCGCCGAGCGCGTCGGCGAGCTCCTCCTCGAGGCGCGCCACGTCGCGGTCTTCCCTCTTCGCCGCAGTGGCCTTCTGCCTGGGCGGGTTGAGTTCGTGCTGCACCATGCGCTCGGCCTCGCGCACCGAATAGCCCTTGGCGGAAATGCGGTGGGCGAGCTGCACCTGGCTCGCCTTGGCCAGCGGCAGCAAGGCGCGGGCGTGGCCCATGTCGATCTCGCCGGCCATGAGCAGATCCTGCACCGGCTTGGCGAGGTGCAGCAGGCGCAGCAGGTTGCTGGCGGCGGGACGCGAGCGGCCAACGGCATCCGCCGCCGCCTGGTGGGTCATGCCGAATTCGTCGATGAGGCGCTGGATGCCCATCGCTTCTTCCAGTGGGTTGAGGTTCTCGCGCTGAATGTTCTCGATCAGCGACATGGCGAGCGCGGCATCGTCGGGGATGTCGCGCACCAGCACCGGCACCTCGTGCAGGCCGGCGAGTTGCGAAGCGCGCCAGCGGCGCTCGCCGGCAATGATTTCGTAGCGGCCGCCTTCGACCGGGCGCACCAGGATCGGCTGCATGACGCCCTGCGCCTTGATGGAGGCGGCCAGTTCGTTCAAGGATTCCTGATCCATGTGCGTGCGCGGCTGGTACTTGCCGGGCTGCAGGTAGTCGACGCGCAGCGTGTCCTGGCGCGTCGGTTCGCTGCTGTTGCCGGCCAGCAGGGCGTCGAGCCCGCGGCCGAGGCCTTTCGGTTTGGCTGCCATATCTTGTCTCCCTTAAAACGTCTTGACGCGTTCGATCATCTCGGCGGCGAAGGCAAGATACGCCTGCGCGCCCTTGGCGGCGCGGTCGAACACCACCCCGGGCATGCCGTAGCTCGGCGCCTCGGCCAGGCGCACGTTGCGCGGCACGATGGACTTGAAGACCTTGTCGCCGAAGTGCTGCTCCAGTTGCGCGCTGACCTGGTTGGACAGCGTGCTGCGTGGGTCGAACATGACGCGCAGCAGGCCGATGATCTTGAGGTCCGGGTTGAGGTTGGCGTGCACCTTCTTGATGGTGTTCACCAGGTCGGAGAGGCCTTCCAGCGCGTAGTACTCGCACTGCATCGGGATGATGACGCCGTTGGCGGCGCACAGGCCGTTCAGCGTCAGCAGACTGAGCGAGGGCGGGCAATCGATGAGGACGAAGTCGTAGTCCTTGTCGTGCAGCGCCAGGGCGTGCTTGAGGCGCGTCTCGCGGTTGTCGAGGTCGACCATCTCGACTTCGGCGCCGGCGAGGTTGCGGTTGGCCGGCAGGGTGTCGTACTTGCCGGTCTCGGAGGCCTGGCGCGCCTCGGCGAGCGAGGCGAGGCCGAGCAGCACATGATAGACCGAGTTCTTCAGCGTACGCTTGTCGACGCCGCTGCCCATGGTGGCGTTGCCTTGCGGGTCGAGGTCGACCAGCAGCACGCGCTGGCCCTGGGCGGCGAGCGCCGCGGCGAGGTTCACCGTGGTGGTGGTCTTGCCGACCCCGCCCTTCTGGTTGGCGACTGCAAATATGTAAGACACCTTGCCCCCTTTATTCTCTTTCCACGCGCACCAGGTGGCGCGCGCCCTCCACGCCCGGCACTTGCAACGGCGTCACGTCCGCCACGCGCCAGCCGGCCGGAAGCTGGGCGATTTCCTCGTAGGGATGCACCCCCTTCATGGCCAGCAGCGCACCGCCTTCGGTGAGCAGATGGCCGGACAGCCTGACGAACTCGGCCAGATCGGAGAAGGCGCGCGAGATGACCGCGTCGAATTTCTCCTCCGGCCGCCAGGCCTCGACACGCGCGCAGTGCACCGAGACGTTGCCGAGGCCCAGCTCGATCTTCGCCTGCTGCTGAAAGGCCGACTTCTTCTGGCTCGTTTCCACCAGCGCCACCTGCAGGTCCGGCCGGGCGATGGCGAGCGGGATGCCCGGCAGTCCGCCGCCGCTGCCAATGTCGGCCAGGCGCTTCGCCCCGCCCAGCTGGGGCAGCACCGCCAGCGAATCCAGCAAATGGTGGCTGATCACCTGTTCCTCGTCGCGCAGCGCGGTGAGGTTGTACACCTTGTTCCACTTGCCGAGCAGCGCGGCGAAGGCGAGCAGCTTGTCCTGCGCAGTGGGCGGCAAATCCAGGCCCAGCGCGGCCAGGCCGCGCATCAACTGTTCTGCTGCACTCATGCCCGCTTGCGGCCTTGGCGAACCGGCGAGCCGCGTCGCTTGAGGTGAACCAGCAGCAACGAGATGGCCGCGGGCGTTATCCCCTGTATCCGTGAAGCCTGGCCAAGCGTTTCCGGCCGATGCTGGTTGAGCTTCTGCTGCACCTCGATCGATAGGCCGCGCACGTCGCGGTAATCGAGATCGGCCGGCAGCGGCGTGTCTTCCTGCTCGCGGCTCCTGGCGATTTCCTCGGCCTGGCGATCGATGTAGCCCTGGTACTTGGCCTGGATCTCCAACTGCTCGATGGCCTGGGCATCCGTGATCGGCTCGCCCGCGCCCGGCAGGGTCATCAGGCTGGCGTAACTTACGTCCGGGCGGCGCAGCAGTTCGGCCAGGCGGTATTCGTGCTCGAGCGGCTTGCCGAGCACGCGCTCGGCATCGGCGGCGGCGACGGTCTTCGGGTTCACCCAGGTCTTCTTCAGGCGTTCCTGCTCGCGGGCGATGGCGTCGCGCTTGCGGCCGAAGGCGTCCCAGCGCGCGTCGTCGACGATGCCGAGGCGGCGACCGGCCTCGGTCAGGCGCAGGTCGGCATTGTCCTCGCGCAGGCTGAGACGGTATTCGGCGCGGCTGGTGAACATGCGGTAGGGCTCGGAGACGCCGCGCGTGATGAGGTCGTCGGCCAGCACGCCGAGGTAGGCCTCGTCGCGGCGCGGACACCACGGCGCCTCGCCCTTGGCGCGCAGTGCGGCGTTGAGTCCGGCGAGCAGGCCCTGCGCGGCAGCTTCCTCGTAGCCGGTGGTGCCGTTGATCTGGCCGGCGAAGAAGAGGTTGCGGATGGCCCGGGTTTCCAGCGAGGAATTCAGACCGCGCGGGTCGAAGTAGTCGTACTCGATGGCATAGCCGGGGCGCAGGATGTGGGCGTGCTCCAGGCCGGGGATGGAGCGCACCAGTTCCAGCTGCACGTCGAAGGGCAGGCTGGTGGAGATGCCGTTCGGATAGATCTCGTGGGTAGTGAGGCCTTCCGGCTCGAGGAAGATCTGGTGGCTCGACTTGTCGGCGAAGCGGTGGATCTTGTCTTCGATCGAGGGGCAGTAGCGCGGGCCGACGCCCTCGATGACGCCGGTGAACATCGGCGAGCGGTCGAGGCCGCCGCGGATGATGTCGTGCGTGCGCTGCGTGGTGTGGGTGATCCAGCACGGCAGCTGGCGCGGATGCTGCGCGGCGTTGCCGAGAAAGGAAAACACCGGCACGGGGTCGTCGCCCGGCTGCACTGTCATGATCGAGAAATCGATGCTGCGGCCGTCGAGGCGCGGCGGCGTGCCGGTCTTCAGGCGGCCGGCCGGCAGCTTCAGTTCGCGCAGGCGCGCGGCGAGGCTGACGGCGGGGGGATCGCCCATGCGGCCGGCCTGGTAGTGGTCGAGGCCGACGTGGATCAGGCCGGCGAGGAAGGTGCCAGCGGTCAGCACCACGGTTTCGGCTTCGAAGCGCAGGCCGAGTTCGGTAACGGCGCCGGTGACGCGGTCACCGGAGACTGTGAGGTCGTCGACGGCCGCCTGGAACAGCGTCAGGTTGGGCTGGTTCTCCAGGCGGCGGCGGATCGCCGCCTTGTACAGCACGCGGTCGGCTTGGGCGCGCGTGGCGCGCACCGCCGGACCTTTGCTGGAATTGAGGATGCGGAACTGGATGCCGGCTTCGTCGGTGGCCACCGCCATGGCGCCGCCGAGGGCGTCGACCTCCTTGACCAGGTGCCCCTTGCCGATGCCGCCGATGGAGGGATTGCAGGACATCGCCCCCAGCGTCTCGATGTTGTGCGTCAAGAGCAGCGTGCGGCAGCCCGCGCGCGCCGCGGCAAGCGCGGCCTCGGTGCCGGCATGGCCGCCACCAATGATGATAACATCATAACGCGTGGGGAACAGCATGACTCATGGATCGCCGCGAGGAGGCGCCATCATACGCGAGGAGAAGGCAAAAAAACAGAGGGTCGTTCCACGTGAAACACCACCTGTATAACCCTTAAATTACAGCACGTTACCGTTTATTTCCGGCCGCTCCGAAAAAAGGCGCAATATCCAACCGCGAGCCAATATTTATCTGGGAGCATCAGCGCAAGGTATCCCAGGCGAATTTAATGATGAATACGCCGGCAACGAGAAGAAATACGCGACGGACGAAACCGGCCCCATGACGTATCGCCATATGCGAACCGACCTGGGCACCGCCCACATTAAACACGGCCATGGCCAGTCCCGTGGCGACAAGCACATGACCATGCGCGCCGAAGAACAGGAGTGCCGACAGATTGGTCGCGGCATTGACGATTTTTGCCGATACCGACGCCTTGAGGAAGTCCATGCCGAACAACCTGACGAACAGAAATATCAGAAAACTGCCCGTTCCCGGGCCGAAGAATCCATCATAGAAACCGATCAACCCACCGAAAAACACGGCGAGCACCATATCGCGCGGCCCATGCCGGCGGCCTTGATCGACCGCGCCCAGATCCTTTCTGGCATAGGTATAGAGAGTGACCACGACCAGCAGAACGAGGACCAGCGGGCGCAGCCAGTCCTTGGGCAACCAGGCAACCGTCATGGCGCCAAAATAAGACAGCAAGAAGGCCGCCGCTGCAGCGGGCAGGGCCGCCCGCCAGGGAACATCAATACGGCGCGCATAACGCATCGCGGCACTTGCGGTGCCAAAAATGCTGGCCAGCTTGTTGGTACCGAAAACCGTCGCGGGCTGAGCTTGCGGCATCGCGCCGAAAAGGGCCGGTATCTGGATCAGCCCTCCCCCACCCACCACGGCATCGACCATCCCCGCCGCGAATGCGGCAGCGCATAACAGAATCAGATCGGCCGGTTCCACGTGGAACAATTCATCCTGTCGTTATTTCCCGATGCAAAACCTGGAGAAAATTTCTCCCAGCAGGTCATCCGGGGTGAACTCGCCGGTAATTTCATTCAGCGCGTCCTGCCCCAACCTTAATTCCTCAGCCATTAGTTCCGGCTGCCGTATGTGTTTGCGCGCCTCGTTCAAATGTGCCTCCGCTTTGCGCAAGGCCGCCAGATGGCGCTCTCGCGCCATAAAAGTATCCTCCGCCCCCGCTTGCCACCCCGCTATGCGCAACAACTCTTGGCGCAAGGCCTCCATACCCTCCCCTGACTTCGCCGAGAGCCACAAGCACACGCGGCCCGATGCAACCTCTCTTCCTGCCGGCCGTTCGGCAAGATCCGTCTTGTTGTAAAGACGTATCTGCTCGACCCCCGCGGGAAAGCGCTCGGCGATAGCCTGGTCCTCGACCGTGGCACCGATGCGGGCATCCAGCATGTGCAACACCACGTCCGCCCGTTCGATTTCCTGCCAGCTTCGGGCAATGCCGATCCGCTCGACCTCGTCGCCTGCCTCCCGCAGCCCGGCGGTATCGACGACGTGCAAAGGGATGCCATTGATGTGGATGGTCTCGCGCAGGGCATCGCGTGTCGTGCCCGGAATGGCTGTCACGATAGCCCGCTCCTCTCCTGCCAGACGGTTTAGCAGGCTGGATTTACCAACATTGGGCTGACCGGCCAAAACGACATGCAGACCGCTGCGCAGGAGGCTTCCCTGGCGCGCCCTGTTCAACAGGCGATCCACATCCCGCGATACGGTATCCAGCCGACCCGCCACATCGTCGCGCTGCAGTACGTCGATCTCCTCCTCCGGGAAATCGAGTGTGGCCTCGACCAGCATGCGCAGGCCGATCAGTGCCTCGACCACGGCATGGACCGATCCAGAAAACTCGCCGGCCAGAGAACGTATGGCAGAACGGACCGCCGCTGCCGTCGAGGCTTCGATCAGGTCGGCCACGGCCTCGGCCTGAGCCAGATCGATCTTGTCGTTCAGAAAAGCGCGGTGAGTGAATTCGCCCGGTTCCGCCAATCTCGCTCCCAGTTCCAGGCAGCGCCCGAGGAGGAGTTGCATCACCACCGGTCCGCCATGACCCTGCAGTTCCAGCACATCCTCCCCGGTGTATGAATGGGGAGCAGGGAAAAAAAGGGCTATCCCCTCATCGAGCTCATCGCCGTTTCCGTCCAGAAAACGGGCCAGCGTGGCGACCCGCGGTTCGAGAGGCCGGCCAATCACACGGAGGGCAAGCCGGCCCAAATCGGGCCCGGAAAGACGAATTACACCGATGCCGCCGCGGCCGGGCGCGGTAGCGATGGCAGCAATCAGATCAGCTCGAGGCCTTTTTGCCACCCTCAATCTGCCGGGTGATCTGCCATTGCTGGGCGATCGACAGGATGTTGTTGATTGTCCAGTACAGCACGAGCCCGGACGGGAACCAGAGGAACATGAAGGTGAAGACGACGGGCATGGCCATCATCACCTTGGCCTGAATCGGATCGGGCGGCGTCGGATTCAGCTTGGTCTGCACCACCATGGATACGCCCATGATGATCGGCAGCACATAGTAGGGATCTTTTGAAGAGAGGTCGTTGATCCATAAAATCCAGGGAGCGTGGCGCATCTCGACGCTGCCGAGCAGCACCCAGTAAAGCGCAATGAAAACCGGAATCTGAACCAGGATAGGCAAGCAACCGCCAAGAGGATTGATTTTCTCCTTGCGGTAGAGCTCCATCATTTCCTGGTTCATTCGGTTGCGATCCGCCGCGAATTGCTCCTTGATTTTCATGAGCTTGGGCGTCACTACCTTCATCTTGGCCATGGAACGGTAGCTAGCCGCCGAGAGAGGATAGAAAATGGCCTTGATGAGCACGGTCAGCAGGATGATCGACCAGCCCCAGTTGCCGACCAGGCGGTGGATCAATTCCAGCAACCAATAGATCGGTGAAGCGATGACGGTCAGCCAGCCGTAATCCACGACCAGATCGAAGCCCGGCGCAATCTTTTCCAGTTTCGCCTGCTCCTGCGGGCCGGCATAGAGGGGAACGCCGATCCGGGCGGTCTGACCCGGGGCAACGGCCGCCACGGGCAGGATGATCCCCGCGGAGAACAGGTTGTCCCCGACCTTGCGAATGAAAAACTCTCGCTCGTCCTTGCCCTGCGGAATCCAGCCCGCCACGAAATAATGCTGCACCATGGCGAGCCAACCATTGTTGGCCTTCTGCACGTACTTCGCCTTGCTTTTATCGACATCGACGAATTCCACCTTCTGAAACTTCCCTTCGTCCGTATAGATGGCCGGACCGGTAAATGTCGCAATGTTCGTCATGGTGGCTTCCGGAACCTTTCCATCGCGAGTCAGCTGGAAGTAGGCATGGGAAGTCAGCGGGTTCTGTCCGCGGTTGGAGATTTCATAGGCAACATCGATCTGATAGCTGCCGCGGTTGAAGACGAGGATCTTCGTCACCTTGAGACCGTTTACCTCGGGCGCCTCGAGCCTCAATTCGAGCCTGTCCGATCCGGGCTTCATCTCGTACGTGCCGGGCTCCATCTTGAACATGGTCTTGTGCGTGGGAAGCCCTTCGCCAATCAACCCGCTCTGCGCCTGATAGATCCGCTCCCTTTCCGTTTCCATAAGGACAAAAGGCTTGGAAATATCCTCCGTGGCCTTGTGCTGCGGAAGTTCCAGCCGGACGATATCCCCGCCCTGGGAGGTAACCTCGGCCAAGAAAACATCGGTCTTGACCAGGGCCTTTGCACCCGTACGCGCAGCATCCGCGTGCGCCGGCACGGGGACAGAAGAAGGGGTAATCGCCGATGACGCCGGCAGGCTGGTCGTAGGAATCGGCGTTATGCTCGAAGGCACCGCCGTATTGGCCTGCTGTTGTGGTGAAGCTTGGTCCTTTGCCGGCTGAGGCTGATTGTGCCTTTGCCAACCGTCCCACAACATGAACAGGGAAAACAGAAAAACCAGAAGGAGGATAAGGCGTTGATTGTCCATCAATCAGCTCGTACGATCGGTAAATCAGGGAACGGGGTCGTAACCGCCCGGGTGCCAAGGATGACAACGTGACAGCCGCCTAGCGGCCAGCCAGGATCCTCTCAATCCACCATGCTTTTCCAATGCCTCGATTGCATACTCGGAACAGCTGGGATGGAACCGGCAATTTCTCCCAAGCAAAGGGCTCAAGGCCAGCCTGTAGACGCGCACAGCGAATATGAGCAGCTTATTCATTTGGCCAGGCGAGCAAATAAGGCATCCATTTCTTCTCGTAAGGCGCCGCGATTCCGTACGTCCAGTCCGGGCAAGACTCGCACAACCACATCGTATTGCGGCAACTTGTCTCGCATCAGGCGGAAGGATTCTCGCACAATGCGTTTGACCTGATTGCGATCCACGGCCGTGCGAATGATTTTTTTTTGGACCGCCACGCCAAGCCTGGCCGTACCCGCCGCATTCGGACGATAAAGCAAATCGAAATTTTTTCCGCGAAGCGAGCGTCGAAAAGCAAAAACGGATGAGAACTCATCCGTTTTGCGTAATCGATGCCTAGCGCGGAAGCCTTTGCCGACGTCCGCCAGGCTCACTTCAAACGCTGAGGCGCGCGCGACCTTTTGCCCTGCGCGCGCGAATGACGGCACGACCGCCACGCGTACGCATGCGGACTAGAAAACCATGGGTGCGTTTGCGCCGGACTACGGAAGGTTGGTAAGTGCGTTTCATGACTGCCGTCTATGCAATTAAGTGAAACGGAGGATTAGATATTTTGGCCATTGATTTGTCAAGATCATTATTTTTTTCGGCCTGTGGATAACTCCTCATAAATGGCGCTAGAATTCGCCTCTCTGAAATTCGCAGCAGTTCCTGGCTTGGACGGCAATAATAACAATAATAAACGTTAAAACAATAAGTTAAACATTTGTTAATTCCGTTGACCGGTTACGGGTTCCGGGAAATCCGGGCACTTCCAAGAATGAATGCTTTTTGGTCATCCTGCCTGCAAAAACTCGAGCAGGAACTGCCGCCCCAACAATTCAACACCTGGATCAAGACACTTCGTCTCGAGGGTAGCGATGCTGCCAATCGCGATGTCAGGCTGGTCGCGCCAAACCGCTTTGTCCTGCAATGGGTACGCGAGCGTTACCTGCGACGTTTCGAGGATCTGGCCAAACAGTTTTTCACCGAACCGGTGCAGGTCACCATCAATCTCTCGGACACAACCGAAGCGGAAAACCAAAGCTACACGGCACAGGTTCCGGCTACACCTGTCCGGGGAGCCGCTGCGCTTCCCACCGTCGTCACCGCTCCGCCGGCCACATCGACCGGCCATGATTCAACATATGAAAAGACCAGGCTTAATGCGACATTCACGTTCGACACCCTGGTTACCGGACGCGCCAATGATCTGGCCCGCGCAGCCGCGAACCAGGTTGCATTGAATCCTGGCACGTCCTACAACCCCCTCTTTGTTTACGGTGGCGTTGGCCTCGGCAAGACGCACCTGATCCATGCAATAGGCAACGAGGTTTACCGGCAGAATCCGGAAAAGGTCATCCGCTACGTTCACGCCGAGGATTACTATGCCGACGTCGTGCGTGCCTACCAGCAGAAATCATTCGATGTTTTCAAGCGCTACTATCGATCCCTCGATCTGCTGCTGATAGACGACATCCAATTCTTCAACAACAAGAATCGAACTCAGGAAGAATTCTTCTACGCATTCAACGCGCTGATCGAGGCAAAAAAACAGATCGTCATTACCTGCGACACGTATCCCAAGGACATTACCGGCCTGGAAGATCGGCTGATTTCAAGATTCGATTGGGGATTGACCGTCGCCATCGAGCCCCCTGAACTTGAGATGCGCGTTGCCATCCTGAAAAAGAAGGCAGAGGCTGAAAGAATTTCGGTCGGCGACGATGTCGCCTTCCTCATCGCCCGACATTTGCGCTCCAATGTACGTGAGCTGGAGGGAGCACTGAAAAAAGTGCTTGCCTTCGCCCGGTTTCATGGACGCGATATTACCCTGGAGGTTGCCAAGGAAGCACTCAAGGATCTGCTCGGCGCCCACAATCGCCAGATCACTTTCGAATCCATCCAGAAGACGGTCGCCGAGTACTACAAGATCAAAATCTCGGACATGCATTCGAAAAAGCGCACTCGCATCGTTGCCCGTCCGCGCCAGATCGCCATGTGGCTGGCCAAGGAACTGACCCTTGCCAGCCTGCCAGCCATCGGCGAAGCCTTCGGGGGCCGAGACCACACGACGGTGCTGCACGCTTGCAGGACCATCTCCGATCTTCGTTTGAAAGACGCTACGATCAACCACGACCTGCTTGTACTGACCCAGGTATTGAAGGGTTGAACAACTCGAAGATGATTTGTGGATAAGACCAAAAAAATGCCTGTGGATAAATTCAATCAACAATTTTCCAACAACTATCCTCGGCATTTACCCAAGCAGGAATTAACAAATCAACTTATTGATAATACTAATTTTTACATATTTATTCACAAGTTCAGCCGGTGTACTAATAACTAGTTGGAGATTTATATATGCTCCTTATTAAAGCCAATCGCGACAGCATCCTGACACCGCTTCAGTCGGTATGCGGCATTGTCGAGAAACGCCATACCTTGCCGATACTTTCGAATGTTCTGATCGAGAAAAGCGGCGATCAGCTCACCTGGCTGGCAACGGATATCGAGATTCAAATCCGTACGAACACGGGCGGGGCCACCGGAACGGACAAGACAGCCATCACGGTCGGCGCAAGAAAGCTCCAGGACATTCTTCGCTCGTTGCCTGACAGCGCGGATGTCAGCCTGGAACTGACAGACAAGCGCATGCAGGTGCGCGCAGGCAAGAGCCGCTTCAATCTTCAGACGCTTCCGGCGGAAGATTATCCGCGCATGGCGCAAGCGGATGGCGAGCAGGCCAAGCTTCGATTGACGCAAAAGCAGTTCAAGCACCTGATTGGCCTGGTTCAGTATGCGATGGCACAACAGGATATCCGCTACTACCTGAACGGGTTGCTCCTGGTTGTGGCAGGAAACGAGATACGCGTTGTGGCCACGGATGGGCATCGTCTGGCCTACGCCAGCGAAAAGCTGTCGGAAACATTGACCCGTACCGAGGTGATTCTGCCGCGCAAGACGATCCTCGAACTGTCGCGCCTCTTGGCTGATAACGATGATGCGCTCGAGATCAGCCTGACTCCGAATCAGGCGATCTTCCGCTTTGGAACCGTAGAGCTGGTGTCCAAGCTGATCGATGGAAAATTTCCGGATTACGAACGCGTCATTCCGAAAAATCACAACAAGGTGATCACCTTGTCGCGCACCGTTCTGCTGCAATCTCTGCACCGGGCCGCGATTCTAACCAATGAAAAATTTCGCGGTGTGCGCATCATTCTGGCGCCAGGCAGCCTGAAGATCATCAGCAGCAACGCCGATCAGGAAGAGGCTCAGGAAGAACTCGAAGTCGATTACGATGCCGAGGCGCTGGATATCGGATTCAACGTCAATTACCTGCTCGACGTGCTGAATAATGTTTCCAATGACGAAGTGGAGATGCGTCTGGCCGACGCCAACTCGAGTGCGCTCATTACCCTTCCGGGCAACGAGCATTTCAAGTATGTCGTGATGCCGATGCGCATCTGAAGCACCCCAGGAGCACTCTTTGACAGACGAGAACAACACCGCCCAGGATGCGAACGGCGGCTACGATTCCTCCAGCATCAAGATACTGAAAGGGCTTGAAGCGGTTCGCAAGCGACCGGGCATGTACATCGGTGACACCTCGGATGGCACGGGTTTGCATCACATGGTGTTCGAGGTGGTGGACAACGCCATCGATGAAGCCCTCGCCGGGCACTGCGATGACATAGTCGTCACGATTCATACCGACAATTCGATCTCCGTCTCGGACAACGGCCGCGGCATACCGACCGACATCAAGGAAGATGACGAAGAAAAACGTTCGGCCGCGGAAATCGTCATGACCGAGCTGCATGCCGGCGGCAAGTTCGACTCGAACTCCTACAAGGTGTCCGGTGGTTTGCATGGTGTCGGCGTCTCGGTAGTGAACGCCTTGTCGGAATGGCTCCGACTGACCATCCGCCGCGATGGTAGGAAACACGTCATGGAGTTCCGAGGCGGTGTCGCCGCAGAGCCTTTGAGGGTCGTCGGTACGACGGAAAAACGCGGCACGGAGGTGCACTTCCTTGCGGCACGCGAAACATTCGGCAACATCGAATACCACTATGACATCCTGGCGAAGCGGCTGCGCGAGCTGTCCTTTCTCAACAACGGCGTCAAGATTCGCCTGATCGATCAACGCAGCGCCAAGGAGGAAAGCTTCGCATATGGGGGCGGCGTGAAAGGATTCGTCGAATACATCAACCGCGCGAAAACCGTCCTGCACGGCAACATCTTTCACGCCACCGGCAGCAAGGAGGGCATCACGGTTGAGGTCGCCATGCAATGGAACGACTCCTATCAGGAACAGGTGCTCTGCTTCACCAACAATATTCCCCAGAAAGATGGCGGCACGCACTTGACCGGACTGCGTGCGGCGATGACGCGCGTCGTCAACAAGTACATCGAGGACAACGAGCTTGCCAGGAAAGCCAGGGTCGAAACGACCGGAGACGACATGCGTGAAGGCCTTGCCTGCGTGCTGTCGGTCAAGGTGCCGGAGCCAAAGTTTTCCTCGCAGACCAAGGAGAAGCTGGTTTCCTCGGAAGTGCGCCCGGTAGTCGAGGAGATCGTTGGTCAGAAGCTGGCGGATTTTCTCCTTGAAACCCCCGCCGATGCGCGGATCATCACCGGCAAGATCATCGACGCGGCCAGAGCGAGGGAGGCGGCGCGAAAAGCCAGGGAAATGACGCGGCGCAAGGGCGTTTTGGACGGCATTGGCTTGCCGGGCAAGCTGGCCGACTGCCAGGAGAAGGATCCCGCTTTATGCGAACTGTATCTCGTGGAGGGGGACTCTGCCGGCGGTTCGGCAAAACAGGGCCGGGACAGGAAATTCCAGGCCATCCTCCCGCTCAAGGGGAAGATTCTCAACGTCGAGAAGGCGCGCTTCGACAAGCTGCTTTCTTCGCAGGAAATCGCCACGCTGATCACGGCGCTGGGCACCGGCATCGGCAAGGGAGAAGACTACAAGCCCGAGAAACTGCGCTACCACCGCATCATCATCATGACAGATGCCGACGTCGATGGCGCGCACATCCGCACGCTGCTGCTGACCTTCTTTTATCGGCAGATGCCTGAACTGGTCGAGCGCGGTCATATTTACATCGCCCAGCCGCCGCTGTACAAAATCAAGCACGGCAAGAGCGAACGTTACATCAAGGATGATCACGAACTGAACCAGCATATGCTGAAGCTGGCTCTGGACGAGGCGGAGCTCAAGCCGAGCGACGCCGCGGAACCCCTGCGCGGGGATGCGCTGGCGGAATTGGCGCGCGCCTATTTGCTGGCCGAGGCCGTCATCGCCCGCCTCGGGAGTTTTATCGATGGGGAGGTCCTCCATGCACTCCTCGCGCACGGGATCGATATCGACCTAACCGCCGAGGAAAAAGCAATGGCATCCGCCCTGTCCCTTGCCGGCATCCTTCCTGCCGCCATTGCCGTCAGGGAGAACTTCGACGACAAGACCGAGCGTTGGCAATTGCGCTTCGAGAAAATGCATCATGGCAATATCAAATCCGGCGTGATCGACGAAGAGTTCCTTCTCTCGGGGGACTATCAGCAGATTCGGCATGCCTCGCAACTGATCGCGGGACTCATCGGCAGCAATGCGGTGATCCGACGCGGCGACAAGGCACAGGCCATTCGGAGTTTTTTCGAAGCCATGACGTGGTTGTTGTCCGAGGTGGAGCGCGGCCTTTCCAAGCAGCGCTACAAGGGACTGGGGGAGATGAACCCCGAGCAGCTTTGGGAAACCACGATGGATCCGGGCACGCGACGCCTGCTGAAAGTGCAGATCGACGATGCCATCGCCGCCGACGAGATCTTCACCACGCTGATGGGCGACAACGTCGAACCGCGCCGCGCCTTCATCGAGGGCAACGCGCTGTACGCGCGCAACATCGACGTCTGATGCAGTTCCGGATAGTTCCCGTCACGCCTTTCCAGCAGAACTGTTCGCTGCTCTGGTGCGAGAAAACCATGGCGGGGGCGGTGGTCGACCCCGGTGGCGACCTCGATACCATCCAGGCGGCTGCCGGGCGCTTCGGCATCAGGGTCGAGAAGATCCTCCTGACGCATGGTCACATTGATCACGCCGGCGGCACGGCGGAGCTCAAGCGTAGGCTGGGTGTGCCGATCGAAGGGCCGCATCGCGAAGAAGCGTTCTGGATAGATCAGTTGCCGCAGCAGAGCCAGATGTTCGGTTTTCCGCGCGCCGAGTCTTTCACGCCGGATCGCTGGCTCGAGGATGGCGATGTCGTCGTGTTCGGGAATGTGAGGCTGGAGGTCATCCATGCTCCGGGTCATACTCCGGGTCATGTCGTTTTTTTCGATCGCGCATCGAACATCGCCGTGGTCGGCGACGTGCTCTTCCAGGGTTCCATCGGCCGCACCGACTTTCCGCGCGGCGATTACGATACCTTGGTCCGCACGATTCGTGAAAAGCTGTGGCCGCTAGGCAATGGGGTGACGTTCATCCCGGGTCACGGTCCGCTGTCGACTTTCGGAGACGAGCGGGAAAGCAATCCCTTCGTCGGCGATTTCGCCTGACGAGCAGGGTTACTTGCGGGCGGTTTTCTTCTTGCCGGGTGCCTTTTTGACGGCCTGCTTGACCTTGGCGGCGGGTGCCTCCGCTTTTTTCTCGGAAGCCTTCTTCGTGCCGGCCCTGGGCGCGCGCGGCTCGAACTCGAAGCCGACCTTGCCGTCGCCGCCTCTGACCAGATAGGCGGAAAACTTGCGCTTCGTCTTGTTTGAAACGAAGCCTTTGAGCAGGTCGGTGCGTCCGTTGGCGAGCAGCTTGCTCATCTGTCCACGTTCGATGGGCAGCTGGAGAATGATCTTGCCCGAACGAAAATCGCAGGCCTTGGCGGGGCCGACAGCCTTTTCGCAGACATAGGCCATGCCATGCTCGAATATCCTGGCGCCGCATTTGGGACATGTACCGAGCGATTCCTGCCCGCTGAAATCGACCGTTTCGGACTCGCCCTCCCCCTGGCTGCCTTGGCCGAAATCGAATTCGGGCAGCTTGTCGGCATTCAGCCGGATCATCGCGGCGAACGGACGCCCCATCTTGCTGCGGAATCCCTGCAGCGGACCGACCACGCCCCGGGTCAGAAGCTCATCGACCTCCTCGGGCTCGTACTGCCGGCCGGCAACGACTTTCCAAAGGGAGTAGTCGCATTTCTTGCATTGGAATTTCTTGTAGTTTTCCTGGATTACGCCGCTGCATTTTGGGCACGCAGCGGTCAGCGTGCTGAAGACCTCCTCGGGAATCTCGCCGTGCTTGATGCGATCCACCATGAGGCGCGTCTGCTCTACGATATGGTCCATGAATTCATGGCGATCGAGCTCGCCGGTCTCCATCTGCTTCAGCTTGTATTCCCAGTGCCCGGTTAGCTCCGGCGAATGCAGCTCGTCGATGCCCAGCGTGGACAGGGCAACCATCAGCGAGAAGGCCTTGGCCGTCGGTTGCAACTCGCGGCCGTTGCGGTGTACATATTCCTCCAGGATCAAGCCTTCGATGGTGGCGGCGCGGGTGGCCGGGGTGCCCAGTCCGCGTGCCGACATGGCTTCGCGCAGTTCTTCCTCTTCCACGAGCTTGCCGGCGCCTTCCATTGCGGTGAGCAGCGTGGCTTCCGTGAAGCGCGCCGGAGGCTTGGTTTGCTGCGCCTTCACCTCGACATCGTTGGCCCAGACGCGCTCTTTCGCTTTGACAGGCACGAGCTGCGGGTTTTCGTCGTCTCCCTGCGCCTCCTTGCCGTAAACCGCCAGCCAGCCGGCCGATACGAGCACCTTGCCTTCCGATTTGAAGGCCTCGCCCTCTACCCGGGTGATGCGCGTGGTGACGTTGTACTCGGCCGCGGGAAAGAAGATGGCGAGAAAGCGCTTCGTTACCAGATCGTAGAGCTTCTGCTCGGCCTCGGAGAGATGCTTCGGCACGCTGCCGGTCGGAATGATGGCGAAATGGTCGGAGACCTTTGCATTGTTGAAAATGCGCTTGTTCGGATGGGCCCAGCCACCCTTGAGGATCTGGCCGGCGAAGCCCGCATAGGCCGTGCCGGAAAAGTTTTTCAGGGTGTCCTTGACCGTGCCGATGTAATCCTCCGGCAGGTAGCGCGAATCCGTACGCGGATAGGTGAGCGCCTTGTGCTTCTCGTACAGGGCCTGCGCCAGGGCAAGCGTTGTCTTGGCGGAAAAGCCGAAGCGGCCGTTGGCTTCGCGCTGCAGCGACGTCAGATCGTAGAGCAGCGGCGAAAGCTGCGTGGTCGGTTTGCTTTCCTCTTCCACCGTGCCGTGCTTGCCGAGGCATTTCTTGCGCAGGGCCTCGGCTTTCTTGACGTCCCACAAACGCTCGGGCTTGGCGTACTCGTCGTCCGACCTGGAGAATTTCTCGTCGAACCAGCGGCCCCGGTAGGTTCCGGCGACGGCGGCAAATTCCGCCTCCACCTCCCAGTAGTCGCGCGGGCGGAAGGCGCGGATGCGCTCCTCGCGCTCGACCAGGATGGCCAATGTCGGCGTTTGCACGCGACCGACGGGTGTCTTGTGGAAGCCGCCCTCCTGCGAATTGAAGGCCGTCATGGCGCGCGTGCCGTTTATGCCGATCAGCCAGTCCGCCTCGGAGCGGCAGCGTGCGGCATCGGCCAGCGCACGCATCTCCTTGTCGGTGCGCAAGTGGGCAAAACCTTCCCGGATTGCGGCCTGAGTCATCGATTGCAGCCAGAGGCGGCGCACCGGCTTGTCGGTCTTGGCATGCTGCGCCACATAACGGAAGATCAACTCGCCCTCGCGTCCCGCGTCACAGGCGTTGATCAGGCCGCCGACATCCTTGCGTTTCATCAGGCGCGTCAGCAGCTTGAGGCGATCTTCGGTTCTTTCGATCGGGTTGAGCGTGAAGTGCGGCGGGATCACCGGCAGATGGGCGAAGGACCACTTGCCGCGTTTGACCTCGTACTCCTCCGGCACGGCCAGCTCGAGCAGATGGCCGATGGCCGATGACAGCACATAGTCGTCGCTCTCGAAGTACTCGCCTTTCTTGGTGAAGCCGCCCAGCGCCCGGGCGATGTCCTGGGCGACGGAAGGTTTTTCGGCGATGATCAGTTGTTTGCTCATGCTGGCCGGCGCTGCGTTGTACGCTGCCATCAATTCCTGGAAAGGGCGGGATGATAAGGACTGCGCGGGAGGCTGGCAAGCCGGACCGTTGCAGGCTCAGTGGAGATGTCGCGCCTCGTTGCCCGAAAGCAGCTCCTCAAGGATCAGGGTATCCATGGACTGGTGGCGGCTCCACAGCACCATCAATACGATGATTTTCAGTCTTGCAAGCGAAACGGAGTGGTCGGCGAGCGCCATGGCTCTTTCCAGAATCAGTTCTCGCATGAGCGGATCGAGTACGCCGGCGCTTTCGAGGAAGACAAGAAAACCCAGGCATTCGGGATCGAGCTTGCTGGCTTCCTCCACGGCATAGCAGCGGACGGAATTGCAGCGCGGCGCCGTCATGGGCTGGAGCGCGCCGTCGGTCGCCTGGAGCCCATCCAGCCATTGAAGAGCTTCGTTGATATCCTCGTCCTCGAAGCCGGCGGCGGAAAGCTTCAGGGCAAGTTGTTCGGGTTCTGGGCAGGTATCGGCTTGAAAATAATGTTCGAAGAGATAGACGAGTATGTCGAACATGTCGGCGCTGTTGTCGTTAGTTCATGTTGTGCCGATACGCTGGAAACGCCCCCCCGGCAGGCTGGCAATCCTGCCGTCCAGCTCCATTTGCAACAGAATGGCGTATAGCCTTTCCGCCGTCAAGCCGGATCGCAGGGACAGCGTGTCCAGATCGCAGGGGTCATAGCCCATGCAGTCCAGCAGGCCGGCGACCGCAACATCGGCAGGAGAGTCAGCAGAATTTCGCACGGATGCAGGTGCGGCTTCGGTGTCGATGCCCAGCTCGGCAAGTATGTCGCGGACGTCGTCGACGAGCTTGGCGCCCTGCTTGATCAGCCTGTGGCAACCCTTGGAGAGCGGCGAGTGGATCGATCCCGGAATGGCGAAGACGTCGCGCCCCTGCTCGCCGGCGAGGCGGGCCGTGATAAGGGAGCCGCTGCGCTCCGCTGCCTCGACCACCAGGCAGCCGAGACCCAGGCCGGAAATGATGCGGTTGCGGCGCGGAAAATTCTCCTTGAGCGCCGGCGTACCGATCGGGAACTCGCTGACCATGACGCCGGTTTCCGCGATTGCGCGAGCGAGCGCCTGATTGCGGGCGGGGTAGACGCGGTCGATGCCGGTGCCGATGACCGCTATCGTCGATCCCTTGCCGCGCAGCCCGCCGCGATGCGCGGCGGCGTCGATGCCGAGCGCAAGACCGCTGATGATGGTCAGTCCCGTTTCCGCGAGTGCGGCCGCGAAGGATTCGGCATTGGCCTCACCCTGTGGCGTGGCGTTGCGCGAGCCGACGATCGACAAGGCCGGCCGGCCAAGCAGTTCGATGCGCCCTTTTGCATAGAGGACGGTTGGCGGATCCGGCGTATCGAGCAGACGCCGCGGGTAGCTTGCATCGGCCAGGGTGAGGATATGGTTTCCGGGCGTTTCCTGCCAGGACAATGCCGCGTCGATCGCCGCCGTGGCGTCGAAATCGAGCAGTCTCTCGACCTGACGTGCCGGAATCGCGCGCGCCAGGGCAGACGCGCCGGCGGCAAAGATATGTTGCGGGAGCCCGAAGGCCGAGAGCAGGGCGCGCTGCGTTTCGCCGCCGACGCCCGGCGACAGCGTCAGGCGCAACCAGGCGGCGAGTTCACCTTCGCTGGGCACTTATGGCGTGCGGACGTAGTCGGATACGAGGACCGGGCGGGAGACGTTCATGACCATGGCGTAGGAAATCCGGTCGAAGACCCGAAAGACGAACACCAGGCCATATTTTTCCGGCGGCAACTTGAAGGTTGCCTGTATATCCCCTTCGCGATAGGTCTGCTCCTTGCTGTTGCGGTGGAGCGCGAGCACGTGGCCGATTTCGATGCCGTGCTGCCGGCCCCGGTTCAGCGTCACGATGGCATTGCGCCCGGTTTCCGATTCCTTGAAGCCGCCGTAGGCGGTAGCAACCTGGCCCTGGATCTGGGTGGCGGGCACATGCGGCGCATAGTTGATCACGCCTGCCAGCGTTGCGGGCGCAAGCCGGTCATGCACACCGACTTCACGATTGGCGGAGATGATTTCGAGCGTGGCCGGCTGTCCTTCGGCAACCAACTGGCCCTGTCGCGGGTGGAAGCCGATGGGCTTTGCGGTTCCGACGTGAAAGGCCTCATAGCCGATGACTTGTCCGTTCTCCGGGTCAATGACCGGTTTGGCGGGCCGGTAGATTTCCCAGGCCTTGATCTTGGTATTCAGGGGTGAGGTGTAGGCGCGGCCGCCGGGGCCGATGTTTACCCGGCTTTCCTCTGTGGCGACGATGCGGGGCGCCTGCTCGATCCACGCCTCATCGACGACCAGGGGTCTGACAATGAAGGGCTCGATGGCGCTGAGGGGAATGCTCGGAATCGCCTTCGATATGGGTTCCGCGTGCACCTGTGGCTTGAGCCTGACCGTTTCCAGGCGCAGTTGCGGCGTGGCGCGGCTGCGGTCGAGCACCAGCACCTGGCCCGGATAGATGAGGTGCGGGTTCTTTACCTGCTCCTTGTTCATGCGCCAGAGTTCCGGCCAGCGATAGGGTTCCTTGAGGAATTTCCCGGATATGCCCCAGAGCGTGTCGCCCGGCACGACGATATGACGGTCGGGGGCGCTGTCGGCCAGTTCAAGCGGTTTGGCGTCCTGCGCCGTGGCACAGGCGATTGAGAAACTCAGAAGCAGCGCAGATATAATGCGAATCATCATCTTGGCCTCGCACAAGGTACCCGAGCCGTGGACCGGGATTCTCGTCGAAGTCTAGCATGCTAGCTTCGACTTTTATAGATTTGCATTAATTGTTGCACCTAATTGCCTAAATTGGCAAGCTTTTATGGCGCTGCTACCGATTCTTCGCTATCCCGATCCGAGGTTGCATAAAAAAGCGGCACCGGTCGAAACGGTCGACGAAAACATCCGCAAGCTCGTCGCGGACATGGCGGAGACCATGTACGAGGCGCCGGGCATCGGCCTGGCGGCCACCCAGGTGGACGTGCATAAGCGGGTGATCGTCATCGACGTCTCGGAAGACAAATCGAAACTGCTTGCCTTCGTCAATCCGGAAATACTCGAATGCGCCGGCGAGCAGGTGTGCGAGGAAGGCTGCCTGTCCGTGCCGGGAATTTACGAGAAGGTCACCCGCAGCGAGCGCATCAGGGTGCGGGCGCTCGACCTGCAGGGTCAAGCGTTTACCCTCGAGGCCGAAGGACTGCTGGCCGTGTGCATCCAGCACGAAATCGACCATCTCGACGGCAAGGTGTTCGTCGAGCATCTTTCCAAGCTCAAGCAGGGCCGCATCAAGGCCAGGCTGGCCAAGCAGGCACGCATTACCGCCTGATGCGCGTCGTTTTTGCCGGCACACCGGATTTTGCAGCTACTGCACTGGAAGCCATCCTGGCTGCCGGTCATGTCGTGCCGTTAGTGCTCACTCAGCCGGATCGTCAGGCTGGAAGGGGGATGGCCATGCAGTCCAGCCCGGTCAAGCAGCGGGCCCTGCAACATGGTTTGCCTGTACATCAACCCCAGAATCTGAAAACCGACGAGTCCAGGCAGGCCATCATCGAGGCTCATCCGGATGTGATGGTAGTCGCGGCTTACGGCCTCATCCTGCCGCAGGCGGCGCTCGACATTCCGCGCCTGGGATGCATCAACATCCATGCGTCGCTTCTGCCGCGCTGGCGTGGCGCGGCACCCATTCAGCGTGCCATTTTGGCAGGCGACAGGGAAACCGGTGTCACCCTCATGCGCATGGAAGCCGGACTGGATACCGGCCCGATGCTGGCCAGGGAGACCCTACCGATCAATGAGAACGACACGGCCGGAACGCTGCACGACAAGCTGTCCGCCTTGGGCGCGCGCATGATCGTCGAGGCCCTGCCCCGGCTCGAACGTGGCGAACTGCGCGAGGAAGCGCAGCCGGCCGAGGGCGTTACCTATGCCGCCAAGCTCGACAAGGCTGAGGCGAAACTGGACTGGCGCAAGCCGGCATCGGATCTGGCGCGCGCCATACGCGCCTTCAATCCCGCTCCGGGCGGTGTGGCGAGGTTCCAGGGGCAGATCGTCAAGATATGGCAGGCGGCGCCCTGCCCGGGTCAGGGCGAGCCGGGCACGATTCTCCGTGCGAGCGGCGAGGGTATATTGATCGCTTGCGGAGAAGGTGCGCTGTGCCTGGCGGAATTGCAGAAATCCGGTGGCAAGCGCCTGTCCGCAAGGGATTTCCTGCTCGGAACCCCCCTGCGGCCGGGTGAGCGCTTCGAGCAGGCGAGTTGAATTATTTCCCGACTGCCCCATCTAATTCACGCATTTCATTGACCGGAGACCTACGTATGTTCGGCAACTGGCTGAAAACCGCGATCCTCATGGCCGGCATCCTGGCGCTGTTCGCCGCTATCGGCGGCGCCATCGGCGGTGCCCAGGGCATGCTGATCGCCTTCCTGCTCGGCGCGGGCATGAATTTCTTCGCCTACTGGTTCTCGGACAAGATGGTGCTGCGCATGTACAACGCGCAGGAAGTGGACGAGGCCTCCTCGCCCTATCTCTACAACATGGTGAAGGAGCTGGCGCAGCGCGCGCAGATCCCGATGCCGCGCGTCTACCTCATCGACGAGGCGCAGCCCAACGCCTTCGCCACCGGCCGCAACCCGGAGCATGCCGCCGTGGCGGCCACCACCGGCATCCTGCAACTGCTCTCGGCGCGCGAGCTGCGCGGCGTCATGGCGCACGAGCTGGCCCACGTCAAGCATCGCGACATCCTCATCTCAACGATTTCCGCCACCGTCGCCGGCGCCATCTCCTCGCTGGCACAGTTCGGCATGCTGTTCGGCTCGCGCGACGACCGGCCGAATCCGATCGTCTCGATCGTCGTCATGATCCTGGCGCCGATCGCCGCGATGCTGATCCAGATGGCCATTTCTCGCGCGCGCGAGTTCGAGGCCGACCGCGGCGGCGCCGAGATCTCCGACGAACCGCATGCCCTGGCCGATGCGCTGGCGAAGATCGACGCCTACGCCCGCGGCATTCCCATGCAGACGGCCGAGGCGCACCCCGAGACGGCGCAGATGATGATCATGAATCCGCTTTCCGGCGGCGGCCTGCGCGGCCTGTTCTCCACCCACCCGGCGACGGAAGAGCGCATCGAGCGCCTGCGCGCGATGGCATGAGTGGCGCACAAGGGAAGCTAAACGGGGCGGCCGCAGCCGCCCCTTTCATTTTGTACCGGCGAGCAATGCCTTCATCTGCGCCAGGCGCGCCGCGCCGGAAGCGCGGTCGGCCGGCTGGGCGGCCTTGCCGCCGGTCATCTTGAGGTCGTCGCCGAGTTCGGCGATGAAGCGCGAGGGCTCGCACGTGCGCCACTCCTTGCCGGACTTGCGCCGCTCGCAATGCGAGAGGGTGAGGCTGCGCTCGGCGCGTGTGATGCCGACGTACATCAGGCGGCGCTCCTCCTCCACCGTGCCGGCCTCGACCGACTCGCGATGCGGCAGCAGCCCCTCTTCGACGCCGACGAGGAAGACGTGCCTGAACTCGAGCCCCTTGGCCGCGTGCAGGGTGGCGAGTTGCACCTGGTTGCCGGCGTCCTCGTTCTTGTCCAGCATCGAGATCAGCGCCACGGTCTGGGTCAGCTCGAGCAGCGTCTTTCCTTCGTCGTCGCCCTTCTTCGACAGCCAGTCGACGAAGTCGCGCACGTTGGCCCACTTGGTCTCGGCCTCGCGCGGGTCGCAGCTGTCGAACAGCCAGGCTTCGTAGCCGATGGCGCGCAGCCAGTCCTCCAGCACCTGGCGCGCCGGCTCGCGCGCGGCGCGCCATTCCAGCTTGTTGGCGAGCTCGCCGAATTCGCGCACCGCCGCGAGCTGCTTCGGGTTGAGGTAGCCCTCGGCCGCGGCGTCGAAGGCGGCGTCGAAGAGCGAGGTGTGGCGCACGCCGGCGAGGCGCCCCAGCCCCTCCAGCGTGGTGGCGCCGATGCCGCGCCGCGGCGTCGTGGCGGCGCGGATGAAGGCCGGATCGTCGTCGCCGTTGGCGATCAGGCGCAGCCAGGCGACGAGATCCCGGATTTCGGCCTTGTCGAAGAAGGACTGGCCGCCGGAGAGCGCGTAGGGAATCTTCTGGTTGCGCAACTGCTCCTCGAAGACGCGCGCCTGGTGGTTGCCGCGGTAGAGGATGGCGTAGTCGCCCCACTTGCCGCGGTGCTCGAAGCGGTGCGCCATGAGCTTCATCACCACCTGTTCGGCCTCCTGTTCGTTGTCGCGCGCCAGCGTCACCTGGATGGCGTCGCCGTGGCCGTGCTCCGACCACAGGCGCTTCTCGAACAGCTTCGGGTTGTTGCCGATCAGTGCGTTGGCGGCCTTGAGGATGCGCGTGGTCGAGCGGTAGTTCTGCTCCAGCTTGATGACCTTGAGCTGCGGATAGTCGGCCTGCAGGATGCGCAGGTTCTCTACCTCGGCGCCACGCCAGGCGTAAATGGCCTGGTCGTCGTCGCCCACCGCGGTGAAGGCGGCGCGCGCGCCGGCGATGAGACGCATCAGCCGGTACTGGCTGCGGTTGGTGTCCTGGTATTCGTCGACCAGCAGGTACTGCAGCTTGCCCTGCCAGCGCAGCAGCACGTCGGCCTCGCGCTCGAACAGGCGCACCGGCAGGCGGATGAGATCGTCGAAGTCCACCGCCTGGTAGGCGCGCAGGGCGTTCTCGTAATCGCCGTAGAGCCGCGCGGCGGCCAGTCCCAGCTTGTCCTCGGCCAGCGAAGCCGCTTCGTTCGGTTCGATGAGCGCGTTCTTCCAGCCGGAGATGCGCCACTGCAGGGCCTTGAGCTTTGCCTTGTCGGCCTCCTTCGCCAGTTCGGCGAGCACCGCGCCGCTGTCGGCGGCGTCGAAGATGGAGAAGCGCGGCTTGAGCGCGAGCGCCTTCGCCTCCTGGCGCAGGATGCGCGCGCCCAGCGCGTGGAAGGTGGACACGTTGAGCGATTCGAGCGATTGCCCCGGCAGCAGCAGCTTCGCCCGTTCGCGCATTTCCTTTGCCGCCTTGTTGGTGAAGGTGATGGCGGCGATGTGTTCGGGCTTGAAGCCGCGTTGTTCGATGAGGTGGGCGATCTTCTGCGTGATGACGCGGGTCTTGCCGGAGCCGGCGCCCGCCAGCACGAGGAGCGGGCCGTCGAGGTACTTCACCGCTTCGCGCTGCGGCGGATTGAGCATTGCGGACATCGAAAAAAGTCAGTCCCGCCGGGACGGCGGGAGGATCAAATCATTTCAGTGCGCCGAACACCTTCTGCAGCAGACTGCTGGCCTGGCCCAGCGGGTTTCTGCGGATGGCGCGCTCCTCTTCGGCAATCATGAAGAACCGGCCGTCGAGCGCCTTGGTTGTATTTGTTTGCCAGTTCGACACGCTCCGTGGTCTGCCGGACGATGGGCAGGAACTTCTCGGTCAGCGGCGCCGAGGTGGTGCGCCTGAAGTATTGCGTCACCGAGTCGTCGCCGCCGGTGAGGATGGCCTCGGCGGCGCGGTTCATGGTGACGATGAGCTCCTCGACATACATGCCCATGCCCAGCTTGCGCATCAGTTTCTCGGCCTTTTGAAGGTCCTCGGGCAGGGGGATCTTCACCTTCGGGTTGCCGAGGAAGCCGTCCGGCCTGCCCAGGCTGGCCACCGCCGCCGTCGCGCCTTGGCTGAGCGCCTGGCGCAACGCGCCGCCGCTCTCCTCCGCACTGACGGCGTCCAGCCCGGATGCGTGGGCCGCGGGCAGGGTGACAAGCAGCAGCAAAGCGATGAAAATGCGATTGAGACGGGCCATTCCGTACCCCCGAAAACCGCCCGCATTCTCGCACGAAAGGGGCTGCGATGAGCGCATTGAGCTGGAAGCAGTACTTCATCTACCAGGCCGATTACCAGCACTGGGCCAACGAGCTCTTGTTCGCCAGCCTGGACCGTCTCGATGCGCAGGCCCTTGGCGAGCCGCAGGGGTTGTATTTCTCGACCATCCACCATACCGTCGACCACCTTCTGGTCGTCGCGGAACTCTGGCGCCTGCGCCTGCAGGGGGAAAGCCCGATCGTCGATTACAAGGTGCGGCATCATCCCGACTGGCGCGAGCTGAAGAAGGCCCTGCGCCAGGAAATGCGCGGCCTGCAGCATTGGCTGGAAAAGCAGCCCGACGCTTTCTTCGAAAAGGAAATCGCCTATCGAGGCTCAGACGGCAAGGACCGCCGCAACTGGGTGCGCGACGTGCTCACCCACATGATGGGCCACATGGTGCATCACCGCGGGCAGATTTCCGCCGTGGCCACGCGGCTCGGCGCGCCGGCGCCGGAGATGGACTACATCTACTACAAGCGCGCCGTCGACAACGCGCTGGCGCAATCCCGGCAGAGCTGACTTTCGTTATACGCGCGCCGGCTTTGGTATATTGCCGTTTCCATCGGCAATTGAGCGTAGCTGAACATGGCCTACATCAACTGGTCGGATCGCTACAGCGTCAGCAACGCCCATCTGGACGGCCAGCAGCAGGAGCTTTTCCGGATCGTGAACACCTTGCACGAGGCCATTCTGGAGCGGTGCAGCAGGGACCGGAAATACATTCAGGATTCCCAGCCCGAGCGCGCCTGACGGCAATGACTTAGAGCAGGGGCTTCAGGCGGGCTTCCAGCTCCTTCAGCCCCATTCCGCCGACGCGCGCCATGCGCAGGACGCCCTTTCGATCGATGAGGTAAAGCGTCGGCGTGCCGCGCACCTGGCCGAAGACCTTCGCCTGCGCCGACGAATTCATCGCCACGGGGAAGCTGTAGTCGTGGTCCTTCCAGAATTCCTCGACGGTGAACCGGTCGGCGTCGACGGACAGCGCCAGGATCTCGAAGCCCTTGGCACGGTGCTTCTCGTAGAGCTTCTGCAATTCGGGCAGTTCCCGCTGGCAGGACGGACACCAGGTTGCCCAGAACACCACCAGCACGGCCTTGCCCTGCAAGGCTGTCCCGGGCAGCGCCTTGCCGTCGAGCAGCTGGGTGTCGAAGGCCGCCACCGGCCGCCCTTCGAAAACTTGCGCCTGGCCGGCCGCGGCGAAGCACAGGGCGAACGCGAACAGGAGTCCTCTCAGCATGCTGCCTCCTCAGTTAACTCCGGCCAGATGCGCCTGCATGTCGGCGTGGTAGCTCGAGCGCACCATCGGCGCGCAGGCGGCGTGCGAGAAGCCCATGGTTCGCGCCTCGCGCTCGAACAT
Source organism: Betaproteobacteria bacterium (assembly GCA_016868295.1). GTDB lineage: Bacteria > Pseudomonadota > Gammaproteobacteria > Burkholderiales > Rhodocyclaceae > Desulfobacillus. The sequence continues at coordinate 140,975 of VGHJ01000001.1, read as the reverse complement.
CGCGAACGCGTCCGGATGCACATAGCGCAGCACCGGCAGATGGTGGCTGGACGGCGCCAGGTACTGGCCGATGGTGAGCATGTCGACGCCGTGCGCGCGCAGGTCGCGCATGACGGCGAGGATCTCCTCGTCGGTCTCGCCGATGCCGACCATCAGGCCCGACTTGGTCGGGATGGCCGGATTGCGCGCCTTGAAGGCCTTGAGCAGGGCCAGCGAATGCGCGTAGTCGGCGCCGGGACGCGCCTGCCTGTAGAGCCGCGGCACCGTCTCCAGATTGTGGTTGAAAACGTCCGGCGTCGTCGCCGTGAGGATGTCGACGGCGATTTCCAGGCGGCCGCGGAAATCGGGCACGAGGATCTCGATGCGCGTCGCCGGCGATGCTTCGCGCGCGGCGCGGATGCAGTCGGCGAAGTGCTGCGCGCCGCCGTCGCGCAGATCGTCGCGGTCGACGCTGGTGATGACCACGTATTTCAGCTGCATCGCCGCCACCGTCCGCGCCAGGTGCGCCGGCTCCTGCGCATCGGGCGGCAGCGGCTTGCCGTGGCCGACGTCGCAGAAGGGGCAGCGCCGCGTGCACAGGTCGCCGAGGATCATGAAGGTGGCCGTGCCCTTGCCGAAGCACTCGCCGATGTTCGGGCAGGAGGCCTCCTCGCACACCGTGTGCAGGGCGGCCTCGCGCAGGATGCGCTTCACCTCGCCGAAGCGCGCCTGGCCGTTGCCGACCTTGGCGCGGATCCACGACGGCTTCTTCAGCGGCACGACGGCCGGCACCACCTTGATCGGGATGCGGGCGGTCTTCGCTTCGCCCTTCTGCTTGTGCGGCTTGTCGCTGCTCACTTTTCGATCTGTCGTTTCAATTGGTCCAGCAGGGCCTCGCCGACAGCCTCCCGGCCGACGGCGACACCGAGGTCGCGCAACTGCGTCACTTTCAGCCCCGGGTAGCCGCAGGGGTTGATCGCCGAGAACGGCGCGAGTTCCATGTCCACGTTGAGGGACACGCCATGGTAGCAGCAGCCCCCCTTCACGCGCAGCCCGAGCGCGGCGACCTTGGCGCCGCCGACATACACGCCCGGCGCGCCGGCTACCCGTTCGCCCTGCAGGCGGTAGCCGGCCAGCAGGTCGATCACCGCCTGCTCGATGCGGCTCACCAGCTCGCGCACCTTGAGCCCCTGCCTTGCCAGGTCGACCAGCAGGTAGACCACCGCCTGGCCCGGGCCGTGGTAGGTGATCTGGCCGCCGCGGTCGATCTTCACCACGGGAATGCCGACGTCGCGCAGCAGGTGCTCCGGCTTGCCGCCCTGCCCTTGGGTGAATACCGGCGGATGCGACGTGAGCCATAGCTCGTCGGAGGTGGCGGCAGTCCGCTCGGCCGTAAAACGCTGCATCGCCCGCCAGGTGGCGGAAAAGTCAGTCTCGCCGAGACGGCGAATTATCAGCCTGCCCCCCGACCCCCTTCCCGAGGAAGGGGGTGACTGAGGTTCGCCGCTGCGCGGCTCCGTGGCCTTGCCGTTCACAGCACGATCTTGATCAGCGGATGCGCGGAGAGCTCGGAATACAGGGCATCGAGCTGGGCGCGCGAGACGGCGCGGATGGTGCAGGTGAGGCTCATGTAGTTGCCCTTGGCGCTCGGCCGCATCTCCATGGCGGCGGCGTCGAAGTCCGGCGCGTGGCGCAGCACCATCTCGAGCACGGCCTGGGCGAAGCCGTCCTCGCGCCGGCCCATGATCTTGATGGGGAAATCGCAGGGGAATTCGAGCAGCGAGGGCGCGTCAGCCACCGCGCATCACCGTGCGCTTGAAGTCCTGGTACCAGGCGTACATCCGCGCGAAAACCGGACCGGGCCTGCCCGTGCCGACGGGCTGGCCGTCGAGGCGAACGATGGGCAGCACCTCCTTGGTCGAGGAGGTCATCCACAGCTCGTTGGCGCCGCGCGCCTCCGCTTCTGGCACGTTGCGCACTTCGCAAGGCAGGCCGTGGCGGGCGGCCAGCTCCAGCACGACGTCGTAGGTGATGCCGGGCAGCATGAGGTGGTTCTTCGGCGGCGCCAGCAGCACGCCGTTCTTGACGGCGAAGATGTTGGAGGCGGCGCCCTCGGTTATGAAGCCGTCGCGGAACAGCACCGTCTCGACGCAGCCGGCGTCGACGGCCTGCTGGCGCAGCAGGCAGTTGGCGAGCAGCGACGTCGTCTTCAGGTCGCAGCGCAGCCAGCGCACGTCCGGCGCCGAGACCGCGGCGATGCCGCTTTCGCGCTGCGCCGCCGCCGGCGTCACCAGCGGCTCGGACATGATGTACACCGTCGGCACCACGCGTGCCGGGAAGGCGTGGTTGCGCTTCGTGTCGGCGCCGCGCGTGATCTGCAGGTACACCGACTGATCCTCGCCTTCGTTGCGCGCGACGATCTCGTTGATCAGCCGCGTCCACTCCGCTTCGCCAAGGGGATCGGCAAGAAGGATGCCTTCGAGGGTGTGACGCAGGCGGGCAAGGTGCTCGGGCAGGCGGAACGGGCGGCGCGAGTAGACCGGGATCACCTCGTAGGCGCCGTCGCCGAAGAGGAAGCCGCGATCCATGGCCGAGACCTTCGCCTCGGCGACCGGCATGAATGCACCGTTGAGGTAGACGACGTTCATTCGAACCAGAGGCGCATCGTGTCCCAGGCGCGGCCGAACAGGCCGGCCACCGGAACGGTCTCCAGCGCCACCACCGGATATTCGCCGAACGGCTTGTCGTCGAGCGTAAGTTGCAGGGTGGCGATGCGCTGGCCCTTCTGCACCGGCGCCATGAGCGGCTGCTTGCTGACCAGGCTGGCCTTTACCTTCTCCGCCATGCCTTTGGGCAGCGAAAGCGTGAAGTCGTCGAGGAAACCGGCCTTGACGCTGTTCTGTCCGCCCTTCCACACCTTGAGTTGGGAGACGGCCTGATCTTTGGCATACAGCTTCACCGCGTCGAAGTACTGGAAGCCGAAGTTGAGCAGCTTTTGCGATTCCTGGGCGCGCAGGCCCTCGGAAGCCGTGCCCATCACCACCGAGAGGAGGCGGCGCGAGCCGCGCTTGGCCGAGGCGATCAGGCAATAGCCGGCGCTTTCGGTGTGCCCGGTCTTGACGCCGTCCACGGCAGGGTCGAGCCAGAGCAGACGGTTGCGGTTGGCCTGGGTGATGCGGTTGTAGGTGTACTCGCGCAGGGCATACAACGGATAGTGCTCGGGATGGTCGCGGATCAGCGCCGCGGCGAGCGTGCCCAGGTCTCGCGCCGTCGTGTAATGCTGCGGGTCGGGCAGGCCGGTGGAATTGGCGAAATGCGTGTTCTTCAGCCCGAGCCGCTGCGCCTCGCGGTTCATGAGCTGGGCGAAGGCCTCCTCGCTGCCCGCCACGGCCTCCGCCAGGGCGATGCAGGCGTCGTTGCCCGACTGGATGACCAGTCCGTGCAGCAGTTCGTCCACGGTGACCGGGCGCTTGGGCTCGATGAACATGCGCGAGCCGGGCGCCTTCCAGGCGCGCTCCGACACCGGCACCGCCTGCGTCGGCGCGAGCTTCTTGTCCTTGATCGCCGCCAGCACGACATAGGCCGTCATCAGCTTGGTGAGCGAGGCCGGCTCGACGCGCTCGTCCGGGTTGTAGGAGGCCAGTGCCTGGCCGGTCGAGTAGTCGAGCAGCAACCAGGATTTCCCGGCGACCGTCGGCGCCTGGGGAAGAATCTGGGCCTGGGACAGGGCGGAAAATACCATCGCGAAAAGAAAAGCAAGGAACTTCATAGAGTTGAAACCTTGGAAAGAGGAGAAATTATACGTCAGCGCTGCACCACGAAGGGCTTGAAGGCGAGCGCCTCGCGGATGCGTTCGGCAACCCGGCCGGCCTCCTGGGCATCGCGATACGGGCCGAGGTGCAGGCGGTACATGCCGTCCCTGGCGTGGATGTGGATGGATTCGGCGAGCCAGTCGAGCTGTCGCTGGATGCGGGCGCGAAAGCTCTCGGCATTGTCCAGGCTGCCGAAGGCGCCGAGCTGGAGGAAGGTGCCGCGCAACTCCTGCACCGCAGGCAGAGACGTCGTCTCGGCGGGCGCGGAGGCGGCCAGGCCGGCGACGGGATCATTGGGCGCAGCGGGCGGCGCCGATGCCAGCAGGGTTTCGCCCGGCTGAATGCTCTCCACCTCGACCTGCGTGCTGCCGCTGCCGATGTAGCCGAGCTTCCAGGCCGCCGCGTAGGACAGATCGATCAGGCGCTCGTGCAGGAAAGGGCCGCGGTCGTTCACGCGCACCACCACCGACTTGCCGCTGGCGAGGCTGGTTACGCGCGCATAGCTGGGAATGGGCAGGGTCGGATGGGCGGCGGTCATGGCGAACATGTCGTAGGGCTCGCCGCTCGAGGTGCGCTGGCCGTGGAACTTGCGGCCGTACCAGCTCGCCACGCCGCGCGCCTTGTAGGGCTTGAGCTCCTGCGACGGCACGTAGTCCTTGCCGAGCACGGAATAGGGCCGGTTGGCGAAGCGGTGCAAGGGCTCCGCGCGCGGCGCGGCGTCGGGCACGGCATCGAGATTGTCCGGGATGCTGTCGCCCGGCCCGTCGTCCTGGTAGAAGCCGCCGCCGCGCTTGAGCACGTATTGCGGCGGCTTCTGCGGTGGCGGTTTCGCTACGGGAGGCGAAGTGGTTTCTTCACGCTCGACGCGCGGGGGTTGCGAGCCGCAGGCCGCGAGCAATGCGAGGATGGCTGTCGAGGAGGCAAGACGCAGTCTCGCCGCCGGGCCGTCCCAAGGCGAGACGGCACGTTCGCGGAGCGAACAAGCGCGACCACGCACATTTGCCGCGACCCGTAACACCCGAGCGCAGCGAGCCAGCAGGCTCCCCTGCCCCGGGGCAGGGGTCGGGGGATGGGGGGTCATTTTTGAACCAGCATGCGGTGCTTGTGGATGCTCATCAGAATGCCGACGCCGGCGAACAGCGTCACCAGCGCCGTGCCGCCATAGCTGACGAAGGGCAATGGCACGCCCACCACGGGCAGGATGCCGCTCACCATGCCCATGTTCACGAGGGCGTAGGTGAAGAAGATCAGCGTGATGCTGCCGGCGAGCAGGCGCGAGAACAGCGTCGGCGCGTTGGCGGCGATCATCAGGCCGCGGCCGATGATGAGGGCGTAGAGCACGAGCAGGAAGGTGTTGCCGAGCAGGCCGAACTCTTCGGAGAGCACGGCGAAGATGAAGTCGGTGTGCCGCTCCGGGATGAAATCGAGGTGCGTCTGCGTGCCGTTGCCCCAACCCTTGCCGAGGATGCCGCCGGAGCCGACGGCGATGGTCGACTGGATGATGTGGAAGCCCTTGCCGAGCGGGTCGGCCTCGGGGTCGATCAGCGTGAGGATGCGCTGGCGCTGGTAGTCGTGCAGCAGGGTCCAGGCGAAGGGCAGGCTGGCCAGGCCGCCGAAGAACAGCACGGACATCACCTTCCACGACAGGCCGGCGAGGAAGAGGACGAAGAAGCCGGCGGCGAAGACCAGGATGGCCGTGCCCAGGTCGGGCTGCCGGGCGATGAGTCCGACGGGCACGAGCAGGATCAGCGCGGCCACTGCCCAGTCGCGCGCGCGCAACATGGCCTCGTGCTTCTGGAAGTACCAGGCCAGCATCAACGGAACCGCGATCTTCATGAGCTCGGAAGGCTGGATGCGCATGAAGCCGAGGTTGAGCCACCGTCGCGCCCCCTTCGTGATGTCGCCGAAGAGGGCCACGGCCACCAGCAGCAGCACGCCGCCGACATAGAGCGGCAGCGCCAGGTGCATCAGGCGTTGCGGCGGCACCTGGGCGGCGACGCGCATCACCACCAGCGCCACGCTGAGATTGATGAACTGGTTGTTGAGCCGCTCCGGGGAGGCGCTGACGAGCACCAGAAAGGCATAGCCGAGCAGCAAGACCAGCATGCCCATCAGAACGGGGTCGATGGGCGCGGCCAGCCGCCGCACCCACTCCCTCGGTTGAAAGACGAACTCAGTCACCTTCCTCGCCTTCCTCGAATTCCGGCGCCGCATCCTTGGGCAGCTTGCCGAGCAGCCAGTAGTCGAACACCAGGCGGGCGATCGGCGCGGCCGACTGGGCGCCGAAACCGCCATTCTCGACCAGCACCGCCAGGGCGATGGTCGGCTGCTCGGCCGGCGCGAAGGCGATGAACAGCGCGTGGTCGCGCAGACGCTCCTTGACCTTGTCGCGCTGGTAAGTGCCGCCGCGCAGGCTGAACACCTGCGCCGTGCCGGTCTTGCCGGCGGCGACGTATTCCGCCCCGGCGAAGGCGCGTGCGCCGGTGCCCTCCTTGTTCACCCCGACCATGGCCCGCTTGATGACCTCCAGGTTGGCCGGCTTGAAGGGCAGGGTGCGCAGGGGTTCCGGCTCGATCGGCGTACGCTCCCCGGTGGCGATGTTCTCGACGTACTTCACCAGATGCGGACGGTACATGACGCCGTCGTTGGCGATCGCCGCCGTCGCCTGGGCGAGCTGGATCGGCGTGTAGGCATTGTAGCCCTGGCCGATGCCGACCGAGATGGTTTCGCCGGCATACCATTTCTGCTGCTCGGGCTTCCTGAAGCGCTTTTTCTTCCATTCCGGCGACGGCAGCACGCCCTCGGATTCGCCCTCGATGTCGATGCCGCTGCGGCTGCCGAAGCCGAGCTGGCGCATGAAGCCGGCGATGACGTCGATGCCCATCTCGTTGGCAAGGACGAAGTAGTAGGTGTTGCACGACTGCACGATGGACTTGTACATGTCCACCATGCCGTGGCCGCCCTTCTTGTCATCCATGAAGGTGTGACCGCCGAAGTTGAAGAAGCCGGGATCGGAAATCGCCTGCTGCGGCGTGCGCTTGCCGGTCTCGAGCGCGGCGAGTGCCATGAAAGGCTTGAAGGTCGAGCCGGGCGGATAGGCGCCGTTGAGCGCCCGGTTCACCATAGGCTTGTTTTCGGAAGTGTTGAGCGCCTCCCAGTCGGCCTGGCCGATGCCGTCGACGAACAGGTTCGGATCGTAGCCGGGCATCGACACCAGCGCCAGGATGCCGCCGGTGGCAGGCTCGATGGCGACCAGCGCGCCGCGGCGATCGCCGAAGGCCTTCTCGGCCACTTCCTGCAGCCTGGTATCGAGCGTGAGCACCAGGTTGTTGCCCGGCAGCGGCGCCGTGCGCGAGAGCACGCGCACGGCGCGTCCGCCGGCGTCGACCTCGACCTGCTCGAAGCCGGTCTTGCCGTGCAGCTCGAACTCGTATTTCTGCTCCAGGCCGGTCTTGCCGAAATGCTCGGTGCCGCGGTAGTTGTCCTCGGCGTCGTTCTTCTCGATCGTGACGAGATCGCGGTCGTTCACCCGGCCGATGTAGCCCAGCGCATGCGAGGCGAGCTGGCCCTGGGGATACTGGCGGAACAGGCGCGCCTTGATCTCGACGCCGGGAAAGCGGAAGCGCTGGGCGACGAAACGCGCCACTTCCTCGTCGGTCAGGCGCGTGCGGATCGGCAGCGACTCGAAGTTCTTGCTCTCCTCGAGCAGCTTCCTGAAACGTTTGCGGTCCTTCGGCTGGATGTCGATGACCGTGGCCAGGTCGTTGATGACGCCTTCCAGATCGGCTACCCGGCCCGGCGTGATTTCCAGCGTATAGGCCGAGTAGTTGCGCGCCAGCACGATGCCTTTGCGGTCGACGATGACGCCGCGGTTGGGCACGATCGGCACCAGCGAGATGCGGTTCTCCTCCGCGCGTGTCTGGAAGTGCTCGTGCTGCACCACCTGCAGCCAGAAGAAGCGCACGAAGAGCAGGAAGAAGGCGGCGAGCACCAGGCCGCCGGTCACCGCCAGGCGCCGCTGGAAGCGCTCGATCTCCTGCTCGGGGTTCCTGAACTCGGCCGGGCGCACGGATCAGTTGCCTGTTGCCTGTTGCCGGTTGCCAGCAGGGCACTGCGGTTTTGCCGGCAACAGGCAACCGGCAACAGGCAACTCAAATGGGTCGGTTCTCATCTTTTTCCACCGGCTGGTACTGGGGCAGCAGCAGCACGAAGGTGAGGGGGAACCAGAGCAGCGCGCCGGTGAAGCTGCCGAGGAAATAGCCCCAGCCCGGGAAATCCGCCCCGACGACGAGCCGCGTGATGACCATCACCAACTGGGTGGCGAGCAGCAGCGGCAGCACGTGCAGCGCCTGCTGCGCGAGCGGGAACCAGAGGATGCGGCGCGACAGGCCGGCGGCGGCGTAGGCCAGCAGGAGATAGGCGAGCGAATGCTGGCCCATGACACTGCCGGCGGCGACATCCATCAGCACGCCGAAGACGAAGGCGGTGCCCATGCCGGTGCGTTGCGGCTCGCGCACGCACCAGAACGCCAGCACCAGGGCGACCCAGTCCGGCACGCCGATCGCATGGCCGAGCGGAATCAGGTTGAGAAAGAAGCCCGCCGCCAGGGAAAACAGGATGAACCACTGCTTGACGGGTAACAGGATGCGGCGCGAGCTGTGGGTGGGCTGGATAGCCATGTTGCTTACTCCTTCTTTCTCGCCCTGCGGCCCTTGACCGGCTTGTCGCGGGATGCCGCCTCCTCGATCTGCGGCGGCAGCGCCTCGCGTAGGCCGAGGATCAGCACCTGTCCGTGCCGCTCCACGCCGGCCACCGGCTCGCAGACGATGCGGGCGAAGGAATAGGCGGCGTCGCGATCCACGCGCACCACCTTCGCCACCGGCAGGCCGGGCAGATAGACGCCGTCCAGCCCTGAGGTGACGAGGAGATCGCCCGGCTGCACGTCGGCGTTGGCGGCGAGGAAGCGCAGCTCGAGCTGCCCGTCCGAAGCGCCGAAGAGCACGGTGCGCAGACCGTTCCGGAGGATCTTCACCGGCACCGCCTGGTTCTTGTCGGTGATCAGCGTCACTTCGCTCTGCAGCGGGAAGACGCGCGTCACCTGGCCGAGCACGCCCGCCTCGTCCACCACCGCCTGGCCGGCGGCGATGCTGTGCTGGCTGCCCTTGTCGACGATGACGCGGCGCGAGAATGGATCGCGCGCCGTGTACAGGATCTCGGCCAGGGTGCCCGGCACGGGCTGCTTGGCCTTCATGTCGAGCAGCTCTCGCAGGCGCTGATTCTCCAGATCGAGATGCTGCTGGCGCAACAGCCAGTTTGCGGTTTCCAGTTCCTTGCGCTTCAGCTGGGCATTCTCGCGCTGCACCGCCATCAGGCTGCTGAAGTAGTCGCCGAGATGCTCATAGAGGTCGACCGGCGTGTAGGCGGCGCGCTGCAGGGGATAAAGGGCGACCGCGATGCCCTGGCGTGCGAGTTCGAGATAGCGGTACTTGAGGTCGAGCACCAGAAGGGCGAGCGAAAGGAGCACGAACACGGCCAGTCGCGCCAGGGGCGCGGGACCGCGCTTGAAGAAGGGGGGCGGCGGGTGACCGACGACCGACATCGGCGGCTAGGAAAGCGAATGCGGCAGCCGGCTGAGGGAGCCGTGCTGCACGCCCTTACTCATTCGCGAAGATGCTCCCCAGCGTGTCCACCTTCTCCAGCGCGATGCCGGAGCCGCGCACCACGCAGGTCAGCGGATCGTCGGCGACGATGACCGGCAGGCCGGTCTCCTCCATGAGCAGGCGGTCGAGGTCGCGCAAGAGCGCGCCGCCGCCGGTGATGACCATGCCCTTCTCGGCGATGTCGGCGCCCAGCTCGGGCGGCGTCTGCTCGAGCGCCTGCTTGACGGCGCCGACGATGGCGTTCAGCGGCTCGGTGAGCGCCTCGAGGATCTCGTTGCTGGAGATGGTGAAGCTGCGCGGAATGCCCTCGGCCAGGTTGCGCCCCTTGACCTCCATCTCCTTCACCTCCGAGCCGGGGAAGGCCGAGCCGATCGCCTTCTTGATGGACTCCGAGGTGGTCTCGCCGATCAGCATGCCGTAGTTGCGGCGGATGTAGTTGATGATGGCCTCGTCGAACTTGTCGCCGCCGACGCGCACCGAGCCGGCATACACCATGCCGCCGAGCGAGATGACGCCCACCTCGGTCGTGCCGCCGCCGATGTCCACCACCATCGAGCCGGTGGCATCCGACACCGGCAGCCCGGCGCCGATCGCCGCCGCCATCGGCTCCTCGATCAGGTACACCTGGGACGCGCCGGCGCCGAGCGCCGATTCGCGGATGGCGCGGCGCTCGACCTGGGTCGAGCCGCAGGGCACGCAGATGATGATGCGCGGGCTGGGGCTGAACAGGCGCGAGTCGTGCACCTTCTTGATGAACTGCTTGAGCATCTGCTCGGTGACCGTGAAGTCGGCGATGACGCCGTCCTTCATGGGGCGGATGGCGGTGATGGTGCCGGGCGTCTTGCCCAGCATCAGCTTGGCCGAATGGCCGACCGCCATGATCGTCTTCTTGGCGTTGGGGCCGCCTTCGGTGCGGATCGCCACGACCGATGGCTCGTTCAGCACGATGCCCTTGCCGCGCACGTAGATCAGCGTGTTGGCGGTGCCGAGGTCGATGGCCAGGTCGTTGGAAAAATAGGAGCGGAAAAAACCAAACATTACACAGTTCCTGAATGTCGCTGGGGATACGGAAAATCAATTGCCTATGATACTCTATTGCGCCCGGTAATATTAGTACTCCTCCCTGCCATGTCCCTCAGTCTCGACCAGGTCCGGCGCATCGCCGTGCTCGCCCGCATCGAACTCGCGCCCGGCGAGGCCGAGCAGACGCGCGACCAGCTCAATGGCATTTTTTCCCTCATCGAGGACATGCAGGCCGTGAATACCGCCGGCGTCGAACCGATGGCCCATGCGCGGGACCTCGCCCAGCGCTTGCGCGCGGACCGCGTCACCGAAGCCGACCGCCACGCCGACTTCCAGAAGGTCGCCCCCGAAACCGAGGCGGGCTTATATCTGGTGCCGAAAGTCATAGAATGATCGACGCCGGCCTGAGGGAGCTCGCCGCCGCCCTGGCGGGGAAGAGGATCTCCAGCGTCGAGCTGGTGACGCAATTCCTCGACCGCATCGCAGGGCGCAACCCGCAGTTGAATGCCTTCATCACGGTCGATCCCGAGAAAACCCTTGCCATGGCGCGCTCCGCCGACGCCCGGCTGGCGCGCGGCGAGGGCGGACCGCTCACCGGCATCCCGCTGGCGCACAAGGATATTTTCTGCGCCGAGGGCTGGCTCACCACCTGCGGCTCGAAGATGCTGTCGAACTTCGTCAGCCCCTACGACGCCACGGTGATCGAGCGCTTCAAGGCCGCCGGTACGGTTACCCTGGGCAAGACCAACATGGACGAGTTCGCCATGGGCTCGTCCAACGAAACCTCCTTCTACGGGCCGGTGAAGAACCCCTGGGACATGGCCGCCGTGCCCGGCGGCTCCTCGGGCGGCTCGGCCGCCGCCGTGGCGGCGCGGCTGACGCCCGCGGCCACTGGCACCGACACGGGCGGCTCGATCCGCCAGCCGGCGGCCCTGTGCGGCCTCACCGGCCTGAAGCCGACCTACGGCGTGGTGTCGCGCTGGGGCATGATCGCCTTCGCCTCCTCGCTCGACCAGGGCGGGCCGATGGCGAAGAGCGCGGAGGATTGCGCCCTCCTTCTCAACGTCATGGCGGGGTTCGATGCGCGCGACTCGACCAGCCTGGAGCGCCCGGCCGAGGACTACGCGCGAGACCTGGAGGAGCCGCTCGCCGGCCTGCGCATCGGCCTGCCGAAGGAATTCTTCGCCGAGGGCCTCTCGGCCGACGTGGCGCAGGCGGTGGAGGCGGCCATCGCCGAATACCGCAGGCTGGGCGCCGTCACCGTCGAAGTGTCGCTGCCGAACATGAAGCTCTCCGTGCCGGCCTATTACGTCATCGCCCCGGCCGAGGCCTCGAGCAACCTGTCGCGCTTCGACGGCGTGCGCTACGGACATCGCGCGCCGCAGTACGACGACCTCATCGACATGTACTGCAGGAGCCGCGCCCAGGGCTTCGGCGCGGAAGTGAAACGGCGGATACTCATCGGCACCTACGTGCTGTCGCACGGCTACTACGACGCCTACTATCTGCAGGCGCAGCGCATCCGCCGTCTCATCGCGGCTGACTTTTCGCAAGCCTTCAAGTCCTGCGACCTGATCATGGGGCCGACCAGCCCGACCGTGGCCTTCGACCTCGGCGCCAGGGCCGCCGACCCGGTGCAGATGTATCTCTCCGACATCTACACCATCGCCGTCAATCTGGCCGGGCTGCCCGGCATGTCGATCCCCTGCGGCTTCGGCGCCGGCAAGCGCCCGGTCGGGCTGCAGATCGTCGGCAATTACTTCGAGGAGGCGCGCATGCTGAACGTCGCCCACCAGTACCAGCGCGCCACCGACTGGCACGTTCGCGCTCCGGAGTTGTGATGATGCGTGCAAGACCGCTCTGTCTCTGCGCCGCCGTTTTGCTCGGCGCCTGTGCCGCGCCCGAGAAGGCCCCGCCGCCCGCCGCCGAGACGCCGCCTTCGTCGCCGGCGCCCGTTGCCGCCGCCAGGCCGCCGGCGGCGAAGCCGGCCAGGCCCGGTCCGATCCCGGTGCGGCCGCTGAACGTCAGGACCGAGTGCGGCTTTCGCGACGAGACCGGCTACAACGGCGCCCTGAAACTGAACGTGGCCGATGCGAAAGTGCAAACCTTCGAAGCGAAGGTCAACATTCCGCGGCGCGGCGTCTGCCAGTTCAACCTCAAGGACTTCCGTCAGACGAAAGAGCTGCCCGCCATAGAACTGAAGCAGCCGAATGGCCGCTGCATCGTGCGCATGTGGGAGCAGGGCAGCCGCGTGACGGTGGCCTTCCAGGAATGCGAGAAAATGTGCTCGGGCAACAGCTACACCAGCCTGTGGCCCATTCTTACCGACCGTCGCGACGGTTCCTGCGCCTGAGGGAAAACGCCATGGGCATTGCCGACTGGGAAATCGTCATCGGGCTGGAAACCCATGCCCAGCTCAACACCGCCTCGAAGATCTTCTCCGGCGCGTCGACCGCCTTCGGCGCGGCGCCCAACACCCAGGCCAGCGCCGTGGACATCGCCCTGCCCGGCGTGCTGCCGGTGCTCAACCGCGGCGCGGTGGAGCGCGCCATCCGCTTCGGTTTGGCGGTCGGCGGCGCCATCGCGCCGCGCTCGGTCTTCGCGCGCAAGAACTACTTCTACCCGGATCTGCCCAAGGGCTACCAGATCAGCCAGTACGAACTGCCGGTGGTCTCGGGCGGCGGCCTGAAGATAAAGGTCAGTCTCCCCGACGCGGCGGGCGAGAAGTTCATCCGCCTGACACGGGCCCACCTCGAGGAGGACGCCGGGAAATCCCTGCACGAGGACTTCCATGGCAGATCCGGCATCGACCTCAACCGCGCCGGCACGCCGCTGCTGGAGATCGTCTCCGAGCCCGACATGAGGAGCGCCGAGGAGGCGGTGGCCTATGCCAAGGCCCTGCATGCGCTGGTGCGCTGGATCGACATCTGCGACGGCAATATGCAGGAGGGCTCCTTCCGCTGCGACGCCAACGTCTCGGTGCGGCCGAAAGGCTCGACCACGCTTGGCACGCGGCGCGAGATCAAGAACCTCAACTCCTTCCGCTTTCTGCAGCAGGCCATCGAGTACGAGGCGCGCTGGCAGGTCGAGCGGCTCGAGGACGGCGGCCGCGTCGAGCAAGCCACCGTGCTGTTCGATCCGGCCAGCGGCGAGACGCGCGCCATGCGCTCGAAGGAGGAAGCGCACGACTACCGCTACTTCCCCGACCCCGACCTGCTGCCGCTGGAAATATCCCCATCATGGATCGACGAGGTGAAGGCCGCCTTGCCCGAGCTGCCGGCCGCCATGAAGGCGCGCTTCGAACGCGACTTTCGCCTCTCCGCCTACGACGCCGCCACGCTGACGGCTTCGCGCGAGACGGCCGCCTATTTCGAACAGGCAGCCACGCAGGGCAATGCCAAGCTGTGCGCCAACTGGATCATGGGCGAGCTCGCCGCGCGCCTGAACCGCGAAGAGAAGGACATCGTCGCCTCCCCGGTCGGCGCGGCGCAGCTCGCCGGCCTGGTCGTGCGCGTGGCCGACGGCACCCTGTCGAGCAAGATGGCCAAGGAGGTGTTCGACGCGCTGTGGAATGGCGAAGGCACGAACGCCGATGCGCTCATCGAGGCGAAGGGCCTGAAGCAGATCTCCGACACCGGCGCGCTGGAGAAGATCATCGACGAGGTGCTGGCCGCCAATCCGAAATCGGTCGAGGAATTCCGCGCCGGCAAGGAGAAGGCCTTCAACGCCCTCGTCGGCCAGGCCATGAAGGCGACGAAAGGCAAGGCCAACCCTCAGCAGGTGAACGATCTGCTGCGGAAAAAGCTAGGCGCCTGAGACGGACAAGGCGATCAGCAGCTGCGCCGACCAGTAGGTCGCCAGCGTCAGCGCCCGTGCCGCGGCGAAATGCCTGCGGAAGCGGTCGAGCGCCAGGATCGAATCCGACACGACGAAAAAGGCGGCGCCGACGGCGGGGGCCAGCGCCAGCGCACTGCCCAGCGCATGCCAGCGGCCCGCCGCCTGCCCCGCCATGACGACGATCACGATCACGTAGAGGGCGACCGGCGCGCGCAGCGCCGGCTTCAGGCCGGGCCAGATGGCCGCCAGCACGGCGCCGCCGGCGAGGATGAACGGCAGCCAGAGGAGCGGCGCGGCGCCGAACGGCACGCCGAGCGAGAAGGCCCAGACATAGCACAGGTGCGCGACCAGGAAGCTGGCCAGGCCGGCGACGAAGCGGTCCCGCGGCAGCATGAGAAACACGTCGCCGGCCGTGGAGAACAGGAGGCCGGCGGCGATGGCCCACTGGTACTCGGGCCTGGCGGGGGAGAGCGAGAGCGCCAGGGCCATGACCAGCAGGGTGGACAGCGGCTTGAAGGCATAGACCTGCCAGCGCTGCTCCGGCTCGAGGTAGTGGGCGCGGATCGCCAGCACGGCGGCAATCACGGTCGCGACGATGAGCGCGGCGGTCATCGCGCGCGTCGGATCAGCGGGGGCGCGCGTCGGCCCCCGGGGGCGTCGCGCTCCTGCCCGCGGCGCGGGCCTTGGTCAGCTCGCGGTAGCGCAGCTTCTCGTCCTCGTAGCGCTTTTTGAGCGCCTCGATATCCTTGTTCCTGGCGTCGATGGCCGTCTGCTGGGCCTTGATGTCCGTGTCGTTGTCGCGCATCTGCGCCTGCAGCTGGGGCGGCGGGCTCTTCTTCTTGTAGAACTCCGCTTCGTTGTCGAACTGCTCCTTGCGCTTGTTCAGCTCGGCGAGCTTTTCCTGCGAGGCCTTGATGGATTTTTCCACGTCGGCCACGGCGCGGTCGCGCACATAGTCGATGTCCTGTTCGCTGGAGTAGGTGGCGAGCAGGGCGCGGTTGCGCCGATCCTCCTCCTTGCGCCGCAGCTCCTCGTCGCGGGCCTGCTTGGCTTCCGCCTCCCGCATGGCCCGCTGCTCGGGCGTCAGGGGCGCCTCGATCTTCTTGATGGTCATGCCGCGGGAATTGACTTCGCGGTAGGCCTTGCCGTAGCACTGCTCGGGCAGGACGTCGGAACAGATCTGCCGGCCGTTGTCGCCGGTGCAGCAGTAGGTCGTGCGGCCCTGGGCGGCCGCCTGCGACGACGGCAGGGCTGCCGTAAGCAACAACAAGGCCGAGCCTAGCCTTGGGATCATGGTTTTATTCCGTATTGTTCCCGGTAGCGGGCAACCGCTTGCAAATTCTGCGCCAGTTCCGGCCTGTCGCCAAGAAAGGCGAACAGGTCGTCCAGGGTGGCGACCGCGACGACGGGCATGCCATAGGATTGCTGCACCTCCTGGACGGCGGACAGTGCGCCCTGGCCGCGCTCCATGCGGTCGAGGGCGATGACGACGCCGCGGGGCGTGGCGCCGGCGGCGCGGATCAACTCGACCGACTCGCGCACCGACGTGCCGGCGGAGATGACGTCGTCGATGATCAGCACATTGCCGGAGAGCGGCGCGCCGATCAGGGTGCCGCCCTCGCCATGGTCCTTGGCTTCCTTGCGGTTGAAGCAGTAGGGCAGATTGTGACCCTTTTGGGCCAGGGCGATGGCGGTGCCGGCGACCAGCGGAATGCCCTTGTAGGCCGGTCCGAACAGCACGTCGCAAGGGATGCCCGAAGCGAGGATGGCGCGCGCGTAGAATTCGCTCAGCCGGCCGAGGCTGGCACCGTCGTTGAACAGCCCGGCATTGAAGAAATAGGGGCTGAGGCGCCCCGCCTTGGTCTTGAACTCGCCGAAGCGCAGCACGCCCGCATCGACGGCAAACGCAATGAACTCGCCCCTAAAATCCATGTCCCAGAGACTCCCGCACCATGCTGCGTATCATAACCCTTAACCTGAACGGCATCCGCTCGGCGGCGCGCAAGGGCCTTTTCGACTGGCTCGGGCGGCAGGCGGCGGATATCGTCTGCCTGCAGGAACTCAAGGCCCAGGTCGGCGACATGAACCGCCATTTCCTCAATCCGGAGGGGTTCTTCGGCTACTTCCATTACGCCGAGAAGAAGGGCTACAGCGGCGTCGGCCTCTATTGCCGGCGCCAGCCCGATCGGATCGTCGAGGGCCTCGGCATTGCCGACATCGATGCCGAGGGGCGTTATATCCAGGCCGATTTCGGCCCTCTTTCCGTGGTGTCGGTCTATTTGCCTTCCGGCTCCTCCTCGCCCGAGCGCCAGGAAGCCAAGTTCCGCTTCATGGCGCGCTTCCGGCCGCATCTGGATGCGCTGGCGCGTTCCGGCCGTGACGTCCTGCTCTGCGGCGACTGGAACATCGCCCACCGGGAAGTCGACCTGAAGAACTGGAAGGGCAACCTGAAGAATTCCGGCTTCCTGCCGGAGGAGCGCGCCTGGATCGGCGATCTGTTCGATGCGGGCGGTTTCGCCGATGTCTTCCGCCGGCTGCATCCCGAAGCCGGGGGCGAGGCCTACACCTGGTGGTCCAACCGCGGCCAGGCGCGCGCGAAGAATGTCGGATGGCGCATCGACTACCATGTGGCCACGCCGGCGCTGGCGGCGACGGCGCGGCGGGCGGCCGTTTTCAAGGAGCGGTGGTTCTCCGATCACGCACCGCTCACCATCGACTACGATTATGACGCCGCTTGACCTGCGTATTTGCCAGAAAACCTGAAAATCGGTAGCCTTTCAATCGATTCCTCGTCATAAATCGGAGAGCTAGCCATGACTGATGTTAACAGGGACAAACTCGTTGCGGATTTCAAGGTCGTCGTCGCTGACGCCGAGGAAATCCTTCGCGCCACCGCCGGCCAGGCCGGCGAGAAGATGGGTGAGTTGCGCGCCAAGCTGCAGGACCACTTGACCAGTGCCCGCCACAGCCTGGCCGAGGCGCAGGCCGCCGTGGTCGAAAGAACAAAGGAAGTGGCGCGCGCGACCGACGACTACGTGCACGACAACCCGTGGCGCTCGATCGGCATCGCCGCCGGCATCGGCTTCATCATCGGCCTGCTGATCGGCCGTCGCTGATCGGGGCATGAGCGGCCTGGGCGCCCGCCTGCGCGGCTACGCCGCCAGCGGGCTGGCCATTCTCCAGACGCGGCTGGAGCTCCTCGCCACGGAAGTGGCGGAAGAGAAGGTGCGCCTCGGCGCCCTCCTCGGCTATGCCGCCGCCGCCTTCTTCTTTCTCGGTTTCGGCGTTGTCATGCTGGCACTGTTCCTCACGGTGCTGCTGTGGGACAGCCATCGGCTGCTGGCGCTCGCCGTATTCAGCGCCCTCTTCCTCGTCATCGGCCTGATCGCCGCCGCCGCCGCCGCGCGCATCGGCCGCCAGGGGTCGCACCTGTTCGCCGCCAGCATTGCCGAACTGGCGCAGGATCGGGAGATGATCCGGCCGGACAATGAACCGGAAGGCCGTTGAACTCGCGCTGAAGAAGCAGCGCCTGCAACTGCAGGCGGCCGCGCAGCGCGTCATGATCCTGCAGGTGCTCGAGTCGACTTCCCCGGCCTTCGGCGCGGCGGAGAAAATCCGCTCCGGCCTGCGCTGGGCCAAGGCCCATCCGGAGTGGCTGGTCGGCATCGGCGTCGCCCTGCTGGTGGCCCGGCCGCGCGGCTTCTTTCGCTGGGCGCGGCGCGGCTTCTTCGTCTGGCAATCCCTGCGCCGCCTGCGCATCGCCGTCGACAACTTCCTTCCCGCGCGCTGACCCCATGCGGCGAGCGCAGACCGTTGCACTGGACCGCCGGCGCAACCGGCGCTAAGGCGTCCCGGCCCTGCCCTCCTGCGACTGGGCATCGAGCATTTTCCGCACCCAGGGCAGCAGCAAGTAGGCCGGAAAGGCCAGGAAGAAGGTGAGCAGGAAATACGGTGCGTAGCCCATGGCCTGGGCGCCGAGGCCGCCGGCCCAGCCGGCCACCGAGCGCGAGGCGGCGAACACCGAGGAGAGCAGGGCGTACTCGGCGGCGCTGTGCTCGCGTCGCACGATGGCCATGAGGAAAGCCAGGAAGGCCGCCGTGCCGAGGCCGCCGGTGAATGATTCCAGCGCGCTCGCCGAGTAGATCAGGGCGCGATGCTCCGGCAGTGGCGCGCCGCCGAGCGGGATGGCCCAGGCGGCGAAGGCATACACCAGGTTGGAGACGGCCTGCGCCAGGCCGAGCACCCACAGCGCCTTGAAGATGCCGACGCGGTCGGCGTACCAGCCGCCGGCCAGTCCGCCGGCGATCGACAGCACCAGGCCGATGTTCACCGACACCAGGCCGATCTCCGCGGCGGAAAAGCCGGCATCCACCCAGAACGGCTTGACCATGAAACCCATCGAGGCGTCGCCGAGCTTGAAGATCAGCACGAAAGTCAGCACCGGCAGGACGCCGGGGCGCTGCATCATGTCGGCGAGGGCGCCGAAGAGCGCGCCGGCGGGCGCCTCGCCGTTGCGCGCCGCGTCTCCTCGCTTTCCCGCCAGGCGCAGCAGGCCGTAGGCGGCGGCGGACGCGGCGGCGATCGCCGGCCACAGCCAGGGCCAGCGCGCGGAGAACTTCAGGGCGCCGTCGGCCAGCCAGAGCGTGCCCGCGAGCACCATCACGAGCGCGGCGGCGCCGTGCGGCTGGGCGAGGAAGGCGCGCAGTTCCCGCGTCAGACCGGCCGACGGCGCGCGCGCGCGCGCCTCCTCGCGCGGCGCCAGCAGGCAGGCGCAGGCGCAGGCGGCCAGGATGGCGGCGGCGCAGAGGAAGGCGCCGGACCAGCCGAGGAAATCCGAGGCCATCAGCACCACGCCGGAGGTGATCATGCCGGCGCGGTAGAAGCCGATGCGCAGGCCGTTGCCGCGTCCCATCTCGTCGCGGCGCAACAGCTCGATGGTGTAGCCGTCGATGGCGATGTCGTTGGTCGCGGAAAGGATCGCGAAGACGGCGATGGCCGCCCACACCCAGGTTGGCAGGCCGGCCGCGGCGGCGAAGGCGATCATCACCGCGCCCATGCCGAGATCGGCGGCGGCCATCCAGCGCCGGTGGTGGCGGAAGCGGTCCACGGCCGGCGCCCAGAGGAATTTCAGCGTCCACGCCAGGCCGAGCAGGGAGAGGGCGCCGATGCTGCGCAGGTCGACGCCCTGCTGGCGGAAGTAGACGGGAAAGATCTCGTAGAAGATGCCGAGGGGAAATCCTTCGGCGAAATACAGCACCGCGACCCAGAAGAATTTCGAGCGCAGCAGGGGCTGTTGTGCGCTCAACCGGCTTTCCCCAGGCGATACACGGCGATGCTGGCGTTGAGGTTGGGATCCTCGACGACGGCCTTGCCGTCGTCGAAGGCGTGGCGCTCGCGGATGGCGATGCCGCGCCCGGCGCAGAGCGCCTCGAAGTCGGCCATGGTGAAGAAGCGCACGTTGGGCGAGTTGTACCACTGGTAGGGCAGGCTCTCGGAGACCGGCATGCGCCCCGCGGCGATCGCCTCGCGGTGGCTGCGATGGCCGAAGTTGGGGAAGCTCACCACCGCCTCGCGGCCGACGCGCAGCATCTCGTCGAGCATGCGCTCGGTGTGGCGCACCGTCTGCAGCGAGAGCGACATGACGACATGGTCGAAGAAGCCGTCCTCGAAGCCGGAGAGGCCCGCCTCGAGGTCGATCTGGATGACGTTCACGCCGTTCTTGATGCAGGCGAGGATGTTGTCCGGGTCGTTGTCGGCGCCGTAGCCGAGCACGCCCTTTTCGTCCTTCAGGTAGCGCAGCAGGCTGCCGTCGCCGCAGCCGAGGTCGAGCACCTTCTCGCCCGGCTTGATCCACTTGGCGATGACGTCGAAGTCGAACCGTCCCAGCACGTTGGTCATACCCGGATGCCCTCGAAATACGCCCGCATCGCGGCATGGTAGTGCGGGTCGTCGAGCAGGAAGGAATCGTGGCCGGCGATCGACTCGACCTCGGCGTAGCTGACGTCGAGGCCGTTGTGCACCAGGCCGTAGACGATCTCGCGCGAGCGCTCCGGCGCGAAGCGCCAGTCGGTCGAAAAGGAGACGACGAGGAACTTCGCGCGCGTGCGCGCCAGCGCCGCGGCGAGGTCGCCGCCGTAGTCGCGCGCCGGGTCGAAGTAATCGAGCGCCTTGGTGGTGATGAGGTAGGTGTTGGCGTCGAAGAAGCCGGCGAACTTGTCGCCCTGGTAGCGCAGGTAGGACTCGATCTCGAAGTCCACGTCGTAGCTGAACTGCAGGCCCTCCTGGCGCAGCCTGCGGCCGAACTTCTCCGCCATCTGGTCGTCGGAGAGATAGGTGATGTGGCCGAGCATGCGCGCCAGGCGCAGCCCGCGCGCCGGCACCACGCCGTGCGCGTAGTAGTGTCCGCCGTGGAAGTCGGGGTCGGTCAGGATGGCCTGGCGCGCCACCTCGTTGAAGGCGATGTTCTGCGCCGTCAGCTTGGGCGCCGAGGCGATGACGAGAGCGTGGCGGATGCGGTCGGGGTATTCCAGCGCCCACTGCATGGCCTGCATGCCGCCCAGGCTGCCGCCGATCACCGCCGCCCAGGATTCGATGCCGAGCCGGTCGGCCAGCCGCGCCTGCGCCGCCACCCAGTCCTCGACCGTCACCACCGGGAAGTCGGCGCCCCAGGGCCTGCCCGTGGCCGGGTTGTCCGACACCGGCCCGGTCGAGCCGAAGCAGCCGCCGAGGTTGTTGACGCCGACGACGAAGAACTTGCGCGTGTCGAGCGGCTTTCCCGGGCCGACCAGGTTGTCCCACCAGCCGAGGTTCTTCGGATGGTCGGCGTGCCAGCCGGCGACATGGTGGTTGCCCGAGAGGGCGTGGCAGACCAGCACCGCGTTCGAACGCGCCGCGTTCAGTTCGCCATAGGTTTCGTAGACGAGATCGAACGCCGGCAGCACCGCGCCGCCCGCCAGGGCAAGGGGGGTGTCGAAATGGGCGCGCTGCGGCGCCACTTCGCCGACGCTGTTCGTGGCCTTGTTCATAGAATAAAAAAACCCAGCCGGCTAAGCGCTGGACTGGGTCGCCCTCGCTTTAGCCGCATTTGTTAAGCGCCCGCAAGCTGACGGTCAAATCGGCGCTATGGACGAAAGTTACCTTGGCCGGTGGGTCGTGTCAAATCGCCTTGAGCCGCTCCAGCCCCTGGCGCAGCCGGCCCGGATCGTCGGTGGCGAGCAGCCGGGCCACCTTGCGGCGCAACCGGGCAAGGTCGCTGCGCAGCACCTCCTGCTTGACCTCGAGGATCTGCGCCGGGTGCATGGAGAACTGGCGCAGGCCCATGCCGAGCAGCAGCCGGGTGAGTTGCGGGTCGCCGGCCATCTCGCCGCACACCGCCACCGGCAGGCCGGCGCGCCTGCCGGCCTCGATGGTCTGGGCGATGAGACGCAGCACGGCCGGATGCAGCGGGTCGTAGAGGTGGGCGACCGCCTCGTCCGTGCGGTCGATGGCGAGGGTGTACTGGATCAGGTCGTTGGTGCCGATGGAGAGGAAGTCGAGTCTCTTGAGGAAGACGCCGAGGGCCAGCGCCGCGGCCGGGATCTCGATCATGCCGCCGACCTCGATGCCTTCGTCGAAGGGATGGCCGCGTGCGCGAAGCTGTTCCTTGGCCTGCCCGACCAGGGCCAGGGTCTGCTCGATCTCGTGCGCGTGCGCCAGCATCGGCACGAGGATCCGGACGCGGCCGTGGTGCGAGGCGCGCAGGATGGCGCGCAACTGCGCGAGGAACACCTGCGGCTCGGCCAGGCAGTAGCGGATGGCGCGCTGGCCGAGCGCCGGGTTGGCTTCCAGCCGCTCGACGCCGCGCAGGTTCTTGTCGGCGCCGATGTCCAGCGTGCGGATGACCACGGGCCGTCCGTTCATGGCCTCGGCCACGCTGCGGTAGGCCTCGTACTGTTCCTCCTCGCCGGGCATGCCGTCGCGGTTGAGGAAGAGGAATTCGGTTCGGTACAGGCCGACGCCGGCCGCCTCGACCGCCTTTGCCTGGGCGACGTCGCCGGGCAGCTCGATGTTGGCGGCGAGCTCGACCTCGGCGCCGTCGAGGGTGGCGGCGCGCGCCTTCTTCAGGCGCTTCAACTTGGCGCGCTCCAGCTCCAGCGCGCTCCTGCGCAGGCGATACTCCTCCAGCACGCGGGCATCGGGGTCGACGATGAGCACGCCGCGCGTGCCGTCGACGATCAGCAGGTCGTCCTCGCGGATCAGCTCGCGCGCGTGGTGCAGGCCGACCACGGCGGGGATGGCGAGGCTGCGCGCGACGATGGCGGTGTGCGAGGTGGCGCCGCCGAGGTCGGTGACGAAGCCGCCGATCTTCAGCTGCTTGAACTGGATGGTGTCGGCCGGCGAGAGATCGTGGGCGACGACGATGAGGCTTTCGCCGCGCCCGTGCTTCGGCGGATGGCCGGGATGCCCCATGAGCACCTTGAGCACGCGCTCGACCACCTGCACGATGTCGGCCTTGCGCTCGCGCAGGTAGGCATCCTCGATCTGCTCGAACTGCTCGACGATGTGCTCCATCTGCTGCACCAGCGCCCATTCGGCGTTGCAGCGCCGCTCGCGGATCTGGTCGCGCGTCGCTTCGATCAGCATCGGGTCGGCCAGCAGCATCTGGTGCAGGTCGATGAAGGCGGTCAGTTCCGACGGTGCGTGCGCATCGGCTCCGGCCATGAGGGCGTCGAGTTCGCCCTGCACCTCGGCGACGGCCTCGTCGAAGCGGACGATCTCCTCGTCGACATAGCGGCCGGGCAGGACGTAGTGCTCGACTTCGAGCAGGGCGTGCGAGACGAGATGGGCGTGGCCGATGGCGATGCCGTGGGAGACGGCGAGTCCGTGGAGGGTAAAACTCATTCGCCTTCTCCGAACTTGTCGGCGATCAGCTTGAGGAGGGCCTGCAGGGCGGCGTCGGCGTCGGCGCCTTCGGTTTCCACCACCACGCTGGCGCCCTTGGCGGCGGCGAGCATCATGACGCCCATGATGCTCTTGGCGTTGACGCGGCGGCCGTTCCTTTCCAGCCAGACTTCGCTGGAGAAGGCCGTCGCCGTCTGCGTCAGCTTGGCCGAGGCGCGCGCGTGCAGGCCGAGCTTGTTGACGATCTCGGCCTCAGCCCGCGGCATCCCTCGGTCCCTTCATCAGCATCACGCCGTCGCGCCCGCCCGCCACGGCTCTCGTCAGCAGCGTTTCCATGTCCTTCTCGCGGTAGGTGAGCGCGCGCAGCAGCATGGGCAGGTTCACCCCGGCCACGGCCTCGATACGGCCCGGGACGAGCAGCTTGAGCGCAATGTTGGAAGGCGTGGCGCCGAAGACGTCGGTGAGGACGAGCACGCCCTCCCCCGTGTCGACCAGTTGCAGCATGCGTTGCGCCAGGGGCAGGGCGTCGAGCGGGTCATCCTGGCCGGAGACGCCGAGCTGGGCGATCTGCGGCGGGCGCTTGTTGAGCACGTGACAGGCGCACTGGACGAGGGACTCGCCCAGGCTGCCGTGGGTGATGAGAAGTAGGCCGATCATGATCGCGACGGGGGTTCCGTGGCGATTGTAACCGAAGGGCGAATCAGCGCAGGGTGAGGAGGAGAAAAGTCAGCCCCGCCAGCACGGCGAGGGCGATGGCCAGGCGCTGCGCCAGGCGGGCGTCATCCGCTTCGCGCACCCGTTCGGCATCGACCAGGCGACGCAGGCGGCGCAGCGCGTCGAAGCCGACGCGGCGGCGCGCCATCCTGTCAACGTATACATGGCTCACGGCAGGGTTTCGATCCGCACATCCGATGCCAGCATTGTAAGCCGATCGCGCAGGGCCGCCGTGACGTGCATCACGCCGGCGCCGTCGATCCGCAGGGCATGGCTCACGCCGAGCGTCCGCGCCAGGCCGCGCCACGCTTCCGGCGCGGCGACGAAGAGCGGCTTGCTCGCCGCGTCGGAGAGCGCGCCGCCGCCCGCCTGTGGCGCGATCAGCACGGTGACGGCCCGCACGCCCTCGGCCGGCCGCCCGCTCGCCGGATCGAGCAGATGGCAATAGCGCTTGCCATCGACCTCGAAATAGCGCTGATAGTCGCCCGAGGTGCCGATCGCCTCGCCGTCGCGCAGTTCCAGCGTGGCGAGCGGCGCCGCGGCGCGCGGATGCTGGATGCCGACGCGCCAGGGCCGGCCGCCCTTGTCGCCCAGCGCCATGACGTTGCCGCCGATGTTGACGAGGGCGTTTTTCACGCCCATGTCCCTCAGGAGGGCGGCGGCGCGGTCGAGGGCGTAGCCCTTGGCGTAGCCGCCGAGATCGAGCTGGACCGCCCTGTTCCGGGACGTGATGCGATCCCCGGCGAAAGCGAGATCGCTCATGCGCGGCGCGGCTTTCACGGCCGTCTCGATCGCTGCGGCGTCAGGCACGGCCGGTTTGAACTCGTCGGAGTGAAAGCCCCACAGCGCCACCAGGCGGCCGATGGCCGGATTGAACAACTGGTCCGAGCGCGCGGCGATACCCGCCGCGTCGCGCAGAATGAAAGTCAGTTCCGGCGACACGGCGATGTCGCGCTCGCCCCGCGCGATGGCGGCGTTGAGCGCCGTCAGCTCGGAGGGCTGCCAGGCGTGCAGCATGCGGTGCAGGCGGTCGAACTCGGCGAGCACGGCGGCGAGCGCCCGCTTCGCCTTGTCCGCGGATTCGCCCCAGACGGAAACTTCGACGCGGGTGCCGAAGACGAAGGCCTCGCGCTGGACGAGCGTCGGCGTCTTGGAGCATGCCGTCAGGAAGACAAGCAGGACCAGCGCCGCGGTCAGGCGCCGCATGCCCGTTCCAGCGCGTCCATGAACATACCGGCGACGTCGAAGCCGCTCTGCTGCGCGATCTCGACGAAGCAGGTCGGGCTGGTGACGTTGATCTCGGTGAGATGTTCGCCGATGACGTCGATGCCGGCGAGCAGGATGCCGCGCGCGGCGAGGATCGGCGCCAGGGTTTCGGCGATCTCGCGGTCGCGCGCCGAGAGCGGCTGCGCCACGCCGGTGCCGCCGGCGGCGAGGTTGCCGCGCGTCTCGCCCGGCTTGGGGATGCGCGCCAGCGCGTAGGGCGCCACGGCGCCGCCGATGAGCAGGATGCGCTTGTCGCCCTGCGCGATGCCGGGCAGGTAGCGCTGCGCCATGATGCTGCGCGCGCTGCAGCAGGTCAGCGTCTCGACGATGACGTTGCGGTTGGGGTCGTCGCGGCGCACGCGGAACACCGAACTGCCGCCCATGCCGTCGAGCGGCTTGAGCACGGTGTCGCCCGTCCTCTCGATGAAGCCCTGCAGGGTTTCCGGCTCGCGCGCGACGACCGTGTCCGGAATGAATTGCGGGAACTCGAGGATGGCGAGCTTCTCCGAATGGTCGCGCACGGCGCGCGGCGCGTTGACGATGCGCGCGCCGGCGGCTTCGGCGCGCTCCAGCAGCCAGGTGGCGGCGACGTACTCCATGTCGAAGGGCGGGTCCTGGCGCATCAGCACGGCGTCGAAGTCGTCGAGCGGCGTCTCCATCGGCGTCTGCGCCTCGAACCAGTCGCGGTGGTCCGCGCGCAGGGTCAGCCGCGAGGCGGCGGCATGCACGGCGCCGTCGCGCCAGGCCAGCGCCGGGCGCATGATGGCGAACACCTCGTGGCCGCGCGCCTGCGCCGCGCGCATCATGGCGACGCTGGAGTCCTTCCAGGCCTTCAGGTGCTCGAGCGGATCGAGGATGAAGGCCAGTTTCACGCCAGCTCCGGCGGCGGCGCCGAAATTTCGAGCTCGACGGCCGCGGCGAGCAGCGCCAGGCGCGCCACCACGCCGTAGGCGAAGAAGCGGTTGGGCGCGTCGTCCGGCGCGCAGCCGGGATCGGGCAGGCTGCAGCCGCAGTCGAAGGACAGCGGCTCGAAGCGCATGCCGGGGGCGTTGAGGTTCTCGTCGCGGCCGCGTTCGGTGTTCACGCGGTAGAAGCCGCCGACGACGTAGCGGTCGATCATGTACACCACCGGCTCGGCGACGTTGCCCGAGAGGGTCTCGAAGGTGTGCACGCCCTCCTGGATGATGACCTCGGTCACCTGCAGGCCCTCCTTGCCCACCGCCATCTTGTTGCGCTGCTTGCGGTTGAGGCCGCGCACTTCCGCCGCGTCGCGCACCGTCATGATGCCCATGCCGTAGGTGCCGGCGTCGGCCTTGACGATGGCGAAGGGCGGCTCCTTGACGCCGTACTGGGCGTACTTGGCCCTGACGCGCGCGAGCACGGCGTCGACGTTTGCGGCGAGGCATTCCTCGCCCTCGCGCGCCTGGAAATCCACCTTGCCGCAGACGGCGAAATCGGGGTTGATCAGCCAGGGGTCGATGCCCATCGCCCGGGCGAAATCGCCGGCGACGCGGTCGTAGGCGGCGAAGTGGCGCGACTTGCGCCGCACGTGCCAGCCGGCGTGCAGCGGCGGGATGAGGAACTGCTCGTGCAGGTCCTTGAGGATCTCCGGCACGCCGGCCGAGAGGTCGTTGTTGAGCAGGATGGCGCAGGGATCGAAGCCGTCCAGGCCGAGGCGGCCGTTGTGGCGCTTGAGCGGCTCGAGCAGCAGCTTCGAACCGTCCGGCAGATCGAGCGGCGTCGGCGCCTGGATGTCGGGGATCAGCGTGCCGATGCGCACGACGAGCCCCGTGCGATTGAGAATGGTCGCCAAACGCGCCACGTTCATCAGGTAGAACCTGTTGCGCGTGTGGCTCTCGGGAATCAGCAGCAGGTTTTTCGCCTCGGGGCAGATCTTATCGATGGCCGTCATCGCCGCCTGCACGCTCAGCGGCAGGAAGGCCGGGTTGAGGTTGTTGAAGCCGCCGGGGAAGAGGTTGGTGTCCACCGGCGCCAGCTTGAAGCCGGCGTTGCGCAGGTCCACCGAGCAGTAGAAAGGCGGCGTGTGCTCCTGCCACTGGGCGCGGAACCACTGCTCGATGGCGGTGGCGCGGTCGAGGAAGGTCTTTTCGAGCTCGAGCAGCGGGCCGGTGAGAGCGGTGGTCAGTCTTGGAACCATGGCTCGATCTTATACCAGCCCGCGTGCGGCGAAGGGGGCGAAGTCCTCGGGCAGCAGGGCATGCTCGAGGCTGCGCTGGGCGAAGAGGAAGCGGCCGTCGCAGACGAAGCCGAGCTCGGCCCAGTCGACGTCGTTGAGCAGGTCGCGCAGGCGGGCGAGGTCGGCGTCGCGCCGATGCGGGAAGAGCGCCAGGATCGAGCCGTCGTAGTTGCGGCACTCGTCGAGGAAGAAAGGCCGCGCCTGGCGCGTCTTCTGGTTCACGTAGATGCGCGGCGCCTCGGAAACGAAATGGCGCCGGCCCCATTTCCACCAGTTGGCTTCGTCGAAGCGCGTCACCCTGCGCGCCAGCAGGCGCGCCTTGAACGGTTCCAGATATGCGATCGGCCCCTCGCGGTCGAGGCAGATCATGCGGCGCAGCTCGCCGGTCTGCGCCGTCTTCGAGCAGACGAAATCCATGTTGCCGAGTTCCGTGTGGGCGAAGATCTCGTCGGCGCCGGACACGGCGCCCACCTTGACGGCGAAGACGCTGGAAAGCGGCACGCTGTAGATGCCGCGCGTGAGCAGGATCTGTCCGCCGGCGAGCACCATGCGCCGGCCGTCCTGCAGGCGCCGCGTCATATTGCCCTTCTCGAAGCGCCAGATGGCGCAGTTGGGCACCACGCCGTCGAAGACGCGCGCGTCGCCCAGTTCCCGGAAGTCGGTGATCGTGCCCTGGTCGAAGAGCCAGGTGTTGAGCCGCGCGGCGCCGGTGGCCTTGAGGAAGTCGCGCGGCGTGATGAGGATCAGTTCGCCGCCGGGCGCGAGGTGGCGCACGCATTTCTCGATGAAGTGCAGGTAGAGGTTGCTGTGGCCGTTGAGCAGGCGCGAATGCAGTCGCGCGCGCGTGCCGGGCTGGATGTCGCGCGCCTTGACGTAGGGCGGATTGCCGATGACGGTGTCGAAGCGCTCCGACGCCGGGTAGTCGAAGAAATCCTGGTTGAGCGCGCCGGCCGGGCAATGCGCCGCGTCCAGTTCGATCGCCACGCAGCCGGGCAGGCGTTGCGAAAAGGCGCCGTCGCCGCAGGCCGGCTCCAGCACCCTGCCGCGGTTGCGGCGCAGCTTCAGCATGGCCTCGACGATGGCCGGCGGGGTGAAGACCTGGCCGTGGCGGGCAATGTCGAGCATGAAGAATTCCGTAAAATGGGAGGCGGCGCGAGAAGCGCCGCCAAACGGGAAGAAGGTGGGAAGAAAATGACGCCGAATCTTAACACGCAGGGCGGCCTGCTCAGCCGCCTGAGCCGGGCCATCCTCGGGCTCTTCGGCTGGCGCGTCGTCTTTGTGCCGCCGCCGGCGCCGAAGGCCGTGGTCATCATCTACCCGCACACCTCGAACTGGGATTTCCCGATCGGCGTCCTGGCGCGGTCGGTGATCGCCATCCCGATCGGCTTCATCGGCAAGGACACCCTGTTCCGCCCGCCCTTCGGCGGCCTTTTCCGCTGGCTCGGCGGCCTGCCCGTGAACCGGCGCGAGAGCACCGGCCTCGTCGCCGCGCTGGCGGAGATGTTCGCGCGCTCAGAAAGCCTGTACCTGGCCATCGCGCCCGAAGGCACGCGTTCGAAGGTCGATCGCTGGAAATCCGGCTTCTACCGCCTGGCGCTGGCGGCGAACGTGCCGCTCGGCCTGGCCTTCATCGACTATTCGAGGCGGGAGATCGGCATCGAGGTCTGGCTCGACCTGTGCGGGCGCGAGGAGGAAGACCTGGCGCGCATCCGCGCCGGCTACGCCGGCAAGCGGGGGCGCCGGCCGGAAAAGGAGGGGGACATCCGCATCGGCTGAGGGATGCCTACTGCGGGTTTTCCTGCGACTGGCGCAGGCGTTCTTCCTGCCGCGCCTTGGCCTCGGCGCGCTTCTTGTCCTTCTTCAGCCATTCCTCGGCCTTGCGCTCGGCCCGTTCTTCCTTCTTCTTCTGCTCTTCCAGCTTCTGTTGGCGCTTGCGCGCCTCCATCTGCGCGCGCGCGCTGGCCTTCTGCGCGTCGCGCTCGCGCCGGGCCTGGTCGAGCTCGCGCTGCTTCTGCTTCGCCTCCGCCTGCTCCTGCGCCTTGGCGGCTTTCTTCTCCTGCTCGGCCTGCAGCTTCGGCGCCTCTTCCGCCTGGCGCGCCTTCTTGGCCGCCAGGTCGCGCTCGCGCACCTCGCGCTCGAGCTTCTTCGCTTCGGTTTCCTTGCGGCGCGCCTCGGCGTTGCTGTCTATCTGGGCACGGCGCGCCTCTTCGAGGCAGGCGGACACCAGGGTCTTCTTCCAGCAGGTGACCTCCGACTCCTTGCGCTTCTTCTGCGCGTCGGACTTGATCTTCCTCGCCTCGTCCTTGAACGACTTGGCGCGATCGAGGAGCACCTGGCGCTCCACGGGGGTGATGGGGGCGGTTGCGGCCTCTTCGGCCCAGGCTGGCGGGAGAAGCAGGGTTGCGAGAACGATCAACAGGCGTTTCATGGCGGTCATCTGGACGAGCATGCGTACAATAACGCCTTTTTCCGCCGCGGGTTGTCCCGCGCTGTAACAAATTGTGATCCTCCTGCGCAATCTCACCCTCGCCCGCGCCGGCCGGCCGCTCGTCGAAGGCGCCAGCCTCGGCCTGCATGCCGGCTGGAAGGTCGGCGTCACCGGCGCCAACGGCTGCGGCAAATCCAGCCTGTTCGCCCTCCTCTCGGGCGAACTGCACCAGGAAGAGGGCGACCTCGAGCTGCCGCCGAACTGGGTGATCGCCCACGTCGGCCAGGAGACGCCGGCGCTCGCCACCGGCGCCCTCGACTTCACGCTCGACGGCGACGCCGAGCTGCGCAGGATCGAAGCCGACCTGCGCGCGGCGGAGGACGCCCACGACGGCGAGGCCATCGCGCATCTGCACATGGACTACGGCCACATCGACGGCTACGGCAGCCGCGCCCGCGCCGCCGCCCTGCTGCACGGCCTCGGCTTCAAGGACGAGGAATTCGACAAGCCGGTGGCGGAATTTTCCGGCGGCTGGCGCGTGCGCCTCAACCTCGCCCAGGCGCTGATGTGCCGCTCGGATCTCCTGCTGCTCGACGAGCCGACCAACCACCTCGACCTCGACGCCGTGATCTGGCTCGAGGGCTGGCTGCGTGCCTACCGCGGCACGCTGCTGATGATCTCGCACGACCGCGACTTCCTCGATGCCGTGGTCGGCCACGTCATCCACATCGAGGGCCGCCGCGCCAAGCTGTACACCGGCAACTACAGCGCCTTCGAGCGCGCCCGCGCCGAGCAGCTGGCGCTGCAGCAGGCGATGTACGTCAAGCAGCAGCGCGAGATCGCGCACCTGAAGAGCTACATCGACCGCTTCCGCGCCAAGGCCACCAAGGCGCGCCAGGCGCAGAGCCGCATCAAGGCACTGGCGCGCATGGAGCAGATCAGCGCCGCCCACGTCGACACGCCCTTCGAATTCCGCTTTTTCGAGCCGGTCGGCAGTCCCGATCCCTTGCTGATGCTGGAAGATGCCGCCGCGGGGTACGGCGACGTCGCCGTGCTGCAGGGGCTGACTTTGACCCTGCGCCCGGGCGAGCGCCTCGGCCTGCTCGGCCGCAACGGCGCCGGCAAGTCGACCCTGATCCGCCTGCTCGCCGGCGAAGCGGCGCCGCTCTCGGGCATCCGGCGCGAGGGCAAGGGGCTGAAGATCGGCTACTTCGCCCAGCACCAGCTGGAGCAATTGCGCCCCGACGAAAGCCCGCTCTGGCACATGAACCACCTCGATTCGCGCACGCGCGACCAGGACTTCCTGAATTACCTCGGCGGCTTCAATTTCCGCGGCGAAATGGCGACACGCCCCATCGGCCCCTTCTCCGGCGGCGAGAAGTCGCGCCTGGCGCTGGCGCTGCTGATCTGGCAGAAGCCGAACCTGCTGCTGCTCGACGAGCCGACCAACCACCTCGACCTGGAGATGCGCCACGCGCTGACGCTGGCGCTGTCCGAATACGAGGGCGCGGTGGTGCTGGTCTCGCACGACCGGCATCTCCTGCGCACGGTCTGCGACGGCTTCAGCCTTGTCGCCGACGGCGGCCTGAAACCCTTCGACGGCGACCTCGACGACTATCGCAAGTGGCTCGACCAGCCGACGGCGGCGGAGAAGAAAGTCAGTCCCGCCGACACGGCGAAGGCAGCCCCGCCGCCGGCGCCCGAGCGCAAGCCCTCCGGCAAGGCGCGCGCCCTGGAGAAGGAAATCGGGCAACTGGAAAAACGCATGGCACAATTGGCGGCGGAGAAGCAGAAGCTCGATGTCCGCCTCGCCGACCCGGCGCTGTATCAGC
Source organism: Betaproteobacteria bacterium (assembly GCA_016868295.1). Classification (GTDB taxonomy): domain Bacteria; phylum Pseudomonadota; class Gammaproteobacteria; order Burkholderiales; family Rhodocyclaceae; genus Desulfobacillus. The sequence continues at coordinate 109,347 of VGHJ01000001.1, read as the reverse complement.
CGGCGGCCAAGGCCGACCTGCACGCCTGTCGGCAGCGCCAGACGGCATTGGCGAACGAGCTGGCCGAGAGCGAGGCCGCCTGGCTCGCCGCGCAGGAACAACTGGAGCAGTGAACATGCACGCGCAACGCCGCTACACCCTGACTGCTTCCTGCCCCGACCGCGTCGGCATCGTCGCGCGTGTCGCCACGTTCATCGCCGAGAACCGCGGCTGGATCCTCGAGACCAGCCACCACGCCGACGACGACGCGCAGCGCTACTTCATGCGCATCGAGATCAGGGCCGATTCCCTGCCCTTCGGCCTCGCCGAATTCCGCCGCCGCTTCCAGCCCATCGCCGCCGAATTCGCCATGGACTGGCGCATCGCCGATTCCGCCGCGAAGAAGCGCCTCGTCGTCCTCGTCTCGCAGCAGGAACACTGCCTCTACGATCTGCTGGCGCGATGGCAGTCGAAGGAGCTCGACGTCGACATCCCCTGCGTCATTTCCAACCACGAGACCTTCCGCGGCTTCGTCGAGTGGCACGGCATCCCCTTCCACCACGTGCCGGTCACGCCGGAGAGCAAGCGCGAGGCGAATGCCGAGATCGCGCGCCTGTTCGAGCAGGCGCAGGGCGACATCATGGTGCTGGCGCGCTACATGCAGATCCTGCCGCCGGAGCTGTGCGAGCGGTATCCCGGGCGGATCATCAACATCCACCACTCCTTCCTGCCCTCCTTCGTCGGCGCCAAGCCCTACCACCAGGCCTACCGCCGCGGCGTCAAGCTGATCGGCGCCACCTGCCACTTCGTCACCGCCGAGCTGGATGCCGGCCCGATCATCGAGCAGGACACCGTGCGCATCGACCACGGCGACACGGTGGAGGACCTGGTGCGCTATGGCAAGGACATCGAGAAGGCGGTGCTGGCGCGCGGTCTCAGGTACCACGTCGAAGACCGCGTGCTGCTCAACGGCAACCGCACCGTTGTCTTCAAGTAAAAAACGGGCGCCCCGGTTTTCCGGGGCGCCCGTCACCGACCTCCGAGGGAGGGCGAAGGTCAGTGGTGGTAGGCGCTCTCGCCGTGCGAGGTGATATCGAGGCCCTCGCGCTCTTCCTCTTCCGGCACGCGCAGGCCGATCAGCACATCGACCAGCTTGAAGGCGACGAAGGCGACCACGGCGGACCAGACGACCGTCATGCCCACCCCTGTGGCCTGGACGATCACCTGATCCACGATCGAATAATCCGGGCTCGGCTTGTTCGCCACGTAGTCGAAGATGCCGCTGCCGCCCAGGCTCGGCGCGGCGAAGACGCCGGTGAGCAGGGCGCCGAGGATGCCGCCGACGCCATGCACGCCGAAAACGTCGAGCGAGTCGTCGGCGCCGAGCAGGCGCTTCAGGCCGTTCACGCCCCACAGGCAGAGTGCGCCGGCGGCCAGTCCGATGACCAGTGCGCCGCCGACGCCGACAAAGCCGCAGGCCGGGGTGATCGCCACCAGGCCGGCCACCGCGCCCGAGGCGGCGCCGAGCATGGAGGGCTTGCCCTTCAGCATCCACTCCGCCAGCATCCAGGACAGCGTCGCGGCGGCGGTGGCCACCCAGGTGTTCAGGAAGGCCAGGGCCGCCGTGCCGTTCGCCTCGAGGGCCGAACCGGCGTTGAAGCCGAACCAGCCGAACCACAGCAGCGACGCCCCGATCATGGTCGTCGTGAGCGAATGCGGCGCCATCGATTCGCGGCCGTAGCCGACGCGCCTGCCGACGAGATAGGCGCCGACGAGACCCGCCACGGCGGCATTGATGTGCACCACCGTGCCGCCGGCGAAGTCGAGGGCGCCCTTCTGGAACAGCCAGCCGGCCTTGGCCGTTTCGCTGGCCAGGGTCTCGGCGCCGGTGATGGCGTCGGGGCCGGTCCAGAACCAGACCATGTGGGCGATCGGCACGTAGCTGAAGGTGAACCACAGCGCCATGAAGGCGAGCACCGCCGAGAACTTGATGCGCTCGGCGAAGGCGCCGACGATCAGGCCGCAGGTAATCGCCGCGAAGGCGCCCTGGAAGGCGACGTAGATCAGCTCCGGCACGAAGACGCCTTTGCTGAAGGTGGCCGCCACCGAATCCGGCGTGACGCCCTTGAGGAACAGCTTGTCGAGGTTGCCGAAGAAGGCGCTGCCCTCGTTGAAGGCCAGGCTGTAGCCGTAGACCACCCAGAGGATGCTGATCATCGCGAAAACGATGAACACCTGCATCAGCACCGAGAGCATGTTCTTGGCGCGCACCAGGCCGCCGTAGAACATCGCCAGGCCCGGGATCGACATCAGGATGACCATGGCGGTGGCGACGATGAGCCAGGCCGTGTCGCCCTTGTTGGGCAGCAGGGGCGGGGCCGCGTCGGCCAGGGCCGGCGCGCTCGCCGCGAGAAGAAGCAGGAAAGCAATCAGTCTGTCCATGGCGTGCTCCTAGAGGGCGTCCGCGCCGGTTTCGCCGGTGCGGATGCGGATGGCCTGTTCGAGGTCGAAGACGAAGATCTTGCCGTCGCCGATCTTGCCGGTGCTGGCGGACTTCTCGATGGCTTCGATCACCTGTTCGAGCAGTTCGTCCTTGACGGCGGCCTCGACCTTCACCTTGGGCAGGAAGTCGACGACGTATTCGGCGCCGCGGTAGAGCTCGGTGTGGCCCTTCTGGCGGCCGAAGCCCTTCACCTCGGTGACGGTGATGCCGGCCACGCCCACGGCGGAGAGCGCCTCGCGCACTTCGTCGAGCTTGAACGGCTTGATGATGGCGGTGACGAGTTTCATGACGGCTCCTTTCAGAAGGTGCGGCTGACCGAGACGACGAGGATGTCGCGCCCGGCGTCCTTGGTTTTGGTGGCGCCGGTCCAGTCGTTGCCGAAGCAGTAGGGCTGCACCAGCCCGGCGGCGTTGGGCGAGCAACTGCCCTTGGCGTTGGTGCCGACGTAGGAAGCGCCGACCACCCAGCCGGAGAAGTCCTTGGTGACACCGATCTTCCAGTCGGTGTAGTCGCCGCCCGAGCGGCCGTTGCTGTAGTTCTTGAAGTTGAGGTGGCCGACGTGGCCGTTCACGCCCCAGCCGTCGCCGAGGTCGTAGTTCGCCGACAGGTCGATGTAGCCCGAGCCCTTGGTGTGCGGCACCGAGAAGTAGTCGCCGAACGAGTGGAAGTACTTCAGCGAGAGGAACTTCCAGCTCGCGCCGATGTAGAGCTCCTTGTTGCTCACGCTGCCGCCATGCACGCGGGTCGTTTTGGCGTTGGTGATGGGCGCCGCCGCCGGCGCGTCCGTGCCCGGGTAATAGTAATAGATGCCGCCGACGTCGAGGCCCCAGTCGCCCCAGCTGCCCTTCCAGCCGCCGTAGAAGTCCATCTCCAGGTTGCCCGAGGGGTAGCCGGCGCCGGAATTCACGTTCGAGTTCCAGTTGCCGAGGTAGAGCCCGCTCGCGTGCGCGTAGTCGACGCCCCCCTGCAGGGCCGGCTTGCCGAAGGTCTGGTCGATGCCGCGGAAGCGGTAGCTGCTGAAGAGGCCGATGTTCGCCGTCAGCGTGTGCGGGCTGGCGGCCTTGGATGGATCGGCGCTCTGGGCGAAAGCCGGCAGGGAAAAGGCGGCGAGGATGGCCGGGATGAGCGCGGTCTTGCGCATGATGTACTCCTTGGATCGAAATGACGAAAAAGTCACCTGCCTCTTCGCATCAAGCGTGCCAGCTCGATTAGCCTTTGAATAACAGTAAGTTGCAATCCGGCGCCGGCGTACCGTCGATGCCGCCGCACCAGGTTCTCGCACGATCGCCCTGCTCCTGCACTATGCTGGTGCAAGGCGTCGGTGCCGCTTTTTCGCGTGCTACACTCGCCCGGCCCGAAGCCCTGTTCCGCCATGCTCGATCCGAAATTTCTCGAAGACCTTTCCGCCCGCCTCGCCCGGCTCGCCGCCGAAGGCCCGGCGCAGGACCTGGAGAAGAACGCTCGCGCGCTGCTGTCCGGGCTGTTCGCGCGCCTCGATTTCGTCAGCCGCGAGGAATTCGAGGTGCAGCGCGCGGTGCTCGCGCGCACGCGCGAGAAGCTCGAGGCCCTGCAGGCCCGCCTCGACGCCCTCGAAACCCGCAAGTAGGGCCGACCGGCCCAGAAACCTTCTCCCTGGTCGGCCGGTCGGATGTGAGTCCCTGCCTGGAAGAACAAGAATGCCCCCCAGCCAGCCGCCGGTTATACGCGCACCGCCATCGCCCTGCACTGGGCCATCGCGCTGCTCGTCTTCTGCGCCTTCCCGCTCGGCATCTACATGCACGAGCTGCCCTTCTCGCCGAGCCGGCTCAAGCTCTACTCGTACCACAAGTGGCTCGGCGTCACGGTGTTCCTGCCGGCCATCGCCCGCCTGCTGTGGCGGCTGAAGCACCCCGTGGCGACTACATCGAAGATCAACGCCGCCATCTGGGGCAGTTCCGCTTCACCATCGCCGCGCTCGTCGTGAGCATCATCGCTTCAGTGTCTGCGGTTGCTTCAGCATATGCGGCAATTCAAGCTTTGTCGCAAACACAACCGCCTGCTTGCGCCAAGTGAACCCCACCCCCAACCCGGCAGTCGAGCGGTCCTGCGCGGAAAGCCGCGCAGGCCGCTCACTTCTATGTTGAAGCTGTAGAAAAACCCTCATTCCCTTTCGGATGTTGCGCACCGGGCTGTGAAGCTTCCACTGCGCATCGACTTTCTTCCTGCCGCACATCTCTGCGCGGGTGTTCGGGTAGGACGCCGCCGTGTCGCGGGGACTGACTATTGCGCAGCCTAGATTGCGCGCCGGCTGGCTTTCTCGATCATGGTGCGCCAGAGTGTGCCTGTGTCGCGCGTGAAGGCGATGTCCGGGTTGGCCTCGGCCAGCAGCCAGTCGCCACGCGAAATCTCGTGCTCCAACTGGCCGGGCGCCCAGCCGGCGTAGCCCGCGAACAGGCGCAGGCGCGGCAAGATCGGTTTTCGTTGCAATAGGCGCTTCAGCAAAGGCGTATCGGAACTGAGAAACAGGTTGTCGCCCAGATCGAGCGCGCTGTTGCCCGGGTTCGTCTTGTCCTGGTACAGGAACAGCAGTTGCTGCGGCATCACCGGGCCGCCGAAGTTGAGTTCGAGGCGCTCGTCGTCCGTGGCGAGGTCGAGATCCGTTTCGAGGCGCCGGCCGAGCGGACGGTTGAGGATTACGCCGAGCGGCGCGTCGCCGCCGTGGCGCGTGACCAGCACGACGGTCTCGCCGAAGTTGGGATCGCGAAGCTTTGTCGCCGCGACGAGGAGGATCGATCTGGTTTCGCGCCGCGTCGGCGCTGAAACGGCATGGGCCAGATTACCCAGTCCCGCCAGCAACAGGCCGCCGCCGGCTGCTTGCACGAAGCGGCGGCGGCTGGTCATGGCGGGGCGTCAGGCGAACAGCCAGGGCTGCGCGGCCTTGTGCTTCGCCTCGAAGGCCTTGATCTGGTCGGCGTGCTGGAGCGTCAGGCCGATCTCGTCGAGGCCGTTCAACAGGCAGTGCTTGCGGTGCGGCGTGATGTCGAACCGGAACCACTCGCCGGCCGGGTTGCGCACGGTCTGCGTCTCGAGGTCGACGCGCAGGCGGTAGCCCTTCTGCGCAGCGCACTCGCGGAACAGCTGGTCGACGATGGCGGCGGAGGCGACGATCGGCAGGACGCCGTTCTTGTAGCAGTTGCCGAAGAAGATGTCGGCGAAGCTTGGTGCGATGACGACGCGAAAGCCGTAGTCCTCGATGGCCCAGGGCGCGTGCTCGCGGCTGGAGCCGCAGCCGAAGTTGTCGCGGGCGAGCAGGATCTGCGCGCCCTGGTAGCGCGGCTGGTTCAGCACGAAGTCCTTCTTCAGCGGCCGCTGGCTGCAGTCCATGTCGGGCTCGCCGATGTCGGCGTAGCGCCACTCGTCGAAGAGGTAGGGGCCGAAGCCCGAGCGCTTGATCGACTTGAGGAACTGCTTCGGGATGATGGCGTCGGTGTCGACGTTGGCGCGGTCGAGCGGGCAGACCAGGCCGTCGAGGTATTTGAAGGGTTTCATGGCGGTTCCTTATTTCTTGCGGATGTCGACGAAGTGGCCGGCGATGGCGGCGGCGGCGGCCATCTCGGGGCTGACGAGATGCGTGCGGCCGCCGGCGCCCTGGCGCCCTTCGAAGTTGCGGTTGGAGGTGGAGGCGCAGCGCTCGCCCGGGGCGAGGCGGTCGGCGTTCATGGCCAGGCACATCGAGCAGCCCGGCTCGCGCCACTCGAAGCCGGCGTCGGTGAAGATCTTGTCGAGGCCCTCGGCCTCGGCCTGGCGCTTGACCTGGCCGGAGCCCGGCACCACCAGCACCAGCTTCACGTTCGCCGCCTTCTTCCGGCCTTTCATGTATTTCGCGGCGGCGCGCAGGTCCTCGATGCGCGAGTTGGTGCACGAGCCGATGAAGACCTTGTCGATCCGGATGTCCTGGATCGGCGTGTCGGCCTTCAGGCCCATGTAGGCCAGCGCGCGTTCGATGCCGGCGCGTTTCTGCGCATCCTTTTCCTTCGCCGGATTCGGCACGCGGCCGCCGACCGGCAGCACCTGCTCGGGCGAGGTGCCCCAGGTGACCTGCGGCTCGATCTTCGCGGCGTCGAGTTCGACGACTAAGTCGAACTTCGCGCCGGCGTCGGACTGCAGCGTCTTCCACCAGGCGACGGCCTTGTCCCAGTTGGCTCCGTGCGGCGCGAACTGGCGGCCCTTCAGGTATTCGAAGGTCTTCTCGTCCGGGGCGACGAGGCCGGCGCGGGCGCCGCCCTCGATGGCCATGTTGCAGAGGGTCATGCGGCCTTCCATGGAGAGGTCGCGGATGGCGCTGCCGCCGAACTCGACGGCGTAGCCGGTGCCGCCGGCGGTGCCGATCTTGCCGATGATGGCCAGGGCGATGTCCTTCGCCGTGACGCCGGGACTGACTTTTCCGTCGACCCGGATGAGCATGCGCTTCGAGCGCTTGCCGACCAGCGTCTGCGTGGCGAGCACGTGCTCGACCTCGGAGGTGCCGACGCCGAAGGCCAGCGCGCCGAAGGCGCCGTGGGTGGAGGTGTGGCTGTCGCCGCACACCACGGTCATGCCGGGCAGCGTCGTGCCGTTCTCCGGGCCGATCACGTGGATGATGCCCTGGTTGGCGTGCTTGAAGGGGAAGTACACCAGCGCGCCGAATTCCTTGATGTTGGCGTCGAGCGTCTCGACCTGCTTGCGGGAGACCGGGTCCTTGAGGCCCCCGTCTGCGTCATCCCAGTGGTCGGTCGGCGTGTTGTGGTCGGGGTTGGCGACCACGCTCTCCTTGCGCCAGATGCGGCGGCCGGCCAGACGCAGGCCCTCGAAGGCCTGCGGACTGGTCACCTCGTGCATGAGGTGGCGGTCGATGTAGAGCAGGCACGTTCCGTCGGATTCCTCGCGGACGACGTGCGATTCCCAGAGTTTGTCGTAAAGCGTCTTGCCAGCCATGGTATTTCCTTCGTTGCTTGGTTTGCTGCGTTAAACACGGAGCGGGCGAAGCCCGCGATCCTTCGTCACCCCCGCCCGCGGGGCGGGGGCTGGGGGGTGGGTCGTTTCTCCTGGTCTTTCACCAGCTTGTACTCGATGGAATCCACCAGCGCCTGCCAGGAGGCGTCGATGATGTCGGTCGACACGCCGATGGTGGTCCAGTTCTCGCGCTGGTCGGTCGACTCGATGAGCACGCGCACCTTGGCGGCGGAGGCCTCCTTCGAATCGAGCACGCGCACCTTGTAGTCGGTGAGGCGGATCTCGGCGATGGCCGGGTAGAAGCGCTCGAGCGCCTTGCGCACGGCCTTGTCCAGTGCGTTCACCGGGCCGTCGCCCTCGGCGGCGGTGATCTCGACCTCGCTGCCGACGCGGATCTTGATCATCGCCGAGGAGTTCATGCTGTCCGCCGAGGGCTCGTTCACCATCACCTTGAACTCGATCAGCTCGAAGAAAGGCGTGTACTTGCCGAGCATCTTGCGCACCACCAGCTCGAAGGACTGCTCGGCGGCCTCAAAGTGGTAGCCCTCGTGCTCGAGGCTCTTCAGGCGGTCGATGATCTTCCGCGTCTCGGGCGAGTCCTTGCCGATCGCAGGATCCACGGCCCGGATGCGCGCAAGCAGGGTGCTGCGGCCGGCGACTTCCGACATCAGGGTGCGGCGGCTGTTGCCGACGAGTTCGGGGTCGATGTGCTCGTAGGAGACCGGGTTCTTCACCACGGCGTCGACGTGCATGCCGCCCTTGTGGGCGAAGGCGTCGGCGCCGACGTAGGCGGCCTTCTCGTTGAGCGGCATGTTGGCGATCTCGGAGACGGCGCGCGCCAGCGTGGTGAGGCCGGCCATGTTCTGCGGCGGGATGCATTCGAAGCCGAGCTTCAACTGCAGGTCGGGGATGATGGCGATCAGGTTGGCGTTGCCGCAACGCTCGCCGATGCCGTTGATGGTGCCCTGCACCTGCGTCGCGCCGGCCTGCACCGCCATCACCGAGTTGGCCACCGCCATCTCGCAGTCGTTGTGGCAGTGGATGCCGATCGGCGTCCTGAATTGTTCGACGACCTTCTGCGTGATGGCGAAGATGTCGTTCGGAAAGGTGCCGCCGTTGGTGTCGCACAAGCAGAGGCTGTCGGCGCCGGCGTCCGCCGCCGCCTTGAGGGTGGCGAGCGCGTAGTCCGGGTTGGCCTTGAAGCCGTCGAAGAAGTGCTCGGCGTCGTAGACCACTTCCTTGCCCTGCTGCTTGAGGTGGCGGATGGTGTCGCCGATCATGCGCAGGTTCTCGTCGAGCTTGGTGCGCAGGATCTCGGTGACCTGGTAGTCCCAGCTCTTGCCGAAGATGGCGACGGCGGAGGTCGAGGCGGCGAGGATCGAGCGCACGTTGCCGTCGTCCTCGGCCTTGATGCCGATCTTGCGCGTGGCGCCGAAGGCGATCAGCTTGGCATTCTTCAGCTTCATGCCGCGCACGCGCTCGAAGAACTCGAGGTCCTTCGGGTTCGAGCCGGGGTTGCCGGCCTCGATGTAGCGCACGCCGAGCGCGTCGAGCCGCTCGACGATTTTGACCTTGTCCTCCACCGAATAGGAGATGCCCTGCGCCTGGGCGCCGTCCCGCAGGGTGGAGTCGTAAATGGAAATCCGTTTCATCCCTGAATTTTACAGGGAGACGCAGGGCTCATGTTCCCTCTCCCCCTCGGGGAGAGGGTCAGGGAGAGGGGCAAGCGGCGGATACCCCCTCTCCCCGAGGGGGAGAGGGGGTGCTGGAGGGGCTAAGGCCGTATCACGACCGGCGTGCCGTCCCGGACGAGATTCCAGACCTCCTCGATGTCGGGGTTGGCGAGGCCGATGCCGCCAGTGGTCCAGTCGCTGCCCTTGAGGGCGGCGGCGAGCGGGCCGAGCCAGTCGGGCGTGCCGTGCACCTGCAGGCCGCCGCCGGCGTGTTCGGTGGCCGAAGGCGCCTGGCGGACGAGGCGCAGGGCAAGGTGGAAGGGGCTCTTCGGGTTGCGACCTGCGACCGTGTAGCGGCCGGCCGGGGTGCGGCCGTCTTCACCGAGCGAGACGCGGTAGCTGCGCACGACGCGGTTGCGGCCCATCAGGGTCAGGCGGCGGCGCGCTTTCTCGACGACCAGCTTGTCCACCCGCGGCACCAGGATCGGCCGCGGGTAGCCCGAGTTGTCGTCGAATGCGCGCGTGTTGGCGAGGGCGATGGAGAAGCAAAGGGCGGATGCGTTTTTCATGCGATGTCTCCTTTCAGATGACTTTCGCGGTGACGACGTAGCGCAGCGGGCCGTCGGCGCGCAGGGCGTCGAAGGGATAGCAGGTGACCAGTGTCAGGCGCGATTCGCCGAGGCGCTGCGCCAGCACGCGGGTATCGGACTTGTCGACGACCTCGGCGCCGGCGAGCACGAAGCGCTCGATGTCGCGGCCGGGCACGACGATGCGCGCCACCGGCCAGGTGTCGGCCCAGGGCCAGGCTTTCGCCTGGATGTACGAGCCCTGGCCGAGTTGCCAGACGGCGACGGCGAAGGCCAGAGCAGCGGCGACACGCAGGAAGCGCGTCTGCCATCGCGGCCGGCAGGCCGCTCCTACGGTCTTGCTCGGCAGCATTGCCGTGGGCCAGGCGCATTCGACGCCGAGCGGCCAGTCTTCGCTTGTTTTCCCCTCTCCCCAGCCCTCTCCCTCCTCGGAGGGAGAGGGAGCAAAGTAGCGCTCATTTCACGCTCCTCAGCGCGACCGGCGTGCGGCGCGCGGTGAGATACAAGCCGATCGCCAGCAGCAGGGTGAGCAAGCCGGCCAGCAGGTTCCACAGCGAATCGGTGGCGCCCTGCGGCAGCTCGCCGACCTTCATGCGCAGGTGGTCGACCGCGGCGTTCTCCGGCAACGGGAAGACGTAGGCGCCCTCGAACCAGGCATCGTATGGGTTGCGGTAGGTCTGCCGAACTACTGAGCGGACGACGATGCCGGAGACCCGGATCTCGGCCTCCGTCGCCACCGCCGGCACGGCGAGGGTGCTGCCCTCGGACTTCAGCAGCAGCGTGCCCTGCTGCACCTCTTTCGGTTTCATCGGCATGAGTTCCGCCGCCTGCGCGTCGTGGGCCAGCAGCAGGACGACGCCGGCCAGGGCGATCGAGGTGGCCAGGCCGATGGCGAAGGCCAGCACGACCTTGGCAACGAGTTCGACGACCATCAGCTTCCTCCGACCGCTGATGACTGCCGTGAGGGTGTTCATTGTTGTTCTCCTTCCCGTTGCGAACGGACATCCGTTCAGTTCGCATTGAAGCGGGGAAGTTGGGCAGGAGTTGGGAGTGAATCGGGCGGGGCGGCGAAGAATTATGGCTGAATTATGGCAATCGGGATTCCGGTGTTCCGGACAGAGTGGAATTCGGTATAGTCCGCGCATGCCGAAGCGCATCGCCATCGTCGAGGACGAAGCCGCCATCCGCGCCAACTACGCGGAGGCGCTGGTGCGCCAGGGCTACGAGGTGGCCGCCTACGCCGATCGGCCCGCGGCGCTGACGGCCTTCCGCACGCGCCTGCCCGATCTCGCCGTGATCGACATCGGCCTCGGCGACGAGCCGGAGGGCGGCTTCGAGCTGTGCCGCGAATTACGTGCCTTGTCGCCGCGCCTGCCGATCATCTTCCTCTCGGCGCGCGACTCCGACTTCGACATCGTTTCGGGCCTGCGCCTGGGCGCCGACGACTACCTGACCAAGGACATCAGCCTGCCGCACCTCATGGCGCGCATCGCCGCGCTGTTCCGCCGCGTCGACGTGCTGGGCGAGCCCGAGGCCCAGGAGGAGGTGCTCGAGCGCGGTCCGCTCAAGCTCGACGCCAAGCGCCTCGTGGCGAGCTGGAACGCCGTGCCGGTGGAACTGACTTTGACGGAATTCTGGATGGTGCACACCCTGGCGAAGTTTCCCGGCCACGTGAAGGACCGCGACCGGCTCATGCACGACGCCAGGCTGGTGGTGGACGAGGGCACCATCACGTCCCACATCAAGCGCATCCGCCGCAAGTTCCAGGCCGTCGACGCGTCGTTCGACCAGATCGACACGGTGTACGGCATGGGCTACCGCTGGAAGGCATGAATTTCCGCATCACCCTCAGGCTGAAGCTGGCGCTCGTCGCGCTGACGCTGCTCGCGCTGCCCTGGGTCGGCTGGCGCTACGTGCAGGAGATGGAGCGCTTCCTGCTCGAGGCGCAGCAGCAGGCGCTGCTGGCGACGGCGCGCGCGGTGGCCACCGCCCTGCACGAGCGGCCGCAGCTGATGCGTGTCAAGCCGGCGCAGAACGACGAGGCGCGGCGCGCGGCGGAGGAGAGCCTGCGGCAGGCGACGGAGCGGGCGGAGAAATCCGGCCAGCCGGTGCTGGTCGAGGAGATCGGACGCGAGTCGGGGGTGAGCGAGCAGCAGTCGGTGGCGGAGATCGGCGCCATTCTGCGCGGGCTGGAGCGCTCGACCTCGCGCATCTGGGTGGTGAACCGCGAGCTCAAATTGCTGGCGCTCACCGGCAGCCTGAAACAGGCGGCGGCGCCGGAAAATGGCGACGGCGACGGGGCCGCGCGGCTGTGGCGCGACATCCTTGCCCGCATCGTGCCGCGGCCGGCGGAGGATTTCGACGAGGCGCTCGACGCCGACGTGCTCGCCACCGGGCGCGAGATCAGCCGCGCGCTGCTCGGCGCGCCGGCGACGCGGCTGCGCGCCAGCGCCGACGGCCGCGCCGTGATCGTCTCGGCGGCGCATTCGATCTGGAGCCGCGACGACGTGGTCGGCGCCGTCGTCGTCGAGGAGACGACGCATTCCATCCTCGCCGTGCGCAGCCAGGCGCTCGAGCGCCTGCTGCTTACCACCGTCGTGGTGTTCGCGCTGGCCGCCGCCGTGCTGCTCGGCTTCGCCACGCGCCTGTCGAACCGCATCCGGCGGCTGCGCGACGAGGCGGAGAGCGCGGTGGACGCGCGCGGCCGTCTCAAGCGCCTGACGTCGGGCTCGCGGGCCGGCGACGAGATCGGCGACCTGTCGCGCAGCTTCTCCGCCGTGCTGGAGAAGCTGGCGCAGCACCACGGCTACCTGGAGAGCCTGGCCGGGCGCCTGTCGCACGAGCTGCGCACGCCGATCGCCGTGGTGCGCTCCTCGCTGGAGAACCTGAAGCTGGAGAGCGACCCGGCACAGCGGCAGGTATACCTCGGGCGCGCCGAGGAGGGCCTCTCGCGCCTGTCGAAGATCCTCACGCGCATGAGCGAGGCGACGCGCCTCGAGCAGAGCCTGCACGCGGAGGCGCGCGTCCGCTTCGACCTCGCCGAGGTGCTGCGGGAATGCGTCAGCGGCTACCGCCAGGCCTACCCTGACCGCGCATTCGAACTGAAGGCGCCGGCGCTGGCCTTCGTCGTCGAGGGCTCGCCCGATCTTTTCGCCCAGCTGCTCGACAAGCTGGTGGCCAACGCGGCCGACTTCGGCCGCGCCGGCGCGCCGATCCGCATCGAACTGCTGCGCGCCGGCCTGTATGCCCAGCTCGTCGTCACCAACGCCGGTCCGCCGATCCCGGACGAGGTGCGCGGGCGGCTCTTCGAGTCGATGATCTCGGCGCGATCCGAGCGTGCCGGCAGCGAGCCGCATCTTGGCCTTGGCCTCTACATCGCGCGCCTGATCGCCGAGTTCCACGGCGGCAGCATCGGCGCCGCCAACCTGCCCGACGGCAGCGGCGTGTCGGTGAGACTGACTTTTCCGCTGACGTGAGCGACGGCGCCGAAACCGTCTTCGACCTGCTCATCGTCGGCGCCGGCATCAACGGCGCGGGGCTGGCGCGCGACGCCGCCGGGCGCGGGCTCAGGGTGCTGCTGGTCGAGCAGGGCGACATCGCCGGCGCCACGTCTTCGGCGTCGACCAAGCTGATCCACGGCGGGCTGCGCTATCTAGAGCATTTTGAATTCGGCCTGGTGCGCGAGTCGCTCGCCGAGCGCGAGGCCTTGCGCGCCATCGCGCCGCACCTCGTGCGCGAGCAGCGTTTCGTCATCCCGCATTCGCCGGAGCAGCGGCCGCGCTGGATGATCCGCCTCGCCCTCGCCCTTTACGACGGCCTGGCGCGCGGCTCCAGCCTGAAGCGGGGGGAGGCGCTCCCACTGCGCGGCACGCCCTTCGGCGCGCCGCTGCGGCCGGCGTTCGCGCACGGCTTCGCCTATTCCGACCTCGCCACCGACGACGCGCGCCTCACCCTGCTCAATGTGATCTCGGCCGCGCAGCTCGGCGCGCAGGTGCGCATGCGCACGCGGCTGGTCGGTGCGCACCGCGCGGGGCCGGAATGGCATGCGCTGCTGCAATCGGCGGACGGCGCGCAGCACGAATGCGCGGCGCGCATCCTGGTGAATGCCGGCGGTCCCTGGGCGGCGCAGCTGCACCGCTCGCTCGGCTGCGGCGGCGCCACCCTGCGCCTGGTGCGCGGCAGCCATATCGTCGTGCCGCGACTGTATGCGGGAGAGCAGGCCTACCTGCTGCAGAACGACGACGGCCGCATCGTTTTCGTGATTCCTTACGAGGAGGAATTCAGCCTCGTCGGCACGACCGAGTCGACGGTCGACGCGCCGGCCGCGACGCACGACGCCGAGGCGGACGAGATCGCCTACCTGTGCAGGGCGGTCGGCCGCTATTTCGCCGCCCCGCCCGACGCGGCGCGCATCGTCTGGTCCTTCTCTGGCACACGCGGCCTGTTCGACGACGGCAGCGACGACGCCTCGGCGGTCAGCCGCGAATGCAAGCTGCTTCTCGAGGGCGTGCCCGGCGAACCGCCGCTGCTGTCGGTGTTCGGCGGCAAGCTGACGACTTATCGCCGGCTGGCCGAGAAGGTGCTCGAGCGGCTCGGGCCCTGGCTGCCCGGCCTGCGGCCGCCGTGGAGCGCGCAGGTGCACCTGCCCGGCGGCGGGCTCGGCCCGGACGGACCGGGCGGGTTGCTGCTCGAGCTGGCGCGGCGCTATCCTCGGCTGCCGGCGGAATTGCTGCATGCCCTGGCGCGGCGCCACGGCACGCTGGCTGCGCGCGTTCTCGGCACGGCGCGGACGGAAGCGGAGCTGGGGGAGTGTTTCGGCGGCGGCCTGTATGCCGCGGAGGTGGACTACATGATCGCGAACGAATGGGCGCGCGAGGCCGACGACATCCTCTGGCGGCGCACGAAGTGCGGCCTGAAAACGGACGAGGCGGCACGCGGCCGCCTCGCCGACTACCTGTCGCGGAAAATTACGGCAGCGGCTTCTTTAGCGTGATGGCGCCGCGGATTTCAGCCGAGGCGTAGCCGACGGCCTTGTCGTCGGGATAGAACTCCTTTAGCTTGGCCTGCACCGCCGGGCTGACGCGCTCCGGGGTGCCGTGGCACTGCAGGCAGAGGTCCTGCGTCGGCAGCGCCTTCATGTAGCGGTACATCTGCTTGCCGTCCACCGTCACGACCTCGCCCTTCTCCAGGCCGGTCGGTTTCTCGCCGGCGGCGGCGCGCTTGTCGAAGTCCTTCAGCACCGCTTCTTCCCAGGCGTCGGGCACGGCCTTCGGGTTGCGGTTCTTCAGGCTGACGCGGCGGATGGCCCAGCCGGTCTGCTCGGAGGCGGCCCTGGCCATGGCCGGCGCCTTCTCGCGGCAGACGCCGATGGCGCCCTCGGGGCCGCCCTTCTTGATCTCCTCGTCGAGCACGTTGAGCAGCTTCGGCGGAATGCCGGCAGCGACGCCGCGTGCCTCGCTGAGCATCTTGTCGTCGTTGGCGAAACCGGGCGCGGCGGCGAGTGCGAGCGCCAGCGGCAGGGCGATGCGAACGGTCTTCTTCATGGTCTCCTCCCGGAAATGAGAAATGCGCGGCAATTCTCCTTGCGCACTCTAAGGTCTTCCGTAACCTAAGTCACAGAAGATTTTTCTATGGAGGCAATGCGTCGTTCGAGAGAATCGGCATCGCGCCGGAGGGCGTCGATGTCCCCGGCGAAGGCGGTCAGTTCGGTCTTGCCCACCCCGGCGGGCTGCTCGTAGCGCAGATACTCGGCGACGTTTTCCGCCAGGCGTCGCGCGATGTCGGCTTGGCCGGCGGCGAATTCGCCCGCGACCTTGATGATCCGGTGCGCGGCGATGTCGCCGACGATCCGGCTCAGATCCTCCTCGGCGTCCCATTCCAGGTTGCGCAGGACGAAGCCGAGCGCCTCGGCGAAATCGGCGGCGCCGCCGATGCGGGCGTTCTTCATCAGCGCCTCGCGGCCGGCGAGCAGGGCAAGCGGCGTCGGCAGGGGCAGGATGATTTCGACGTCGGGCGCGCCGCTGCCGAGCGATTCGAGCGTGCCGTCGGGTGCGATGCGGAATTCGACGGGAAGCGGCCCCAGCGCCAGGTGCGCCCGCTTGCCGGAAAAGGGGGCGAGCTTGTCGCGCGCCCAGGGGGCGGCGGCGAGAAGGCGGTTGAGCGCGGCGAGGAATGCCAGGTCGAGCATGATGGGCTGCAACGAAAAGGGGGCCCGCAGGCCCCCTTCGATGACGCGTCGTTCAGTTGAACTGCTGGATGCCGGCGACTGTCCAGCCGCGGCTGCCGTCGAGCGGCTTGGCGAGGTGCCAGACCTCGTCGAATGCTTCCGGCGCGGTGCCTTCCACCTCGCGGATGGCGCCGTGGAAGCGCACGCTGGCGACGTACTGGCGGTTCTCCTCGCGCACATCGAGCAGCTCGGCATTGAGCGTGACGACGTCGGTCTGCTGCGTGCCGCCGCCGCGCTCTTCGATCTCCAGCTTGATCTCGGCGAACATCTCCGGCGTGGTGAAGTTGCGGATGTCCTCGATGTTCATCTGGTCGTTGGCCGCCTGCAGGCGCACGAAATTGAGCTTGGCCTGGCGCAGGAAGCCGTCGACGTCGAAGCCGGCCGGAATCGTGCCGGCCGCCGCGGGGGCCGCGCTCCCGCCGCTCGCCGCTGCCGGCGCCTCGAACCGCATCGGCGCGGGCGCATGGCCGGCGACCGAAGGAAGTGCAGCGCTGCCGGCGTATTGCAGCGGCTGACTTTGCGGCGCGCGGCGGCGGAAGATCAGACGGATGACGAAGAAGATCGCCAGGCCGATCAGCAGCAGCATGAGAAAGGAGGCGACGCCTTCGCCGAGGCCGAAGTGGGAGAGCAGGGCGGCCAGGCCGATGCCGGCGGCGAGGCCGGCGATGGGGCCGAGCCAGCGGCTCATGCCGGAGGGCTGCGGCGCCGGCGTCGTTTGCGCCGGCTTGGCCGGCACGGCATTCTGCGTCGGTGCGGCGGGCTGCGCCGGCGCGGCGTCGCGCTTCATCACCGTGTTGTCGCGCTGCATGCCGGAACTCTTGCCGCCGCCGACGCGCTTGGCCTCTGCGTCGGAGGCGGCGAAGCCGAGGCCGACCACGGCGGCAAAGGCAGCGATGAGAACGTTTTTCATGTCACTTCCTCCTGTCAGAATTTGTAACCGCGATGCAGGGCGACCACGCCGGCCGCCATGTTGAAGTATTCGACCTTGCCGAGGCCGGCTTGTTCCATCATGCCCTTCAGGGTTTCCTGGTCGGGGTGCATGCGGATCGATTCGGCCAGGTACCGGTAGCTGCGGGGGTCGTTCACCACCTTCGAGCCCAGCCAGGGCAGGACCTTGAAAGAGTAGAAATCATACGCCGATTCGAGCGGCTTCCAGACCCTGGAGAATTCGAGGATGAGGAGCCGCCCGCCCGGACGCAGCACGCGCGCCATCTCGGCCAGCGCCGCCTCCTTGTGCGTCATGTTGCGCAGGCCGAAGGCGCAACTGACGCAATCGAAATAGTCCGAGGGGAAGGGCAGCTTTTCGCCGTCGCATTGCGCCGCCGGCATCATGTGGCCGTGGTCGATGAGGCGGTCGCGGCCGCGCGTCAGCATGGCGTTGTTGATGTCGGTGAGCCAGACCTGGCCTTGGCTGCCGACGCGCCTGGCGAAGGCCAGCGAGAGGTCGGCCGTGCCGCCGGCGACGTCGAGCACCCGGTCGCCCGCGCGCACGCCGGAGACCTCGATGGCGAAGACCTTCCACAGGCGGTGCAGGCCGAGCGACATGAGGTCGTTCATCACGTCGTACTTGTCGGCGACGGAATCGAAGACGCCGGCGACGTGTTTCGCCTTCTCGGCCTCGTCGACCTGCTTGTAGCCGAAATGGGTGGTCTTCTCGGTCATGATGCGCCGTGCTGTGGAGGCTGACTTTTAATGAGAACCGCAGCTGCCGCCGCCGCAACCGCCGCTGCCGCAGCCGCCCTCTTTCGGCAGCGAGGGGTAGTCGGCCGGGTCGCGGCTGGCGCCGGCTTCGGCCATGCGGTCGAGGTATTCCTGCCAGAGCCGGTCGCGGTTGGCGCCGAGCCAGTAGAGGTAGTCCCAGGAATACAGGCCGCTGTCGTGGCCGTCCGAGAACACCGGCTTGACGGCGTAGGCGCCGACCGGCTCGATTTGCTGGATCTCGACGTCGCGCTTGCCCACCTGCAGGGTTTCCTGGCCGGGGCCGTGGCCGCGCACTTCCGCCGATGGGCTGTAGACGCGCAGCAATTCGTAGGACAGCTCGCAGCGGCTGCCGTCGGAAAAGGCGATTTCCATCAGGCGCGACTTCTGGTGCAGCTTGATTTCGGTGGGGATGGGGGTTTCTTTGTCGAGGCCGCCCATGACCGTCTCCAGGCCAATTGGGACTGGTAATGATACAGCAGTTGGGGCGGGCAATACCCGCGCTCAGAGGCGGGTGAAAGTGGCCCGGTCGAAGTCGGCGCCCTGGGCCATCAGCAGGCCCAATCGCACCTTGACCGCGCGGTCGGTGTACAGCTCGATGACGCGCTCGGCCTGGAACCAGCCGCGCGGCAGCACGAGGGAGGGCTCCTCCCTCAGGGCCGGCACGGTGGGCAGGAGGAATGCGCGCACGTAGCGCTCGGAGGGGGAGACCTGCAGGCCGGTCGGCCGCACGGCGATGCCCTGCGGAATTCCCGGCAGCACATGGATGCCGATGAGCAGGTCGTCCTTCTGCATCAGGTTCCAGCTCACCTGCGCCAGCAGGAAATGCTCGCCGTCGGGCGGCTTCAGGCAGAACAGCTGGCCGTGCTCGATGCGCGCGCCGGCTTCGCCGCGCATCAGGCGGAAGCCGGAGACGGACTGGTCGGCGACCGACCAGCGCTCGAGCGGATAGGCGATCTGCACCTGGGAGGCGCGCACGCTCAGTTGCGTCGGGTCGACCTGGTCGCGGAAGGTCCAGATGCGGTCCATGTCGCCGCGCGAGTACATGCGCACGTGCTCGGGCTGGTTGAACTCCTCGCCGCTGACATGGAAGTGGATCGGCTCGAAGCCGAGGCAGGCTTGGGCGATGCCCTGCGCGCCGCGCCGCTTCCAGCGGCGCGGCGTGGCGTTCAGGCACCAGGGCTTGTAGAGCTGCAGCAGAAGACGGCTGGCGGTGGCGGCGGGACAGTTGTCGCCCAGCCCGAGCGCCGCCGGCGTTTCGTGCAGCTTCAGCCGCGCCAGGATGTCCTGCAGCTTTGGCGCGAGCTGGGTCGTGTCGAAATGGCGCAGCGAGTCGCTCGGCGCCATTCTCTCCAGCGGGCGCGCGCTGGCGTCGTGCATCAGGTCGACGCCGAAGGCGTGCCCGCCGATGTTTTCGCCGGCCCGCCGGATGGCCGTCAGCGGCGCGAAGTTGCGCGCCCAGCGCATGATCCAGCCGAACTCGTGGGCGCCGCGGCTGTAGGGACTGGCGAGGTCGGCCAGCAGGATCGCGGCATAGGCCTCGGCGGCGCTCTGCAGCTTGCGCGACTCGCCGAGGGGCTCGGGCACCGTCGTCTTGTCGATGCCCCATTCCTCCGCCGTGGCGTAATAGCCGTGCAGGTCGATCCAGGCGCCCGGCGTGGGTTCGCGCCGGGCGCGGAAGGATTCGAGGACGACCTGCCCGGCATAGTGCACGCAGCGGTGGCAGATCAGGGCGAGCTGCGCCTGCACGCGCGCGTCGCCGGCGCCGAGTTGTGCCACCTGGGCGTAGGCGCGCGCCGCGGCCTGCCAGAGCGAGAGCACGTGGCGGAAGGCCTCGCTCTCCGCCGGGGTGGGCGGCAGAGGCTTGCCGGCATAGCGCTGCGCCAGCTCGTCCTGCAGGAAAGCGAGCGGCGCGCGCGCCGCCTCCAGCATGTCGAGATATGCCGCCGGCGCCGGCGGCCGGTGGGCAAGGCCTGTGAGCAGGGTGACGAGGGCCTGGTGCGCCTCGCGTGCGTTGGTCAGCGGCAGGCCGGAGATCAGCGCCACGCAGGCGCGCGCGTCGGCGGTGTCGATGGGCGGCCGGCTGCCGTTGGCGACGTTCATGGACAGGTTCTATTCGAAGGCACAGCGCTCGAAGTCGCTGCCGCGGTCGATCTGCAGCAGCAGGCGGATCTGGCGCGAATTCCGGTCATAGAGCTCGATGATGCGGCCGGGGCGAAACCAGCCGGCCGGGACGATCACCGTTTCCGGCTCGTGCAGGGCCGGCAGGGGCGGCAGCACGAAGCCGGGCCGGCGGGTCGAGCGGCGCCAGCGGCAGCGGCCGTCCGGCGAACTTGCGCGCCGATTCGGACTGGGCATAGGCGATGGGGTCGCGCAGCAGCTGCGCCTGCGACTGGGCGGCATTGGCGAGCGGCTGCGCGGCCAGCCATTCGCTGCAGCCGCGCCCGTGGGCGAACGCGGGCAGTTTGAAGGGCGCGGTGCTCATGCTCCGTTCTGATCCTCGGCCAGCGCGCGCACGAAGGCGTCGCGCAAGGCTTGTTCGTTCACCGCGGACCTTGCCGCCGCCTCGCGCAGCGGCGGCCCCCAGACGGCATTCGGGAAATGCCGGTCGTCGCGCCAGCGCGGGATCACATGCCAGTGCAGGTGCGGCACCATGTTGCCCAGGCTGGCGAGGTTGACCTTGTCCGGCGCGCAGATGGCGCGCAGCGCCGCCTCGGCGGCGAAGGCCACGCCCATCAGGTGGCGGCGGTCGGCGGCGTCGAGGTCGGTCATTTCGGCCGCGTGCCGGTGCCAGACGACGCGGCAGTAGCCGGGGTAGCCGTCCTCCTCGACCAGCACCAGCCGGCAGCGCTCGTCCTGCCACAGCAGCTTCCCGCCCGGCGCGAGGCAGAGCGGACAGCCTCCGTCCTGCGACATGGCTCCCCTCTTATGCAAAAGGACTGTGGGAATTCTACCCCGTGCGCGTCCCGGTCGGGGCCAGGCTGGCGCCGTCGAGGCTACTCGCCGACGAGATGCAGGGCCACTTCGCGTTGCGAGCCGCGCCGGCGGTGCTCGTAGACGTAGACGCCCTGCCAGGCGCCGAGGGCGAGCCGGCCGTCGACGACGGGGAGGGAAAGCTGGGTTTGCGTCAGCGCAGTCCGCACGTGGGCCGGCATGTCGTCGGGGCCCTCCATCGTGTGCTCGAAGAGCGGGTCGCCGTCCGGCACCAGGCGGGCGAGGAAGCGCTCGAGGTCGCGCTGCACCTCCGGGTCGGCGTTCTCCTGGATGATCAGGCTGGCCGAGGTGTGGCGGATGAACAGCGTCAGCAGCCCGGTGCGGAAGCCGCTCACCGTGGTGTGGCGACTGACTTTTTCCATGATCTCGACGAGGCCGCGCCCGCGCGTGGCGACGTGCAGGGTGTGCGTCGCCTGGCGCATGGTTCAGTTTTTCCCGGCCAGCGCCAGGCGGATGCCGAGGCCGATGAAGAGGACGCCGGTGGCGCGGTCGAGCCAGCGGCCGACGGCGGGGCGGCCGCGCAGCCAGCCGCCGAGCGTGCCGGCGTACCAGCCGATGGCGCCGAAGATCAGCACCGTCTGCGCGGCGAAGAGCGTGCCGAGCAGCGCCGTCTGCGCCGCGACGTTGCCGTGCGCCGGGTCGACGAACTGCGGCAGGAAGGCGAGGAAGAACAGCGCCACCTTGGGGTTGATGGCGTTGGCGACGAAGCCGCGCACGAGATAGGGCTGCATCGGATCGTCGCCGGCCTGGCCGCCGGTGTCGGTCGAGAGCGTGGCGCCGGGACTGCGCAGCGCGCCGATGCCGAGCCAGACGAGGTAGGCGGCGCCGGCCAGCTTGAGCAGGGTGAACGCGGTTTCCGAGGCGGCGATCAGCGCGGTGACGCCGAGCGTCGCCCACAGCGTGTGGGTGAAGCAGCCGAGCGCGCAGCCGAGCCCGAAGCCGATGCCGGCGCGGCGCCCGCGCGACAGGCCGAGGCTCAGCACCGAGAGGTTGTCCGGGCCGGGCGCAAGGGTGATCAGGGCGGCGGCGGCGAGAAAGCCGGCGATCTGGGCGAAGGACACGTCGATCACAGCAGTACCCGCTCGATGCCGCCGGCGTTGGCGCGGGCGACGTAGTTCTCCAGCCAGTCCGGCCCGAGCAGGCGCTGCGCCAGCTCGACGACGATGTAATCGGCGTCCGTATGCGTTTCGTCGGCGAAGCGGGCGAGACCCTGCAGGCAGGACGGGCAGGAGGTGAGGATCTTCACCGGGCCGTCGCCAGGCAGGCGACTGATGCCGCGCGCGATCTCCTCCTGCTTGCGGAAGCGCACCTGGGTGGACACGTCGGGACGCGCCACCGCCAGGGTGCCGGACTCGCCGCAGCAGCGGTCGCTCAGTTGGATTTCATGGTCCACGCGGCTGCCGAGCAGCTGCGCCGCCACCCTGGTGCCGTTGTGCACACGCATCGGATCGTGGCAGGGCTGGTGGTAGAGATAGCGCGTGCCTTTCACGCCCTCGAGTTTCACGCCCTTCTCCATCAGGTACTCGTGGATGTCGAGCAGGCGGCAGCCGGGGAAGATCTTGCCGAATTCGTACTTCTGCAGCTGGTCCATGCAGGTGCCGCAGGAGACGATCACCGTGCGGATGTCGAGGTAGTTGAGCGTGTTGGCGACGCGGTGGAACAGCACGCGGTTGTCGGTGATGATCTTTTGTCCCTGGTCGGCCGCGCCGGCCGCCGTCTGCGGGTAGCCGCAGCAAAGGTAGCCCGGCGGCAGCACGGTCTGCGCGCCCAGATCGAAGAGCATGGCCTGGGTAGCCAGCCCCACCTGCGAGAACAGCCGCTCCGAGCCGCAGCCGGGGAAGTAGAACACCGCATCCGAATCTTCCGTGACCTTTTGCGGATCGCGGATCACCGGCACCAGCGCCGGGTCTTCGATGTCGAGCAGGGCGCGGCTGGTGCGCTTGGGCAGGCCGCCCGGCATCGGCCGGTTGATGAAGTGGATGACCTGGGTCTTCAGCGAGGGCTTGCCGAGCGTCGCCGGCGGCCGCTGCACCGAGGACTGCACGAGGCCGAGGGCCTTGCCGAGGCGGTGGCCGAGGCGCTGCGCCTTGTAGCCCCATTCGATCATGCCCGTGCGCAGCAGCTTGATGGTCGAGGCGTCGGTGGCGCCGAGGAACCACATCGCCGCCTGCTTGGCCAGGCTCGGACGGCACTGGCCCTGCTCGCGCAGGAAGTTGCGCATGGCCACCGAGACGTCGCCGGTGTCGATGTCCACCGGGCAGGGCTTGACGCAGCGGTGGCAGATGGTGCAGTGGTCGGCGATGTCGTTGAACTCGTCGAAGTGCGCCAGCGAGACGCCGCGTCGCGTCTGCTCTTCGTAGAGGAAGGCCTCGATCAGCAGGCCGGTGCCGAGGATCTTGTTGCGCGGCGAGTAGAGCAGATTCGCGCGCGGCACGTGGGTCGAGCAGACCGGCTTGCACTTGCCGCAGCGCAGGCAGTCCTTGATGCTGTCCGAGATGCGGCCGATCTCGGATTGCTCGAGGATCAGCGACTCGACGCCGAGCAGGCTGAAGCTGGGCGTGTAGGCATTCCCCAAATTGGCGCCGGGCAGCAGCTTGCCCCTGTTGAAGCGGCCCTCGGGGTCGATGCGGCGCTTGTAGTCGACGAAGGGAGCGATCTCTTCCGGATCGAGGTAATCGAGCTTGGTGATGCCGATGCCGTGCTCGCCGGAGATGACGCCACCGAGGCTGCGCGCCAGCGCCATGATGCGGTCGACGGCGGCGTTGGCCTCCTGCAGCATTTCGTAGTGGTCGGAGTTCACCGGCAGGTTGGTGTGCACGTTGCCGTCGCCGGCGTGCATGTGCAGCGCGACGAAGACGCGGCCGCGCAGCACCTCGCGGTGCAGGCCCTCGATGCGCTCCAGCACCGGGCGGAACAGCGCGCCGTCGAAGATGTCCTCGAGCTGGGGCTTGAGTTCGCGCTTCCACGACACGCGCACCGAATAGTCCTGCAGGGTGTGGAACACCGTGACGTCCGCGGCCTTGTCCGGCGCCGGCGCATCCAGGTTGTCCAGCAGCCATTGCCAGCGTTGCCGCACCGTGCCGATCAGCTCCAGCGCCTGCTCGCGGCGGTCGCCGATGAGTTCCTCGGCGTCGAGGTTGGCGTCGCCGGCATGCAGCGGCAGTTCGCCCTGCAGGAACTCGGCGAGCGCGTCGCACAGGCGCAGCTTGTTCCTGATCGACAGCTCGATGTTGATGCGCTCGATGCCGTCGCAGTAGTCGCCCATGCGCGGCAGGGGGATCACCACGTCCTCGTTGATCTTGAAGGCGTTGGTGTGGCGGGCGATGGCGGCGGTGCGGGCGCGGTCGAGCCAGAAGGTCTTGCGCGCCTCCGCCGACACGGCGATGAAGCCCTCGCCGCCGCGGGCGTTGGCGATCTTCACCACTTCGGAGGCGGCCTGCATGACGGCGGTTTCGTCCTCGCCGACGATGTCGCCGATCAGCACCATCTTCGGCCGGCCGTGGCCGCTTTGTCGTCCCTTGGCCTTGGTGGCGTAGCCGACGGCTTTCACATAGCGCTCGTCGAGGTGTTCCAGACCGGCCAATATGGCGCCGCCGGGGCGCTGCTCGAGGAAATCCTTGATCTCGACGATGGAAGGGACCGCCTCGCGCACCTGGCCGAAGAACTCCAGGCAAACCGTGCGCGTCGCCGGCGGCATGCGGTGCAGGATGAAGCGCGCCGAGGTGACGATGCCGTCGCAGCCTTCCTTCTGCACGCCGGGCAGGCCGGCGAGGAACTTGTCGGTGACGTCCTTGCCGAGGCCCGTCTTGCGGAAGCGGCTGCCCGGCACCTCCAGCGTTTCCTCGGAGAGCGTTTTCCCCGTGTCCGAATCCGTGCAGCGCACGCGGAACTTCGCCAGCGCCTGGTCGTGGATCTTGCCGAGGTTGTGCCCGAGGCGCTCCACCTCCAGCCAGTTTCCCTCGGGATCGACCATCTTCCAGGAAGCCAGGTTGTCGAGCGCCGTGCCCCACAGCACGGCCTTCTTGCCGCCGGCGTTCATGGCGATGTTGCCGCCGATGCAGGAGGCGTCGGCCGAGGTCGGGTCGACGGCGAAGACCAGCCCCGCCTCCTCGGCCGCCTCCATCACGCGCCGCGTCACCACGCCGGCGCCGCAATGAATCGTGGCGTACGGCTGGTCGACGCCGGGCAAAGTCAGTTCCTGCGGCACGGCGAGACGGTCGAGCTTCTCGGTGTTGATGACCGCCGAGCGGGCATCGAGCGGTACGGCGCCGCCGGTGTAGCCGGTGCCGCCGCCGCGCGGGATGATCGTCAGCCCCAGCGCGATGCAGCCCTTCACCAGGCCGGGGATCTCCTCTTCCGTGTCCGGGCAGAGCACGACGAAGGGATACTCGACGCGCCAGTCGGTGGCGTCGGTGACGTGCGAGACGCGCGCGAGGCCGTCGAAGCAGATGTTGTCGCGCCGCGTGTGCTTCGAGAGGGCGCGCATCACCTTTTCGCGAAGGGCGGCAGTGGCCTCGAAGCCGGCGGCGAAGCGGTCGACCGCCGCCTGCGCCGCCTTCAGCAGTTCGGCGACGGCCTCGTTGCCCTGGCGGCGCTTCTCGATCTCGGCCAATCGGTGGCGCAGGGCGCCGACGAGCGCCTCGCGGCGCTCGCGGTTGGCGAGGAGATCGTCCTCCAGGTAGGGATTGCGTTGCACGACCCAGATGTCGCCCAGCACTTCATACAACATACGCGCCGAACGGCCGGTGACGCGCTCGGCGCGCAGCCTGTCGAGCACCTGCCACGCCCCCAGCCCAAGCAGGCGGATGGCGATCTCGCGGTCGGAGAACGAGGTGTAGTTGTAGGGAATTTCGCGGAGTCGGGCGGTCATGCGGGCGGGCACGGCTGCAAAGGGCGAATTTTAGCCCACTGCAGCGCCACCCGCGGCGGAATCAAGTTCTTGCGGCACTTGCGGTCTTGAGGCGGCGGCTTTGCGCTGTTACCCTGCGCAACCATGGCAAGCGACTACCTCACCCGGATCCTCAACGCGCAGGTCTACGACGTGGCGATCGAGTCGCCGCTCGAGGTTGCGCCCAATCTTTCCGCGCGCCTGCACAACACCCTGCTGCTCAAGCGCGAGGACATGCAGGAAGTGTTCTCCTTCAAGCTGCGCGGCGCCTACAACAAGATGGCGCATCTGTCCGCCCCGGCCCTGAAGCGCGGCGTCATTACCGCCTCGGCCGGCAACCACGCCCAGGGCGTGGCGCTGGCGGCACGGCGGATGGGCTGCAGGGCGACGATCGTCATGCCGGTGACGACGCCGCAGATCAAGATCAATGCCGTGGCGGCGCGCGGCGCCGAGGTGGTGCTGGCGGGCGACTCCTACGACGAGGCCTACCGCCATGCGCTGGAACTGGAAAAAAGGCGGCGGCTGACCTTCGTCCATCCCTACGACGACCCGGAGGTGATCGCCGGCCAGGGCACCATCGGCATGGAGATCCTGCGCCAGCATACCCGGCCGATCCACGCCATCTTCGTGCCGGTCGGCGGCGGCGGCCTGATTGCCGGCATCGCCGCCTACGTCAAGCGCCTGCGGCCGGAGATCAGGGTGATCGGTGTCGAGCCGGTCGAGGCCGACGCCATGGCGCGCTCGCTCGCCGCCGGCCATCGTGTGCGGCTGGCGCAAGTCGGCCTCTTCGCCGACGGCGTGGCGGTGAAGCAGGTCGGCGAGGAGACCTTCCGCATTTGCAAGGAGGCGGTCGATGGCGTCATCCTGGTCGACACCGACGCCATCTGCGCCGCCATCAAGGACGTCTTCGAGGACACCCGCTCGATCCTCGAGCCGGCCGGCGCGCTGGCCATCGCCGGCGCCAAGGCCTGGGCTGCCAGGCACAAGCTGCGCAATGAAACGCTGGTGGCGCTGGCCTCCGGCGCCAACATCAACTTCGACCGCCTGCGCTTCGTCGCCGAGCGCGCCGAGGTGGGCGAGCACCGCGAGGCGGTGCTGGCGGTGACGATTCCCGAGACGACGGGCAGCTTCAGAAAGTTCTGCCGCCTGCTCGGCGCGCGCAACATCACCGAGTTCAACTACCGCTACGCCGACCCGCGCGAGGCGCACGTCTTCGTCGGCGTGCAGGTGGGCAGCCGCGCCGAATCGCTCAAGCTGGTCGCGGCCCTGCGCCGCCACGGTCTCGACACGCTCGACCTCACCGAGGACGAGATGGCCAAGCTGCACGTGCGGCACATGGTCGGCGGCCACGCGCCGGTGGACCACGAGCTGCTCTACCGCTTCGAGTTCCCGGAGCGGCCTGGGGCGCTGATGAACTTCCTCGACAGCATGAGCGCGGGCTGGAACATCTCGCTCTTCCACTACCGCAACCACGGCGCCGACTACGGCCGCGTGCTGGTGGGGATGCAGGTGCCGCCGCGCGAGAAGCCGGCCTTCCGCGCCTTCCTCAAGCGCCTCGGCTATGCCTGGTGGGACGAGACGAAGAACCCGGCCTACAAGATGTTTCTCGGCTGAAGGCTGCCTGCCTTTACGTCGAATATTCCCGCTTCCGTGACGATGACATCCATCGGCAGGTCATAAGCCTGCGGCCGGATGCTGGCCACACGGGCCAGTTCGAAGCCGACGCCGATGGCGCGCGGTCTGGGCGAGAGGGCAGCCAGGCTGCGGTCGAAATAGCCGCCGCCGTAGCCGAGGCGGTAGCCCGTCTCGTCGAAGGCGTTCAACGGCATGAGGATGGCGTCGGGGCGAAGCGCTTCGCCCTGCGTCGGGATGTGGATGCCGTAGCGGTCCTCGATCATTTCGCTTTGCGGCGTCCAGGCGCGGAATGCCAGCGGCAGGCCGTCGCCCGTCACCACCGGCAGGCAGGCGCGCAGGCCGCCGCCGAGCTGCCGCGTCACCAGCGGCCGCGCGTCGAACTCGGCGCGGAACGGCCAGCAGAAGGCGAGCACGGCGGGCCGCAGGGCGTCGACGAGTGCGGCGAGATGTCGTTCGATTTCCCGCGACAGGCGCGCATGTTCGGCGGGCGGCAGCGCCTCGCGCGCCGCGATGAGGCGGTTGCGCAGGGCGGTGCGGAACGCGCGCAGGTCCTCCCCGGTCGAATGCGTCATGGACGATGTGCTATTCTCGAAACGGTGGTTGAACTATATATGAAGCGTCTGCTGTGCGCCCTTGCCCTGGCGCTGCTGTCCTCCGCGCTCCATGCCGCGAGCGGGGACGATCGCGTGCTGGCGGCGAAAGAGGCCGTCCAGCGCGGCGACCGCGCCAGGCTCGCCAGGCAGATCGAGGCCCTGCGCGGCCATGATCTCGAACCCTATGCCGAATACTGGCTGCTGAGCCTGCGCCTGAAGGAAGCCGGCAACGACGAGGTGCGCGCTTTCCTCTCGCGCCAGCCCGGCAGCTACCTCGCCGACCAGCTGCGCGGCGAGTGGCTCAAGGTGCTGGGCAAGCGCCGCGAGTGGGATGTCTTCGAGGTCGAATACCCGCCGCTGGTGCAGGCCGATCAGGAAATCCTCTGTTACGCATTGCAGAACCGGCTGCGCCTGGCCGACCTCGGCGCGCTCGACGAGGCGCGGCCGATGTGGTTCGCCGCGGCCGAACTGCCCGAATCCTGCGTTCCGCTGGTGGAACAGCTGATCGCCGATCGGCGGCTGTCGGTCGACGACGCCTGGGCGCGCATGCGCCGACTGCTGGAAGCGAAGAAGCTCGGCGCCGCCAGGCTGGCGGCGGCCTATCTTCCGGCGAGCCAGGCGCCGTCGGCGAAGACGCTGGAAGCCATCGCCGACAAGCCGCTGCGCCACCTCGCCCTGTTGCCGAACGATTTTGCCGCCAGCCGCCAGGGCCGCGAGATGGCGCTGTTCGCCGTGCAGCGCACCGCCCGCACCGACCCCCTTCAGGCGGCGCAGCAATGGGAAAAGATCCGGGACCGCTTCGGCCAGGCCGATCGCGGCTATGCCTACGGCCAGCTCGGCTGGCAGGGCGCGCTCAAGCACCTGCCCGAGGCCGTCGGCTGGTATGCCCGCGCCGCCGGCACGCCCCTGTCGGAGGAGCAACTCGCCTGGAAGGCGCGCGCCGCCCTGCGCGAGCAGAACTGGGCCATGGTGCACGAGGCCGTCGAGCAGATGCCGAAGGCGATGCAGGCGCAGCCGGACTGGATCTACTGGCTCGGCCGCGCCCACGAGGCGCTCGGCCGCCAGGAGGAAGCGCGGGGGCTGTACCAGCGCATCGCCGGCCAGCCGAATTTCTACGGCAACCTCGCCGACGACGAACTGGGCCGGCCGATCATGCCGCCGCCGCGTCCGCAGAAGCCGTCGGCCGAGGACGTGAAGGCCGTGGCCGCGCTGCCGGGATTCCGCCGCGCGCTGGCGCTGTTCCGCATCGACATGCGCATCGAGGGCATTCGCGAGTGGAACTGGGCGCTGCGCGGCATGGACGACGCGAAACTGCTGGCGGCGGCGGAGCTCGCGTACCAGCACCACATCTACGACCGCGCCATCAACACCGCCGACCGCACCCTGGCGCTGCACGACTACTCCCTGCGCTACCTGGCGCCCTTCCGCGAGCATGTCGAGCCGAAGGCGAAGGCCTTGCAGCTCGACCAGGGCTGGGTGTACGGCCTCATGCGGCAGGAGAGCCGCTTCATCACCAACGCCAGGTCGGTGGTCGGCGCCAAGGGCCTCATGCAGTTGATGCCGAAGACGGCGAGCTGGGTGGCGAAGAAGATCGGCATGCGCGACTTTCATCCCGGCCGCACCAACGACACCGACGTCAATGTCACGCTCGGCACCCACTACCTGAAGATGGTGCTCGACGAACTGGACAGCCACCCGGTGCTGGCCTCGGCCGCCTACAATGCCGGGCCGGGGCGCGCGCGCAAGTGGCGCGATACGGCGCGCCCGCTGGAAGGCGCCATCTATGCCGAGTCGATTCCCTTCAACGAGACGCGCGACTACGTCAAGAAGGTGATGAGCAACGCCGTGTACTACTCGGCGCTGTTCGACGGCCAGCCGCAGTCGCTCAAGCCGAAGCTCGGCACCGTCGCGCCGAAGAACGGAAGCGATCAGCCCAAGACGCCCGATCTTCCCTGACGGCCGGACAGCCGGACTTGGGATTAAAATCCGCCTACCGGCTTTTTCCGAAAAATGAACCCAAAGAACATTCTCCTCATCGGCGGCTCGGGCTTTTTGGGCAGCCAGGTCGCCCAGCGGCTGGCTGCCCAGGGCCACCGCATCACCGTGCCGACGCGCCACCGCGAGCGCGCCCGCCATCTGCTCGTGCTGCCGACGGCGGAGGTGGTCGAAACAGACGTGCATGACGCGGCGGCCCTGGTCGGGCTGGTCGCCGGCCAGGACGCCGTGATCAACCTGGTCGGCGTGCTGCACAGCCGCTACGGCCTGCCCTACGGGCCCGATTTCGCCCGCGCCCACGTCGAGCTGCCGAGGAAGATCGCCGCCGCCTGCGTCGCCGCCGGCGTGCGTCGCCTGGCCCATGTCTCCGCCCTCAACGCCGACCCGAAGGGTCCTAGCCAGTACCTGCGCTCGAAGGGCGATGGCGAGGCCGCGCTGCGTGCGGCGGGCGATGCGCTCGAGCTGACGATCTTCCGCCCTTCGGTGATCTTCGGGCCGGAGGACGCCTTTCTCAACCTCTTCGCCCGCCTGCAGCGCGTCGCGCCCCTGCTGCCGATGGGCAATCTCGAGGCGCGCTTCCAGCCCGTGTTCGTCGGAGACGTGGCGCAGGCCGTCGTCGCCGGCCTGGCGCGACGCGACGCCATCGGCCAGGCCTGCTGCTGCTGCGGACCGCAGGTCTATACCTTGAAGGAGCTGGTGCAGTACGCCGGTGAACTGGCCGGCTGCCGGCGGCCGGTGCTCCGTCTGCCCGAGGCGCTGGCGCGCCTGCAGGCCGGCGTGCTCGAGCTGCTGCCGAACCCGCCGCTCTCGGTGGACAACCTCGACTCGATGGACGCGGACAGCGTCTGCACGGGCTCCGATCCGCTGCCTTTCGGCCTGCGCCCGACGCCGCTCGAGGCGGTCGCCCCGGCGTACCTCGGCGGCCGCACGCAGCGGCAGGCCAACTACGGCCGTGGCGGCAAGGCGCACCGCTGATCTGATGAGAACATACGTCGTCGGCGGCGCGGTGCGGGATCGCCTGCTCGGCCTGCCCGTGCAGGACCGCGACCATGTCGTCGTCGGCGCCACGCCGGAGGAAATGCTGACGCGCGGCTTCAGGCCGGTGGGCAAGGATTTCCCGGTCTTCCTGCATCCGGAGACGCACGAGGAATACGCGCTGGCCCGCACCGAGCGCAAGACCGCGCCCGGCTACAAGGGCTTCGTCTTCCATGCCGCGCCCGACGTCACGCTGGAGCAGGACCTCGCCCGGCGCGACCTCACCATCAACGCCATCGCCGAGGACGAGGCGGGCGCGCTGGTCGACCCTTTCGGCGGCCAGGCCGACCTCGCCGCGCGCGTGCTGCGCCACGTCGGCCCGGCCTTCGCCGAGGATCCCGTGCGCGTGTTGCGCGTGGCGCGCTTCGCCGCGCGCTTCGCCGACTTCCACGTCGCCGGCGAGACCCTCGATCTGATGCGAGAAATGGCGCGCAACGGCGAGGTCGACCATCTCGTGCCCGAGCGCGTCTGGCAGGAATTCTCGCGCGGCCTGATGGAGGCGCGCCCCTCGCGCATGATCGCGCTGCTGCACGAATGCGGCGCGCTGGCGCGCTTCCTGCCCGAGCTCGACCGCCTCTTCGGCGTGCCGCAGCCGGCCGAGCACCATCCAGAGGTCGACACCGGCGTGCATGTCCTGCGCGTGGTCGACCGGGCGGCGGCGCGCCACTATCCGCTGTCCGTGCGCTTCGCCGCCCTGCTGCACGACCTCGGCAAGGGGGCCACGCCGCAGTCGGAATGGCCGCACCACCATGGCCACGAGGCGACCGGAGCGGATCTCGCCGAAGCGGTGTCGGAGCGCCTGCGCGCGTCGTCCGACTGCCGCGACCTCGCCGTGCTGGCGGCGCGCGAGCACGGCCTGGTACACGATGCCGAGCGCCTGCGTCCGGCCAGCGTCGTCAAGCTGCTCGAGCGGGCCGACGCCCTGCGTCGCCCCGAGCGCTTCGGCCAACTGCTCGAAGCCTGCGAATGCGACTTCCACGGCCGTCCCGGCTGGGAGGACCGGCCCTGGACGGCGGGCGACATCCTGCGCCGGGCCCTCGTCGCCGCGCAGTCGGTGGATGCCGGCGCCGTCGCCGCCGCCTGCGCCGACAGGGCGCGCATTCCGGAGCGCATCCACGAGGCGCGCGTGGCGGCGGTGCGCGATGCGGCGCCGTCCCGTGGAGACTGACTTTTCGTGATGCCCCGGTTGCTCCTTGCGGGACTTCTTTTCGCCGGTGCGGCCCTGGCGCAGCCGCAGGCCGTCGAGCCGGCCGAGGCCGCTCCGGCGGAGTCCCGCGCCGCACCCCCGGCCGCAGCGCAATCCGCGCCCGCGCGCAGCCCGGAGGAGGACATGGCCGCGCTGCGCCCGCTGCTGATCGGCAAGCGCTACCTCGACCAGACGCGCAAGCGCCTCGCCGTGCAACTGGCGCGCATGGGGCGCAACATGGACCAGCCGACGCCGTGGGTCGAGGACAACGCCCTCGTCGTGCGCGATTTCGCCGCCGACGTGCAGATCGTGTATGCCCTCGAGCTCAAGGAGGGGGCGCAGCTCGTCTCCCACGGCATGATGAAGGGCTGGGGCATGGATGCCGACCGCCTGCACCAGCGGGCGCTGGCCAACCTCGACCGGGCACACGGCGAGATCGGCATCAAGCGGGTGGGCAGGCTGCCCTGGCTCTCGGTGATCGAGACCCAGGACGGCTATGCCGCCAGCCGCGTGCTGCTGCACTGGCGCTGGGCGGAGCTGACGCTCACCCTGGGCGAAGTGCTTATCCTCGGCATGCCGACGCAGGACGTCGTGGTGTTCACGGCCACGATCGAGCCGCAGAAGCTCGAACAACTGCAGGACACGGTGGAAACCGTCGAGCGCCACCAGGGCCGGCCGGTCTCGCGCCGCCTCTTCCAGTGGACGCCGCAGGGCTGGGTTGAATTCGATCCAGCCCTACAGCAGGCGGAACAGCAGCGTCCCCAGGAGGGAGAGCAGCAGCACGCTGCCGAAGGGAAAATGGTAGAGGCGGCCGCGAAAGCGGAAGCTGACGTCCCCCGGCAGGCGGTGCAAGCCGAGGCGGGCGACCAGGCGCGGCAGGAAGACGCCGGCGACAAGCACCGTGATCAGCAGGGCCAGCAACCATTTCAGCATGGACAGGAGGATAACCGATGATCGAGCTCTACACATGGGGCACCCCGAACGGCCGCAAGGTCTCCATCATGCTCGAGGAATGCGGCCTGCCCTACCGTGTGCACAAGGTCGACATCACCCAGGGCGAGCAGTTCGCGCCGTCCTATCTGGCCATCAACCCGAACGGCAAGATCCCGGCCATCGTCGATCCGGACGGCCCCGACGGCAAGCCGATCGCCATGATGGAATCCGGCGCCATTCTGGTCTATCTGGCCGGCAAGACCGGCCGTTTCCTGCCGGCGACGGATCGCGGCAAGTACGAGGCCCTGCAGTGGCTGATGTTCCAGATGGGCGGCGTCGGCCCGATGTTCGGCCAGACCCACCACTTCCTGCGCTACGCGCCGGAGAAAGTGGACTACGCCATCGGCCGCTACACCAAGGAAACCGAGCGCCTCTACGGCGTGCTCAATGCCCGCCTCGGCCGGCACGCCTACCTCCCCGACGAGTACTCCATCGCCGACATGGCGACCTATCCCTGGGTGGCGCGCCACGAGTGGCACGAGGTGGCCCTCTCAAGCTATCCGAACGTGATGCGCTGGTTCAAGGACATCGCCAACCGCCCGGCCGTGCAGCGCGGCATGGCCGTGCCTGGCTGATGAGCACTTCCCGTTTCGGCGGGCTGGAAGTCATCAGCCGCCCGCCCGCCGGAAAAGTCAGTCCGCGCGACACGCCGCTGCTCTTCATCCACGGCGCCTATGCTGCCGCCTGGTGCTGGGACGAGCATTTCCTGCCCTGGTTCGCCGAGCGGGGCTACGCCTGCCATGCGCTGAGCCTGTCCGGCCACGGCGGCTCGCCCGGCCGCGACCGGCTCGACAGCTTCGGCATCGACCATTACGTGAAGGACGTCGCGGCGGTGGCCGAACAGTTGCCCGCGCCGCCGCTGCTCATCGGCCATTCCATGGGCGGCATGGTGGCGCAGAAGTACCTCGAGTCCCACGAGGCCGCCGGCGTGGTGCTGATGTCCTCCGTGCCGCCGCAGGGCCTCTGGGCGGCGGCGCTCGGCCTGGCCTTCCAGAAGCCGGGCCTGATGGGCGACCTCAACCGCCTGCTCGGCGGCGGCCGCGTCGCCTTCGACACCCTGCGCGAGGCCATGTTCGCCCAACCCGTCGAAACGGCGGACCTGGCGCGCTGGTACAAGCGCATGCAGCCCGAGTCGCATCGCGCCATCTGGGACATGACGCTGTTCAACCTGCCCCTGAAAAGCCGCATGCGGCCGGCCCCGATGCTGGTGCTGGGCGCCGAGCACGACCACCTCATCCCGCCCTCCCAGACCGAGATGACGGCGCGCCACTACGGCGTCGAGGCCGAGATCTTCGAGGGCATGGGCCACGGCCTCATGCTCGAGCGCGACTGGGCGCGCGTGGCCGAGCGCATCCTGGACTGGCTGCCCTAGAAACCCCGCCTTTCGCGGGGGCATTGCGCCCGTCCGTCGGCTGGACCGGAAATTTTTTGCGCCGGCATTCAACCTTTTCCCGTTTCTGCCGTTAGCCAAGTTGACGTCCCGATGCACGAGACGGCTGCGTGGAGGTCATCATGATTATGGAAATGGACATGAGCACGGGAAAACGGGTCATCGAACTGCGCGAAGAGTATGGCGAGGAGGTGCTCCTCTCCAACTGGCTGCCGCAGCCCGAAGTTGGCCTGGCGCTGCAGGAAGCGGTGTCCCACAGGGATTTCCTTCGGTCACCGGCGCGGCACGAAAGCCGCGGCGCCGAACGGGACGCCGAGGCCTTCCTGCGCAACGTCTACCTCTGCCAGGAGTAGACGGCCCTTCCGACGCATTGTGGCGGCGCCTGCCGCTACAATGCGGGCATGACTTCACCCTCCGAACGCCGCGCCAGCTACCCCCACTTCCTCGCCATCCCCACCCGCTGGATGGACAACGACGTGTACGGCCACGTCAACAACGTCGTCTATTACTCCTACTTCGACACCGTCATCAACGAATACCTGATCCGCGAAGGCGGGCTCGACATCCATGACGGAACGGTGGTCGGCTATTGCGTCGAGTCGACCTGCCGCTACCATCGCCCGCTCACCTTCCCCGAGACGATCGACGCCGGCCTGCGCGTGGCGCACCTCGGCAACGCCTCGGTGCGCTACGAGGTCGGCCTGTTCCGCCAGGGCGAGGACAGGCCGGCGGCGCAGGGGCATTTCGTGCACGTCTTCGTCGACCGCGCGAAGGACAAGCCCACCGCCATTCCGGAGAAGATCCGCGCCTGCCTCGAAAAATTGAAGTAGGACGGTTCCCTACACGAGAATCAGATCAACCCAAAGGCGCCGAAGCCGTTAACTCACTCAAGCAGCACGGGAGGACGCAAGGTGTTGTGGCGGGCGTGCGGGCGCGCGTCCCGACGGCCTGATCGCTGAGGGCCGGCAGCATCGCGACAAACCCTTGCGTCTTCACTTACAAAGCGTGGCTGCGATCACCGTGCGTGAAACCCAATAGCGGTTCCCCGATTCCCTTCCCCAGCGCCAGCACCTTGAACAGCTCGCCCATCTCGGCGGGGCTGATGAGCTTTTGTGCACCCGAGGCGAGCGCCGCGTAGGCGGCAGCGCCGTCGGCCTGATGTGCTTCGAGCAACTGCGCGAGGCCGCAGTTGAGCAGGAACTGCGCCTGGCTGGTGTAGCCGAGCACGTCCAGTCCGGCGTCGTGGCCCGCTTCGGCCATCGCTGTGAAGTCGACGTGCGCCGTGATGTCGTTGAGTCCCGGTAGCCAGAGCGGATCGCCGTGGGCGTGGTGGCGGTAGTGGCACATCAGCGTGCCCTCGGCGCGCTGGGGGTGGTAATACTCGCGCTGCGGGAAGCCGTAGTCGATGAGGAGCAGGGCGCCGCGCTGAAGAAGGCGCCCCCATTCGGCGACCCAGGCGCGGGCGGCGAGATTGATTTCAGAAACGTAGGGCGGCGCAACACAAGTCAGTCCCTGCGACACGGCGAGCAGGGCGCCGGCGGCGGGCCGGTCCTGCCAGGCGAAGGCACCGTTCTCCAGTGCCACGCCGCGCTCGAAGACGCCGTCCTCGCGCCAGGTGACGATATGCACGGGCATCGCGTCGAGCAGCTCGTTGGCGACGACTGCGCCGCTGAAAGTGTCCGGCAGCGCGTCCAGCCAGGCGACCCGTTCCGCCAGCTGCGGCACGGCGGCGAGCGTTTCCTGCTGGCGGGCGCGCAGCTCGCCGGACACTTCGAGGATCTCGTAACGCTCGGGCAGGGCGCCACGGCGCTCCAGCGCGCGCAACAGGCCGAGCGCCAGGGCGCCGCTGCCGGCGCCGGCCTCGAGGAGGCGCGGCGCGCTGGCCGCCAGGATCGGTTCGAGCTGGGCGGCCAGCGCCTCGGCGAAGAGCGGCGAGAGCTCTGGCGCGGTGACGAAATCGCCCGCCGCGCCGAACTTGCGCGCGCCGCCGCTGTAGTAGCCGAGGCCGGGCGCGTAGAGCGCCAACTCCATGTAGCGGTCGAAGGAAATCCAGCCGCCGGCCTGATCGATTTCCGAAGCAATGCGCGCCACCAGGCGGGCGCTGCTTTCGGCGGCGGCGGAATCGGGCGTCGGAAGGCTCATGGCGGGGCCGAATGTGCCCGAATCCGTTAAAATTCGCAAACTTATGAACAATGCCCTAACAAGCAAGGTGGTCCTCGTCACCGGCGCTGCCCGCCGCGTCGGCGCCGAGATCGCGCGCACCCTGCATGCCGAAGGCGCCGTGCTGGCCCTGCATTACCGCAGCTCGGCGGCCGAGGCGCAGGCGCTGGTGGCGTCTCTGAATGCCGCGCGCGCCGGCTCCGCCGTCGCCTTCCAGGCCGATCTGCTCGACAACGAACACCTGCCGCGCCTGGTCGAGGAAACGGTGAAACACTTCGGCCGGCTCGATGCCCTGGTGAACAATGCCTCGAGCTTCTGCGCCACGCCGCTCGGCGCCATCGGCGCGGCCGAATGGGACGATCTCGTCGGCACCAACTTCAAGGCGCCGCTGTTCCTTTCCCAGGCCGCCGCGCCGCATCTCGCCCTGGCGCGCGGCGCCATCGTGAACATCACGGACATCCACGCCGAGCGGCCGCTGAAGAACTACCCGCTCTATTGCGCCGCCAAGGCCGGGCTGGCCGGCCTGACGCGCGCCCTGGCCCTCGAGCTGGGGCCGAGCGTGCACGTGAACGGCATCGCTCCCGGGCCCATCCTCTGGCCGGAGGACGGCTCCTTCGACGCCGCCTCGCAGGCGGCGGTGGTCGCGCGCACCCTGCTCAAGCGCTGCGGCGATCCCGCCGACATCGCCCGCACCGTGCGCTTCCTGCTCGCCGACGCGCCTTTCGTCACCGGCCAGATCATCGCCGTCGACGGCGGCAGGAGTGTCTTCCTGTGAGCGCGTATCTGGAAGCCCTGCTGCCCGAGGCGCTGGGCGAAAAGGAAAGGCACGAGTCCAACAAGCTGGCCAAGCGCCTGCGCCGCAATGTCGGCCAGGCCATCGGCGATTTCAACATGATCGAGGATGGCGACCGCGTCATGGTCTGCCTCTCCGGCGGCAAGGACAGCCACGCCCTGCTCGACATCCTGCTGCAATTGCGCGAGATTGCGCCGGTGCGCTTCGATCTGGTCGCCGTTAACCTCGACCAGAAGCAGCCGGGCTTCCCCGCCGAGGTGCTGCCGGAATACCTGAAGGGCCTCGGCATCCCCTTCCACATCGAGGAGCAGGACACCTACTCGGTGGTGAAGCGCGTCATCCCCGAGGGCAAGACCACCTGCTCGCTCTGTTCGCGGCTGCGCCGCGGCGTGCTCTACCGCGTCGCCGGGGAATTGGGCGCGACCAAGATCGCGCTCGGCCACCACCGCGACGACATCCTCGAGACGCTGTTCCTGAATATGTTCTACGGCGGCAAGCTGAAGGCCATGCCGCCCAAGCTGGTCTCCGACGACGGCCGCCACATCGTCATCCGCCCGCTCGCCTACTGCCGCGAGCGCGACCTCGAGGCCTGGGCGCGGCTGCGGCGCTTCCCGATCATCCCCTGCGACCTGTGCGGCTCTCAGGAGCAGTTGAAGCGCAAGGAGACCAAGGCGCTGCTGCGCGAGTGGGACAAGCGCTTCCCCGGCCGGGTGGAGAAGATCTTCGCGGCGCTGGGCAACGTTGCCCCCTCGCACCTGGCCGACCCGAGGCTCTACGACTTCCGCAACCTGAAGGCCGACGGGCGACCCGACCCGGAGGGCGACCGCGCCTTCGACCCCGACGATTTCGACGATTCCGGCGTCATCACGCTTCGCCCGGACGTGGGGGTTTGATATGATTCCCCATTCAGGAATCCAGCAATCACATCGCTTCGCATGAGCACCAAAGCCGAACGCAATCTTTGCGTACTGTTCGCCGACGTGTCCGGCAGCACCCGCCTCTACGAGAAGTTGGGCGACAAGGAGGCCCTGCATGCCGTCGAGCGCTGCCTCAATCGCATGACGCGCGCCACCGAGCAGTTCAAGGGCCGCGTCATCAAGACCATCGGCGACGAGGTGATGGCGGTGTTCGACAGCGCGGAAGCCGGCATGGACGCGGCCTGCTCCATGCAGCAGCGCGTGGACGACCTGCCGCCGGTGTGCGGCATCAAGCTCGGCATCCGCGTCGGCTTCCACTTCGGGCCTGCGATCGAGGAGGCGAAGGATGTCTTCGGCGACACGGTGAACACCGCTGCGCGCATGGCGGGTCTCGCCAAGGCCGGCCAGATCATCATCACGCGCGACACGGTCAATGTCCTGCCGGTGCTGCTGCAGCAGTCGACGCGCGAGATCGACGCGCTGGCGGTGAAGGGCAAGGCCGAGGACGTGCGGGTATGCGAGGTGATCTGGCAGGAATCGGATGACCTGACCATGAAGTCGGCCAGCATCGCCGCCGCGCCTGCCGTCGCGCGCATGGTCCTTCGCCACGGCGGCGAGGAAAAGGTGCTCGATGCCGGCCACGGCATGTTCTCGCTCGGGCGCGACGCAGCCAGCGACATCATCATCACCGACCGCCGCGCCTCGCGCACCCATGCGCGCATCGAGCGGCGCCGCGACAAATTCGTGCTCATCGACCAGAGCACCAACGGCACCTACGTCACCTTCGATGGCGAGGCGGAATTCGCGCTCAAGCGCGAGGAGGTGATCCTGCGCAACAAGGGCGTCATCAGCTTCGGCCATGCCCTCGACGAGAACAGCGAGGTGGTCGAGTTCAAGGTCGGTTGAAGACCTGGCCGGACGGAAAAAAGAAGGCCCCGGACCGGGGCCTTCTTTTTCATATGCTGAGTTTCTTCAGCGTGTCGGGGTTCTTCACCACCGCCTCGCGCCGCGGGGCTGGCGCCTCGATCAGCGCCGCCGGCGGCAGGGTGTCGAGGCGCGAGAGGACGGCGGCCTCGCGGCAGCCCGGCTCCAGCGTCACCGCGACTTCACTCTCGCCTGCCGTGCCGGCGTTCAGGCATTGCTTGCCGAGCTTGTGGTTGAGCGGCTTGAGGACGGCGCTTTGCACCAGCTCCACCGTGTTGGCCACGCCGCCGGAGAGCAGCAGGTCGAAGGTGTCGCTTCCCGACAGGCCGGCCGAGAGGACGTTGCGCAGGCCGTTCAGCTCGCGCAGCAGCAGTTGGGCAGTGTCCTTGTTCGGCAGGCCCTGCAGCTTGAGGCGCACCTTCCGGCCGCTGAAATGGAAGTGCTGCAGGAAGAAGCCCTTGGAGAACTCCTCGCCGATCAGCTTGCCGACGTCGCGCAGTGCCTCGTCCTCCGTCGCCCAGCTCGTCTTTTCCGGGGTCTGCGTGTTGTAGTAGATCTCCTCGCCGCTCCTCTTGTCGGTGGCCTTCACCGTCCACGAGGTGAGGACGAACTTCTCCACCGTGATGCCGGAGGCGGCGAGTTTGGCCGAGAGTTTCCTGAACTTCGCCTCGCCGGTGACGGCGAAATCGGCGCCGCCCTTGCCGTCCTTCGCCATGTCGTCGTTCCAGACGCGGAAGCCGAAGGACTGGATGCGCTCCTTGAGCAGGTTTTCCGCCAGCGGCGAGCGCTGCGCCGGGGCGGCCGGATCGGACTCGGCGCTCTTGGCGGTGATCGCCACCGAGATCTTCGGGTCGCCGTTGTTGCGGATGAAATCGACGCGCTCCTCGCGCGACACCTGGTTGAGCGATTTCTGCACGTCGCGCACCCTCACCGTGGCGCGCGTGGCGAGTGACATGAGGCCGTCCTTGCCGAGGTGCGGCGGCTCCTCCTCCAGCACCGTCTGGATGAATTCGCCGCTGCGCGAAAGCAGCTTGTCGCGCACCAGCGTGTAGTGCTTGCTGAGCGAGCCCGGCTCGACGTAGAGGGCGAGGGCCTTCTCGACGAGCTGGCGCCTGGCGTCCTCGCGCAGGTCGGCGTTGAGCAGGCCCTTGTCCTGGGCATAGCGCGGGTCGGACGGGTCGGCCAGACCGAGGGCGCTGATGGCGATGATGCTGGTATCGGCGCCCGGCACCGCGCCGGCCGGCGCCGCGGGGGCGGTCGCCTGGGGCGTGGCCGCCGGTTGCGGCGCGCCGCCCTTGCCCATGAAGACGTAGGCGGCGGCACCCAGCCCGATGACGGCGAGGCCGCCGGCGAGCGCCAGGGCCAGGCCGGATTTTTTCGCCGGGGCCGGCGCGGCCGCCGCCGGGGGGGCAGGCGCAGGGGCAGCCGCCGGCCTCGGCATCGCCAGGGTTTTCTCGACGGCGAGGGTCTGCTCCGCCGCGCTTACCAGCGTGGCCTCGCCGTCGCCGGGCAGGGCTTGGCCCGCCGCCGCCATCTTCAGGGCGATGGCGAACTCGCGCCCGTTCTGGAAGCGCTCGTCGGGGCGCTTGGCCAGCGCCTTGCGGATCAGCGCGTCGAAGGGGCGCGGCACCTGCACGTTGAGCGCCGAGGGCGCCGGCGGTTCCTCCTTCAGCACTTTGTGCATGATGGTGGTGAGCGCGCCGGTGAACGGCTTCTCGCCGGTGAGGAACTGGTAGAGGATGACCCCGGCCGAGAAGAGGTCGGAGCGGCCGTCGACGGTCTGCCCCATGAACTGCTCGGGCGACATGTAGCTCGGCGTGCCCAGCACCGAGCCGGCCTGGGTCAGGTTGGACGACTCGACGCGCGCGATGCCGAAGTCGGCCACCTTCACCGTGCCGTCCTTGAGCAGGATGATGTTGGCCGGCTTGATGTCGCGATGCACGACGCCGTTCTTGTGCGAGAAATCGAGTGCGTCGAGCAGCTGGCCCATGATGCGCACGATCTCCGCCATCGGAAAGCGCTCGTTGGCGTCGAAATGGTCGCGCAGCTCGCGCCCCTCGATGAATTCCATGGCGATGAAGGCGGTGCCCGCATCTTCGCCGTATTCGTAGATCGAGACGATGTTGGGGTGGCTGAGGCGGCCGGCGGCCTGCGCCTCGCGCTTGAAGCGGGCGAGAATCTCCTCGACCTCGGCGCGGTCGAGCTGGTCGCGGCGCACGGTCTTCAGCGCGACGCGGCGGCCGATCATCGGGTCGAAGCCGTCGTAGACGATGCCCATGGCGCCCTGTCCGAGCTCTCCCCGGATCTCGTACTTGCCGAGCTTCTTCAGTTCAGTCATGACGGCTGCTCCCTCATTCTAGTCGCCCCCGCCCTCGGGGCGGGGGATGGGGGGTGGGTTGTCATTTGCCCCAACGGGGCGCGCTTGCGCGCCACGCGAACCACCGTCACCCCCTTCCTCGGGAAGGGGGGCGGGGGGGAAGGTTATTTATGCTTCGAGTCGATTTCCCAGACGTTCTTCTGCACCAGGCGCTGCACCATGCCGTCGAGGGTCAGGCCGCCGGCCTGGCCGCCGGAGAAGCCGAGCACCGAGGTCGACTTGGCGCCGAGTTCCATCTTCTCCTCGGTGTAGCCCTGTGCCACCTGCTCGGTGGTGTTGGCGTCGATGATCTTCCAGCGCATGCCGATGATCCAGACGCCGGTCGACTCGCGCGTGTCCACCGAGCTGACGACGACATCGCCGGCGGCGCCGCCGCGGCCGCCGCCGAAGATGCCGATCAGCGCGCCGATCGGGCGCCCGCTGAAGCCTTCCTGCGCCTGCGCCACCTGCTCGGCCTTGAGGATGTCGAACTTCATCACCCACTTCGTCGTCTTCAGCTTGCCCTTCTGCAGGTATTTGTGCGCCGTCTGCGGGTCGCCCAGGTTGTAGGCGAGCTGGAACTCCTGCAGCAGGTGGCCGAGGCTGGAGCGCTCCAGCACCTTGAAGTTGGCCTTGGTCAGCTCCAGTTCGGCGAAGTCGGCGATGTTGTTGGGACCGAACTTCTGCGCGAAGTTGGCGTTGTTGCTCTTCACCTCGCCCGGGATGACGATGATGGCCGGGCCGGGCTTGGCGGCATTCACGTACTCGACCGGCTTGTACATGCCCTTGTCGGCCATTTCGTTGGCCTTCTGCGAGGTGCTGCTGCCCTGCGTCGGCGAGGGGCTCTCGAAGGTGGGCTGGGCGGCGGCCGCGCCCGACAGCAGGACGAAGGCGAGGGACAGCGTGCGGTTCGGTCGGTTCATCTTCTTCTCCAGTTCATTTCGCGCCGGCGCTGCGGCAATAGTCGTTGTAGAGCCGGGCCACCGCCTCGTCGGCCTGCTCGTTCACCAGGGTGAGCGCCATGCCGAGCGTGTCGGTGCCGGAATAGGAATCGGCCCTGGCCGTGACGTTGGAAATCGTCCTGCCGCCCGCCGAGACCAGGGTGAAGCCCATGTGCACGGCGACCTCGTTGATCTTCAGCACCGGATTGATGCCGGTCTGGGTGGTGATGAGGCCGCGCAGGATGAAGTTGGCGCCGAGCTTCTTCGAGGCGGCGATGGCGGCGTCCGGGTCGTTGCGGAAGTGCGCCTCGATCTCGGCCTGGGCGATCTGCGCGCGGATCTCCTCCTGCGTGTAGGTCTTCAGGCCGAGCGCGCGCAGGCGGTGGTTGATGGCCTGGAAGTGCGGGCCGTAGCGGCTCTGCGTCGTGTTGAAGCCGTTCGAGGTGCGCTCCGCGATGACCAGCATGATCTTCTGGTTCTTCAGCTGCTTCTTGCAGGGGGCGGAGACCAGCTGGCCGATGCGCTGGCCGCGCGCCTGGTCCTCCTGTCTGGACTTTTCCTCCTCCTCGGAGAACTTGAAGGCCTGGGCGCTGCCGCCGGCCAGGAGAAAAGTCAGTGCGTACGGTACGGCGAGCGCGAGTCGGACACGGCGCATGGGCAGCCTTTGGAAGCGCAATGCAAGGGGAATGATTGTGGCAAAAAGCAGGCCCCCGTACAACCGCGGCAAGCGGCGGTACGGGGGGACGACAGCTATTGCGGCTTACTTCTTGACGGGCGCGGCGGCGGGCTTGGCTTCGGCCGGCTTGTCGGCCTTGAGGCACTCGCTCATGAAGGTCTTGCGCTCGTCGCTCTTGAGCTTCTTGTCGCCGGCCTCCTTGTTGCAACTCTTCATCCTGTCCTGCTGGGCGCCCTGCTTGTCCTTCAGGCACTCGCTCATGAAGGCCTTGCGCTCGTCGCCCTTCTTGTCGGCCGCCTTCTCGTTGCAGGCCTTCATGCGCTCCTGCTGCCTGACCTGCTTCTCGGAAGGCGCCTTCTTCTCGGTGGCGGCAGGGGCGGCAGGGGCGGCGGATGCCGCGGGCGCCTGCGCCAGGGCGGCCTGTGCCGCGAAGAGGGACAGCGCGGCGGCCAGAATCAGTTTGTGCATTCGTTTTCTCCTAGAGTGTGTGCGGGGAAGGGCCGCAGGGAGAAGAACGCCGGCGGCGGCTTAGTTGACAGCGCCGTCGGCGCCGTCCATGGCCTGCTTGTGGCGCTCGACGAATTCCTGCGTGCTGTCGATGCCGCGCAGCAGCAGGATGGTCGAGCGCACGGCGGCCTCGAGCAGGACGGCGAGGTTGCGGCCGGCGGCGACCGGGATGTTCACCTTGCGCACCGGAATGCCGAGGATGTCCTGCGTCTCCGCGCCGAGCGGCAGTCGGTCTATATCCACCACGCCCTTTTGCGGCCGGATCAGGTTGACCGCCAGCTTGAGGGGCATCTTGCGCCGGCAGGCCGTTTCGCCGAACACGGTGCGGATGTTGAGCACGCCGAGGCCGCGCACCTCGAGGAAGTCGCGCAGCATGGGCGGGCAGCGCGCCTCCAGCGTGTTGGGCGCGACGCGGGCGATCTCGACGATGTCGTCGGCGACGAGGCCGTGGCCGCGCGAGATGAGTTCGAGCGCCAGTTCGCTCTTGCCGACGCCGGAGTCGCCCGTGATGAGCACGCCCATGCCGAGTACGTCCATCATGACGGCATGCAGCTCGATGGTCTCGGCCAGCTGGCGCGACAGCCAGATGCGCAGCAGGTCGATGACCGCGGCGGCCGACTCCGGCGTGGAGAAGAGGGCCGTGTCGGATTTCTCGCAGGCCTCGCGCACCGGGGCGGGGATCGGGCAGCCGTCGGCGACGATGAAGGCCGGCGGGTGGGCGGCGATGATCTCCTCCATGTGGCGCGAGACGCGCACCGCGTGCTGCTGAGCTGCCCAGTCGATCTCGGGTGCGCCGATGACCTGGATGCGGTCGGGGTGGATCAGGTTGAGGTGGCCGACGAGGTCGGCCGGCGAGGCGTTGTCGCGGTTGACCGAGATCTGCGCGTCGAGGTTGCCGCCCACCCGCAGCAGCTGCAGGCGCTCGCGGTGGTGCTCAAACAGCTGCGCGACGCTCGCTTGCCGCATGGGCCTGCCAGCCGGTGAACAGGGCGTGAATGGCCGCCGCATCGGGCGCTGCGGCGAGCTGCTCTCTGAAGGCGCGGTCGGAGAACATCTGCGCCAGTTCGGAGAGGATCTGCAGGTGCTGTTCGGTGGCCTGTTCGGGCACCAGCAGCACGAAGAGCAGGCTGACCGGCTTGCCGTCGGGCGCGTCGAACTGCACCGGCGCGGCGAGGCGCAGGAAGGCGCCGACCGCCTCCTTCAGGCCCTTGATGCGGCCGTGCGGGATGGCGACGCCCTGGCCGAGCCCGGTCGAGCCGAGCTTCTCGCGGGCGAAGAGGCTGTCGAACACCGTGCTGCGGCCGATGCCCTGGTTGTTTTCGAACACCAGGCCGGCCTGCTCGA
The DNA here is from genome assembly GCA_016868295.1 of Betaproteobacteria bacterium. Lineage (GTDB taxonomy): Bacteria > Pseudomonadota > Gammaproteobacteria > Burkholderiales > Rhodocyclaceae > Desulfobacillus. The sequence goes on along the minus strand of VGHJ01000001.1, from coordinate 64,383 downwards.
AGACGCGTTTCTTGCTGCTCGCATCGAGGCTGGCCTGGATGTTGTCAGGGGAAAGAAGTTTGGCGATGAGGTTCATGGCGGTGCGGCCGCGGTTGGCTTCGGGCTTGCGCGGGAAGCGGCGTTAAATGGGGTCGTGGCAGGCGTTCCCGGGTAGGGGGCGCATTATACCGGGAAAGCCCCCCCGGCTGCGAGGCCTATTCCGTGGCCTGGTGCTTGAGCGCCTCGTGGGCGTGCTCCTTCTTCTTTTCCTTGTGCTTGAGCACCTGGCGGTCGAGCTTGTCGGCCAGGGCGTCGATGCTGGCGTAGAGGTTCTCGTCCTGCGCCTCGACGAAGATGTCCTTGCCGCGCACGTGCACCGTCACCTCCGCCTTCTGCCGCAGCTTCTCCACCGAGAGGATGACATGCACGGCGGTGACGTGGTCGAAGTGCCGGAGGACCCGCTCCAGCTTCGCCTGCACGTAATCGCGGATGGCCGGCGTGACTTCGAGGTGATGCCCGCTGATGTTCATGTTCATGTTGGCTCCTTGGCTAGGGCGGGCTCCGTCGCGGTGAGCAGGAGCCCTGTGTGAAAGGGTTAACGGCCGCTCAGATCGACTTCCTCAGGTTGACCGGCGGGATGTTCATGGCTTCGCGGTACTTTGCCACGGTGCGGCGCGCCACGACGATGCCCTGCTGGCCGAGGATCTCGGCGAGCTGGGCGTCGGAGAGCGGCTTCTTCCCGTCCTCGGCGCCGACCAGCTGCTTGATGAGCGCGCGGATGGCGGTGGAGGAGGCGGCGCCGCCCGCCTCGGTGGCGACATGGCTGCCGAAGAAGTACTTCAGTTCATAGACGCCGCGCGGCGAGGCCATGTACTTCTGCGTCGTCACGCGCGAGATGGTCGACTCGTGCAGGCCGAGCTGGTCGGCGATCTCGCGCAGCGTGAGCGGCCGCATCGCCACCTCGCCGTGCTCGAAGAACTGGCGCTGGCGCTCGACGATGGCCTGCGAGACGCGCTGGATGGTCTCGAAGCGCTGCTGCACGTTCTTGATCAGCCACTTCGCCTCCTGCAGCTGGCTGGCGAGGCCGGAACCGCGCTGGCCCTGCAGGATGTCGGCGTAGAGGCGGTTGATGCGCAGCTTCGGCATCGCCTCGGCGTTGAGCGAGGCGACCCAATGGCCGCGCACCTTGCGCACGACGACGTCGGGCACGACGTAGCGCGTGTCGGCCGGCGAGAACTGCGCGCCGGGGCGCGGGTTGAGCGAGCGGATCAGCGCCTGCGCCTCGCGCAGTTCCTCCTCGCCGCAAGCCACCGCCTTGCGCAGCCGCACGTAGTCGCGCGCGGCGAGCTGGTCGAGGTGGTTGCGCACGATCTTCAGCGCCAGGTCGCGCGTGCGCGATGCGGGCAGGTTGGCCAGCTGCAGCGCCAGGCACTCCGAGGCGTTGCGCGCGCCGATGCCGGGCGGATCGAAGTTCTGCAGGTGCTTGAGCGCGATCTGCAGCTCGTCGAGGTCGACCTCCAGTTCCGGCGGCAGCATTTCGGCCAGCTCTTCCAGGCTTTGCGCCAGATAACCGTCGTCGTCGAGCGCCTCGATGAGCAGGCGCACCAGGCTGCGGTCGCACTCGGAGAGCGGCATCATGGCCAACTGGGCGTCGAGGTGGTCGCGCAGGGAGGTGGCAGCCGCCTGGATCTCGGCAAAGGAGGGTTCGTCGTCGTTGCGGTCGTCGCGCGAGGGGGAGGCGCCGCCTTCGCCGATCCAGTCGGCCGGGACGGCATCGCCGAAGTTCGGCTCCGGCGGGGCGCCGTCGAGCGATTCGGCGGGCGTCTGCAGGGCATCGCCCGAGGCGGCATAGGCCGGCGCTTCCGGCGCCGGCTCGTCCTCGCGCTCGAGCAGGGGGTTGTCCTGCAGGAAGGTCTCGATTTCCTGGTTCAGCTCGAGCGTCGAGAGCTGCAGCAGCCGGATCGACTGCTGCAGTTGCGGCGTCAGCGCCAGGTGCTGCGAGAGCTTGAGCTGAAGGGTCTGTTTCATCGGCCGAGAGTGCGGTTCTGCTGGCGTAGGCTGGTGGGAGCCCTACAGGCGGAAATGCTCGCCCAGATAGACCTTGCGCACGCTTTCATTATGGACGATTTCCTCCGGTTTGCCGGCCGCCAGCACCTCGCCCTCGTTGATGATGTAGGCGTGGTCGCAGATGCCGAGGGTCTCGCGCACGTTGTGGTCGGTGATGAGCACGCCGATGCCGCGCTCCTTGAGGAAGCGGATGATCTTCTGGATGTCGAGCACGGCGATCGGGTCGACGCCGGCGAAGGGCTCGTCGAGCAGGATGAAGCGCGGGCTGGTGGCGAGCGCACGGGCGATCTCGACGCGGCGCCGCTCGCCGCCGGAAAGCGAGATCGAGGCGTTGTCGCGCAGGTGGGCGATGTGCAGCTCGCCGAGCAGTTCGTCGAGGCGCTCTTCGATCTGCTCCTCGGTGAGCAACTGCAGCTCGAGCACGGCTCGGATGTTTTCCGCCACGTTGAGCTTGCGGAAGACCGAGATCTCCTGCGGCAGGTAGGACAGGCCGAGCCGCGCGCGGCGGTGGATCGGCATGTGGACGATCGGCTCGTCGTCGATGCGGATGTCGCCGCCGTCGGCGGTGACGAGGCCGACGATCATGTAGAAGCAGGTGGTCTTGCCGGCGCCGTTGGGGCCGAGCAGCCCCACCACCTCGCCGCTTCTCACCTCGAAGGAGACGTCCTTGACGACGGTGCGCGACTTGTATTTCTTCCTCAGCTCCGTGACCTTCAGCAAACTCATTTAATGACCTTCCCCCCAACCCCCTTCCCCGGGAAGGGGGTGACGGTTGTTCGCCGCTGCGCGGCTCCATGTTGTTGGCCGCGCCGTCCTTGGGGCGGCCCGGCGGACGGCGCTCACTCTTCGATTTCCTTCAATACGCGCCGGATGACGTCGGCGGCAAAGCCGCGGCTTTGCAGAAAGCGCGCCTGGCGCGCGTAGTCGGCGCGGTCGGCCGGCGCCGCGCCGAACTTGCGCCGCCGGACCTCGCGCGCCCGCGCCGCCTCGCCCTCGGCATCCTGCGGCAGGGCGCCGGCGATGATCTCCTCGGCGACGCCCTTGACCCTCAGGTCATGACGCAGGCGTGCCGCACCGTAACGGGCGCCGCGCGCGGCGACGAGCGACTCGGCGAAGCGCGCATCCGAGAGCAGCCCGGCCTGCTGCAGCCGGTCGAGCATCGCGTCGACCTCGTCCCGGCCGGCCTCGCCGGAAAGCTTGTTCGCCAGTTCGGCGCGGGTATGTTCGCGGCGGGCGAGCAGCCGCAGCGCCTTGTTTTTCAGTTCCGCGCTCAAGCCTCGGCGACGGCGGGCGCCTGCTCGGCCACGCCGACCGCGGCGCGGATCCTGTTCTCGATCTCGCGCGCCATCTCGGGATGCTCCTTGAGGTACTCGCGCGCGTTGTCCTTGCCCTGGCCGATGCGTTCGCCGTTGCAGGCGTACCAGGCGCCGGACTTCTCGACCAGCTTGTGCAGCACGCCCAGCTCGATGATCTCGCCCTCGCGCGAGATGCCCTCGCCGTAGAGGATGTCGAACTCCGCCTGGCGGAAGGGCGGCGCCACCTTGTTCTTGACCACTTTCACCCGCGTCTCCGAGCCGACCACCTCCTCGCCCTTCTTGATGCTGCCGGTGCGGCGGATGTCGAGGCGCACCGAGGCGTAGAACTTCAGCGCGTTGCCGCCGGTGGTGGTCTCCGGGTTGCCGAACATGATGCCGATCTTCATGCGGATCTGGTTGATGAAGATGACCAGGGTGTTGGTGCGCTTGATGTTGGCGGTGAGCTTGCGCAGCGCCTGGCTCATCAGGCGCGCCTGCAGGCCGGGCAGCTGGTCGCCCATCTCGCCCTCGATTTCGGCCTTCGGCGTCAGCGCCGCCACCGAGTCGATCACCACCACGTCGATGCCGCCCGAGCGCACCAGCATGTCGGCGATCTCCAGCGCCTGTTCGCCGGTGTCGGGCTGGGAGATGAGCAGGTCGGAAACGTTCACGCCGAGCTTGGCGGCGTATTGCGGGTCGAGGGCGTGCTCGGCGTCGATGAAGGCCGCCGTGCCGCCGAGCTTCTGCATCTCGGCGATGACCTGCAGGGTCAGCGTCGTCTTGCCGGAGGATTCCGGGCCGTAGATCTCCACCACGCGGCCGCGCGGCAGGCCGCCGATGCCCAGCGCGATGTCCAGGCCGAGCGAGCCGGTCGACACCACCTGGATGTCGTGATCGATCTCGCCGTCGCCCAGGCGCATGATCGAGCCCTTGCCGAACTGCTTTTCAATCTGGGCCAACGCGGCCGAAAGCGCCTTGCTTTTGTTGTCGTCCATAGTGTTCCTCACAGGGTGTCGGTTGAATTATGGCACAGTCTTTGCTGGGTCGGCGGGCAGGGCATGATCCTCAAAAACATGTCGTTTTTCAACAGGTTGTATGTATGTCAGTGCTTGCTTCGCCGAGTCTGTCCAGCAGGCCCTGCAGGGCATGAAGAACCGATTGCCGGCGCACCGCTTCGCGATCTCCGGCGAAGCGCCGGGTGCCGGTCGTCGGGGCTTCTCCGCGCAGGACCCAGGCAAAGCATACGGTCCCCACTGGCTTATCCGGTGAGCCACCCGTGGGCCCCGCCACCCCCGAAATGGCGAGGGCGACCTGGGCATGGCTGCGCCGCAGCGCCCCGGCCGCCATTTCCGCCACGACGGCCTCGCTCACCGCCCCGTGCCGTCGCAGCGTGTCGGCCTGCACGTCGAGCAGTTCCTGCTTGGCCGCGTTGGAATAGGTGACGAAGCCGCGCTCGAACCAGCTCGAGCTGCCGGCCGTGGCGGTGACCGCCTCGGCCACCCAGCCGCCGGTGCAGGATTCGGCGCAGGCGAGCATGAGTTTGCGCGAAAGCAGGGCCTCGCCGACGAGAAAAGACAACTGTTCGAGATCCTTATCCATTGAAGATCACCATGAACAAAGCCAGTACCAGGAGCGTGTAGCCGGCGGCGACGAGGTCGTCGAGCATGACGCCGAAGCCGTGCTTGAGATGGGCGTCGATCCAGCGCGCCGGCTGCGGCTTCGTGATGTCGAAGAAGCGGAACCAGATGAAGGCCGCCAGTTGCCAGAGCAGGCCCGGCGGCGTCATCAGCAGCACCAGCCAGAAGGGCACGATTTCGTCCCAGACGATGGCCTTGTGGTCGGGCACCCCCAGCGCCCGCCCGGCGCGGCCGACGGCGAAGATGCCGAGCACGTAGGCGGCGAGCAGGAAGGCGAGGAAGCCGGCATCGGAGAAGTTGCGGTGGAGCAGCGGAAAGAGCAGCCAGGCCGCCAGCGTGCCGGCCGTGCCCGGTGCCACGGGCGAGAGGCCGCTGCCGAAGCCCAGGGCGATGAAGTGCGCCGGGTGGGCGAAGAGGAAGCGCAGGCCGGGCTTCTGCATCAGGCGAAGTGGTCGAAGCCGTGCTGGGCCGGGGGCAGCGGCCGGCCGGCGGCGTCGCGCAGGACGAGTTCCGCCACCGGACCGGCGCGCAGGGCGCCGATGCGGGTGAGCGGCAGTCCCAGCCGCGCGCCCAGCGCGTCGATCTCGTCGCGCCGCCCGGGCGGGGCGGAGAAGGCCAGCTCGTAGTCGTCGCCGCCGCCGAGCAGGCATTGGCGCGCGAGTTCGGCCGGCGCGCCCGTTTCGAGCGCGGCGCGCGGCAGCAGGTCGAGCGCGACGTCCGCCGCCAGGGCCGAGCATTCCAGGACGTGGCCGATGTCGGCGAGCAGGCCGTCGGAGACGTCGATGGCCGCCGTGGCCAGGCCGCGCAGCGCGAGGCCGAGGCCGACGCGCGGCTGCGGCCGGTCGAGCGCGGCGAGGCAGCGCGCCGCCGCCGTGTCGGGGAGGCTGACTTTTCCCAGGCGATGGTTCAATCCCAGCGCGGCCAGCCCGGGCGTGCCGGAGACCCACAGGTCGTCGCCCGCCCGCGCCCCGGCGCGGGTGAGCGCCTGCCCCCGCGGCACCTCGCCGAAAACGGTGGGGGCAAGGTTGAGCGGTCCGCGCGTGGTGTCGCCGCCGATGACGTCGACGTCGAATGCCTCGGCACAGGCGAAGAAGCCGCGCGCGAAGGCGCCGATCCAGGCCTCGTCGGCTTCGGGCAGGGCGGCGGCGACGACCGCCCAGCGCGGCTGCGCGCCCATGGCGGCGAGGTCGGAGAGATTCACGGCGAGGGCCTTCCAGCCCAGCGCCTCCGGATCGGCGTCGGGCAGGAAGTGCGTGCCGGCGACCAGCATGTCGGTGGTCACTACCAGATCCATGCCCGACGCGGGGCGCACGATCGCGGCGTCGTCGCCGACACCGAGCACCGTGTGGCACACGGGCCGGGTGAAATGGCGCGCGATCAGCTCGAACTCGGAAGGCACCTGGCCTCCGCCGACAGGCTTACTTCTTTTCGGCGGGTGCTGGAGCGGCAGCGGGCGCCGCCGGCGCGGACTGGGCAGCAGGCGGCAGCGCGGTCTTGCTGCCCGGCTTGCCGAACTCGTTCATGACATCGCCGCGGATGGTCAGCATATAGGTCATGAAAATCAGACCGCCGATGAACAGCGCCAGCACGATGTACACCCACCAGTCGGCGGCGTAGTGCTTGATTTGCTTGTCCTCGGCCGTCTGCGGGTTGGCGCGAACAATGGGTTCCTTGCTCATGTTTCCTCCGGAGGGCTCGTGGTTTTGCGTCGATGGTTGCGCCCGGCCTCGTCCGGCCGGAGCTGCGCGGCGAGCTTGTCGAGCACGCCGTTGACGTATTTGTGGCCGTCGGTGCCGCCATAGCTCTTGGCCAGCTCGATGGCCTCGTTGATGACCACCTTGTAGGGCGCCTCGAGGTGCCGCTGCAGCTCGAAGGTGGCGAGCAGCAGGATGGCGCGCTCGATCGGCGACAGCTCGGCATAGGGCCGGTCGAGCAGCGGCGCAATGAGCGCCTCCAGCTCGGCCGCGCCGCCGATGGCGCCCCGCAGCAGCAGATCGAACAGGGCGCGGTCCATCTTCTCGAAGCCGGAGACGCCGGCCAGATGCGCCTCGATCGACGGCACGTCATGGCCGGCGAGCTGCCACTGGTAGAGGCCCTGCAGCGCGAATTCGCGGGCGCGTCTGCGCGGAGACTTCATTTCTTGATGTGCCGCTGCAAGTTCGCCATCTCGATGGCGGCCTGGCCGGCTTCCATGCCCTTCTGCACCATGCGCGCCAGCGCCTGGTCGTCGTCCTCGGTGGTGAGCACGCCGTTGGCGATGGGCACGCCGGTGGCGAGCTGCACGTCGGTGATGCCGCGCGCCGACTCGTTGGAGACGATCTCGAAGTGGTAGGTCTCGCCGCGGATGACGCAGCCGAGGGCGACGAGGGTGTCGAAGCGGCCGCTCTGCGCCATGGTCTGCAGGATCAGCGGCAGCTCCAGCGCGCCGGGTGCGCTGACGATCTGCATGTCGGAGGCTTTCACGCCGAGACGCTTCAGCTCCGCCGTGCAGCCGCCGAGCAGGCCCTCGCTGACGTCGATGTTGAAGCGGCTCATGGCGATGCCGATGCGCAGGCCGGCGCCCTTCAGGTCGGGTTCGAATTCCTCGATGTCGTCATACCTGGCCATGTGTCGTCTATGCCTTTGCTTCTTCGGGTGCGAGGTAGCCGGTGATCTCCAGCTGGAAGCCCGCCATGCTCGGCATCTTGCGCGGGCTGGCGAGCAGCTTCATGCGGCGCACGCCGAGGTCACGCAGGATCTGCGCGCCGGTGCCGTAGAGGCGCGGGTCCCACTTGGCGGCGGGGCGAACGCCGTCGCCGTCGCTCTGCAGCGCGGCGAGGAGGTCGGGCGTCGAACTGGCGCGGCGCAGCAGCACGATGACGCCGCTGCCGTGCTTGGCGATGGTGCGCATGGCGCGGTCCACGCTGAAGCTGTGGCGCTCGCTCTGGCAGTCGAGGAAGTCGAGCACGGTGATCGGCTCGTGCACCCGCACCAGGGTTTCCTCCTCGCCGCGGATGCGGCCGCGCACCAGGGCGAGATGCACGTCGCCGCCGGTCTTCTCGCGATAGGCGACGAGATGGAAGTCGCCATGCACGCAGGAGACGTCCTTCTCGGCGATGCGCTCGACCAGGGTCTCGTTCTCGCTGCGGTAGCGGATGAGGTCGGCGATGGCGCCGATCTTCAGGTTGTGCGCCTTGGCGAACTCGATGAGATCGGGCAGGCGCGCCATGGTGCCGTCGTCCTTGAGGATTTCGCAGATCACCGCCGCCGGTTCGCGCCCGGCGAGCTGGGCGAGGTCGCAGCCGGCCTCGGTGTGGCCGGCGCGCACCAGCACGCCGCCATTCTGCGCCATGAGCGGGAAGATGTGGCCGGGCTGGACGATGTCGGAGGACCGGGCGTTCTTCGCCACCGCCGCCTGCACCGTGCGCGAGCGGTCGTGCGCCGAGATGCCGGTGGTGACGCCCTCGGCCGCCTCGATCGAGAGCGTGAAGGCGGTGCCGTGCGGCGAGCGGTTGTCGCGCACCATGAGGGGGAGATCGAGCTGTCGGCAGCGCGCCTCGGTCAGTGTCAGACAGATCAGGCCGCGGCCGTGCTTGGCCATGAAGTTGATCGCCTCGGGGGTGACGCAGTCGGCGGCGAGCACCAGGTCGCCCTCGTTCTCGCGGTCCTCCTCGTCGACCAGCACGACCATGCGGCCGGCGCGGATCTCCGCGATGATGTCTTGTATGGGGGATAAGGCGGTCATTCGTTTTCGGCCGTCAGCATGCGCTCGATGTAGCGGGCGACGAGGTCGATCTCGAGATTGACCCTGGCTCCCGCCTGCAGGCGCTTGAGCGTCGTCACCGCCACGGTGTGCGGGATCAGGTTGATGGAAAAGTCAGTCCCGCTGACACGGTTCACCGTCAGGCTGACGCCGTCGACGGTGACCGAGCCCTTGCGCGCGATGTACTTCGCCAGCGGCTTCGGCGCGCGGATGACCAGCTCGTGGCTCTCGCCGATGGGCTCGAACCTGAGCACCTCGCCGACGCCGTCGACATGGCCGGTGACGAGATGGCCGCCGAGGCGGTCGGCCAGGCGCAGCGCCTTCTCCAGATTCACCTCGCCCGGCGCATCCAGGCCGACGGTGCAGTCCAGCGTCTCGCGCGAGACGTCCACCTTGTAGCTGGGTTTGTCAGAAGCGCCGGCCTTCTCGATGACGGTGAGGCAGACCCCGCCGTGGGCGATCGAGTCGCCCAGCGCGACGTCGGTGAGGTCGAGGCCGGGCGCCTCGACGGTGAGGCGCAGCCCCTTCTCCAGGGCCTGCAGATGGGTGATCCTGCCGGTGGCGGCGACGATTCCGGAAAACACGCTTGGCTTCAGGGGAATATGCGGAAACGCGGATTTTACCCGCGAACCGCCGTCGGGGGTATGTCTCGCGCTAACTGCCCAGGGCGGTATTCACAACCTTTATGAACCGATCCGCCGGCTGATAGCCGACCACGCGCAGGTTCTTGCGCTCCTGGCCCTGGCGGTCGAAGAAGATGATGCCGGGCGGGCCGAACAGGCCGAAGCGCTTCAAGAGCGCCTTGTCCTCCTCGGTGTTGGCGGTGACGTCCACCTGCAGCAGGATCATGCGCCGCATCTGCGCCGCCACCTTGGCGTCGGAGAAGGTGTATTTCTCCATCTCCTTGCAGGAGACGCACCAGTCGGCGTAGAAATCCAGCATCACCGGCCGGTCCGCGGCGGCGAGGCGCGCGTCGAGCTCGGCCGACGTCTTCACGCGCTCGAAGGCGACATGCTCGCCCACTGCACCCGCGCTGCGCAGGAAGCCGAGCGGCTGCAGGGGATCGCGGCTGCCGCCCACCGCGCCGACGATCTGCGTCGCGCCGACGATGAGCAGCACGAGCCCCACGCCCTTCCAGAAGCGCGCCCAGTTGTGCGCATGCGGCGGCAGCGGGTCGAGGGCGCGCAGGAAGATCGCCGTGCCGATGGCGAGCGCGCCCCAGGCGGCGAGATGCGCCCAGGCCGGCAGCACCGGCGAGACCAACCAGATCGCCAGCGCCAGCAGCATCACGCCGAAGGCCTTCTTCACCGATTCCATCCACGGCCCGGTGTGCGGCAGCAGCGAGTGCGTCGACACGCCGACGATCACCAGCGGCACGCCCTTGCCCAGCGCCATGGCGAAGAGCGCCGCGCCGCCGAGCACGGCGTCGCGCGTCTGGGCGATGTAGAGCAGCGCGCCGGCGAGCGGCGCCGCCACGCAGGGGCCGACGATCAGCGCCGAGAGCGCGCCCATGGCGGCGACGCCGTGCAGCGAGCCGCCCTTGATGTGGCCGGATTCCTCGGACAATTTGCTTTGCAGGAAGGTCGGCAGCTGCAGCTCGTAGAAGCCGAACATCGACAGCGACAGGACGACGAACAGCGCCGCGAAGCCGCCCAGCACCCAGGCGTTCTGCAGCGCCGCCGAGAGCATCGAGCCGGACAGGCCCGCCGCCACGCCGGCGGCGGCATAGGTGACGGCCATGCCCAGCACGTAGGCCATCGACAGCGTGAAGGCGCGTCCCTTCGAAATGTGGTGGCCGTGGCCGACGATGATGCCGGAGAGGATCGGGTACATCGGGAAGACGCAGGGCGTGAAGGCGAGCAGCACGCCGGCGCCGAAGAAGGTGGTGAGGACGAGCCAGAAGCCGGCGTTCTTCAGCAGTCCGGCGAGCTGCGAGGTCTCGTCTTCGTCCGGCGCCGCGGCCGGCAATGCGCCCGCCGGCGCCGCGCCCGTCGCGGCCAGGCTCACTTTCAGCGTCTGCGTGTTGGGCGGATAGCACACGCCGATGTCGGCGCAGCCCTGCGAGGTCGCCTTCAGCGTCACGCCGTCCAGCCCGGCCGGCGCGGTGAAGGGCAGCAGGATGACGACCTCCTTGCGGTAGGTCTCGACGTCGCCGAAGAACTCGTCCTTCTTCACCTTGCCCGGCGGCAGCTGCGCCTCGCCTGCCTTCGCCTCGGCCGGCTCCAGCGCGAAGCGGAACTTGTCGCGGTACATGTAGTAGCCCTTGGCGATGTCGTAGCGCACCTCCAGGGTGCCGGCGTCGAGGGCGCGGGCGGAGAGGCGGAAGGCTTTGTCCACGTCGAGCAGTTCCTGGGCGAAGGCCGGCAGCGACAGGCAAAGCGAGAGCAGCAGGAACAATCGGCGCATCATCATGTGTAGGGTAGACGTTATTGGGGGGCGGTTTCTTCCGCCACCCAGGCCAGGTAGCCGGGCAGGCCCCTGTCGATTCGGACTGCCACGATCTCGGGAAGTTCGTAGGGATGATAGGCGCGGATCGCCTCCTCCAGCACGGCATAGCGCGCGGCGCTGGTCTTGATCAGCAGCGGCACCTCCTCGGCATCCTCGATCCTGCCCTCCCAGCGGTACACCGACTGGCAGGGCGACTGGATGCTGACGCAGGCGGCGAGGCGCTGTTCGACGAGTTGCGCGGCAAGCGCGCGCGCCGTCTCGGCGTCGGGCAGGGTGGTGATGACGAGCAGGGCGTCCATGGCTGCATTTTATAGTTCCCGGTTGCCGGTTGCCAGTTGCCGGAAAAACCCGCGGCCCGACAGGCAACAGGGAACTGGCAACCGACAACTGCTTACTTCAGCAGGCGCCGCCGCGCGAGGCCGAGTGCCAGCCAGAAGGCGGCGACGGCATAGCCGGCGAGCACTACGATGTGCAGCGCCGCCGCCTGCGGCACCTCGCCCGAGAACAGCGGCCGCGCGACTTGCACCGCATGCGACAGCGGCAGCACCGCCGAAACCGCCCGCAAGGCGGCCGGCAGTTGCTCGACCGGGAAGAACACGCCGGAGAGCAGGGCCATCGGCGTGATGAAGAGCGTGAAGTAGTACATGAAGAAATCGTAGCTCGGCGCCAGCGCAGTCACGACCAGGCCGAGCGCGGCGAAGGTCAGCCCGGCGAGAAACACCAGCGGCAGCACCCACAGCGCCAGGGGCGAGGCGACCAGGCCGAGCGCCGCGGCCACGGCGAGAATCGCCGCGCCGGAGAGCGCGGCCTTGGCCGCCGCCCAGACCAGTTCGGCCAGCAGAACGTCGTCGAGCGCCAGCGGCGCGTTGAGGATGGCGTCCCAGGTCTTCTGCACCTGCATGCGCGCGAAGGCCGAGTAGAGCGCCTCGAAGGTGGCGGCGTTCATGGTCGAGAAGCACACCGCGCCGGCGGCGATGAAGGTGATGTAGGGCAGGCCGCCCACTTCCGGCAGCAGCGAGCCAAGGCCATAGCCGAAGCCGAGCATGTAGATCATCGGGTCGGCCAGGTTGCCGAGGATGGAGGGGATCGCCAGCTTGCGCCAGACGAGGAAGTTGCGCCGCCAGACGGGGATGAAGCGCAAGCTGAGCGAGGGCGGGCGAAAAGGATTCATCTCAATCCCTCAGGTCGCGTCCGGTGAGCTTGAGGAAGACGTCCTCGAGATTCGCCGGGCGGTGCAGGTAGCGCAGGCCGTGGCGGTCGGCGAGGTGGCGCAGCAGGGGGCGAGATTCCGTCAGGTAGCAGAAAGCCGTCTCGCCGGTGATTTCCACGCGCGTGGCGTACTGCGCCGCCTCGGCGCGCGCCCATTCGGCGGCGCTGACAGGACGGCCATCCCCCCGCCCCCCTTCCCGAGAAAGGGGGTGACGGTCGTTCGCAGGCTGCGCCTGTTCCAAATCGTTGGCTGCGCCCCCTTGGGGCGGCCCGGCGGGAGCGCCGCCCGGCTCGCCATACACCTCCACCACCTCCGGCTCGATGTGGGCGGCGATCACTTCGCGCGGGCTGCCTTCGGCGATGAAGCGGCCGCGGTCCATGATGGCGAGGCGGTGGCAGAGGCGCTCGGCTTCATCCATGAAGTGGGTGGTGAGCAGCACCGTCTTGCCCTGCTGCAGGAGCTGCTTGAGGCGTTCCCAGATGAGATGGCGCGCCTGCGGGTCGAGGCCGGTGGTCGGCTCGTCGAGGAAGAGGAGGTCGGGATCGTTCACCAGCGCGCGCGCCAGCGTCAGGCGCCGCTTCATGCCGCCGGAGAGCGTGTTGATCTTCACCTCGGCGCGGCCGGCCAGCCCGGCGAATTCGAGCAGTTGCGGGATGCGCGCGCGCACCGCCGCATCGTCGAGCCCGAAATAGCGGCCGTACACCAGCAGGTTCTCCGCCACGGTGAAGTCGGGGTCGAGGTTGTCCATCTGCGGCACGATGCCGACGCGCAGGCGCGCCTCGCGCGCGCGCTCCGGCACCGGCAGGCCGGCGAGGCGGATGGTGCCGGCGTCGGGCGCGGTGAGGCCGAGGGCGCAGCGCAGCGTGGTGGTCTTGCCGGCGCCGTTGGGGCCGAGCAGGCCGTAGCACTCGCCCGGGCGCAATTCAAAAGTCAGTCCCTGCAGCACGGCGGTGTCGCCGTAGGACTTGCGCAGCCCGGCGACGCTCAATGTCTCCATTGAGATTCGATGATGCGCCGGATGAGATGCAGCTTGCGGTGGAAGAAGTGGTCGGCGCCGGGCACCACGCTGACAGCGAGATCGAGCGGCTCGGCCCAGGCCAGCACGTTGGCGAGCGGCACCGTCTCGTCGCGGTCGCCGTGGATAACGATCGTGTCGGGCGCCACCGCCTCGGTGACGTAGCTGCGCGCGCCCTCGACGAAGCCGGCCGCGGTGCCGACCAGCACCAGGCGCCGCGCCGGGTCGCCGGATTCGGCCAACTGCTTCGCCAGCCGCGTGACGACGTAGGCGCCGAAGGAGAAGCCGCCGAGATGGAAGGGCAGCGCCGCGCCGAAGCGACCGCGGGCGTAGGCGTGCACGGCGGCGAGGTCGCCGGTCTCGGCGACGCCGTGGTCGTGATCGCCGGCCGAGGCGCCGACGCCGCGGAAATTCGGCCGCAGCGTGGCGCAGCCGAGCTCGCGGAAGGCTTTCGCCAGCGTCGTCACCACCTTGTTGTCGGCGCTGCCGCCGTAGAGCGGATGGGGATGGGCGATGAGGGCGATACCCGTGGGCGAATCATGCGCCTCGACGAAGACCTCAACCGTGCCGGCCGGTCCGTCGAGCAGGACGCGCTCGTGTTTCGACATCAGTCGATTTTCAGCCGCTCGACGACCTTGCCCCGGGCGAGGTGCGACTCGACGATCTCGTCGATGTCCTCCTGGTCGACGTAGGTGTACCAGACTGCCTCGGGGTAGACGACCACCACCGGGCCCTTGTCGCAGCGGTCGAGGCAGCCGGCGCTGTTCACGCGCACCTTGCCGGCGATCTTGTCGCCCATGTTCTTCACCTTGTCCTTGCAGTAGTCGCGCATGGCCTGGGCGCCGTGGTTGTTGCAGCACATCTCGCCGGGCGCGCGCTGGTTGGTGCAGAAAAAGACGTGGTGCTTGAAAAAACTCATTTCGCCTCTCCTTGGGGTTGGGTCATTATCCTCTGGATTTCCTTCGGTCATAGTTCGTCGTACTTCTTCGCATTGCCGCGCGCCTTGTCGACGGGGTACTTCAGCGCGTTCTTGCCGATCTTGTCGCGCGCGGCGGCGGCGAGGTCGATGTCCAGCGTGTCGGCCAGTTCGATGAGATAGATCAGCACGTCGGCCAGCTCGTCGCGGATGTCCTCCCGCTTGTCGCCGTGCCGCAGCGACTGACTTTCCTCGGCGGTGAGCCACTGGAAATGCTCGGCCAGCTCGGCCGCTTCCACGATCAAGGCCATCGCCAGGTTCTTTGGCGTGTGGTAGCGGTCCCACTCGCGCTCGCGCGCGAAGGCGCGCAGCCGGTCGCGCAAATCAATTAGCGGGTCGTTCACTCGTGCTCTCCCGTGCGCGGTCGCGGCAGCATCAGGTAGGGCAGCGCGGCGAAGGGCCACAGGCTGGAGACCAGCTTGGTGAGCCCGTTGAAGTTGAGGAAGTGCCCCTGCTGCCAGACGGCGAGGGCGGCGGTGAGGTAGGGATTCTCCGGCGCCAGATTCACCAGCGCCGTGGCGAAGAGCAGGGCCAGCGCGGCGACGATGCGCTGGGCCAGCGGCGGCAGATACGTGGCGGCGAGCAGGACTGCTGAGCCGATCGCCAGCCCGGCCGCGTTGCCCGGCGTGACCCAGTGCGCGAACTGGGCGGCGTTCACCAGCACGGCGTCGGCGAAGGCCTTGATGGCGAGCGGCGCGAGCAGCATCCCGGCGAGCAGGGCGCGGCTGCGCAGGCGCAGCAGCGACCAGCAGACGAGCCCGGCGGCCAGCGTGCCGCCGGCCGCCACGCCGGCCTCGATGACGGCGAAGCGCTCCGCCGAGTAGGGCAGGGCGGGCAGGTCGAGCAGGGCGCGCAGGTCGCGCAGGTCGCCGGTGCCGAACAGCAGCAGCTCGGGGTTGAGCTGGGCGAGCAGCCACAGGCCGAGCAGCACGAGCCCGAAATCCGCGGCGTGGCCGGGCGCGACGAGGCGCATGCGCAGGCGGTGCAGGCACCCGCCGTCGACGAGCTCGCGGCCCCAGTTCATGCCGGCGGCGGCGCCGATCATGGCGCCGATGCCGTTGCAGGCGAGGTCGATGTTGGAGGGCACGCGGCTGGGCAGGAAGTTCTGCAGCGTCTCCAGGCCGAGGGCGAGCGCGGCGCCGGCCAGCGCCGCCACCAGGGCGGCCGCGGCGACGCCGAGGCGCGCCTGCAGGGCGGGCACCAGAAGAAATCCCAGTGGCACGTAGGCGAGCACGTTGGCGGCGAGGTCGAAGCCGGTGTGGTAGCGCGGCCAGGCCGCCTCGAGGAAGGCGAAGGGCGGCACGCCGTTGTCGCGCCAGCCGGCGAAGGGGTGCAGGCTGGCATACACCACCAGCAACGCATAGGCGGCGGCGAGGTAACTTGCCAACGGGGAGATGGCAGGGCGTTCCGTTGCCAAGGCCTATGGAGCAATGCCGAGAATCAGTAGCGGCACCGGCGGACTGTTTCTTCCGTGCCGCAGGATGTTATAGACCTCGCCCTCGAAATAGGCGATGCCCGTAGACATGCGCCGTCCGCCATTGGCGTCCTGCAACATTTCCTTCATAGGAAGGATTTCCACACCGACGTCGATGACATCGCCGCTATAGAACAGCAAATGCTTGACGAAGAGATCGAATGCAACGAAGGCGTACTTACCGAACTGCACTTCGACCGCAACCCGATCCTTGACGAAATCGGTTTGTTTGTAGGATTGGATCGGGTCGGCGATGCCCTGCGATATTAAGTACTGCTTCTGTTCTTTGAGCGTGAGTCCGAGTAGTTCCTGCAGGTGCTTGCGATTCGTTGTGACGAAATAGCGATACCTGCTTTCGCGCCATTCCTTGTTTTGAAATTGTTTCTCGAATGCCTTGTTGAGTGCCCGCGGACTGAACAGCTTCTTGCCGCGCATGGTTTTTTCGCGACTCTTCTTCGTCTGATGCGCACCGGCATCGACGGCAGCAATGGCTTCTCTGATTTCCTTGTAGATTTCCGGCCGGTGTACGAGAAGATACTCCTCGCCATTCAGATGGGAATAGGCCTCCACGATTCTCACGCGGAGTATTCCTTGCGGTTCTGAAACAACCGCTGCTGGACCACGTTGTCGCCCCAAGGCGCGACGGTCAGGCGGTTGCCGGCGGACTTGGGGTCATATACAGGCCGGGTCATCGGGCGTGTTCTCAGTTCGCCGCGGAGCAGGTCATCGATGCGCTTGCGCGCAATTTCGACGTAATCCGGAAAAATCTCGGCGCCTGCACCGTTGCGGCCGTTTTTAAGCGCGGCAACGATCGACGTGCCGGTACCGACAAAAGGATCGAAAACCCAATCTCCCGGATCGGTCATCGAGAGGACGAGCCGCTCGATAAGTTCGACCGGAAACTGGCAGGGATGCCCTGTTTTTTCGACATGGTTGCTCTTAACGTTTGGAATAACCCACAAGTCGCCCGGATTCTTTCCAAGAGGATTGCACGAAAACTCGCCGGCACGCGGACCTTTGAAGTGCTTCTTGCCGGGATATTTTTGTGGAACACGGATTGGGTCCAGATGGAAAACGTAATCGTCCGTCTTTGTAAACCAAAGGATCGTCTCGTAGCGTCCGGAAAGCCTTTTCGTGCAGTGCAGGCCGTGCTCGAAATGCCAAACGATGCGGTTACGAAGTTTCAGCCCCAGCTTTTTGAAGATCGGGTACAGCACCGTGTCTAGCGGAATAATTTCGCCCTTGTCGACATGGTTGCCCACCTGCCAGCAAATGCTGCCTTTGTCGCCAAGCGCCCGCACCGACTCGCGAATAACAGCTTCCTGCTGTTCGAGATAGGCATCGAGACGAATGCGCTTCTCATAGGCCTTCCCAAGGTTGTATGGGGGTGAAGTGACAATCAGCTGAAAGAAACCGTCCGGTGCCGAGGACAGAAATTCCAGGCAGTCGCCCTGATGAAGCGCGGCCTGGGAATTCTCTGGGCGGGAGGCATCGACCAGTTCGTGGCGTCTGTTCATGGATCGGTATTATGCGCCAGAGTGAACGCGTGTGTAATCCAACATCGGCGTTGGTTTGGGCCGAATTTTGCATTTAGCAGTGGCTCACCAAACGAGCCTGATGTTTATAAGCTTTTCTTGCGATGCAGCACATTCAGCTCGATGGCGAAGAAGGCGGTGAGCCAGAGCGCGGCATCCCAGGCGTCGAGCCAGTCGCCGCGCCAGGCCCAGGCCAGCACCAGCGCGCCGAGCGCGGCATACAGCGTGCCGGTGCCGGCCCAGAACAGGCGCCGGCGCCGTTCCACCGCCAGCGGGAAGCGCACCTCGATCTCGAGCAGGGCGACGACGGCCAGCCAGAGCCAGGTATTGGCGGCGTCCAGCCATTCGCGCTCGAGCACGTAGCCCACGGCCGCCGCCAGCACGCCGGCCGAGGCGGCGAAGCGGGCGAGGTGGATCCCGAGGCGCCCGCGCGGCGTCAGGCGCTCGCCATGCGCCGTCTCGATCTCGAACAGCACCAGCAGCACGATCCAGGCGGCCGAATCGAGCAGTTCGTTGGCCGAGCCGAACAGCGCGTAGAGCGCCAGATTGAGCGCCAGCAGCGCGTAGATGGCGCGTTTGAAGGCACGGAACCAGAGCGGCGCCGGCATGACGCCATTCCGTCAGTGCGGCTTGCGGTGGTGCTCGCCGTCGTGCGGCACGTGGTGCGTGCCCGCTGCCGCCGCATGGGCGTGCGTGGCATGCTCGTGCGCCTGGCGCATGGCCACGCCGGCGTGGCCGATCCACTGCGGCAGGAGCGAGCCGGCCAGCATGCCGAAGACGCTTCCCAGCAGGCCGGCGAGTTGCGGCGGCCAGAGGCCGTCGGGCGCGAAGATTTCCAGGGGCACCCAGATGCCGACGCCGAAGACGATGGCGGCGAGTGCCCCCTGCGTCGTCGCATGGCGCCAGTAGAGGCCGGCCACCAGCGGCACGAAGGCCGCCACCAGCGTCACCTTGTAGGCGCCGACGACCAGCTCGTAGATGGTCGAGTCGGTCTTCAGCGAGAACAGCGTGACGACGACGGAGAAGGCCGCCACGACGCCGCGCATCAGCCAGAGGAACTGCCTGTCGGTCAGCTCGCGCTTGATGACGAAGTGCTTGAGGATGTTCTCGGTGAACGTCACCGAGGGCGCCAGCAGGGTGCCGCTCGCCGTGCTCATCACCGCCGAGAGCAGCGCGCCGAAGAAGATGATCTGGGCGAACAGCGGCGTGTGCTCCATCACCAGGGTCGGCAGGATGTGCTGGTGGTCCTTTTCCATCAGCCGCTCGACCATGGCCGGGTCGATGAGGAAGGCGGAATAGGCGAGGAAGATCGGCACGAAGGCGAAGAGGAAGTAGAGCGTGCCGCCGGCGACCGAGCCGACCACGGCGATGCGCTCGCTGCGCGCCGAGGTGACGCGCTGGAAGACGTCCTGCTGCGGGATCGAGCCGAACATCATGGTCACCGCCGCGGCGATGAAGGCCAGCACGTCCTTCGCTTCCGGCGCCGGCCAGAACTCGAATTTGCCCGCCGCGTGGGCGTGGCTGACCACCGTGCCTACGCCGCCGGCCTTGTCGGCGATGATCCAGGCGATGTAGAACAGGCCCAGGATGATGATCACCATCTGGAAGAAGTTGGTCCACGCCACCGAGAACATGCCGCCCCACAGGGTGTAGATCAGCACCACCACGGCGCCGATGAGGATGCCCCAGGTGAGGCTGATGGCGCCGGCCGTCACCACCTCGAAGACCAGGCCGATGACGACGATCTGCGCCGAGAGCCAGCCGAGGTAGGAGACGACGATGGCCAGGCTGATGCACAGTTCCACCGCCGGACCGAAGCGGCGCCGGTAGTAGTCGCCGATGGTGAGCAGGTCCATGCGGTAGAGCTTGGCGGCGAAGAACAGGCCGACGAAGATCAGGCACAGGCTCGAGCCGAAGGGGTCGGAGACGATGCCGCGCAGGCCGTCCTTGAGGAAGGTCGAGGAGATGCCGAGCACGGTCTCCGAGCCGAACCAGGTGGCGAACACCGTGGCGGTGACGACGTAGAGCGGCAGGGTGCGGCCGGCCAGGACGAAGTCGCGGCTGTCATGCACGCGCAGGGCGGCGACGAGGCCGATGCCGATCGACACCAGCAGGTAGAGGATGACGAAGGTGAGGAGCATGGCGGCGGTCGGAAAAAGTCAGTCCGTGGGAGACGGCGGATTATAGCGAAACGAGCTGCACGACGAGAATCGCGGCGAGCAAAACGGCGGCCGCCTTCAGCCACAGCGTCTGCCGCCGCGCCTCCGCCTGCAGCCGCGCCACTTCCTCGCGCAGGGCAGCGAGCGGCTTCGGGTCGAGCGCCTGGTGCAGCAGGCGCGGCAGCTGCGGCAGCAGCGCGGCCCATTGTGGCGCCTCGCGCTTGAGATTGTTGGCGAGGCCCTTCAGGCCGACGCGCTCGGCCATCCAGCGCTCAAGGAAGGGCTTCGCCGTGGTCCACAGGTCGAGCTCCGGGTCGAGCTGGCGGCCGAGGCCCTCGATGTTGAGCAGGGTCTTCTGCAGCATGACCAGTTGCGGCTGGATCTCGACGTTGAAGCGCCGTCCGGTCTGGAACAGGCGCAGCAGCGTCCGGCCGAAGGAGATGTCCTTCAGCGGCCGGTCGAACACCGGCTCGCACACGGCGCGGATGCCGGCCTCGAACTCGTCGAGGCGCGTGTCGGCCGGCACCCAGCCGGCGTCGATGTGCGCCTGCGCCACCGCCTTGTAGTCACGGCGGAAGAAGCCGAGGAAGTTCTGCGCCAGGTAGTTCTGGTCCACCTCGGTGAGCGTGCCCATGATGCCGAAATCGAGCGCGACGTACTGTCCGGCGGGCGTGACGAGGATGTTGCCCGGGTGCATGTCGGCGTGGAAGAAGCCGTCGCGGAACACCTGGGTGAAGAAGATCTCGACGCCGGCGCGCGAGAGGCCTTTCAAATCGACGCCGGCGGCGCGCAGCGCCTCGATCTGGCCGACCGGCGTGCCGTGCATGCGCTCCATCGTCATCACCTGCGCCGAACACCCGTCCCAGTGCACCTCCGGCACGGCGAGCAGCGGCGAGTGCAGGAAGTTGCGCCGCAGCTGTGCGCAGTTGGCCGCCTCGCGCATGAGGTCGAGCTCGTCCTCGAGGTGCTTGGCGAACTCCGCCACCACCTCACGCGGCTTGAGCCGCCGGCCGTCCGGCCAGACCGCCTCGATCAGCCCGGCGGCGGCGTCGAGCAGGGCGACGTCGTGTGCGATCACCCGCTCGATGCCCGGCCGCAAAATCTTCACCGCCACCTCGCGCCCGTCGGGCAGGGTGGCGAAATGCACCTGCGCCACCGAGGCGCTCGCCTCGGGTTCCGCCGTGAAGGAGGCGAATACTTCGCCCACCGGCTTGCCGAAGGCCTTTTCCAGCACGGCGACCGCCTGATCCGAGGGGAAGGGCGGCACCTGGTCCTGCAGTTTCGCCAGCTCGTCGGCGAGATCCACCGGCAGCAGGTCGCGCCGCGTCGACAGCACCTGGCCGAACTTGACGAAGATCGGCCCGAGCGCCTCCAGCGCCAGGCGCAGCCGCGCCGCGCGCGGCATCGCCAGGT
This sequence comes from Betaproteobacteria bacterium, assembly GCA_016868295.1. Taxonomy (GTDB): domain Bacteria; phylum Pseudomonadota; class Gammaproteobacteria; order Burkholderiales; family Rhodocyclaceae; genus Desulfobacillus. The sequence continues at coordinate 43,433 of VGHJ01000001.1, read as the reverse complement.
CGCGCCAGAATAAAACGGCGCGCAGCAGGCGCGCCAGGCGCTCGGTGCGCGGCTGGTCGAGCACCAGCTGGTCGAGCCCGAAGCGGGTGCCGACGCCGACGATTTTCAGGAGACGGAAGAGGCGCAAGATCGTCTTGTGGTTGGGAAAGCGTTGATTTTAACTGGATTTGGCGGCATGCCGGGCAGCCGATGGGCGTCCGGCAGGTATAATCCGCCCTTTCCGAATTGATTCCTATGGCAGCAGACATCCGATCCGAACTGACGGCCTTGTTGCGCGCGGCTTTGCAGTCGGTTGCGCCCGAAAGCGTCGATGCACCGATTACGCTCGAGCGCCCGAAACAGGCCGCGCACGGCGACTTCGCCAGCAACCTCGCCCTGCAACTGGCCAAGCCGCTCAAGCTCAACCCGCGCGACATTGCCGGACGCCTCGTCGCCGAGCTGCCGAAGTCGCCGCTCGTCGCCAAGGCCGAAGTCGCCGGCGCCGGCTTCATCAATTTCACCCTCGCCGCCGCGGCCAAGCTGCAGGCGGTGCGCGCCGTGCTGGCGCAGGGCGCCGGCTACGGCCGCGGCACGCTCGGCGGCGGCAAGAAGGTCCAGGTCGAATTCGTCTCGGCCAACCCGACCGGCCCGCTGCACGTCGGCCACGGCCGCGGCGCGGCCTACGGCGCCAGCCTGGCCAGCCTGCTCGACTTCGCCGGCTGGAAGGTGACGCGCGAGTTCTACGTGAACGATGCCGGCCGCCAGATGGACATCCTGGCGCTGTCCACCTGGCTGCGCTACCTCGAGCTGCACGGCTCGACCGTGCCCTTTCCGAAGAACGCCTACCAGGGCGACTACGTGCGCGACATGGCCGCCGCCATCCAGAAGGCGCACGGTACGCGCTACCGGCGCGACACGGCGCACGTGCTCGACGGCGCGCCGGACGCGGCGGCGGACGCGGAGGGCCATCTCGACGCGCTCATCGCCAACGCCAAGCGCCTGCTCGGCGACGACTACGCCTACGTGCATGGCTTCGCCCTGACCGAGCAGCTCGGCGACGCGCGCGACGACCTGGCCGAGTTCGGCGTGCATTTCGACCACTGGTTCTCGGAGAAGTCGCTCTTCGACACCGGGCTGGTGGAGAAGGCCGTGGCGACGCTGGAGCGGCACGGCCACGTCTACGGGCAGGACGGCGCCAAGTGGTTCCGCTCCACCGCCTTCGGCGACGAGAAGGACCGCGTCGTGCAGCGCGAAAACGGGCTGTACACCTACTTTGCCTCCGACATCGCCTACCACCTCAACAAGTACGAGCGCAGCTTCGACAGGATCGTCGACATCTGGGGCGCCGACCACCACGGCTACATCCCGCGCGTGAAGGGCGCGGTGAAGGCGCTTGGCCTCGACGAGAACCGGCTCGAAGTGGCGCTGGTGCAGTTTGCCGTGCTCTACCGCGACGGACAGAAGACCTCGATGAGCACGCGCTCGGGCGAGTTCGTCACCCTGCGCGAACTGCGCCAGGAGGTCGGCAACGACGCCTGCCGCTTCTTCTACGTGCTGAGGAAATCCGACCAGCACCTCGACTTCGACCTCGATCTGGCCAAGTCGCAGAGCAACGAGAACCCGGTGTACTACATCCAGTACGCCCACGCCCGCGTCTCGTCGGTGCTGGCGCAGTGGGGCGGAGATGAAGCTGCGCTCGCGGAAGCCGGCCTGGCGCCGCTCGGCAACGAGCGCGAACTCGCCCTGTGCGCACGCCTGGCGGAATTCCCCGAGACGGTGGAGAACGCCGCGCGCGACTACGCGCCGCACCTGATCGCCTTCTACCTGAAGGATTTGGCCGGCGAGTTCCACAGTTACTATAATGCCGAGCGCTTCCTCGTCGACGACGCGATGCTGCGCGAGGCGCGCCTCGCGCTCTGTCTGGCGGTGCGCCAGGTGCTGGCGAATGGCCTCGGCATCATCGGCGTCGGCGCGCCCGAATCCATGTGAGGGGGACCATGAATCCACGCAGGCAGACAGGCGGCACGATCCTCGGCATGTTCATCGGCCTGGTCATCGGCGTGGTGGTCGCCGCCGGCGTCGTCTGGTACCTCAACAAGACGCCGCTCCCTTTCCAGGCCAAGGGCCAGAAGCCGCAGGCGGAAAGGCCGGCCGACGCCAAGGCCGGCCCCCAGGCCGCCGCGCCGCTGCCCCTGCCGGGCAAGCCCGGCGACAAGGTGCAGGAGAAGCCGCGCTTCGAGTTCTACAAGATCCTGCCCGGCTCCGAGGAGCCGGTGCCGCAACCGGCGCCCAAGGCGGCCGCGCCCGAGAAGCCGGCGGCGCCTCCCGGCGAAGCCCTCTTCCTCCAGGCCGGCGCCTTCCAGAAACCCGCCGACGCGGACAACCTGAAGGCGCGTCTTGCGTTGATGGGGGTGGAGGCCAGCATCCAGCAGGTGACCCTGCCCGAGAAGGGCGTCATGCACCGTGTGCGCCTCGGCCCCTACGCCAACCCGGACGAAATGGCCAGGGCGCGCACCCTGCTGGCGCAGAACGGCATCGAGGCCAGCGTGGTCAGAGTCAAGGATGGCAAGGACACCAAGGACGCCACCCAGTGAACTTAACAGGAGACAAGACATGAAACTGAACAAATGGCTGGGCCTGATCGGCCTTACCTTGGCGCTCGCCGCCGGATCCGTCGCCGCCCAGGGCAAGCCGGCCTTCAAGCCGCTCGCCAACCCGCAGGCGGTCGAGACCGGCGACAAGATCGAGGTCATCGAGTTCTTCTGGTACGGCTGTTCGCACTGCTTCGACCTCGAGCCCTTCCTCAAGAAGTGGAAGGCGAAGCTGCCCAAGGACGTCGAATTCCGCATCATCCCCGCCGTGCCCACCGAGCGCTGGATGCCCAACGCGCGCACCTTCTACACGCTTGAGGCCATGGGCCTGCTCGAGAAGCTGCACGGCGAGGTGTTCGACGCCATCCACATCGACCGCGTGAACCTCAACGACGAGCGCATCCAGCTCGACTGGATGGCGAAGAAGGGCGTCGACCGCGCCAAGTTCACCGAGGCATGGAAATCCTTCTCGGTGCAGAGCAAGACCAAGCGTGCCATCCAGCAGACCCAGGCCTACGACATCACCGGCGTGCCCACGCTGGTCGTCGACGGCAAGTACGTCACCTCCGTCTCGATGACCGGCAGCCCCGAGGGCCTCATGAAGACCCTCGACGAGCTGATCGTCAGGGCGCGCGCCGAACGGCCGAAGAAGAAGTAAGCCGCGCTTGCGCATCTTCATCACCGGCGCCTCCTCCGGCATCGGCGCGGCGCTCGCCGCGCACTATGCCGCGCGCGGCGCGCAGCTCGGCCTCGTCGCGCGCCGCGCCGACGCGCTGGCCGAAGTGGCGCGCGGCCTGCCGGGCGCTCCCGCCCAATACGCCGCCGATGTCGCCGACGCCCAGGCCATGGCGGAGGCGGCGCAGGATTTCATGCGGCGCTTCGGCGTGCCGGACATCGTCGTCGCCAACGCCGGCGTTTCCGTCGGCACGCTCACCGAGCACGCCGAGGACGTCGAGGTGTTCGAGCGCGTCCTGCGCACCAACGTCGTCGGCCTCGCCGCCACCTTCCAGCCCTTCGTCGCGCCCATGCGCGAAGCGCGCCGCGGCCGCCTCGTCGGCATCGCCTCGGTGGCCGGCATGCGCGGCATCCCCGGCGCCGGCGCCTACAGCGCCTCGAAGTCCGCCGCCATCACCTATCTCGAGGCGCTGCGCATCGAGCTGCGGCCGCACGGCGTCAAGGTCGTCACCGTCTGCCCCGGCTACGTCGCCACGCCGATGACGGCGGTGAACAAGTACCGCATGCCCTTCATCCTGCCCGCCGACGTCGCCGCGCGGCGCATCGGTCGCGTCATCGACGCCGGTCGCGCCTACGCCGTCGTGCCCTGGCAGATGGCGCTCGTCGCGCGCGCCATGAAGCTGCTGCCCAACGCCGTCTTCGACCGCCTCTTCAGGCGCGCCGGCCGCAAGCCGCGCGGGCTGAAGCTTTAGGAGCCCGAACCCAGTGCGCTCTGCGTCGCCCAGCGCGGCAGGGCGCCGAGCGGCACGGCGGTGATGCGCTCGGCGAGCGGCCAGGGCGACTCGTCGCCGTGGCAGACCACGAAAAGGTGCTCCAGCCCGAGCGCATCCAGGGCGGAGCGCATCGAGGGGGTGATGCCGGGCGAGCGCGTCAGCTTGGCCTCGAAACCGTACTTCCTGCCGTCGCGCACGATCAGCAGATCGAGTTCCGCCCCGCTGTGCGCGCCCCAGAAGAAGCATTCCGCAGGCCGCGTCCGGGCGTGCAGGATGCACTCGCGCAGCGCCAGGCCTTCCCACGAGGCGCCGCATTTCGGATGGGCGAGCAGGGCCTCCTGTCGCTCGATGCCGAGCAGGGTATGCAGGAGGCCCGTGTCGGCGAGATAGACCTTGGGCGCCTTGATTTCCCGCTTGCCCAGATTCGTATGCCAGGGCGCGAGGCGGAACGCCATGTAGGTGCCTTCGAGGATTTCCAGATAGTGCATCACCGTCTTGTCGCTCACCGCCAGGGCGCGGCCGAGTTCGGAACCGTTCCAGGTCTGGCCGTGGTAGTGCGCCAGCATGGTCCAGAAGCGGCGCAGCGCGATGGCCGGCAGCCGGATGCCGAGTTGCGGAATGTCGCGTTCGAGATAGGTGCGGATGAAGGCCTCGCGCCACTGCCGGCTGGCCGCATCCGATGCGGCGAGATAGGCGCGCGGAAAGCCGCCGCGACGCCACAGGCGGTCGAGCGCACTGGCGTCCAGCTCGGCCAGGCTCAGGCCGGGCAGTTCGTGAAAACCGATGCGGCCGGCGAGGGTCTCGGCCGACAGCCGCAGCAGTTCGGGCGAGGCGCTGCCGAGCAGAAGAAAGCGCGTTTTCGCATCGGGCCGGTCGGCCAGGGCGCGCAGCAGCGGAAAGAGGTCGGGGCGGGTCTGGATCTCGTCGAGGACGACCAGGCCCTCGAGCCCTTTCAGCGCGAAGGCGGGGTCGGCGAGACGGGCCAGGTCGTCCGGGTCTTCCAGGTCGAAGCGACAAACAGGGCCTTCCCAAGCTGCGCCGAGCTGGCGGGCCAGCGTTGTCTTGCCGACCTGCCGGGCACCGAGAATGGCGACGACCGGGAACAGTGCCAGCAGTTCCCGGACGGCGGCGAGGTGGGGGGCGCGGGTAATCATGGGGAAATCGTACCATGAATATTCGGATAATACATCCGAGATTTCTATGTAAGAGTAGTCTGTCGAAGACGACGTTTCAGTCAAGGCCAATGCCCGCGTCGGCGGGCGTTATGCCGGAACAAAAAGTCAGTCTCGGCAGGACGGCGACAGATGTTCGCGGTGGGCGAAGCCCAGTGTGTTGTCGATGAGATGGATATCCTCCGGCACCAGCTCGTACCAGCGGATCCTGTCGAGCGCCTCGAGGAGCTTGCGCGGCACGCCGGCGCCGCCGCCGATCAGCGGGTAGCGTTGCTGGTAGAGGGCGCGCACGCGCGCCTCGTCCTCGCGGGCGACTTCGCGCACCGTGCCCGAGAGCTGCAGGCCGCGGATGCCGGGCCAGTCGTCGTAGTCGCGCTGGATGGTGGCGGCGGCGCGCGGGTCGGCGGCGAGGTGCTGCGCGTGGCGCGTGGTCGGCGCCGAAAGGAAATACAGGCGGAAATCCTCGTGGGCGTAGAACACCGCCGCCGCCCACGGGCCCTCGCTGCCGGCGCTGGCGAGCGTCATGACGTGGTGCTCGCCGAGGAAGGCGAGCACGCGGCTGCGCAGCGGCGCGCTCATGGAGACTTCGGCGCCTTGTCCGCTTCGTTCATGCGTTTCAGGCGATAGGCGAGCTGCGGGCGGGTGATGCCGAGCAGGCGCGCCGCCGAGGAGAGGTTGCCGCGCGACTTGGCCACCGCCGCCTCGAGCAGCATCGACTCCACCTCGTCGAGCGTGAACACGCCGTTCAGCACCGATTCGCACAGCTTTTCGCCCGGTTGCCAGCCGTGCGCGATGTCGCCGTGCGCGTCCAGCCCCAGTTCGGGCGGGCGGCCCTCGCCTTCGGCGAGGAAGAGGTGCTCGGCCTCGATGCGCGTGCCGTGCGGCGCGAGGATCACGCTGCGCTCGATGACGTTCTGCAGCTCGCGGATGTTGCCCGGCCAGTTGTAGGAGAGCAGCGCGCGCTTGGCCTTGTCGGTGAAGCCGCGCAGCTTCTTGCCGTGGATGGCGGCGTACTTCTCGACGAAGGCCCTGGCGAGCGGCGAGATATCCTCCTTGCGCTCGCGCAGCGGCGGGATGTGGATCTGGTAGGCGTTGAGGCGGTAGTAGAGGTCGAGGCGGAAACGCCCTTCCTTCACCAGCTTGGCGAGGTCGGCGTTGGTCGCCGCCACCACGCGCACGTCGACCTTGCGCGGCTTCGAGTCGCCGAGGCGTTCGATCTCGTGCTCCTGCAGCACGCGCAGGAGTTTCGCCTGCGCCGACGGCGGCAGGTCGCCGACCTCGTCGAGGAAGAGGGTGCCGCCGTCGGCGCGCTCGAAGCGTCCCGGACGCGCCGACTGGGCACCGGTGTAGGCGCCCTTCTCGACGCCGAAGAGTTCCGATTCGACCAGCTCCTGCGGCATGGCCGCGCAGTTCACCGCGACGAACGAGTGCTTGGCGCGCGGGCTCATCTCGTGCAGGTAGCGCGCGAAGACCTCCTTGCCGACGCCGGTCTCGCCGAGCAGAAGCACCGGGATCTGGCTGCCGGCCGCCTGCTTGAGCAGGCCGTAGGCGGCGCGGAAGCCGGGCGAGACGCCGATCATGTGCTGCGGCAGCGTGTCCTTCTCGCCGATGGAGGAGCGCAGGTGGGTGACCTGCGTCTGCAGCTCGATCAACTGGTCGGCGATGGACTCCGGGTTGTAGTAGCGCATCTGCTCGTCGGCGTCCTCCCATTCCTCGATGGGCCGGCCGACGATGCGGCAGTTGTCGTCGCCGGCGCCGACGCACTCCACTTCCTTGTAGAGGATGCGCCGGCCCATGAAGGCCGAGGTGTAGCCCGAGGCGTAGCCGATCTGCGTCCAGCACACCGGCTCGTGGTGGATGCCGAAGTAGTGGCGGTGCCACTGGCCCTCCCAGGAGTGCTCCCAGAGGAACTCGCCGTAGAAGGCGCCGCGCGGACGGTCCATCTCGAGGCGGATCGGGGTGACGCGCACGATGCCCTCCAGCGTGTGCAGCTTTGGCCCGGTCATGAAGGCTTCCATGTCGCTCACGCCCTGCGCCTGCTTGCGCGCGAGTTCGGCGTCGCGCAGGCCCGAGGCGTAGCCCATGCGCGTGAGCAGTCCGCGCGCGCGCGCCATGCCCAGCGTGTCGATGAGTTCCTTGCGCAGCAGCGCCTGTGCCTCGGCGTGCACCAGCAGCATGCGGTGCTCGTGCAGCCAGATCAGCCCGGTCTCCGCGTCGAAGTGCACGTGCGAACGCAGGTCATCGGCCGTCCTGGCGACGGTAGCCAGTTTGCGCATCCGGTTTATCCTCCTTCCATGCGGCCAGGCGGCATTTTTTATCAAATGGTGAAGCGCGACGTGCCGGCGGTTCCCCGGAACATTGCGAAAACGTTCCCGGAAAACCAGCCTGGTTAATCAATTCGTCAAATACTACTCCTGGCTGCGCTCTGGTTTCATCAAATCGTCAACGGCCGGAAGCTGATGACTGAGCGCTTGTCTTGTTGCGCTGCGAAAAAAAGTCAGTCGCCGCAAGACGGCGCATGACCGTGTTTCTCCCTGCGGCACATCCCGATCGGAGCCTGGCCGGCGGCATGTTGCAGCGCAGATGGCACATGGCTTGCGATAGGCCTTCCACGCATGACCGGCGCACAAAGCATGCCCGGCACGGTCGATTCACATCTAAACGATCACCGAATGGAGGAAAAACCGAAATGAAGTTTCCCGTTCCGCACGACGTGAAAGCCGCCACCATTCCCGGCACCGAAGGCTGGGAGCGCATGTATCCCTACCAGTACCAGTTCGTCACCGACGATCCGGTGCGCAACCAGTACGAGAAGGACATGTTCTGGTTCTACGACGGCCTGCACTATCCCGAGCCGCTGTATCCCTTCGACACCATCTGGGACGAGGCCTGGTTCCTCGCCCTGTCGCAGTACAACAACCGCATCTTCATGGTGCCGCCGGTGCGTGGCGTCGACCACCGCATGATCAACGGCTACGTCTACATCTCGCCGGTGCCGGTGAAGGACGGCGCCGAGATCGGCAGCCGCGTGCCGCACTTCATGGAGCGCGCCGGCCACTACTACAAGAACTGGGACGAGCTGGAGAAGAAGTGGAAGGTGAAGATGGAGGCCACCATCCGCGAGCTCGAGAAGCTGGAGATCCCGCGCCTGGCCGACATGGAGGACATCTCGGTCGTCACCGACGCCGTCGGCGAGTCGAAGGGCTATCACCTGCTGAAGAACTACGACGACCTGATCAACCTCGGCATCAAGTGCTGGCAGTACCACTTCGAGTTCCTCAACCTCGGCTACGCCGCCTACGTCTTCTTCCTCGACTTCGTGCAGAAGCTCTTCCCGAGCATCCCGGCGCAGCGCGTGACGCAGATGATCTCCGGCATCGACGTCATCATGTACCAGCCCGACGAGGAGCTGAAGAAGCTCGCCAAGAAGGCCGTCGAGCTGGGCGTCGACAACGCCGTCTGCTTCAGCCAGGAGTGGACCGACGTCGAGGCGGCGCTGAAGAAACTGCCGAAGGGCGTCGAGTGGCTGACCTCGCTCAACCTCTCGCGCGAGCCCTGGTTCAACGTGTCGACCGGCACCGGCTGGTTCCACCACGACCGTTCCTGGAACGATGCCATGAACATTCCGCTGAACGGCATCCAGACCTACATCCAGAAGGTCAAGCAGGGCGTCAACATCGAGCGGCCGATGGAGCAGGTGCGCGCCGAACGCGACCGCATCACCGCCGAGTACCGCGGCATGATCGAGAAGGAGGAGGACCGCAAGCAGTTCGACGAGCTGCTCGGCTGCGCCAAGACGGTGTTCCCCTACGTCGAGAACCACCTGTTCTACGTCGAGCACTGGTTCCACTCGGTGTTCTGGAACAAGATGCGCGAGGTCGCTGCCATCCTCGTCGAGCACGGCATCATTAGGGACGTCGAGGACGTCTGGCTGCTGCGCCGCGACGAGATCAAGCAGGCATTGTGGGACGTCGTCACCGCCTGGGCCACCGGCGTCACGCCGCGCGGCACGCAGACCTGGCCGAAGGAGGTCGAGTGGCGCAAGGGCGTCATGCAGAAGTTCAAGGAGTGGAGCGCGCCGCCCGCCATCGGCACCGCGCCGGAGGTGATCCAGGAGCCCTTCACCATCGTGCTCTGGGGCGTCACCAACAGCTCGCTCGCCGACTGGGCCAAGGTGTCGGAGGTCAAGGATCTGTCCACCGTCAAGGAGTTCAAGGGCTTCGCCGGCAGCCCCGGCATCGTCGAGGGCAAGGCGCGCGTCTGCAAGACGGTGGAGGACATCCGCGCGCTGCAGGAAGGCGAGATCCTCGTCGCCCCCACCACCTCGCCCTCGTGGGCGCCGGCCTTCGCCAAGATCAAGGCCTGCGTCACCGACGTCGGCGGCGTCATGAGCCACGCGGCGATCGTCTGCCGCGAGTACGGCATGCCGGCGGTGGTCGGCACCGGCCACGCGACCAAGATCATCGAGACGGGCATGATGATCCGCGTCGACGGCTCCTCCGGCGCGATTACGGTCTCGCGCTGATTCGCAAGGCGCTAACGCAACAATGGCAACAAACCTCAACGCGGCTGCCGGGGCCGGTGCATCGGCCCCGGAGCTGTGCTGGTTCGAGGAGGTCAGGAAGGACGATGTCGCGCTGGTCGGCGGCAAGTGCTCCTCCCTCGGCGAGCTGATCAACGCCGGCGTGCGCGTGCCGCCGGGCTTCGCCCTGACCACCCACGGCTATTCGCGCTTCATGCGCGAGGCCGGGGTGAGCGGGGAGATTCCCGGCATGCTCGCGAACGTGGTGCACGACGACCTGGAGAAGCTCGAACTGGCCAGCCGCGCCATCCGCGAGATGATCGAGCAGCATCCCTTCGCCTGGGAGATGGAGGACGCCGTCGCCGAGTACTACCGCAAGCTCTCGGTGCGCTGCATGGTGCCGGCGGTGCCGGTGGCGGTGCGCTCCAGCGCCACCGCCGAGGACCTGCCCGGCGCCAGCTTCGCCGGCCAGCAGGACACCTACCTGTGGATCCGCGGCGTGGACGACCTGCTGCACCACGCGCGCCGCTGCATCTCCAGCCTGTTCACGGCGCGCGCCATCTCCTATCGCGTGAAGATGGGTTTCCCGCACGAGGAGGTGAAACTCTCGGTCGGCTTCCAGAAGATGGCGAATTCCTACACGGCGGGCGTGATGTTCACGCTCAATCCGGGCAACGGCGACCGCTCCGTCATCGCCATCGACTCGAATTTCGGCTTCGGCGAATCGGTCGTCTCGGGCGAGGTGACGCCGGACCATTTCATCGTGAACAAGGTCACCCTCGACATCCTCGAGCGCACCATCTGCAACAAGGAGATCACCTACACGGTGGACGCCAAGACGCAGAAGTCGGTGAAGATCGAGACGCCCTTCGAGCGGCAGAACGTCCAGTCGCTGATCGACGAGGAGATCGTCGAGCTGGCGCGCATGGGCAAGGCCATCGAGAAGCACTACGGCCGCCAGATGGACATCGAGTGGGCGGTGGACAAGGACCTGCCCGCCGGCGGCAACATCTTCATCCTGCAGGCGCGGCCCGAGACGGTGTGGAGCGAGAAGCGCGCCAGGGAGGCCGCCGAGGGGCCCAAGGCCACTTCGGCGATGGACTTCATCCTCTCCAGCCTGCTTACCGGAAAGAAGGTCTCATGATCGTCAGAAACTGGATGCAGAAAAACCCGACGCTGGTCGACGGCGACACGCTGCTGTCGGAGGCCAAGCGCATCCTCACCGAGCACAACCTGCAGGCGCTGCCGGTGATCGAGAAGGGGCGCCTGCGCGGCATGGTGACGCGCCAGCACTGCCTGCGCGCCGCCCACTTCGTCGCCCGCACGCAGAACCCGGACGAATACCACTTCTTCGCCAACCGCCTCAAGGTGAAGGACATCATGGTGCGCAACCCGGCCACGGTGGAGGCCACCGACACCATGGAGGAATGCCTGCGCCGCGGCCAGGAGCTCGGCGTCGGCCAGTTCCCGGTGATGGACGACGGCAAGGTGGTCGGCGTCATCTCCTCGAAGGAGATCTTCTCGCTCGCCGCCCACTTCCTCGGCGCCTGGGAAAGGCGCTGCGGCGTCACCCTCGGGCCGATGGAGATCAAGGCCGGCACCATCGGCCGCATCGCCGACCTGGTGGAAGGCGCCGGCGCCGAGGTGCAGGCCATCTACCCGATCGCGCGCGGCGAGGACGGCGGCAACGGCCACCTGCACGAACGCAAGGTGATTGTGCGCTTTCATTCCGCCGAGCTGAGAAAGGTGGTGGCGGTGCTGGAGGCGGCCGGCTTCCGCGTCATCGAATCGGTCGATACCCACTGCCACGAAAAACACTAAATCAAGGAGAGGACAAGACATGGACCTGAGGTATTTCATCAACCAGTGCGCCGAAGCCAACGAACTCAAGCGCGTCAAGGCGGAGGTGGACTGGAACCTGGAGATCTCCCACGTCTCCAAGCTCACCGAGGAGAAGAAGGGCCCGGCGCTGCTCTTCGAGAACGTCAAGGGCTACAGCAGCCCGGTGTTCACCGGCGCCTTCGCCACCACCAAGCGCCTCGCCATCATGCTCGGCCTGCCGCACCACCTGTCGATGTGCGAGTCGGCGCAGGCCTGGATGAAGAAAACGATCACCTCCGAGGGCCTCATCAAGGCGAAGGAGGTCAAGGACGGCCCGGTGCTGGAGAACATCCTCGCCGGCGACAAGGTCGACCTGGAGATGTTCCCGGTGCCGAAGTTCTTCCCGCTCGACGGCGGGCGCTACATCGGTACCATGGTCTTCGTCGTGCTGCGCGATCCCGAGACGGGCGAGACGAATCTGGGCACCTACCGCATGCAGATGCTCGACAACAAGACCTGCGGCGTGCAGATCCTGCCGGGCAAGCGCGGAGAGCGCATCATGAAGAAGTACGCCAAGATGGGCAAGAAGATGCCGGCCGCCGCGGTGATCGGCTGCGATCCGCTGATCTTCATGGCCGGCACGCTGATGCACAAGGGCGCCAACGACTTCGACATCACCGGCACGGTGCGCGGCCAGCCGGCCGAGTTCCTCATGGCGCCGCTGACCGGCCTGCCGATCCCGGCCGGCGCCGAGATCGTGCTCGAAGGCGAGATCGACCCGAACAATTTCCGCCAGGAAGGCCCCTTCGCCGAGTACACCGGCTACTACACCGACGAGCTGCACAAGCCGATCCTCAAGCCGGCGCTGGAGGTGAAGCAGATCCTCCACCGCAACAACCCGGTCCTCTGGGCCACCGGCCAGGGCCGTCCGGTCACCGACGTGCACATGCTGCTTGCCTTCACGCGCACAGCGACGCTGTGGACCGAGCTGGAGAAGATGAAGATTCCCGGCGTGCAGTCGGTCTGCGTGCTGCCCGAGTCGGCCGGCCGCTTCTGGGCCGTCGTTTCGATCAAGCAGGCCTATCCCGGCCACTCGCGCCAGGTCGCCGACGCGGTGATCGGCAGCAACACCGGCTCCTACGGCATCAAGGGTGTCATCACGGTCGACGAGGACATCATGGCCGACGACCTGCAGCGCGTCATGTGGGCGCTCTCCTGCCGCTACGACCCGATGCGCGGGACGGAACTCATCAAGCGCGGCCGCTCGACGCCGCTCGACCCGGCGCTCGACCCGAACTCCGACAAGCTCACCACCTCGCGCATCCTGATGGATGCCTGCATCCCCTACGAGTGGAAGCAGAAGCCGGTCGAGGCCCGCATGGACGAGGAAACGCTGGCGAAGATCCGCGGCCGCTGGGCGGAATACGGGATTGACTGAGGAACGGATATGGAAAAAGCCAAGGACATCAAGCTGGTCATCCTCGACGTCGACGGCGTCATGACCGACGGCCGCATCGTCATCGACGACAACGGCCTCGAGCAGCGCAACTTCGACATCAAGGACGGCTTCGGCGTGGTCGCGCTGCAGATGACGGGCGTCGACGTCGCCATCATCACCTCGAAGAAGTCCGGCGCCGTGCGCCACCGCGCCGAGGAGCTGAAGATCAAGCACTTCCACGAGGGCATCAAGAAGAAGACCGAGCCCTACGAGGTGATGCTGAAGGAGCTGAACATCACCGATGCCCAGGTGGCCTACGTCGGCGACGACCTGGTCGACCTGTCGATGATGAAGCGCGTCGGCCTGCCCATCGCCGTGGCCGACGCCGTGCAGGAGGTGAAGGACGCCGCCGAGTATGTCACCCAGGCGCGCGGCGGCTACGGCGCCGTGCGCGAGGCGGCCGAGCTGATCCTCAAGGCGCAGGGCAAATGGGACAAGATCCTTTCCAAAATCTGAGTTTTCAACCCAGGAGACACAACGTGGCTGCACCGAGAAGCAACCGTGAGTTCGTCGAAGCCTGCGTCAAATCGGGCGACGCCGTGCGCATCAAGCAGGAAGTGGATTGGGAGAACGAGGCCGGGGCGATTGTCCGTCGCGCCTGCGAGCTGGCGGCGCCGGCGCCCTTCATGGAGAAGATCAAGGATTATCCCGGCTTCTCCTATTTCGGCGCGCCGCTGTCGACCTACCGGCGCATGGCCATTTCCATGGGCATGGACCCGAATGCCAGCCTGCCGGAGATCGGCAAGGAATACGTCAAGCGCACCAACGGCGAGCCGATCGCGCCGGTGCTCGTCGACCGCAAGGACGCACCGTGCAAGGAGAACATCCTCAAGGGCAAGGACGTCGACCTGTGCAAGCTGCCCATCCCGCTGGTGCATGACGGCGACGGCGGCCGCTACGTCGGCACCTGGCACGCCGTCGTCACCAAGCACCCGGTGCGCGGCGACGTGAACTGGGGCATGTACCGGCAGATGATGTTCGATTCGCGCACCATGAGCGGCGCGGTGTTCCCCTTCTCCGACCTCGGCAAGGCCTTGAACGACTACTACCTGCCGCGCGGCGAGAGCTGCCCCTTCGCCACGGCCATCGGCCTGTCGCCGCTCGCCGCCATGGCGGCCTGCGCGCCCTCGCCGATCCCCGAGCCGGAGCTGACCGGCATGCTGGCCGGCGAGCCGGTCAAGCTGGTCAAGTGCGAAACCAACGACCTGGAAGTGCCGGCCGACGCCGAGATCATCCTCGAGGGCGAGATCTGCCCCGACTACAAGGTCGAGGAGGGCCCCTTCGGCGAGTACACCGGCTACCGCACATCCCCGCGCGACTTCCGGGTCACCTTCCGCGTGAACTGCATCACCTACCGCAACAACGCGACGATGACCATCTCCAACATGGGCGTGCCGCAGGACGAGGGGCAGCTCTTGCGCTCCTTCTCGCTGGGGCTCGAACTGGAGAAGCTCTTGAAGAGCCAGGGCATCCCGGTCACCGGCGTGTACATGCACCCGCGCTCGACGCACCACATGATGATCGTCGGCGTGAAGCCGACCTACTCGGGCGTCGCCCAGCAGATCGGCCAGCTCGCCTTCGGCTCCAAGCTCGGCCCCTGGTTCCACATGGTGATGGTGGTCGACGACCAGACCGACATCTACAACTGGGACGAGGTGTACCACGCCTTCTGCACGCGCTGCCATCCGGAGAACGGCATCCACATCTACCGTAACTCGCCGGGCACGCCGCTGTATCCCTTCGCCACGCCGCACGAGCGCAAGTTCTCCATCGGCTCGAAAGTGGTGTTCGACTGCCTCTGGCCGACCGACTGGGACAGGATCAACGACGTGCCGACCCTGGTGTCGTTCAAGAACGTTTATCCGAAGGACGTCCAGGAGAAGGTGATGAGCAACTGGACCGCCTACGGCTACCCCGCCGTGAAGTGAGGAGACAGGACGATGAATCAGTGGGAAGTTTACGTGAATAGCGAGAAGGAACTGGCCGAGGATACGGATCTCGAGCTGACCATCCGCACCCTCAATCCGGGCCTGCACAAGTACACCTACAAGCGCGTCAAGTGCCAGGTGTCGAGCGACCTGAAGAAGTACGCTGACCAGTTGCAGGTGCGCCTTGGCCGCGGCCAGTTGAGCGCCAGCCGATTCTCGATCAAGGTGCTGGGCGAGATCCAGCGCATGCCGGCGAAGTACGCCTGACGAAGGATCGGCCGTGGCGTATGCGGATCTCAGGGCGTTTCTCGACGATCTGGGCAGCGACCTGATCCGCGTCGGCGAGCCACTCGATCCGCGCCACGAGGTGGCCGCGCTGCTGTCCGAGGCGCAAGTGAGCGGCAAGGCGGTGCTCCTCGAGAACATCAAGGGGCGCCCCGGCCAGCGCATCGCCGGCAACCTGATCGCCAGCCGCAGGCTCGCCGCGCGGGCGCTCGGCACGAGCGAGGATCGGCTGATCGAGACCTATGTCGCGCGGACCGGCCGGTGCGTTCCGCCGGTGGTCGTGAAGGACGCGCCGGCGCAGGCCGTCGTGCACCGCGATCCCGCCGACGTCGCCGCGCTGTTGCCGCTGCTGACGCACTACGAGCAGGATGGCGCGCCCTTCCTCACCTGCGGCGTTGTGCTGGCGCGCGATCCGGCCACGGGCCAGCGCGGCATGGGCATCCACCGCATGATGTATAAAGGTAAAAGCGGGGGCGGCCGGCGCTTCGGCATCCTGCTGGCCAATCCGCCCCTGTCGCAGTTCCTCGCCAATGCCGAGGCGTCCGGCAAGCCGCTCGAAGTCGCCGTGGCCCTCGGCGTCGATCCGGCCATGCTCATCGCCGCGGTGGTGAAAAGCGGCCCGCAGGGGCCGGACAAGATGGAGGTTGCCGGCAGTCTGCGCGGCGCACCCGTCGAACTCGTGCGCGCGCTGACGGTGGACATCGAGGTGCCGGCGCGCGCCGAAGTCATTCTCGAGGGCCATGTCCTGCCCGGCGTGCGTGAGCCGGAGGGGCCTTTCGGCGAGAACACCGGCTACTACTTCTCGAATGTCAGTCCGGTGATCGAACTGACGGCGGTGACCCACCGCGAGGATTTCATCTTCCCGGCTCTCGTGCCGTGGACGGCGGACGTCGACACCCTGCTCTCGCTGGCCGGCGGCGCCGAGCTGTTCGGCCAGTTGAAAAGCCTGGTGCGCGGCGTGGTCGACTTCGATCTGGTGCCCGGCACCTGCAGCTTCGCTGCCGTGGCGTCGGTGCGGGACTGCCCGAAGCACGAGGTGCGGCGCCTGATCCATCTCGCGCTCACGCTCGACAAGCGCCTGAAGAGCTTCACGGTGGTCGACGACGACATCGACATCCGCAGCCCGCGCGAGGTGGCCTGGGCGCTGGCGACGCGCTTCCAGCCGGCGCGCGATACGGTTATCCTCGACGGCATGGAGGGCTACGTCATCGATCCCTCCTCCGCCGGAGGCGCCGGGTCGAAGATGGGCTTCGACGCGACGCGCGGGGCGGGCGCGGCGTTCGACAAGATCGCGATGCCGAAGGCGGCGGTGGCGCGCGCGCGCGCGGCGATGACGGCAATCCAGGGGACGGCAACATGAAACTGGTAGTGGGCATATCCGGCGCGAGCGGCGCCATCTACGGCATCCGCATCCTCGAGGTGCTGGCCAAGGCGGGCGTGGAAACGCATTTGGTGATGTCGGACTCGGCCAAGCGCACCATCGTGTACGAAACCGATTACACGATCGACGATTTGAAGAAGCTGGCGAGCCACGTGCACGACATCAACGACGTCGGCGCCTGCATCTCCTCCGGCAGCTTCCGCCACGCCGGCATGGTCATCGCGCCGTGCTCGATCAAGACGCTCTCCGCCATCGCCAACTCCTTCAACACCAATCTGCTCATCCGCGCCGCCGACGTCTGCCTGAAGGAACGGCGCAAGCTGGTGCTGATGCTGCGCGAAACCCCGCTGCACCACGGCCACCTGCGCCTGATGACCCAGGTTACCGAGGCCGGCGCCGTGCTGGTGCCGCCGCTGCCGGCCTTCTACCACCGGCCGAAGACGCTCGAGGACATCATCATGCAGTCGGTGAACAAGGCGCTCGACCAGTTCGAGCTCGACCTCGACCTGTTCCGGCGCTGGACGGGCAACGAGGAGCGGGAGGCGCTGAAGAATCGCTGAACATGGATAGAGGAGGCGCGGCCATGGCGGTGACGGAGCGGGTGACGGAAGCGGAGACGCTGCTGCTGGTGGGCGAAACCTGCTCAGGCCTTGGGGAGGGCGCGAGCTTCACCGCGCTGGAGTGGGTGCGCCGCGAATTCCTCGCCAAGCTCGGCTTCGAGCCCTATCCAGGCACCTTCAACCTGCGCATGGGCGGGCCGGCCTGGGAGGACGCGCGGCGCGTCATGGCGCGCGAGGCCGGCATCGCCATCACGCCGGAACCGGGCTTTTGCGCGGCGAAATGCTTCCATGTCGTCGTCGCCGGCCGCATCACCGGCGCTGTGGTGTTCCCCGAGGTGGCGGGCTACCCGGCGGACAAGTTCGAGGTGATCTCCGCCGTGCCGATGCGCCAGGCGCTGGGCGTCGCCGACGGCGACCGCGTTGCGGTGAGCGTGCTCTGCTGAGATGGGGCATCACTGTCGGCATTGCGGCGCCGTGCTGGCGGAGCTGACTTTTGCCGACGGCAAGGTGCGCCAGCAGTGCGGGCGCTGCGGCGAGGTCGCATGGCGCAATCCGCTGCCGGTGGGCATGGCGCTGGTCGAGCACGAGGGCAGGCTGGTGCTGATCCGCCGCCTGGCGGACCCGCTCGCCGGCTACTGGGCGCCGCCGGCCGCGAGCGGGGCGGCCATCGACGAATGGTTTTACGGCGTCGTTCGCGACGCGACGGCGCGCTGGCGCCCAACACGCTGACGAAAGGATGCACATGATCGGCAACATCACCCCGCACATGCCCGAGAAGCTGACGGCCTGCCTGCGCCCGGGTGCGCCCGGCCTGCTGCTCACCGCCGGCGCCGACGGCTATGCCACCTCGGCCTTCACCTGGATCGTCGCCCTCGACACGGGGCGCGCGCGCTTCGCCGTCGACGAGGGCGGCTCGACCCTGGCCAACCTGCAAAGGAGCGGGCAGGCCTCGCTGCAGGTCATCGGCCAGGGCGACATCAGCTTCCTCGTCAAGGGGCGCGCGCGCCAGCTCAAGCCGAAGCTCGACGGCGCCGCGCCCTACGTCATCCAGCTCTGGGAAATGGAGGTGGTCGGCGCCAAGAACCAGTCCTGGCCCGGCGTCGAGACCAACGCCCTGGCCTACGAGTGGCCGGCCGAGCAGCGCGAGGCGATGCTGGCCATGGAGCATGCCGTCTACAGGGAAATGCGCGAAGCCAAGGCGTAGCGGCGCGAAGCGAGAACGAAGCGGAGAGGCTTTTTTTCGAGCGACACGATGACGTATTTCGACCAAAGCACCGAAACCCTGCCGCGCGAGCAGATTGCCGCGCTGCAACTGTCCAAGCTGCAAGCCATGGCCAAGGAGCTGTTGGGCAGGAACCGCTTCTACACGGAGAAATGGAAGCAGGCCGGCCTTCAGCCGGGCGATCTCAAGTCGCTCGACGACCTGGCGCGCCTGCCGCTCACCACCAAGCAGGAGCTGATGGAGGACCAGGCCGCGCACGGCCCCTTCGGCCACAACCTCACCTACCCGATCGAGCAGTACGTGCGCTTTCATCAGACCTCCGGCACCACCGGCGTGCCGCTCAAGGTGCCCGACACCGAGGAGGGCTGGCAATGGTGGGGCCGCTGCTGGGGCCATGTGCTGGCGGGCGCCGGCGTCACCGCGGCGGACCGCATCTTCATGGCCTTCTCCTTCGGCCCCTTCGTCGGCTTCTGGGCCGCCACCGAGGGCGCGCGCCGCGTCGGCGCCATGATGATCCCGGGCGGAGGGCGCGACTCGCCGCAGCGCCTCGAGCTCATGCGCGACGTCGGCGCCACGGTGCTGTGCTGCACGCCCACCTACGCGCTGCGCCTGGCCGAAGTGGCGCGCGAGATCGGCTTCGACCTCTCCACCATTCCCATGAAGGCCACGGTGCACGCCGGCGAGCCGGGCGCCAACGTGCCGTCGACCAAGGCGCGCATCGAGGAAGCCTGGAACGCCAAGTGCTTCGACCACGCCGGCGCCACCGAGGTCGGCGCGCACTCCTTCGAGTGCGCCGTGCAGCCCGGCGGCACGCACCTCATCGAGAGCGAGTACATCGCCGAGGTGCTCGATCCGGCCACCGGCAGGCCGGTGGCGGAGGGCGAGCGCGGCGAGCTGATCATCACCAACCTCGGCCGCTGGGGCTTCCCGATCGTCCGCTACAGGACCGGCGACATCGTGCGCACGACGACGCAGCGCTGCGACTGCGGCCGCAGCTCGCTGCGCTTCGAGGGCGGCATCATCGGCCGCGCCGACGACATGGTCACGGTGCGCGGCGTGAACGTCTTTCCGGCCGGCGTCGAGAACATCCTGCGCAAGTTCGCCGAGGTGGACGAGTTCCGCATCACGGTGAGCAAGGTGCGCCAGATGGACGAGATGGACGTCGAGGTGGAACTGTGCGAGGGCGCCGACCCCGGCGTCGTGCATGCCATCGCCGAGCGGCTCGATGCCATGCTCTCCTTCCGCCCGCGCGTGCACAACATGCCGAGGAACGCCCTGCCTCGCTTCGAACTGAAGGCCAAGCGCTTCCACGTCAACAGAGGGTGACCCGACGATGGCGGTGCACTGGCGCAGCTGCCCGCGCCTGGATCGACCGTGCCGCCATCGCCGACGCCCTCGGCCTCACGCACGACCAGCAGGCGCTGCTGGCGCAGACGGTCGGCCATCCACGTTAAAGCGCAGGCCGGCACGCTGCGGCGGCGCGTTCGGGCAGGATGGTAAAATCGGCGGCTGATGAATGCCAGAGCCGCGCGCCTTTCGGCGTCGGGCGGCTTCCATATGGACATAGCGCTTCTCCTGTTTCTCATTCTGTTGAACGGCTTCTTTTCCATGTCGGAAATGGCCGTGGTCTCCTCCCGCAAGGCCCGCCTGCAGCGCCTCTCGGACGACGGCAGTCCCGGCGCGCAATCGGCGCTCACGCTGCACAACGAACCCTCCAGCTTTCTTTCGGCAATCCAGGTCGGCATTACCTCGGTAGGCATCCTGAGCGGCGCCATCGGCGAGGCGGTGCTGGCCGATCCGCTTGCCGAGAAACTGGCGCATGTCCCGCTGATCGAGCCCTATGCCCGCGGCATCGCGCTGACGATCGTGGTGGTGGGCCTGACCTATATCACCGTGGTGATCGGCGAGCTGGTGCCGAAGCGCCTCGCCCTGCTGGCGCCGGAAGGCATCGCCTCGCTGATCGCCCGGCCGATGATCTGGTTCGCCGAGTCGGTGCGCCCGCTGGTGTGGTTGTTCACCGCCTCGTCCGGCCTGCTGCTGCGCCTGGCCGGCGCCCGCCGCAAGGAAGAGCCGCCGGTGACCGACGAGGAGATCAACGTGCTGATGGAGCAGGGCGCCGAGGCCGGCGTCTTCCACGAAAGCGAGCAGGAGATCGTCTCCAACGTGCTGCGCCTCGACGAGCAGCGCATCGCGGCGATCATGACGCATCGCAATGACCTCTACCTGATCGATCTGGCCGAGCCGGAGGAGGAGATCCGCCGCCGCATCGCCGAGAGTCCTTACACCCGCATCGTCGTCTGCCGCGACGGGCTGGAGCACATCGTCGGCCTGTTGCGCACCTCCGACCTGCTCAAGGCGGCGCTCGAAGGCGCGCCGCTCGACGTCGAGGCGCACCTGCGCCCGCCGCTCTACGTGCCCGAGGGCGTCACCACGACGCGGCTGCTGGAGAGCTTCCGCAAGGCGCGCGCGCAGTGCGCGCTGATCGTCGACGAATACGGCGAACTGGAGGGGCTGGTGACCCTGACCGACGTGCTCATCGCCATCGTCGGCGAACTGCCGTCGTCGGACATCGCCGAGGAGCAGGACGTCGTGGCGCGCGAGGACGGCTCCTGGCTGATGGACGGCAGCCTTCCCGTCGAGCGCTTCAAGTCGGTGCTGGAGATCGAGGAGAACCTGCCGGGCGAGGAGGAGTTCAACACGCTGGGCGGCTTCGTCATGCAGATGCTGGGGCGCATTCCCGCCGTCGCCGATCACTTCGAATGGAGCGGCTGGCGCGTCGAGGTGGTCGACATGGACAAGAAGCGCGTCGACAAGGTGCTGGTGGCGCGCCTTGCGCCGCCCGAGTAGAAAACCGATGCATGAAGGCAGGACGCCGCCGCGGGACGGCGCTAGGAATGGGCGGGCGGATCCTGCCGCCCATCCTCGCGCACGTAGGGCTCGTGCAGGCGAACGGGCTGGGCGGCGCGGCGGCGCAGGCGCATGTTGAGCATCTCCACCGCCACCGAGAAGGCCATGGCGAAATAGACGTAGCCCTTCGGCACGTGATTGCCGAAGCCTTCGGCGATCAGCACCACGCCGATGACGACGAGGAAGGAAAGGGCGAGGATTTTCAGCGTCGGGTGCGTCGAGACGAAGCGGCCGATGGGGGCGGCGAAGGCCATCATGAGCGCGACCGATACCACCACCGCTGCCACCATGATCGCGATCTCGTCGACCATGCCGACCGCGGTGATGATCGAATCGAGCGAGAAGACGATGTCGATCACCATGATCTGCAGGATCACCGCGGTGAAGGTGGCCTTCACCGCGCCCGAGGCCTCGCCCTCCTCGCCCTCGAGCAGCTGGTGGATTTCGCCGACGCTCTTCCACAGCAGGAACAGGCCGCCGCCGACGAGGATCAGGTCGCGCCCGGAGAACGTCTTGCCCAGCACGCCGAAGAGCGGCTGCGTCAGGCCGACCAGCCAGGAGAGCACCAGCAGCAGGCCGATGCGCATGAACATCGCCATGAAGAGGCCGAGCCGGCGCGCCAGGTCCTGCTGCGCGCGCGGCAGCCGGTCCACCAGGATCGAGATGAAGATGATGTTGTCGATCCCCAGCACCAGCTCGAGCGCGGTCAGCGTCGCGAAGGCGAGCCAGGCGTGGGGATCGGCGAGGAGCTCGAGCATGGCGCTGCCCGGTGAGCCCGCTTATTTCTTCTTCTGCTGGTCGAGGCGGAACTTGACGAAGGAGCCGGGCGCGTCCTCGATGGCCTTGAGCTTGCCCTTGGCCGGGTCGCGCGCCGGCACCCTGTCGTCGCCATTGAGGCCGCCGATCCATTGCTGCCAGTCGGTCCACCACGAGCCGGGGTGCTGCGTCGCGCCGTCGAACCAATCGTCGGGCGTGGCCGGCAACGTCTTCGCGTCGTTGATCCAGAAATGGTACTTGTTGGCCGCCGGGGGGTTCACGATGCCGGCGATGTGTCCGGAGCCGCCGAGCACGAAGCGCACCGGGCCGCCGAGGCGCGTGGCGCCGAGGTAGGTGCTCTTCCACGGCGCGATGTGGTCCTCGACGGTGGAGATGAAGTAGGCCGGCACCTTGACCTTCGAGATGTCGATCGGCACGCCGTTCAGTTCGATGCCGCCCGGCTCCTTGAGCAGGTTCTTCATGTACATGTTGCGCAGGTAGAAGCTGTGCATCCTGTACGGCATGCGCGTCGAGTCTGAGTTCCAGAAGAGGAGATCGAAGGGGAAGGGCTCCTTGCCCATCAGGTAGTTGTTCACCACGAACGACCAGATCAGGTCGTTCGAGCGCAGCATGTTGAAGGTGGTGGCCATCTCGCTGCCCTCGAGGTAGCCGCGCTCGGCCATCTTCTTCTCCAGGCTGGCGACCTGCTGCTCGTCGATGAAGACGCCCAGCTCGCCGGGGATGGAGAAGTCGAGCAGGGCCACGAAGAAGGTCGCCGAGACGATGCGCTTGTCCTTCTTCACGGCGTTGTAGCCCAGCGTCGAGCCGAGCAGGGTGCCGCCGAGGCAGTAGCCGATCAGGTTCACCTCGTCCGAGCCGCTCTGCTTGCAGACGGCGTCGAGCGCGGCGAGCGAACCCTCCGTGAGGTAGTCCTCGAAGGCCTTCTCGGCGAGGCGCTTGTCCGGGTTCACCCAGGAAATGACGAAGACGGTGTGGCCCTGGTCGGTGGCGTACTTGATGAAGGAGTTCGACTGGCGCAGATCCAGGATGTAGAACTTGTTGATCCAGGGCGGGATGATGAGAAGCGGACGGCGGTACTGCTTCTCGGTGGTCGGGTTGAACTGCAGCAACTGGATCAGCTCGTTCTGGAACACCACCTTGCCCGGCGTCACGGCGACGTTCTTGCCCAGTTCGAAGGCGGAGGGATCCGTCATCTTCACGCGCAACTGGCCGTCGCCCTCCTCGATGTCGCGCAGCAGGTTGTTGAAGCCCTTGAGCAGGTTCTGGCCGTGGCTCTTCACCGTCTCGCGGAACACCTCGGGGTTGGTCAGGGCGAAGTTGGAGGGCGAGAGCGCGTCGATGTACTGGCGCGTGAAGAAGTTCACCTTCTTCTCGGTCTCCCAGGAGAGGCCCTCGACGTTGGTCACCACGTCGTGCACGTGGCGCGCGGTGATGAGGTAGGACTGCTTGATGAAGTCGAAGAGGAAATGCTCCTCCCACTGCTCGTCCTTGAAGCGGCTGTCGCCCTTCTTCGGCGTCGCCACCGGCTGCGTCTCGAGGCCGGCGAAGCGCAGCATGGAGTGCTGCCACAGCGAGAAGTAGTCCCACACCAGGTTCATCTGCGCCTGTGCCAGGCGATAGGGGTTGGCGAGCAGCTTGGCCATCATGTCCATGAAGGCCTGGGCGATGCCCAGTTCGTCCGAGGGCGCCTTGATGCCGTGCTTGAGCTGGCGCTGCATGTGCTCGGTGATGAGCTTCGAGGCGCGCTGCGCGACCTCCCCGTAGGTCCTGGCGATTTCCTTCGGGTCGGGCAGGGCGGGCTTGTGGGATTCCTGTTGCTGCGCAGACATCAAACCTCTCCTTTTTCCTGGGTTGCGGTGAAGCGGAACACGCCGCCGTCCGGCGTGCGGCGCAGGCGGCCGGCGTGTTCCAGGTAATTCAGGTGGGCGATCGACTCGCCCATGGCGAACATGATCTGGTGCGCGTCGAGTTCGCGGTTGAACAGCGTCGGGATCAGTTCGCAGGCGCTCTTCGGCGCGGCGCAGGCGGCGACGAGGGCGTCGAAGCGCTCGCCGTGGTGGCGCCGCAGTTGCTCGACGCGCTCGTGGATGCCGCGGAAGGGGCGCCCGTGCGATGGCAGCACCAGGGTGGCTGCGGGCAGCGCCTCGTAGCGCGCGATGGAGTCGAGGAAGAGCCGGATCGGGTCGCCGTCCGGGTTCGACGACATGGCGCTGACGTTCGTCGAGATGCGCGGCAGCAGCATGTCGCCGGAAATGAGCAGGTCGATCTCGGCGCAATACAGCGAGGCGTGCTCGGGCGAATGGCCGTAGCCGACGATGACGCGCCAGTCGTGGCCGCCGATGCGCAGGCGGTCGCCCTCGATGAGGCGATGGTATTCGACCGGCAGGCCGTCGACGCGGCCGCGGTAGGTCGGGCCGCGTCCGGTGAGGAGCTCCGCGCGCGGGGCGTCGAGGCCGTGGCGGCGGAAGAAGCCGACCATGCCGTCGACGTCGTGGTTGGGCAACTGGTGGAACCAGGCGTAGGCGTTGAGCAGTTCGCCCTGGGTGATCCAGGTGCTGGCGTTCGTCTTCTCGCCGAGCCAGCGCGCCAGGCCGAGGTGGTCGGGGTGGCAGTGCGTGACGACGATGCGCTTGACCGGCTTGGCCGTGCAGTGCGCGGCGAGCACCGTCTCCCAGTGGCGTTTGATGTCCTCGAGGTTGAGGCCGGTGTCGACGATGGTCCAGCCGTCGTCTTCCTCCAGCAGCCACAGGTTGATGTGGTTCAGTTCGAAGGGCAGCGGCATGCGCAGCCAGCGCACGCCCGGGGCGATTTCAAGCGTCTCGCCCGGCGCGGGCTGCTCGGCGATCGGATACTCGATGGGCTCGGAGGACTTCAATTGCCTAAACGCCGGAAAAGTGATTAACTCGTCGCGATACGGCGCCGGAATGCTGCGGCGCACAAAAGCGAGCATTTTATACCTGAACATGGCCCGGGAACAGACCTTCACCATCACCGAGCTGGCGCGCGAATTCGACATCACGCCGCGCGCCATCCGCTATTACGAGGACCAGGGCCTGATTTCGCCCGAGCGGGCCGGCCAGAACCGCGTCTATTCGAAGCGCGACCGCACCCGCCTGAAGCTCACCCTGCGCGGTCGCCGCCTCGGCCTGTCCCTCGCCGAGATTCGGGAACTCATTGATATGTATGACGTTGGTCGCGACCAGCGGAGCCAGCTGTCGAAGTTCCTGACCGTTCTGACCCGTCAGCGCGCCGCCCTCGAGCGGCAGCGCGAGGACATCGAGGCGGTGCTGGCCGAGATCGGCTCGCTGGAGACCCGCGCCCATGAACTGCTGGGCGGGGAGGCCCGGGCAACGCCCCGGAAAAAAAATTTGGCGAAGCGCTGACGTTGACGTCAACGTCAAAGCTGCGGTATGTTGACGTTGACGTCAACGTCAACTAGCCTGCCGTCCGGACCGGAGAAGCCATGCCGCACACCGCACGTCCCGCCAAGCACGCCCTCGAACCGCGCAACCCGGACTGGGAAGCGACGGTGCGGACCAGTTTCGCGCGGCAGCGGGTGATGAGCCTCATCGGCGCCGAGCTGGGCGCGCTGGCGCCCGGCCACTGCGAGATCCGCCTGCCCTTCCGCGACGACCTGACGCAGCAGAACGGCTACTTCCACGCCGGCATCACCAGCACCATCGTCGACAGCGCCGGCGGCTATTCCGGCTATACCCTGATGCCGGCCGGTTCGGACGTGCTGACGGTGGAATTCAAGCTCAACCTGCTGGCGCCGGCCGACGGAGACCTGCTTGTCGCCGAGGGCCAGGTGCTGAAGTCCGGCCGCAACCTCGTCATCACCCGCGGCGAGGTCTATGCGATCAGGAACGGCAAGGCCACCCACTGCGCCACCATGCAGCAGACCCTCATGACCATGCACGGCAAGGCCTGACGGCCTCGCCTCACCACACGGAGATCCAAATGCTCGGCATCAATTTCGACCTCGGCGAAGACATCGATATGCTGCGCGACGCCGTCTGGGATTTCGCCAGGAACGAGATCCTGCCGCGCGCGGCCGACATCGACCGCGACAACCTGTTTCCCGCCGACCTGTGGAAGAAGCTCGGCGACATGGGCCTGATGGGCCTCACCGTCGAGGAGGAATACGGCGGCACCAAGATGGGCTACCTCGCCCACATCGTCGCCATGGAGGAGATCTCGCGCGCCTCGGCCTCGGTCGGCCTCTCCTACGGCGCCCATTCCAACCTCTGCGTGAACCAGATCCGCCGCAACGGCACGGAAGCGCAGAAGAAGAAATACCTGCCGAAGCTGGTTTCCGGCGAGCACGTCGGCGCGCTTGCCATGTCCGAGCCGGGCGCCGGCTCCGACGTGGTGTCGATGAAGCTGCGCGCCGATCTCAAGGGTGACCGTTACGTGCTCAACGGATCGAAGATGTGGATCACCAACGGCGGCGACGCCGACACGCTGGTGGTGTATGCCAAGACCAATGTGGACGGCGGGGCGAAAGGCATGACCGCCTTCATCGTCGAGAAGGGCTTCAAGGGCTTCTCGAAGGGCCAGCACCTCGACAAGCTCGGCATGCGCGGCTCCAACACCTACCCGCTGTTTTTCGACGACTGCGAGGTGCCGGTCGAGAACGTGCTCGGCGGCGAGGGCAACGGCGCCCGCGTGCTGATGAGCGGCCTCGACTACGAGCGCGCCGTGCTCTCCGGCGGGCCGCTCGGCATCATGGCCGCCTGCATGGACGTGGTGATTCCCTTCGTGCACGAGCGCAAGCAGTTCGGCCAGTCGATCGGCGAATTCCAGCTCATGCAGGGCAAGCTGGCCGACATGTACAGCACCTGGCAGGCCTGCCGCGCCTACGTCTACGCCGTCGGCAAGGCCTGCGACCGCGGCGACCACGCCCGAACGCTGCGCAAGGATGCCGCCGGCGCCATCCTCTATTCCGCCGAGAAGGCAACCTGGATGGCGGGCGAGGCGATCCAGGCGCTCGGCGGCGTCGGCTACACGAACGAATTTCCGGCGGGACGTCTGTGGCGCGACGCCAAGCTCTACGAGATCGGCGCCGGCACGAGCGAGATCCGCCGCATGCTGATCGGCCGGGAACTTTACAGCGAGACCATGCCGTGAGCGGTGAAACCGAAGCGCTGCAGCGGGAGTGGCTGGAGGCCGCCAAGGCCGTGCGCAGCCGTGCCCAGGCGCCCGACGTGCTGCCCATGTCGGCGTTCAGGGAATGCAGCGGGCTTGAACTCTTCCGGCGCATGCTGCGCGGCGAACTGCCGCCGGCGCCGATTGCCCATGTGCTGGACTTCGCCCTCGTCGAGGCGGAGAAGGGTCGCGTCGTCTTCCAGAGCCATCCCGCGAAGGATTTCTACAACCCGGCCGGTACCATCCACGGCGGCTGGCAGGCGACGCTGCTCGACTCCTGCATGTCCTGCGCCGTGCAGACCCAACTCGAGGCCGGCCAGGCCTACACCACGCTGGAGATCAAGGTGAACTTCGTGCGCGCCATGAACGACCAGGCCGGTCCGGTGCGCGCCGAAGGATCGGTGATCCAGGTCGGCCGCCAGATCGGCATCGCCGAGGGGAAGCTCTATGACGCCGCCGGCAAGCTCTATGCCCACGGCACGACCACCTGCCTCATTTTCGACCTGGAGCAGTTCAAGCGATGATGATCGAGACCGCCCGCGGCACCGTGCACGAGTGGCAGCGCGATCACATGGGCCACATCAACGTGCGCGCCTACATGGAATTCTTCGAGGAAGCCTGCTGGCAGTTCTACGCCATGCTCGGCCTGACCGCCTCGAAGCTGCGCAGCGGCGAGGTGCATCTGGCCGCCGTGCAGCAGAACATCAGCTACCAGAAGGAGCTCTACGCCGGCGACACCATCGCCGTGCGCACCGGCGTGCTGGAGCTGCGCGAGAAGGTGCTGCGCTTCCGTCACGAACTCTACAACACGGAAAACGGCGAGGTCGCCTCGACCTGCGAGTTCACCGTGGTCTGCCTCGACCCGCAGGCGCGCAAGTCGCGCCCCTTCCCGGCCGAGTGCGCCGAGAAGGCGCGTCCGCTCATGATCGGAGGGGCGTGATGGCGGAAATGGTGGAGACGTATCGTGGCACGGTCTATCCCTGGCACTGCGACCACATGGACCACATGAACGTCATGTGGTACGTCGGCAAGTTCGACGAGGGCACCTGGAACTTCTTCGCCATGGTCGGCGTGACGCCGAGCTACCTGCGCGACAACGGCCGCGGCATGGCGGCGGTCGACCAGCGCATCGCCTACAAGCGCGAGTTGCACGCCGGCGACACGGTGGCGGTGCGCACCGGCGTCATCGAGGTGAAGGAGAAATCGGTGCGCTTCGTGCACGAGATGCGCAACGCCGAGACCGGCGAGATCTCCGCCATCACGCTGCTCACCGGCGTCTTCATCGACACCGCGGCGCGCAAGTCCTGCGCCTTTCCGGATGACTTCCGCAGCCGCATGGAACAGTTCAGAATCGACTACGACCTGCCCTGGCAGGACTGATACAGGAGCACTGCAATGAACGACCCGATCGTCATCGTTTCCGCCGCCCGCACGCCGATGGGCGGCTTCCAGGGCGACTTCGCCTCCCTCACCTGCGCCCAGCTCGGCGCGGTGGCCATCAAGGCTGCCGTCGCGCGCGCCGGGATCAGACCGGAACAGGTCGAGGAAGTCGTCATGGGCTGTGTGCTGCCCGCCGGCCAGGGCCAGGCGCCGGCGCGCCAGGCTTCCCTCGGCGCGGGGTTGCCGCTCGGCGCCGGCTGCACCACGGTGAACAAGATGTGCGGCTCGGGCATGCGCGCGGCGATGTTCGCCCACGACATGCTGGCGGCCGGCACCAACGACATCCTCGTCGCCGGCGGCATGGAGTCGATGACCAACGCCCCCTACCTGCTTCCCAAGGCGCGCGGCGGCATGCGTCTCGGCCACGGCCAGGTGTACGATCATATGTTCCTTGACGGCCTCGAGGATGCCTACCAGAAGGGCCGCCTGATGGGCACCTTCGCCGAGGAGTGCGCTTCAGCATACGGCTTCACCCGCCAGGCCCAGGACGAATTCGCCATCCGTTCCACCAAGCGCGCACAGCAGGCCATCAACGACGGCTCCTTCGCCTGGGAGGTCGCGCCGGTGACGGTGGTCGGCAAGAAGGGCGACGTCGTCGTCGACCGCGACGAGCAGCCGTTGAAGGCGCAGCTCGACAAGATTCCCTCGCTCAAGCCTGCCTTCAAAAAGGACGGAACGGTGACGCCGGCCAACTCCAGTTCGATCTCCGACGGCGCCGCGGCGCTGGTGATGATGCGCCGCTCCATCGCCGACAAGCTGGGTCTCGCGCCGCTCGCCGTCGTCGTCGGGCAATCGACGCATGCGCAGGAGCCGGGCTGGTTCACCACCGCCCCGGTCGGCGCCATGCAGAAGCTCTTCGCCAAGACCGGCTGGAGCGCGGACAAGGTCGACTTCTACGAGATCAACGAAGCCTTCGCCGTGGTCACCATGGCGGCCATGCACGATCTCAAGCTGCCGGCGGAGAAGGTGAACATCCACGGCGGCGCCTGCGCGCTGGGCCACCCGATCGGCGCTTCCGGCGCGCGCATCCTCGTCACCCTGCTCGGCGCGCTGCGGAAATACGGCGGCAGGCGCGGCGTGGCGAGTCTCTGCATCGGCGGCGGCGAAGCCACCGCCATGGCGATTGAACTGCTCTAAGACGATGCTGCTGACCCAGGAACAGGAAATGATCCGCGACGCCATGCGCGACTTCGCGCGCGAGCGCCTGGCGCCCTTCGCCGCGGAGTGGGACCGAAACAGCACCTTCCCGAAGGAGGCCCTGCAGGAGCTCGCCGGGCTCGGCGCCTTCGGCATGGCGGTGCCCGAGCGCTGGGGCGGGGCGGGCATGGACTATGTCTCGCTGGCGCTCGCGCTGGAAGAGATCGCCGCCGGCGACGGCGCCACGTCGACCATCATCAGCGTGAACAACTCGGTGGTGTGCGGCCCCATCCTCGCCTTCGGAACGGATGCGCAGAAGGAGCAGTTCCTCAAGCCGCTCGCCAGCGGTGCGCAGCTCGGCTGCTTCTGCCTGACCGAGCCGCACGTCGGCTCCGACGCCGCGGCGATTCGCACCAGTGCCGTGAAGGACGGGAACGGCTGGGTGCTCAACGGCGTCAAGCAGTTCATCACTTCGGGCAAGAACGCCCAGGTCGCCATCGTCTTCGCCGTCACCGACAAGGCCGCCGGCAAGAAGGGCATC
This sequence comes from Betaproteobacteria bacterium, assembly GCA_016868295.1. Lineage (GTDB taxonomy): Bacteria > Pseudomonadota > Gammaproteobacteria > Burkholderiales > Rhodocyclaceae > Desulfobacillus. Next base: position 13,076 of record VGHJ01000001.1, on the reverse strand, counting down.
TCGGCCTTCATCGTGCCGACCGACGCGCCCGGTTACGTCGTCGCCCGCGTCGAGGAGAAGATGGGTCAGCACGCCTCCGACACGGCGCAGATCCTTTTCGAGAACTGCCGCATTCCGGCGCAGAACCTGCTCGGCGCGGAGGGCGATGGCTACCGCATCGCGCTGGCCAACCTGGAGGCCGGCCGCATCGGCATCGCCGCCCAGTCGGTCGGCATGGCGCGCGCGGCCTTCGAGGCGGCGCTGAAGTACGCGCAGGAGCGTGAGGCCTTCGGCAAGCCGATCATCGAGCACCAGGCGGTGAACTTCCGCCTTGCCGACATGGCCACGCGCATCGAGGCGGCGCGACAGCTGGTGCTGCACGCCGCCGCGCTGCGCGACGCCGGCAGGCCCTGCCTGAAGGAGGCCTCGATGGCCAAGCTGTTCGCCTCCGAGATGGCCGAGGACGTCTGCTCCGATGCCATCCAGATCCACGGCGGCTACGGCTATGTGGCGGACTTTCCGGTCGAGCGCATCTACCGTGACGTGCGCGTGACGCAGATCTACGAGGGCGCCAGCGACATCCAGCGCTTGGTCATCGGCCGTAATTTGGCCTGAAAGGGAGAGCCGTGAGCGAACCGATCGAGTTCTATTTTGATTTTGCTTCGCCCTATTCCTACATCGCCGCCGAGGTGATCGACAGCCTGGCCGAGAAGTACGGGCGCAAGGTGAAGTGGCGGCCGATGCTGCTCGGCGTGGTGTTCCAGAAGACCGGCCAGCCGCTGCTGGTGAACGTGCCGCTGAAGGGCGAGTACTCGATGCGCGATTTCGCGCGCTCGGCGCGCTACCACGGCGTGCCCTTCAGGTTTCCGGCCAAGTTTCCGGTGTCGACGGTCACCCCGGCGCGGGCTTACTACTGGCTGCATGGGCAGGATTGCGCCAGGGCGCGGCAGTTCGCCCGCGCTGTCTTCCGTGCCTACTGGGTGGATGGCCGCGACATCTCCGATCTCGCCGTATTGCAGGACATTGCCGCTTCACTCGGCGTGGATAGGGAAGCGCTGGCCGCCGGCATCGGCGCACAGGAGATCAAGGATCGGCTGCGCGCTGAGACGGAAACCGCGCTGGCCAAGGGCATGTGCGGCGCACCCTGGTTCGTCGTCGACAACGAGCCCTTCTGGGGCGCCGACCGGCTGCCGCAGATCGAGAAATGGCTGCAAACCGGAGGTTTTTAAGGACCCCTATGACCGTCATCAAATCGCAACTCAACCCCCGCTCCGACGAATTCCGCGCCAACGCCGCCGCCATGCAGGCGCTGGTCGAGGACCTGCGCGCGAAGACCGCGGAAGTCAGTCTCGGCGGACCGGCGGAGCACCGCAAGAAGCACGTCGCCCGCGGCAAGCTGCTCGCGCGCGACCGCATCGACGCGCTGCTCGACCCGGGCACGCCCTTCCTCGAGCTCTCGCCGCTGGCCGGCTGGGGCATGTTCAACAACGAGGTCGCCGCGGGCGGCGTCGTCACCGGCATCGGCCGCGTGCAGGGCGTCGAGTGCATGATCGTCGCCAACGACGCCACGGTGAAGGGCGGCAGCTACTTCCCCATCACGGTGAAGAAGCACCTGCGCGCGCAGGAGATCGCCGCGCAGAACCGCCTGCCCTGCATCTATCTGGTCGACTCCGGCGGCGCCAACCTGCCGACGCAGGACGAGGTCTTCCCCGACCGCGACCACTTCGGCCGCATCTTCTTCAACCAGGCCAACATGTCCGCCGCGCGCATCCCGCAGGTGGCGGTGGTGATGGGCTCGTGCACCGCCGGCGGCGCCTACGTGCCGGCGATGTCGGACGAGGCGGTCATCGTCAGGAACCAGGGCACCATCTTCCTCGGCGGCCCGCCGCTGGTGAAGGCCGCCACGGGCGAGGTGGTCAGCGCCGAGGACCTCGGCGGCGCCGACGTGCACACGCGCATCTCCGGCGTCGCCGACCACTTCGCCGAGAACGACCACCACGCCCTGCACATCTGCCGCAGCATCGTCGGCCACCTCAACTGGAAGAAGCCGACGACGCTGGAGCTGGCGGCGCCGGAGGACCCGCTCTACGATCCGGCGGAGATCTACGGCGCGGTGCCGGTCGACACGCGCAAGCCGCTCGAGGTGCGCGAGATCATCGCCCGCATCGTGGACGGCTCGCGCCTCGATGAATTCAAGTCGCGCTACGGCACTACGCTGGTGACGGGCTTCGCCCGCATCCACGGCTATCCGGTCGGCATCGTCGCCAACAACGGCATCCTCTTCGGCGAATCGGCGCAGAAGGGCGCCCACTTCGTCGAGCTGTGCGCGCAGCGCGGCATTCCGCTCTTGTTCGTGCAGAACATCACCGGCTTCATGGTCGGCCGCAAGTACGAGAACCAGGGCATCGCCAAGGACGGCGCCAAGATGGTCACCGCCGTGGCCTGCGCCAAGGTGCCGAAGTTCACGATGATCATCGGCGGCAGCCACGGCGCCGGCAACTACGGCATGTGCGGTCGCGCCTACAGCCCGCGCATGTTGTGGATCTGGCCGAACAGCCGCGTCTCGGTGATGGGCGGCGACCAGGCGGCCAACGTCTTGTCGCAGATCCGCCGCGATGCGATGGAAGCGCAGGGCAAGACCTGGCCGGCCGAGGAGGAAGAGAAGTTCAAGGCGCCGATCCGCGCCCAGTACGAGACGCAGGGCCATCCCTATTACGCCACGGCGCGGCTGTGGGACGACGGCATCGTCGACCCGGCGCAGTCGCGCCGCGTGCTGGCGCTGGGCATCTCCGCCTCGCTCAACGCGCCGATCGAGCCGACGCCGTTCGGCGTATTCAGGATGTAAGGGAGAAGACATGTCCGAAACAATCATCACCGAAATCGACAAGGGCGTCGGCATCATCACGCTCAACCGCCCGGAGCGACACAACGCCTTCGACGATGTGCTGATCCGCGAGCTGTCCGAGGCGCTGGTCAGGATGGACACCGACCACGACGTGCGCGTGGTGGTGCTCTCCAGTGCGGGCAAGAGCTTCTGCGCCGGCGCCGACCTCAACTGGATGAAGCGCGCCGCCGGCTATTCCGCCGAGGAGACGCAGCGCGACGCCATCGGCCTGGCCGGCATGCTGCGTGTGCTCAACGAGATGCGCAAGCCGACCGTGGCGCGCGTGCAGGGCCCGGCCTACGGCGGCGGCGTCGGCCTCGTCGCCGCCTGCGACATCGCCATCGCCGCCTTCGACGCGCAGTTCGCGCTGACCGAGGTGCGCCTCGGCATCGTCCCGGCGGTGATCAGCCCCTACGTCATCGCCGCCATCGGCGAGCGCAAGGCGCGCCGCTACATGCTCACCGCCGAGCGCTTCTCGGCGGCGGAGGCCTACCGCATCGGCCTGGTGCACGAGATCGTGCCGGGCGAGGCCGAGCTCGACGAGGCCGTCGGCGAGATCGTCGACACCCTGCTCGCCAACGGGCCCTGCGCCCTGGGCGAGTGCAAGGCGCTGATCCGCGCCGTGGCCAACAAGCCGATCGGCCAGGAGGTGATTGTCGACACCGCCCAGCGCATCGCCCGCGTGCGCGCCTCCGAGGAAGGCCGCGAGGGCATGGCCGCCTTCCTCGAGAAGCGCAAGCCGAACTGGATCGCGAAGACCTGACATGTTCACGAAGATATTGATTGCCAACCGCGGCGAGATCGCCTGCCGCGTCATCAAGACGGCGCGCCGCCTCGGCATCCGCACCGTCGCCGTGTATTCCGCTGCCGATGCGACCGCCCGCCACGTGCGGCTCGCCGACGAGGCGGTGCTGATCGGCCCGGCCGCCGCGCGTGAGAGCTACCTCGTTGCCGAACGCATCCTCGAAGCGGCGCAGAAGACCGGCGCCCAGGCCGTGCATCCGGGCTACGGCTTCCTCTCCGAGAACGAAGCCTTCGCCGAGGCCTGCGCCGCGGCCGGCATCGCCTTCATCGGCCCGCCGGTGGCCGCCATCAGCGCCATGGGATCGAAGAGCGCCGCCAAGGCCCTCATGGAGAAGGCCGGCGTGCCGCTGGTGCCCGGCTACCACGGCGCCGAGCAGGACCCCGCCTTCCTCGAGCAGGAGGCGACCCGCATCGGCTACCCGGTGCTGATCAAGGCCAGCGCCGGCGGCGGCGGCAAGGGCATGCGCATCGTCGAGAAGGCCGCCGACTTCGCCGCCGCGCTGGCCTCGTGCCAGCGCGAGGCGGCGTCCTCCTTCGGCGACGATCGCGTGCTGGTCGAGAAATACCTGGTGCGTCCGCGCCACATCGAGATCCAGGTCTTCGGCGACACGCAGGGCAACTGCGTGTACCTCTTCGAGCGCGACTGCTCGGTGCAGCGCCGCCACCAGAAGGTGCTGGAAGAGGCGCCCGCGCCCGGCATGCCGCCGGAGCGCCGCGCCGCCATGGGCCGCGCCGCGGTCGAGGCGGCGAAAGCCGTCGGCTACGTCGGCGCCGGCACGGTGGAATTCATCGCCGAGCAGGATGGCCGCTTCTACTTCATGGAAATGAACACGCGCCTGCAGGTCGAACATCCCGTCACCGAGATGATCACCGGCCTCGACCTCGTCGAGTGGCAGCTGCGCGTCGCCGCCGGCGAGCCGCTTCCCCTGGCGCAGGAGCAGGTCAGCCTGCGCGGCCATGCGCTGGAGGCGCGCATCTACGCCGAGGACCCTGACAAGGGCTTCCTGCCCTCGACCGGCCGCCTGATCCACCTGGCGCCGCCGGCCGAGTCGCTCAACGTGCGCATCGACACCGGCGTCGAGGAGGGCGACGAGATCACGCCGCACTACGACCCGATGATCGCCAAGCTCATCGTCTGGGACGTGGATCGTGAAAGAGCCTTGGCGCGCATGCTGCAGTCGCTGGCCCAGTATCGTGTCGTCGGCGTCGCCAGCAACGTCGATTTCCTCTCGCGCCTGGTCGCCTGCCCGGCCTTCGCCAACGCCGACCTCGACACCGGCCTCATCGAGCGCGAGCGCGCCTTCCTGTTTCCCGAGGGGGTGGAGGCGCCGCGCGAGGTGTTCCTCGTCGCCGCGCTGGCCGAACTGCTGCGCGAAGAGGAAAAGGCCCAGGCCGCCGCCGCGCGCGATCGCGACCCGCATTCGCCCTGGCACCTGCGCGACGGCTGGCGGCTCAACGCATCCTTCCGCCGGCCGCTGCTGTTCCGTTTCGGCGAGGCCGAGAAGACCGTCTCGGTCGGCTATGCCCGCGGCGGCTACGAATTGGAACTCGACGGCATCGGCACGCCGGCGCGCGGCGAGCGCACCGGCAACAGCACGCTGCGCATCGAGCTGGGGGGCATGCGCCTGCCGGCGACGGTGATCGCCGCCGGCGAGAAGCGCCACGTCTTCCTGCACGGCCGCGCCTGGCAGCTCGCCTGCGTCGACCCGCTCTACCATGCCGGCGAAGGCGTCGGCGAGGGCGGCGGCCTGGCGGCGCCGATGCCGGGCAAGGTGATTGCGCTGATCGCCCAGCCGGGCAGCGAAGTGGAGCAGGGCGCGCCGCTCCTGATCCTCGAGGCGATGAAGATGGAACACACCATCGCCGCGCCGGCCAGGGGCAGGCTCAAGGCCTTCCGCTTCGGCGTCGGCGACTCGGTCGCCGAGGGCGCCGAACTGGTGGACTTCGAGCCGGCGAAATGAGCGTGGCCGCGATGCCTGACCTGCCGCAGAAGGTAAAGATCGTCGAAGTCGGCCCGCGCGACGGCCTGCAGAACGAAAGTCAGCTCGTGCCGAGCGCCGTCAAGGTCGAGCTGATCGACCGTCTCGGCCAGGCCGGCCTGAAGGCCATCGAGGCCACCGCCTTCGTCTCGCCGAAGTGGGTGCCGCAGATGGGCGATGCCGCCGAGGTGATGGCGAGCCTGCCGCGCCGCGCCGGCGTTGCCTATCCGGTGCTGGTGCCGAACATGAAGGGCTACGAGCAGGCGCGCGCCGCCGGCGCCGAGGAGATCGCCGTCTTCGCCGCCGCCTCGGAAGCCTTCTCGCAGAAGAACATCAACTGCGCCATCGCCGAATCGCTGGAGCGCTTCCGTCCGGTCACGGAGGCGGCGCGGCGCGACGGCGTGCGCGTGCGCGGCTACGTCTCCTGCGTCGTCGGCTGCCCCTACCAGGGCGCGGTGCAACCCGCGGCCGTGGCCGAGGTGGCGGCGCGACTCGCCGAGATGGGCTGCTACGAAATTTCCCTGGGCGACACCATCGGCGTCGGCACGCCGGCCTCGGTCGCGCGCATGCTCGACGAGGTAGCGCTGCTCGTGCCCATGGAGCGCCTCGCCGGCCACTACCACGACACCTGGGGCATGGCCCTCGCCAACATCTACGCCTCGCTCGAGATGGGCGTCGCCGTCTTCGACGCCTCGGTGGCCGGCCTCGGCGGCTGCCCCTACGCCGCCGGCGCCTCGGGCAACGTCGCCACCGAGGACGTGGTGTACCTCATGAACGGCCTTGGGCTAGAGACGGGCGTCGACCTCGGCCGCCTGATCGATGCCGGCGCGTATATCTGCGCCGAACTGGGCCGCGAGCCTTCCTCGAAAGTGGCGCGCGCCGTGCTGGCAAGACGGCGCAAGGCATGAGCGTCGCCTCGCCCTGCATCGACGTCTGCCGCATGGACGCGCAGAGCGGCCTGTGCGAGGGCTGCCTGCGCACCATCGACGAGATCGCCGGCTGGGCCGCCGCACCGGACGAAAGGAAAATCCTCATCCTCGCCGCCGTCGCCCAGCGCCGCGCGCGCCTCGACGCCCTGCCGGTCGGCGCGGCGCGCAAGGAAGTCTCGTGACCCTGCCACAACAAATCCGCGTCCTCGAGCGCGGCTGGCTCTCCGCCAACAACATCGTCTTCCACGAGGGAGCGGAAGCGACGCTGGTCGACTCCGGCTACCTCACCCACGCCGGGCAGACCCTCGCCCTGGTCGCGCAGGCGCTGGAAGGGCGCAGACTCGTGCGCCTCATCAACACCCATTCGCATTCCGACCACATCGGCGGCAACGCCGCGGTGCGCCGCGCCCACGGCTGCCGCATCCTCGTGCCCGAGGGCATGGCGCCGGCGGTGGAGGACTGGGACGAGGACGCGCTGCTGCTCTCCTCCGCCCACCAGCAGGCCGAGCCTTTCGCGTTCGACGCCACGATCGCCCCCGGCGACGAGCTGGAGATGGGCGGCATCCGCTGGCGGGCGCTGCACGTGCCGGGCCACGACATGCACGCGCTCGCCTACCATGCGCCGCGGGAGCGCATTTTGATCTCCGGCGACGCCCTCTGGCGGGACGGCTTCGGCGTCATGTTCGCCGAACTGCACGGCGACCCGAGCGGTCTGCCGGCGCAGCGGCGCACGCTGGAGATGCTGCGCGAGCTCGACGTCGGCGTCGTCATCCCCGGCCACGGCGCCCCCTTCGCCGACTACGCCGACGCCGTCGACCGCGCGCTGGTGCGCCTGGCCGCCTTCGAGCAGAGCCCCGAGCGCATGGCGAAGAGCGCCATGAAGGCGCTGTTCACCTTCACCCTGCTGGAGAAGCGGCGCATGCCGCGCGCCACGATCGGCGAGCACTTTTCGCAAGTGGCCATCTTCCGCGACGTCTCGCGCAACTTCTTCCACAAGGAGCCGGCCGCCGTCGCCGCCCAGGTCATCGACGAACTGCTCGGGGCCGGCGTGCTGATGGAGCAGGACGGCGACATCGTCGCGCGCGGCGGCTGAGCGCCGTGGCGCAGGAACTGACTTTTCCGCCAAAAGGGGCATAATCCCTCAACCACCGGGCGATCCGGCCCGGCATCGGCTGATTCAGGAAGGGGGCGACACGGTGTCCGGCAGCGGCGACAGAGCGAGCAATTCCCCGCAACGCACCGACACCATGATCGGCGCCGGCATGCGCGTGAAGGGCGATATCGCCTTCAGCGGCGTGCTGCGCGTGCAGGGCGACGTCCTCGGCAATATCGCCTGCGCCAACGATGCCGACGGCACCGTCGTGGTGGATGGTTCCGGCAGCGTGACCGGGATGCTGCACGCGCCGCACATTGTCGTCAGGGGCCGCGTCGCGGGTCCGCTGCATTCCTCTCAGTCGATCGATATCCAGAAAGGCGCCTGCGTCCTCGGCGAGGCCTTCTACAAGGAAATCGATATCCACGAGGGCGGGGTCGTCGAAGGGATGCTGGTGCCGACCGCGCCGCCCGCGTCGAGCGAGGCGCCTGCATTGCCGGCATCGTCAGCGCCTGAACGCGAGGCGCCCGCCGGTGCAAGCCGCCTGGCGCGTCTGGGCAGCGGCCGCCTGATCGTAGTGACTGCGCTGCTGGTCGTGGCCAGTGCCGCCGCGGTGTGGCTGGCCCGCGCCCCAACGGCGAAGGCGCCGCGCGAGGCCGCGGAGGCGCCCGCAGCCGCACCGCCCGAGCGCAGTACGCCGTCCCCCGTGTCTGCCCCGCCCGCGCCCAGGGCCGTTACCGAGCCGCCCGCGACCGTGGCTGCCGCCGAAAAGCAGGAGCCCGTTGTCGCATCGAACGCCGTGAGTTCCGCATCGGAGGCCGGCGAGGTGGTGGCGGTACAGGGCGTGAACCCGGCCAAACCGGCTGGCGTGTTCCTGCTGGTGACCCGGGAGCCGACCGTTCTCTTCAGGAAGAAGCGCCAGGACGGCGGCGATGGCAAGCGCGTCGAGGTATCGCAAGGCAGGACGATCAGCATCGCGATCGCCAGGAACGAAATCATCCGCGTCGCCGAAGGGCGCGACCTCGATATCTTCTACCAAGGCCGCAAGGTGCCGCCGCGCGTCGTCGAAAGCGGCACCTGGATGAGCTTCGTGCCGCAGTCGTCCCGCGCGACGGACGAGGAAAAATAGCACGGCGACATCTCCGCGCCGTTCAGTAACGCCCGCCGCGGATGAAGCGGGCGATGCCGGCGGCGACGCGGCCGAGGTCTTGCGCATGTTCCTCGGTGAGGCGGAAGCCGGCGAGCCCGTCCTCGCCCGGCATGTCCGAGGGCGCGTCGACCACCGCCGTGTGGAAGCCGAGCTCCCGGAAGATCGGCGCCGAGCGCACCAGCGAGTTGCCCTTCAGCGCGTCCGGGCGCCGGCGGCGAGCGCCTGGGCGGAGAGGGCGCCCAGCACCAGCATGCCGCCGAGCAGTGCGTGCGAAGTCGGCCTTTCGCCGGCGCCGAGCCAGGCCCAGATGGGCCCGAACACGCACTCGGTGAGGCCGATGAGCGCGACCTCGGTGGGCGAGAGGCTGCGCGCGGCGACCACGGCCAGCGCGCACGGCAGGGCGAGTTGCAGCGCGCCGAGCAGCGCCAGGATGCCGAGATCGCGCGGGCTGGCGAGAAAGGGCCAGGCGAGCGGCAGCGTCGCCAGCGCGGAGAGCAGGCCGCCCACCAGCACGGCCGGGATGAGATCGACGCGCGCGCCGGCCTTGCGCATCAGCACGAAGTTCAGCCCGGCGGCCAGCGGCACGGTCAGCGCGATGAGATTGCCGGCCATGCGCCCGCCGCCGGCCTCGCCGCCGAACATGACGAGGATGCCGGCGAGGGCCACGCCGATGAGCAGCCAGGTGCGCCGCGGAACCTTCTCGCCGAGCAGCAGCCAGGCGAACAGGCTGGCGGTGAGCGGCGAGATGCTGGTGAGGATCAGGGTGTTGGCGGTGCTGGTCTGCGTCAGCGCCAGCATGAAGCCGGTGAACATCACGGCCCACAGGGCGCCGGAGGCGAGCCCGGCGCCGCCGAGCCGGCGCAGCGCGCCGACGCTGTCGCCGCGGTGCAGGACGGCGAGGATGGCGAGCATCGCCACGGCGCAGAAGAACGAGCGCCAGAACGTGGTTTCCCAGCCCGATGCCTGTTCGATGTGCCGGGTGAACACGCCGGCGATGCTCCACAGCAGGCCGGCGCAGAACATCAGCGCCACGGCGCGGCGATGGCGGGCAGGATCGGTGACCATGGCCGCGCATGCTAGCACGGACGCGACGGGCGACTATGCCCGGCGCAGGTCGTGGTGCTTCAGCGGCAGGGTGGCCGGCTCGCCGTGGCCGCCCCAGAAGCCGCCTGTCGGCACCAGCACCGTCTCCACCTTCGGCATCTCCGATATCTGCGGCAGGCGGAAGTTGCGGAAATGGGTCTCGACGACGCGGCCGTTCACGTTCAGCTTCAGCATGCGGGCCTCTTCTGGTTCGACCTATTCAATATAGAACATCCCCTAGCGCTTCGAGCCGGGGATCGGCTCGCCCGAATCGCGCAGGCGCACCGCCTCGTGGAAGCCGTGCTCCTCGGAATAGGCCTTGAACCACATGCCTTCCGGCGAGTGGCGCGTGATGCCGTCGAAGAGCGTGGCGAACATCTGCGTCGAGGCGAGGCCCATGTTCTCGTAGGCCTGGTTGATCATCAGCTTCTGCATCATGAGCTGGTTCTTCGGCACGCCGGCCATGCGCTGCGCCAGCGCATCCACCGCCGCGTCGAGCTCCGCCGCCGGCACGGCGTCGTACACCAGCCCCATCTCCTTCGCCTTGCGGCCATCCACCAGGTCGCCGGTGAGCAGCATGCGCTTCGCCTTTTCGGCGCCGATGCGGAACACCCACATCGCCGTGGTCGGGCAGCCCCAGACGCGCGCCGGCGGGTAGCCGATCTTCGCGTCCTCGGCCATGACGACGATGTCGGCGCAGAGAGCGATGTCGCTGCCGCCGGCCACCGCGTAGCCGTGCACCTTGCAGATCACCGGCTTGTAGGAGCGCCAGAGCGAGAAGAAGTCGTCGGTGCACTGCTTCATGAAGCGGTAGTCGACCATTGGGTCCCAGGGCATCGACTGCACGCCGGGGTTCTCGCCCTTCGTCTCGGCGAAGGCCTTCAGGTCGTAGCCGGAGCAGAAGCCGCGCCCGGCACCCTGCAGGACGATGACGTGGATGCCGTCGTCGGCGTTGGCGCGCTCGACGGCGGCACGGATCTCGCCGGGCATCTTCTCGTCGATGGCGTTGAGACGCTCGGGCCGGTTGAGGGTGATGCGGGCGATGCGGTCGGCGGTCTCGTAGGTCAGGCTCGTGAAGGCCATGGCGGGCTCCGGGGGAGGGGGTTGGGGCAGCGGGAATGATGGCAAGAAGCGGGGCTTTTGGCTATGCTTTGGGCTCCTTCAGAACGGCGCGTTTCCATGCAGCTCATCCTCATCAGCGGCCTGTCCGGCTCCGGCAAGAGCATCGCCCTCCACGTGCTGGAGGACGCCGGCTGCTACTGCGTGGACAACCTGCCGGCCACCCTGCTGCCGCAGCTCGTGCGCCAGTTGCGCGTCGAGGGCTGCGAGCGCGTGGCGGTGGCCATCGACGTGCGCTCCGGCGCCTCCATCGCCGCGCTGCCGCAGCAGTTGCGCGACCTGCAGGCGACGGGCATCCCGACGCGCTTCATCTTCCTCGAGGCGCGCGACGAGGCGCTCATCGCCCGCTTTTCCGAGACGCGGCGCGGCCACCCGCTCGCCGACGCCGACACCACCCTGGCCGAGGCCATCGTGCGCGAGCGCGACATGCTGGAGAACATCGCCGGCCTGGGCAACCGCATCGACACCAGCAGCCTGAGCCCCAACGCGCTGCGCGCCTGGGTGCTCGACTTCGCGCAACTCGCCGTGTCGCAGGGACTGACTTTGCTGTTTGAGTCCTTCGGCTACAAGCACGGCATCCCGCTCGACGCCGACCTGGTCTTCGACGTGCGCTGCCTGCCCAATCCGCACTACGACCCGAAGCTGCGCCCGCTCACCGGGCGCGACTCCGAGGTGGCGCGCTTCCTCGAGGAGCAGGGCGAGGTGCGCAAGATGGCCGAGGACATCCGCCGCTTCCTCGCCGAATGGCTGCCGGCCTACGTGCGCGACAACCGCAGCTACCTCACCGTGGCGCTGGGCTGCACCGGCGGCCAGCACCGCTCGGTGTATCTCGCCGAGTGGCTCGCCGGCCAGTTCCGCGAGCACGCCCGCGTCCTCGTGCGCCATCGCGCGATCACATAGCGACTCCCCTCGCCCGCTTGCGGGAGAGGGGGATGGCGGAGAGATCAGGCCGACGTGGAATCCTTCCTGCGCTTCATGAAGCCCGGCGACTGGGCGGTGCTGCTCGCCCTTGCCGCAGCCACCGCCGCCCTGGCGCCGGTCGCCTTCAGGGGCGGCGCGGCGGAAAAGGCCGTGGTGCGCCGCGACGGCATCATCGTCGCCGAGCTGCCGCTGACCCGGGCGGCGCGCATCGAGGTGCCGGGCGCGCTCGGCGTGAGCGTCATCGAGGTGCAGCCGGGGCGCGCCCGCGTCGCCTCAGATCCCGGTCCGCGCCAGTACTGCGTGCGCCAGGGCTGGCTCTCCCAGCCAAACGCGGTGGCGATCTGCGCGCCCAACCACGTCAGCCTGTCCATCGCCGGGCGCGCCTCCAGCCATGACAGCCTCAGTTACTGATCAGGTCGCGCAGCGACCCGCGACGCTCCCCTCCCCCGAGGGGTGGGGGTGGGGGAGAGGGGGAAGGAATGCGCGCCGCGCACATTGAACTCACGCCCACCGAGGACGACCGCCGCATCGCGCGCTACGCCGCGGCGGCCATCGCCCTGTCGGTGGTGGAGGCGGCGATCCCGATGCCGCTGCCGGGAGTGAAGCCGGGCCTGGCCAACATCATCACGCTCGTCGTGCTGGCGCGCTACGGCTGGCGCGACGCGGTGTGGGTGTCGCTGCTGCGCGTGGTGGCGGGCAGCCTGCTGCTCGGCCAGTTCCTCGCGCCGGGCTTCTTCCTCAGCCTCGCCGGGGCGCTGGCCAGCCTCGCCGCGCTCGGCCTCGCCATGCACCTGCCGGCGCGCTGGTTCGGCCCGGTCAGCCAGAGCCTCGTCGCCGCCTTCGCCCACATCGCTGGCCAGCTTGCCGTGGCGCGTCTGTGGCTGGTGCCGCACGACGGATTGATTGCCATCGTGCCGTTCTTCGCCCTGGCTGCGCTACTATTCGGGCTGGCCAACGGCCTTGCCGCGGCGAAGTTGCTCGAGGACGCCGGCCGGACCCGTCAATAGCGAAAGAGACGCTTGGCCATCCTTCCCTTCCCGCAGCGGCGCGAAGTCGCCGCCGCGCAGACCCTGCTCCTGTTTCCGCTCAACGCCGTGCTGTTCCCCGGCGGCACGATGGCGCTCAAGGTCTTCGA